>NZ_BPQG01000088.1 GCF_022179125.1 Methylobacterium cerastii
TCGCTTCGGCCCATCCCACGAAGGAATCAGCGAAACCCGACCCGCGCAAGGGGGTGGGTAATTACCGCGGTGTACGACGCGATAAAATGGATCGTCAGGATCGCAACGAGCCCCCTGGAAAAAAGATAGTAGACCCCCTCCACGTCCGAGGTCTTTCGGGTTGGATTTGGGCCCCAGGCCGCGCTCATGTGGCCGGGCGAGGTGATCGTCTTGATTGCAAGTATGAAAAACATCACGATCCAAACCGCGTCAGATATGATGTTCGAACGTTCATGTCCGATCTGCTCGGGAAACCAGGGCGCGTGCGGGATGTAGGACGTAATTTCACTAGGCCATCCGAATAGCTTTCGACTTGTCCAAAGGAGAAAGCTAATTACTGCAATCTTTGTGATTACATTAATTTTATCAGACGCTCCATAAAAAACCTTCCGAAACAGCCATCGGCCGACCTTGCTGCTAAAGCTAACAGCCTTGTCTTTTGGCCGTAGAGCCGACGCGTCTTTTATAGCGGCTGGCCCAAGCAGGAAGGTCAAACCTACATACCCGAGCGCATGCAGTATCCAGTCGTTCTGACCTGAGTAAAAATGATACAGGGCAGGCAGCATGACGACAGTTGTCCAGCATGCGGCTGAAACTTTACTTGCAACGGTGCCGACGTCCTCGACAGGACCATTGAACAAATTGTACAGCCTTTTATCAAGAAACGCGCCCATGATGCTGCTTGGGTCTTGGCCTAAAGCATCAGATTTTGAATAATACTGCAAATCAAAGAAATAAAAATATAAATATAATATAATACTGCCTAAAACGAGATTGCCAATATTCATTGCTGGTCTCATCAATTTGATTTTGTGGAATAGAAAGTAAATTCCCAGCACTGCGTTGTGCGGTTGGAGCGATTCAAGTGTCGGCGGCTACATCTCCGAGTTGCATCGACAATGGCTGATGCGGACCATAATCGCGGATGAAGAAGTATTGCCGCTAGTCCTATCCCGACCAATCGCACGCCGTGTCAGCGTCTAGCATGGCAACGCTCGACCAGGGATCATAACCCGAAAGGGATGAGACTGCACGTCCGCCGACGAAGCGGCTATCCTCGGCATTAGCTCAGCACCGGCTCGCGGCGCGGAAGAGCGCATTGAGCTTCTCGTAAATTGTTTCCGAAAGAGGCGCCCCGGGACCGGCGTCAGATCATGGAAGCGCAGGAAGAGGAGGTTTCCTATCAGTATTGAAATCGCACCCTTCTGCCAGTCGACATCATACACGAATTACTTCCTAGACGTTACTACTATCTTCGGGATCGGACCAATGATGGCTCAGGCTAATGCATCTTCATCTCTGATTATACACTAATCGCCAACTGTTCGGTTCATCGAGCGCGTTCGCCACTTTCACAGCGGGGATGATGCGCGGGGTGATCTGAGATATGACCATCTGGACCACCGAGAACGCCAGACATTGGATGCCTGAGAAGAACACTGATTGGCTCATAGGCGCCATCAAGGTCTCCGCTTTCGGGGATCAGATACATCCAGCTGGATAACCATGTTGGGTCGGGAGCGGACCCAAAGCATGGGTTCCATCCGTCAGATTTCGACCACTAGGATCGCGGGCGGCAGGCGGAAGGCCTCCGCTTCCCGCGCGTCCGGTCCGACCGGCTGCCCCCGGCTCACGAGCACGTCGCCGACATGGACGTCGGCGCGGGCCATCATCGCGTCCGTCAATTCCGGCGCGTCTTCGTATTCGTCCGCCTGGATGACGTGGGCATCCGTCTTCGCGAAGTCCGTTTCGCCGAACGCATCAGCGGAGAAGCGGGCCGTAGAGGGCTTGCTCTCGTGCATTGGCTTTCCTCATCGTAAAAACGTGACGGTCCGTGCCACGCGGCGTCCACCCGACGACGACCATGCGCGCGTCGAGCAATCCAACGGTGCGACGCGGGACCTCGTCGTCGTCGGCGCGACGATCCTCGAACGGATACGGTTTTCGTTTGAACTCGTCGCCTGCGCACCGTTTTCCCGGACGCCTGGAGCGTCAGCGGACGGCGATCCGGGACCCAGCATCGACAAGGGCCGCGTCAGTGGCTCGATACGAACGGCGCAACGAGATCGACGCTTCGCGGCGTCTTCTGCTGGGTCCCGGATCGGGTTCCGCGGACGCTTCACCCGTCCGGGAGAACGGGCGCCGTGTCCGCAGAACCGATCGACCGGACATCGTATGACCTGTGATGTCAGCAAACACGAGGGCCGACGCGAGGAAGCCCACGCCGTAACCCGGCCAAAGCCGTGTCGCACTTTGCCGGGTGGACCGTGATCGCCCTCGCTATCCAGAAGTGATGAAGAGACGGCCGCGTCAATGAACCCCGCGGCGCCTACCTGTCGGAAGCCTGCGTCCGCGGCCCGTAGCTCCTGAACTTCTCGATGTTGCGCGCGATCTCGGCATCGGGGAGCACCACCGGCGTGCCGACCTGCAACGCGACCGCGTATTGCCGGCACAGGGTCTCCATCTCCACCGCGAGCCAGAGCGCCTTGGGCAGGTCCGGCCCGGTGGCGATCATGCCGTGGTTGGCGAGCAGGCAGCCGTTGCGATCCTCCAGCGCTTCGAGCGCGAGCCGCGAGAGCTCTTCGGTGCCGAAGGTGGCGTAGCCGGAGCAGCGGATCGTCGGGCCGCCGACGGCGGCGATCATGTAGTGCACCGCGGGGATCGTCTGCCGGCACATCGCGAAGGCGGTGCCGTGATCGGGGTGAGCGTGCACCACCGCGTTCACCGCCGGCTTCTCGCGCAGGATGTCGCGGTGGAAGCGCCATTCCGAGGACGGGCTCAGCGGGTGGTCGAAGCCGCCGTCCATCGCCAGGAAGACCACCTCCGCCTCGCCGATGCGGGCGCTCGGGACGCCCGAGGGCGTGATCAGCAAGCCGTCGCGCCAGCGCAGGGAGACGTTGCCCGAGGTGCCGCGGTTGAGGCCCTGCGCATCGAGGTCGCGCGCGGCCGCCACCACAGCCGCCCGCGCCCTGCTCTCGTCGGCATCCATTCGCGGCCCTTCCGGTTGTCCAGCCCCCGATAAGCGCGAAGGCCCGGCACCGTAAAGACGGTGCCGGGCCTCCTTGCGTTCGGCCGGTGGAGCATTTTCAAGCGAGGTGGATGCCGGCTCGCGTGGAGACAATGCGACCACACAGCAGGTGAGAGCATTTTCCGTGATCCAGGGATCACGGAAAATGCTCTCGTGGAGCGTCGCGGCCTCAGGCGGCGACGGCCCCTCGGGCGGCGGTCGTCTCGGGCGCGGCGAGCATCGCGTTGGCGACCACGCGCTTGCGCCAGGGCTTCAGCACCGCGATGGCGAGTATCGAGGCCAGGATGTTGGCGCCGGCCGCCAGCAGGAACACGCCGTCCCAGCTGCCGGAGCTCTGCTGCAGGTAGTTCGCTGCCGGCACCAGCAGGGCCGCCGTGCCCTTGGCGGTGTAGAGCAGGCCGGCGTTGGTCGCCGCGAACTTCGACCCGAAGGTGTCGGTGCAGGTCGAGGGGAAGAGCGAGTAGATCTCACCCCAGGCGAAGAACACGAAGCCCGAGAGCAGCACGAACCACAGCGGATCGTGACCCCAGAGGTAGAGCATGTAGATGCCGAAGCCTTCCATCGCGAAGGCGATGAACATCGTGTTCTCGCGGCCGATCTTGTCCGAGACCCAGCCGAAGAACGGCCGCGTCAGCCCGTTGAGCACCCGGTCGATGGTCGCGGCGAAGGTGATCGCCACCATGGTGATGCCCATGATCGTCACCGGGACCTTGTCGACGCCGATGTCGGCGGCGATCGGCTTCAGGTTGGCGGTGATCATCAGGCCGCCGGCGCCGACGATGACGAACATGAAGTACATCAGCCAGAAGATCGGCTGCCGGACGACCTCGCCGGGCGCGTAGTTGCGCCGGGTCTGGATCACGTTGGCGTTCACCGCCGCCTCGGGCACCTGGCCCTTCTTCGGCGAAATCAGGAAGAAGGCGAGCAGGCAGACGACGATGCCCTGGCCGAGGCCGAACCAGAGGAACGCGGCCTGGAAGCCGTTCTCGGCGATCATCCACTGGATCGGCGCGACGGTGAAGGCCGAGCCGGCGCCGAAGCCCGCCGCGGTGATGCCGGCTGCGAGGCCGCGCTTGTCCGGGAACCACTTGAGCGCGCTGCCGACACAGGTGCCGTAGACCGCGCCCGCGCCGATGCCGGCGACGACCTGGCCGAGATAGAACATGTTGAGCGTGGTGGCGTAGGAATTGATCACCCAGCCGACGCCGCAGAGCAGGCCGCCGAACAGGACGACCACCCGCGGGCCGTACTTGTCCACGAACCAGCCTTCGACCGGGACGAGCCAGGTCTCGAACAGCACGAACAGCGTGAAGGCCCACTGGATCGCCGCGCGGTCGAAGCCGAACTTCTTCTGGATGTCGGGCACGAAGAACGTCCAGCCGTACTGGAGGTTCGCGATCATCACCATGCAGACCACGCCGAGCGCGAGCTGCATCCATCGATATCCGTCGGACACCCGTCCGATCGCCTGTCTGTCGTCGTTTGGCATCGTCATCCTCCCAGAGGTCTTGCTTGAGGCCGGTTGTCCGGCACGTGGCGTGTCGTCCGCGTTGGTCGCGGCGTCGTCGGATCGGGAACCGCCCGAAAGGGACGGTCGCCGACCTTTGCGCCGTTATTCGCCGACGCCCTTCAATCCTCGATGTCGTCGCGCGGAGACCTTCGTCCACGCGAGAACCGCAATGTCGGCATGGTCCTGATGCCGCGTTCCGGCTTCCGATGCAGCTTCGATTGCACGGTTCATCTCGGAAAAACTTTTGGCACCGCAACAAGAAAAAGTCAGCGCACCGGCTGGGCGATCTCTGGTCTACGGTATGCCAGAAATATCGTGCGATATCCGCTCGGAACCTGTCAACGCGACCGGAATAAAAATACAGAAATTTCGTTCGGATTAGGAGCTGCCGACAGACGTGGTCCTCAAAGGGACGGCTCGGCCCGAGTGCGAGGCTTCGGAGCCGAGCGACGGCCGATCCGACCGACCCTGCATCGCCGCGTGTGCCATCTAGGCTGACGCCAAGGTTTGCGTTACGTCGGCGATCGGTCGCGCGTCGAATTCCAATCCAAGAACGCGGACCGACGGATACGGCATGTCGAACTCCGAGTCGCTCAGCATCAAGCCGATCGTGGTCAGTTCGAGCCTGCGCACCCTCGCCTACGAGGCGTTGAAGACGTTCATCACCAACATGGACATCTACGGGCGCCCGGACGAGGTGCGCCTCGACGAGCGCAAGCTGTCGCAGGATCTCGGCGTCAGCCGCACGCCGGTGCGCGAGGCGCTGACCGTGCTGGAGCAGGAAGGGTTCGTCCGGTCCGAGGCCCGGCGCGGCGTCTTCGTCATCAAGAAGACGAAGAAGGAGATCGTCGGGATGATCCATTCCTGGGCGGCACTCGAAAGCATGGCCGCCCGGCTCGCCTGCACCCGGGCCTCGGATGCCGAGCTGCGCTCGCTGCGCGAGGCCTTCCCCGAGTTCTACGACGGGCGGCCGGCCGAGCACATCGACGAGTACTCGGACGCCAACATCCGCTTCCACCAGAAGATCATCTCGCTCGGGCAATGCGCGGTGATCTCCGAGCTGTCGAGCAACCTGCTGATGCACGTGCGCGGCATCCGCAACACCGCGCTCCGCCAGGGCGACCGGGCCGAGAAGTCGATCCGCGAGCATGTCGCGATCATCAAGGCGCTCGAGGCGCGCGACGTGGAAGCCGCCGAGCGGCTCGTGCGCGACCACGGCATCGGCCTCGCCGACCACGTCGACGCCTACGGCGCCTACCTCGACTGAACCGATCCCGGTTTTCCGATCTTCCTGCGCGCGTGGTGCACTCCGTCCACCGCGCGCGAACGCATGCGCGCCTTACATGATTGGTATGTGGCGTTTGGCATACCAGAATGCAGCGCACCATGAGATCTATTGCGTCGCAACACGCATCGGGATCCCGCCATGTTCTCCTCGTTCCTCGCCGTCTTCGCCGCCCTCGCCAGCGTCCAGGTGCTGCTCGTCGTGAAGCTCGCCGACTTCCTCACCGACGGCGCCGAGGCGCGCGGTGCCCGCTCGGTCGCAGCCGACGTCCACGGCGCCACCGCCGCCTGAGCACGCGTCCGAGTTGTAATCCGCCGCGCGTCTGCGCACTCTGCCCGCGAGTCGAGGGGCGAGGCCCGATGCCGAATCAGGCATCATGATGGCGTCGCCGAAGGAGGCCGGAAACGGTTCACTCATGAAGTTCGGTTTATCGTCAACACGGCGTTGACGAGGACAACCGAGGAAGGCCGGCATTGGCACAGGGCGCTCCGTTCCCGGCCATGGAGGACGCGTTCGTCCTCCTGATCACCGACCGTCCGGACCTGCGGCGCACCCTGGCGCGCGGGATCGACCTGGTGATGCCGTGCCGCACGGTCTCGGCCTGGCCTGAAGGCGGCGCCCGCCCCGCGCTGGTGGTGATCGACCTGCCGGCAGCCGGCGCCGACGCCGTCCGCGCCGACACCGCCTTGACGCCGACGCTCGTGCTGGAGCGCGACGCCGCGCGGCGCCGGCCCACGTCACCCATCCTGAAGACCCTGCCGGCCGCGACGCGGCGCGAAGCGATCCTCGCCGACGCCTTCGCGATGATCGAGGTCGCCATCGCGCGGACCCGGGTGCTCGACGCGCGGAGTGCCGCCGCGACGACGATCGTGTCGGAGATCTTCGATTCGGCGGCGCTCGGCGCGCCGTTCCAACCGAGCGAGATCGATCGCGGCACCGAGATCGTCCTGGCCGCGGTGTCGGAGGTCGGCATCGGCGACTGGCTCGCCACGGTGTGGCGCCACGACGCCGGCGTCTACCAGCACACCCTCGGCGTCGCCGGCTACGCCGCGGCGTTCGGCGGCCGGGTCGGCCTCTCGCGCCCCGACCGGCACCGCCTGACCAAGGCCGCGCTGCTGCACGACATCGGCAAGGCGCGCATCCCCGTCGAGATCCTGAACAAGCCCGGCCGGCTGACGGCGGAGGAGATGCGCCTGATGCGCCGGCATCCGGAGATCGGCGCGGGGCTGCTCGACGCGCAGGGCGGATTCGATCCGGCGATCGTCGAGGTGGTGCGCCACCACCACGAGAAGCTCGACGGCACCGGGTATCCGGCCGGCCTGCGCGACGGCGCGATCACCGACCTCGTCCGCATCGTCGCGATCTGCGACGTGTTCTCGGCGCTGACCGAGCGCCGGACCTACCGCGATTCCGTCGCTGCCCCCGAGGCGCTGGCGACGATGGAGGGGATGAAAGGCCACCTCGACCGCGCGCTGATGCAGGCCTTCGCGCCCGTGGCCCTCGGCCGTGCGGTGGAGTTGGCCTGATCAGCGCGTTTCAAACGCGCCGGCCTCCACGCGGCTTGAAAAGACTCACGCCCTGCCCGCGACGGGCCGCCATCGCGGCGGAGACCAGGCCGAGGCCGCCGACGGTGGCGAACAGCGCGGCGAAGGCGCGCCCGATCCCGTCCGCGCCGAACACCCGGTCGTTCAGCAGACCGAGCAGGGCCGGCCCGGCGCCGAGCGCCACGAGGGTCACGAAGGCGATGAACAGGCCGCTGATCCGCCCCCGCAGGGCGACCGGCGTCAGGAACTGGATGCCGGCCAGGCTCGGCGGGCTGCAGAAGCCGAGGGCCGCGACCAGGGCCGCGAACCCGCCAAGCGAGAGGCCGAGCCCGGGCGCGAACACCATGACGAGGGTCGCAGGCAGCGACAGCAGGAGCCCGAGCCCCAGCATCCGCGGTGCGGCGCGCGGGCGCTTGCGCTTCGCACGGTCGAGCACGATCCCGCTGACGATGTGTCCCACGGGCGCCGCAACCAGCACGACGAGGCCGAGGATCAGCCCGCTCTCGGCCGGCGTCACCTTGAAGGCGCGCACGTAGAAGGTCGGCGCCCAGGCGGTCAGCGTCTGGCCCATGAGGATCGCGGCGGTCGAAGCCACGGTATGGGGCAGGTAGGCGCGGCCGTGCCGGACGATCCAGGCGAAGGCGCGCGACCACGGCGGCAGTGGGACCGGGACCGACGGAGGGGGCGGTTCGGCGATGCCCCAGGTGAAGGCCAGCAGCACGAGGTTCGGCAGGGCCGCCAGCACGAACAGGGCCTGCCAGGGCGCGAGCGCACCGAAGCCCGGCAGCGTCAGGCCGCCCTGCCCCGTCAGCCAGCCGAGGGTCGCCCCGCCGACGAGGAGGGCGAGGCTTCGCCCGAGCGTACCGCCGGTGGTCAGCAGCGAGACCCCACGCCCAAGCCGCGCCCGCCCGACCCGCAACGCGAGCAGGGACAACGCGGCCGGGACGACGCCCGACTGCCCCAGGCCGAGGAGCATGCGGCTCACGAACAGGGCGGCGAAGGAGCCGGAGAGGCCGCAGGCCAGCGTCGCGAGGGTCCACACCACGAGGCAGCCGAGAAGGAGCGTGCGCCGATGCCCGCGGTCGGCCAACGCGCCGACCCAGGGCAAGCCCGCCGCATGCAGCAGCGCGAAGGCCGAGCCCTGGAGCAGGCCGACCTCGGCGTCGCTCAGCGCCAGATCGTGCTTGAGCGGCGTGGCGAGCACCGTGATCAGGAACCGGTCGCTGAAGGCGAAGAACTGCGTCGCCGCGAGCAGCAGCACCAGCCCCCAGCCGGACGATCCGCCGCTTCGCTCCGCGGTCGGTAGGCGACGAGGTGTGGACGCGAGCGCCGGTTCAGTAGAGTTCACAAAGCCACGCGGCGAGTTGCGACCGGGCGTCGGCGATCCCCGCCCGGGAGGCGCGCGCCCGCTGCAGGTCGGCACGGAACTGTCCCGGCGGCCGCCCGAATGCCGCGTGAAACGCCCGGTTGCAATGGCTTTCGCTGCCGAAGCCGCAGGCGAAGGCCAGGGCCGCGATCGAGCGGGTCTCGCTCGGTCGCCTCAGGCAGGCGCGCAGGCTCTCGAGCCGCCGGAGCCGGAGCACGTTCGCGACGCCGCCATCCTCCGAGAACGAGCGATACAGGACGCTGCGCGAGACGCCGACGCCCCGCGCGATGGTTTCGGCGTCGAGGGTAGAGTCCGACAGGCGCGTGGCGATGAACGCCTCGGCGCGCTCGCGCCGCAGCAGGACGAGCTGCGCTTCGGTGTCCGGGTCGAAGCCGAGCCCGGTCCTGTCGTCGAGCACGGCGGCCAGCACCGTCGTCAGGGCGCGGGCCGCGCCCGCCGCCGCGCGCGGGTTCATGGCGGACGCTCGGCGGGCGAGGGAGACCATCAGGTCGGCGACGAGCCCTCCACTCGCCTCGGGCAGCACCGTGCCGTGGAAGCCGCGAAGCCCGCGCAGCGAGCCTTCGACCGGATCGCGCGCGAGCGCGACGGTGACGACGTGCGCGTGGTCCGCCCGGCTCGATTGCGGCCGGGTGGTGTCGAACAGCAGGATCTCGCCGGGCGCCACCCGAACCTCGTCGCCCGGGACGCCGCCGGACAGGCGGCCGGCGAGCAGGAGGTGGAGGTTGACGTGGTCGAAGCCGTCGCGGCGCACGCGCGCCGCGCCACGGCTGTGCACCAGCCCGTTCAGATGGCGATCGAACACCACCATCCGCGGGAAGCGGTGGGCCTGGAAGCGGGCGTAGAACCCCTCCCCCGTCAGGGCCACGTCGGAACCGTGGGCGTAGAGGTCGTGGTAGGTGCCGAATCCGTCGGGGGCGTCCGGCGACTGCGCGGCGAAACTGAAGGATTGCAACGTCACGGGTCGGCCGAAGCGAGTCCATTCGACACGTCGGTCGATGCGATGTTCATTATTCACCGCTGAAACACGGGTGCAAGGCGGCCCACGGCTGCAACCACTGGGGAATGATTACGCATCACACCTAAAAGTCCGATCGGAGACGAGGCTCGAATGCAGCCTATCCCCGTGCAGGAACGGCCCTCGTGGCGCGCCTGAGGTGCCTCCGCCGAGGTCGCGGTCGGCCCGCATGGGTCTGCGATGGAACGGCGCATCGACGGACGCTGCTCCGGTGCTAGCTTCCTCGCGACGCGCCGAAGGGCAGCGGGCCTCGGAGGATCGCGATGAGCGGCGTGTTCTTTCTCTACTTCACCGCCTGCATGGCGAACGCGCCCGAGACCTGCGAAGCGCGGCGCATGCCGCTCGACGTGGCGACGCCCCGCGCCTGCCAGCACGTCGCCCAGCCGCAGCTTGCGCGCTGGGTCGAGGAACACCCGGACTACCGGATCGCCGGGTGGCGCTGCGGCGCGCCGATGCGCGATCCCGGCACGCGGATCTGATGGCGGGCGTGGCATCGCGGGCACAGGCGCCCGCCCTTGCGCACGGTGCGCCGTCGCGCGCCCCGGTTTCGCCGCATGGGACGGGCCAAGGCGAGGCTCCGTCCCGCCAGCGAACCCGTTCCCGATGCCATACAGCGCCGCCCGCCGCCTCAAGGCCTTCGCCGCCTACGGCCTTTTCGCCCTCGCGCTCGCCGGCTGCGGGACTCCGACGCTCATCGAGAGCGCCGGCCCGGTCAGCCCCGTGATCCTCGACGAGAATGCGGCCGCCGCCGCGATCTCGCGTTACCGCGCCCAGCACGGGCTCGGGCCGGTCACCGTCGACGCCGGGCTGGTGACGGCGGCCGCGTTCCAGGCCGGCAACAACGCCCGCACCGGACAGCTCAGCCACGAGGTCGGCGGCAGCTTCACCGCGCGGATGGCCTCGGCCGGGCTCGGCCGGTCCTGGTCGGCGGAAAACCTCAGCGCCGGCTCCGAGACCTTCGATCAGGTGCTCGCCCGCTGGAAGGCCTCGCCCGAGCACAACAAGAACATGCTGATCCCGCAGATCCACCGCATCGGCATCGCCCGCGTCGACGCACCGGGCACCCGCTACAAGCGGTTCTGGGCGCTGGTGATGGCCGGCGGCTGATGGTCGAAATCAGACGCTGGGCATCCAATCGCGGGATCCACTAAAGTTGGAAAGCGGACCTGGGAGGGGTAGAAATGGATCAGCCAGTAGCCATGAGCATTGCTGATGTCTCAGTCGCGGCTATGATCGACGATGAAATTATGCGCGCTGCAAAAGAGCGCTGGCAGAAAGTGGCCATGATCACGGCTATAATAATTCATGCTAACCCTCGTCGAGGAATAAAGGACACAGCAATAGCAGAGCGTATCAAATTGCTTGTTTCACTAGGTAAGCTCGAAGCGCAAGGGAATTTAGACCGTATGCGCTACAGCGAAGTTCGGTTGCCACCACGGTAGAACCTGCAACCCACACTTCGCTCGTATGGTCCGCTAAGGGTCGAAAGCAGCCCTCCGCTGCAAGTGCCAAGCGTCTGATGTCGACCAAGAGAGCGCCTTCCGCCGAAGCGGACGCCTTTTCGGCGAAAGACAGCACATCATGATAAGGGCCTATTCGACCGTGTTCGGCGCGACGACGTTGCCGGTGCCGCCGTCGGCATTGTCGAGGCTGCTGCCGAAGGGATAGCCGGAATCCTGGCTGCAATAGAGCCGCCAGCCGCCGCGAGAATTCACCACGATCGCCGCCGACGCGAACAGGCCGTCGCCGGTGAAGGTGTTTCCGGTGACGACGTTGTCCGACGGCGTCTGGTGGCGGACCGTGCCGCCCTCCCCGCAATTGCGGTAGAGCCGCACGCCGCCTTGGCCCTGCGTGGCGATGCGGTTGCCGGTGATGCGGTTGCGCGCCGAGCCGTCGACGGCGATCGCCTCCCGCCCGAGCGCGACGGCGATGGTGTTGTCGGCGATGACGTTGTCGGCGCTCTCGGCGTCGAGGTAGATTGCGTCCGCGCCCGAGCGGCCGTCGAGGGTCGAGCCCTGCAGGGTGAACCGCGTCACGCCGGGGGCGAGGTAGAGCGGGATGTGCCCGAGCGCGGTGATCGTCGAATCGCGGATCGTGACCTCGGTCGGCGCCGCCGCCTGCGCCCGCTCGGTATGGCCGAGGCTGTGCGACGACGCCTTCACCGCCGCCCCCTGGCCGTTGAGGCCCATGCCCCAGACGCGGACGTGGCCGAGGATGCGGCAGTTGCGAAGCATGACGCCGCTGGGGCGCGACCAGGTCCCGCCGGGGCCGGCCGGCGCGCGCGAGCGGATCTCGACCGCGAAGTCGGCGAGCGTCGGCGCCGGCTCGGCTCGCCCGATCGTCGCGCCGGCGCAGTCGATCTCCGCGCCCGACGCCTCCGCGCCCTCGACGACGACCCGGCGCAGGACGTGGTCGCCCGGGCTCAGCGTGATCGAGCAGGCGATCGCGGCGGTGTCGTCGCCGGGGCGCGGGGGCGACAGCAGGCGGGCGCGCGTGGCGGCATCGCAGGCGCGCGCGGACACAGGTTCGACGAGGGCGGGCGGGGCCGGCGGCAGGGTGACGATCATCGCCGGGAGATGACGCCCGACGACGGCAATTTCGGGATCGGCACGCGCAGGTCCGCAATGCCGCCGTCACCGGTTCCGCTCGCGGGCGAACGGCTCTAGACCTCCGATGCGTCGACGACCGGTCCGGCGCTGGAGCCGCAGGTTGGCAGACCCCGTCCCGAGCGCCCCGCGGAACCCCGCCAAGCGGACGGTGCTCCGTGCCCGCCGCCGCCGCACCGCGGGCGGTCGCGGCAGCCTCGGCCGGCCGGGCTCCGACCTGACGCGGCTGCCGGTGGCACTCGACCCGCGCGGGCTGAGCCTGGTCGAGGGCGTGCGCGCGGCCTTCGCCTTCGCGATCGTGCTGCTGGCCAACGAATGGATCCAGTGGCCGCCGCTCCTGACCATGGCGCTTGCGGCCAACCTCACCTGCTTCTGCGACACCGGCGGCCCGATCCGCATCCGCCTGCGGGTGCTCACCGCCTTCTCGGTGCTCGGCGGCCTGATCTGGGGGGTGTTCGGGCTGATCCAGCCCTACGGGCCGCTCGTCGTGGTGCCGGCCGCCTGCGCGGTGATCTTCGCTTGCGCCTACGCCCGGGTCTGGAGCGTGCAGGCCCAGGCCGCGGGCAACGTGCTCGTGGTGGTGCTGTGCATCGCCATGGACCGGGCGCTGAGCCCGGAGGAGGCGGCGATCATCGCCGCGATGTTCCTCGCGGGCGGCCTGTGGGCGACCGTGCTGGCGCTGGTGCTGTGGCGGCTGCATCCCTATCGCGCGGCGCACCGCGCCGTCGGCGAAGTCTGGCACGCGCTGGCGCGGCTGACCGGCGACCTGGAAAAACTCGCCGCCGCGCCGGAGACGGTCGCGGCCGCCTTCGACGGCCATGCCCGCGCCCACCGCCGCGGCGTCCGCGCCGGCATCGAGGCGGCGCGCGCCCTCCTGCTCGACCTCGCCCGCTCGCGCGAACGCGTCTCCGAGCGCACGGCGCAGGCGCTGCTGCGGCTTGAGACGGCCGAGCAGCTGTTCTCGGGCCTGATCGGAATCGCCGAGCTGATCGAGAGCGCGCCCGAGCCGCACCGGCGCGCGGCCGCCAAGCTGTTCCTGCGGCGCCTGCGCCCGCTGCTGATCGCCATCGCCCGCGCGATCCGCGACGACGCCGACCTCGACCTGCCGCGCCTGGAGCCGGCGATCGAGCGAGCCACCGCGGGATTGGAGGCGACGCCGATCCTCGCGCGCCTGGCCGAGCGGATCGTCGAGCGGGTCCGGATCGGCGCCAAGCTCTCGACGCCGGAGGGCTACCGCCCCGGCGGCGCGCTCGCCGACGGCGGCAGCCTCGGTTGGCGGACGCGGTTCTTCGGGCCGCTGCGCACCAACTTCACCCTGGCCTCGGCCAACCTCCGCCACGCGGTGCGCGCCAGCGCCGTCTGCGCGCCGGCGCTGGCGGCGACGCTGATCTGGGCCGGCCCGTTCTCGCACTGGCTGGTGATGACCGTGGTGCTGACGATGCAGCCGTTCTACGCGGCGACCTGGCAGCGGGCGCTGGAGCGGATCGGCGGCACCGTGCTCGGCGGCCTCGTCGGCGCGCTGCTGGCGCAGATGGCGACGACGCCGCTGATGCAGATCGCGCTGATCCTGCCGCTGAGCATCGTCGGATTCGCCGCGCGCCAGGTGAGCTACGGCTTCTTCGTCGCCTGCCTCACCCCGTTGATCGTGCTGCTGATCGAGGTGATCACCCCCGGCCACTCCTCCTGGGAGGTGGTCGGCATGCGCGCGCTGTTCACCATCCTTGGCGGGCTGATCGCCGTGGTGAGCTGCCTGCTGCTCTGGCCGATCTGGGAGCCGGACCAGGTCCGCAAGGAGCTCCGGCGCGCGCTCGCGAGCCATGCCGCCTTCGCCGAGGCGGCGCTCGCCGACACGGCGCCCCCGGAGCGCGAGGCGCGGCTCTCGACCTGCGCCCGCAACGCCGGCCTCGCGCTCAACGACCTCGAAGCCGCCCTGTCGCGCGCCCTGCAGCAGCCCCGCGCCGGGCACCATCCCGAGGTCGAGGCCGCGATGGTCGCCGACGCCACGCTCCGGCGGATCAGCGCCCGCCTCACCGTGCTGCGCCACGCCGGCGCGCCGACCCAGGCCGAGGACGGCACCTGGAAGGCCTGGATCGCGGCGAACCTCCAGGCGCTCGCCGAGAACCGCTACCCCCTCCCCGACCGCCCCGGCGGCGCGCGAAGCCCGCAGCTGCAACGCCTCGTCGCCCAAGTCGACCTGCTCACCGGCACCCTGCGGCCGGGGCAGGTGCGGGAGGCGGTGTCCGCCGTCGCGTGACCGCGCCCCGTCTTCTCAGTTCAGGGCCTGCGGGTCGGCCTCCTGCAGGAAGGCGGCGACCTCGCGGAAGAACTGCATGCGGTTCTTCTCCATGATCACCGTATGCGTGCCCTCGCCGAGTTCGACGAAGCGCTTGTAGGGGACGTTGGTCAGCTTGGTGAAGTATTCCTGCGCCTGGTAGCTCGGCAGGTCGGCGTCCCATTCCGCGTGGATGATCAGGGTCGGGACGCGGATCTCGCCCGGATCGTAGAGCGGCTTGCCGGCCTGCCAGTAGGCCTGCGAGTCCGCGACGACGCCGTTCGGCGCGCGCAGCACCGGGGGCGAGAGCGCGGCGCCGACGGCGTCGGTGGCCCATGTCGCGTCCGCCCACTGCTCGAACCAGCCCGCCGGGATCAGGTCGCCGCGCTTGTCCTCCGGGACGCCCTTGAGCCAGCGGTCCCTGGCGCTGTCGCGGGTGACGGTACGATAGGCGCCGAGTGGCCCGGACGTGCCAAGGTTCGGGGGCGCCTTGGCGATCCATTGCGGCGCGTAGAGGACAAGGCGGTTGACCTTGTCGTTGTGGGTCGTGGTGTAGAGACCCATGGTCGAGGTGCCCCACGACCATCCCATCAAGTCGAGCTTGTCCACGCCGCGGCGCTTCAGGATGAAGTCGACCGCGACACCGACGGCCTTCGCAGCGTCGGCGGTGCGCATGAACGGCGGGTTGTCCGCGGCTGCCTGGTCCATCTGCTTCGGCCGGCTCGAGAAGCCGTAGCCGGGCAAATCAACGAGGTAGACGTCGAACCCGAGTCCCGCGAGGTAATCCATCATCGATAGCCCAGCGAGCGGAAGATCGAAGGCGGTGGAGGCTGGATAGGTCGCCCCGTGGACGTAGAGCAGGATCCGGTCGGCGGCGAAGCGCGATTGCCCGGCCGGACGCTTGTTGCGGACGTAGAGTTCGATCCCGTCCTCACCGGTCGGGACCCGGAACTCCTCGCGTTCGATCGATGGTGCCGCGGGCTCGCGGGCCTGCGTCGGCGCTGCAGCCAATCCGAGGCCTAGCACCGCGAGGCCGCGGAAGACCTCACGGCGGGGCACCGCGCTCGTGTCGGCGGCCGGCGTCTGACGGCCTTCGGCCAAGAATGTCCGTTTCGATGGCTTGGGCATCGTTTTCTCCCATCCGTATCTGGCGTCGGATGACGGAGATGAATCACCCCGACGGCATGCAGGCAACGGACGTAGGAGCGGAGCGCGAACGAACCGCGACGATCGTCGCTGGACCGCTTTCCCGCCGGACGCTGACTCACCGAAAAAACCCTGCGCACCGTCCGCGCGTCGCCCCGTTTCCCTTATATCGCCCCGGGGGCATCGAGAGCGGATACGGGCTTTGGAAGACGCGTTGATCCGGTGGCTGCAAGCCACCGCCCACCTGCGAGCCGACGTGGCGGCCGTCGTCGGGACCGCGCTGGCGCTCGGCGTCACCGTGCATGCGCTCCTGCGCAAGCGCCGGGTCAGCGTCGCGGTCGGCTGGATCGGGCTGGCGTGGCTCTCGCCGGTGTTCGGGACGGCCCTGTACCTCCTGTTCGGGATCAACCGGGTCGAGCGCCGCGCACGCAAGTTCCAGTCGAAGCCCTCCGCGGCGCCGGGCGCGCCGAACACCGAGGACGCCATCGTCCCCGAGGTGATGTGGCCGCTGGACAAGGCGGTGCGCCGGATCACCGGCCTGCCGGCTTTGGCCGGCAACACACTGCGCCTGTTTCGCAACGGCGACGCCGCCTACCCGGTGATGCTCGGCGCGATCGACCGGGCGCGGTCGAGCATCGCCCTGTCGAGCTACATCTTCCGCGACGACCCCACCGGGCGGACCTTCTGCGCGGCGCTGAAGGCGGCGCAGGACCGCGGCGTGGCCGTGCGGGTGATCATCGACGGCATCGGCGGCGGCTATTTCCGCGCGGCGGCCTTTCGACGGTTGCGGGCTTCGGGGGTGCCGGCCGCCCTGTTCATGCATTCCGGCTTGCCCTGGCGCATGCCGTTCCTGAACCTGCGCACCCACAAGAAGCTGCTGATCCTCGACGGGCGCGAGGCCTTCACCGGCGGCCTCAACATCTCGCAGCCGAACCGCCTGCGGACCCGCCCCGACCACCCGATCCGCGACACGCACTTCCACGTCGCCGGCCCGGTGGTCGAGCAGCTGATGCTCGCCTTCAGCGCCGACTGGGCCTTCGCGGACGGCGGCGTGCTCGAAGGGCCTGACTGGTTCCCGGACCTGCAACCCGTGGGCGACTCCATCGCCCGGGTCGTCCTCTCCGGGCCCGACGCGGACGTCGAGAAGATCGAGTTCGTGATCCTCCAGGCGCTGGCCTGCGCCCGCAGCTCGGTCCGCTTCGTCACCCCCTACTTCCTGCCGGACGAGGTGGTGATGAACGCCCTCATCCTCGCGAGCCAGCGCGGGATCACGGTGGACATCGTCATCCCGCGGGTCAGCGACCACCATTTCATCGATTGGGCGACGCGGGCGCACGTCGCGCCGCTGATCCGCAACGGCGTGCGGATCTGGCTCGACGAGCCGCCCTTCGACCATTCCAAGGCGATGGTGGTGGACGGGGCCTGGTGCTTCGTCGGCAGCGCGAATTGGGACATGCGCAGCTTCCGCCTGAACTTCGAGCTCAACGTCGAGATCCACGACGCGGCGCTCGCCGCTCAGCTCGAGACGTTCATCCGCGCCAAGATGGAGACGCCGCTCACGATGGAGGCGATCGACGCGCGGGCCTTGCCGGTCCGTTTGCGCGACGCAGGCGTGCGACTGCTGCTGCCATACCTCTGAAGCGAAGGCGCGGGGCCTCGCCGGGCGGGGCCGGGCTGAGGTGGACGACGATGGGCCGGTGGTCGGAAGGCCCGCGCGGCAGCACCGCGTGCTCGCGGCAGACGAGGCCGCGCACCAGGCATCGGTCGAGGCGCAGCGGCACCATCTCGACCATGGCATGGGTCGGCCGGCGCGGCCCCACGTCGCGGAAGCCCGGCAGCAGCGCCGGCCCGACGATGTTGTAGTCGCCCAGGATCGCCGAGCGCTCGGGCAGCATGCCGACGATGCGGCGGAGCTGGCGCCGGTTCAGCATCTGGCCGTGCGAGAGGTGGACGTTGGCCACGCCGAAGTCGCCGAAATCGAGCACCTGGCAGACCCGGTGGACCACCGCGCCGGACGGCAGCGTGACCACGGCCGGGTTCGTCGCCCACGGCGTCGGGCACCACATCGCCAGCCCGTGGATGCGGCCGGGCAGCGGCACCCAGGCGTAGGACCCGCCGACCCGTTCGGTGATCCCGGCGATCTCGCGGGTGGCTTCCTGCATCAGCAGCAGGTCCGGCCGCTCCTGCTCGATCAGCGCGACCACGTCCTCGACCGCCGCGCCGGTGCGGCGCAGCAGGTTCCAGCTGACGACCTTGCGCGACGCCGCCGCGGCATCCGCCTGTCGGAGCGGCGCCGGCGCGACGGAATCGAGGCCGAGGGGGGCCGAAGAGACCTGGGATGAGACCTGGGATGAGGCTTGGGATGAGACCTGGGATGTCGCCATGCGGGCCGTTCGTGCTCCTGACCGCGCTCTTCCGACAGCCTGGGGCAGGCGCGAGACCGGGATGGGACCGGGCGGGTTTCGCCCGCCTCCCAACGCGCGACCCACGATCCCGTTGCCCTGTTGACGCAACGCTCCTCCACCCTTGAGCCGTGCGCCGCAAGCGCCCAGAACCCATCTCGACCGGACCGAGGCCGCAAGGGGGCGCTCCAGACGGCGCTCCAGATCTTTGGAATCCATGACGCGTTTCACGTTCATCCACGCCGCCGACCTGCATCTCGGCAGCCCGCTCGCCGGGCTCGGCGCGCGGAATGCCGAGATCGCCCAGCGCTTCGCCTCGGCCGGGCGCCGGGCGTTCGAGGACCTCGTCAGCCACGCAATCGAGGCCCGCGTCGCGTTCCTGATCGTGGCCGGCGACGTCTACGACGGCGATTGGGCCGACCACTCGATCGGCCTGTTCTTCGCCCGCCAGGTCGCGCGGCTCGACCGCGCCGGCATCCCGGTGGTGCTGGTGCGCGGCAACCACGACGCCGAGAGCGTGATCACCAAGGCGATCACCCTGCCGGAGGCGGTCCGCACCTTCTCGACCAAGAAGCCGGAGACCATACGGCTCGACGCGCTGAAGGTCGCCCTGCACGGCCAGAGCTTTCCGAACCGGGCGGTCGACGAGAACCTGTCGCTGTCCTACCCGGCCGCCGTGCCGGGCTGGTTCAACGTCGGGGTGCTGCACACCTCCTGCACCGGCCACGCCCAGCACGCGACCTACGCGCCGTGCTCGGTCGCGGACCTGCGGGCGCGCGGCTACGATTACTGGGCGCTCGGCCACATCCACGACTACACCGAGCTGTCGCAGGATCCTTGGATCCTGTTCCCCGGCAACCTCCAGGGCCGCAGCATCCGCGAATGCGGGCCCAAGGGCGCCGTCGCCGTCGAGGTCTCCGACGGGCAGGTGGCGGGCGTGCGCCGCCTGATCGTCGACCACGCCCGGTTCCACAACCTCTCCGTCGCCGTCGACGAGGCCGAGACCGAGGCGCAGGCGGTGGCGCTGGTCGAGGCGGCGATGCGTCCGCTGGCGGCGCTGGCGGAGGGCCGCCTGCTCGCGGTGCGGGTGCACCTCACCGGGACCACCGCCGCCCACGACCGGCTCGCGGCCGACCGCGAAACCCTCACCGCGGAGATCCAGGCCGCCGCCGACCGCGTCCACGAGGACATCTGGCTGGAGAAGCTGAAGATCGAGACCGCCCGCCCGAGCGGCGGCCCGCGCGAGAATGTCGTCGACGCCATCGACCCGGCGACGCTGCTCGCCGAGATCGACCGCGACCCCGAGTTCCGCGCCCGCGCGACGGCGGCGCTCGCCGAGATCGCCGCGAAGATGCCGGCGACCGAGGACGGCGACATGGCCGGCGACCTCGACACCCTCTGCGCCGAGGCCGAGGCGATGATCCTCGGCCGCCTCACCAAACGCGCATGCTGAGCCTGGCGCGCATGCCGAGCTTGGCGCGCATGCCGAGCCCGGCGCCCCCACCGAACTTGCGCCCGGTCTCGGCGGAGCGGAGACACCCATGCGCCTCTTGAGCCTCGACCTCGAACGCTACGGACCCTTCACCGGGCGGCGGGTCGAATTCCGTGCGGACGCGCGCCTGCACGTCGTGCTCGGGCCGAACGAAGCCGGAAAATCCTCGGCGCTCGCCGCGGTGACGGACCTGCTGTTCGGCATCGAGACGCGCACGGCCTACGCCTTCCTCCACGAGATGCCGCAATTGCGGATCGGCGCCGAGATCGGCAGCGCCGACGGCGGCCGGCTGGCGTTCCGACGCCGCAAGGGCAACCGCAACACCCTGGTCGACGCCGACGACGCCGCCCTGCCGGAGGCGGCGCTCGCCCCCTTCCTCGGGGGCCTGACCCGCGAGGTGTTCTGCCGCGCCTTCGGCCTCGACGCGAACAGCCTGCGCGAGGGGGCCAGGGAGATGCTGCTGGCCGAAGGCGAGCTCGGCGCCAGCCTGTTCGCGGCGGCCTCGGGCCTGCGCGGCTACAGCGACCTGCAGAAGAGCCTGGAGGCCGAGTCCGACCGGATCTACGGACCGCGCAAGCGCCAGGACCGCAGCTTCTACCAGGCGTTCGACCGCTACGACGAAGCCCGCAAGGCGATCCGCGAGACGGGGTTGCGCGCCGGCGACTGGCGCGAGCTCAACGAGGGCATCGCCGCGGCCGGGGCGTCGCTGGACGCGATCAAGGCCGAGCGCATGCGGATCGCCGCCGAGCAGGCGCGGCTCGCGCGGCTCAGGCGCGTCGGCCCGCTGATCGCCGAGATCGACGCGCTCGCGGCGCGGGACGGCGCCGAACCCGATCTGGTCGAGGTCCCCGACGCCTGGGTCGAGCGCCTGGGCGAAGCCTGCGCGGCGCTCCGCGGCCGTCAGGCGGAGGCCGTGCGCATCGATGCGGCCGCGGACGCGGCGCGGGCGGCCTTCGCGGCGGTGGCGGTCGACGCCGGGCTCGTCGGGCGCGCCGAGGAGATCCTGGAAGGTTTTCGCGGGATCGACCGCTTCGACAAGAACGGGGCCGACCTGCCGCGCATCCAGGGCGAGGCCGACCAGTTCGACGCCGAACTCGCCCGGCTCGCCGTCCGGGTCGGCCTCCCCGACGTGGAGGCGCTGACGCGGCGCCAACCCTCGGACGCCGAGCGCGCCCGGGTCGAGGCGCTGATCCGCGACGGGCAGGAGGACGCCGCCGCCATCGCCCGCCTGGAGCGCGACCTCGGCGCGGCCCGCGCCGAGCACGAGGGCCTGCTGCGCGACGTGGCCGAGGGCGGCACCCCCGTCGACCCGGCTCCGTTCCGCGAGGCGTTGCGGCCGCTGGTGGCGATCCGCACCGCGATCGTCGAGCGCGACGCCCTCGACGCCACCGTGCGGCGCGCCGAGCAGGTGCTGCGCGGCCAGGCGGCCCGCCTGTCGCCGCCGGTCGCCGACGTCGCGGCCCTGGCCGACGCGCCCCTGCCGACGGTCGAGACGGTCGCCCGCTTCCGAGCCCTGCTCGACGGCAAGGAGCGCGAGCGCGCGCTGGCCGTGGAACGCCGCGACGCCGCGAGGCGCCAGGTCGCGGCACGCCAAGCACGCCTGCGCGAACGCGAGGCCGGACGGCCGATCGCGACCCGCGCCGACCTGTCGGCGCTCCGGGCCGAGCGCGACGCGGCCTTCGCGCCCCTCCGCGAAGCGCTGAGCGACGGCGTTCGGCGCCCGCCGGGCGAGGTCGCAGCCTACGAGCGCCTGGCCCAGGCCGCCGACCGTCTCGCCGACGAGCTCGCCGCCGACGCCGCCCGCGTCGCCGAGCACGCCGCCGACGGCCAGCGCCTCGACGCCGAGATGGCCGAGTCCGCGGCTGCGGACGAGATCCTGGCCGAGATCGAAGCCGAGGCCGCCGAGGGCTTGGCCGCCTGGGCCGACCTCTGGCGCCCGGCCGGCATCGCCGCCGCGACGCCAGCGGAGATGACGACCTGGCTCGGGGAAGCCGAAACCCTGATCGAGGCCAAGGGCGCCCTCGACGAGCGGCGCATCGACCGGGCGCTGCGCACAGAGCGCATCGAGGCTTCGCGGGCGCCGCTGCTGGACCTGGCCGCCCGCGCCGAGCTGGCGGACCTCGCCGGCCTCGACGTGGGGCTGATCCTCGCCCGCATCGAGGAGCGCGTCGCAGGCATCGCGTCCCGCTGGGAGGCGACCCGCGAGGCGAACGCGCGGATCGGCGCCGCCGCGGTCGGGATCGCGCGGTTCACGGCGAGCCTATCCGACGCCAGGACGAAGCAGGCCGCCTGGCGCAGCGCCTGGGCCGAGGCGGTCGGCGCGATCGGGCTCGACGGCGAGGCCGGGACCGAGATGGCGACCCGCGCGCTCGCCGCCTGGCAGGCGGTGCCGAACGTGCTCGCCGAGCGCGAGAACCGCCGCGCGCGGGTCGCCGGCATCGGCCGCGACATGGAGGCCTACCGGGCCGCGGTGACGCCGCTGATCGCGGAGCTGGCGCCCGACCTCGCCCACATCCAGCCGAGCGCCGCCATCCGCAGCCTGCAGAAGCGGCTGCAGGAGGCGCAGGCGAGCGAGACCCGCCGCCGCGAGCTCGCCAAGCGGCGCGACGAGGCGGAACGGGAGGCCGGGGCGGCGATGCGCGCGCGCGACGACGCGCTCGCATTGCTCGCGCGGCTTCTCGCCGACACGGTTCCCGACCTCTCGGCCGAAGCGCAGGACGTGGTCGAGGCCCTGCACGGGCGCCTCGTCGCCCGGCGCGCGTTGCGGGCCGAGGCGCAGGCGCGCCGCGCCGAGCTGGCCCGCGCCGCCGACGGCATCCCCGAGGAGACGCTGCGCGCGGATCTCGCCGCCATCGATCCGGACGCGATCGAGGCGGGGCTGCGCCGTCTGGCGATGGAGGACGAGGACCTCGACCAGCGCGGCAAGACGGCCTTCGCCGAGCGCGACCGGAACGAGCGTCGGCGGGAGGCCCTGGAGGGCGGCACCGGCGCCGAGCTGGCGCTGGCGCAGAAGAAGGCCGCCGAGGCCGAGCTACAGGGCAGCGCCCGGCAATGGGCGGTCCTGAAGCTCGCGAGCCTGATGCTCGGCACCGCGATCGCCCGCCAGCGGACCGGGCAGCAGGACCCGCTGCTGGCCCGCGCCGGCGGGATCATGGCGGCGCTCACCGGAGGCGCGTTCTCCGGCCTCGCGCAGGATTACGACGAGGCCGACAAGGCGCTGATCGTGGCGCGCCGCGCGGGCGGCGAGACGATCCACGTCCAGGGTCTCAGCGAGGGCACCCGCGACCAGCTCTACCTCGCCCTGCGCCTGGCCTACCTGGAGGATTACGCGGGCAAGGCAGAGCCGGCGCCGTTCATCGGCGACGACCTGTTCTCGACCTTCGACGACGCGCGCACCGGGCACGGCCTCGAAGCGCTGGCAGCGATCGGCGGCACGGTGCAGCCGATCCTGTTCACCCACCACCGGCACGTGGCCGACCTGGCGCAGGCACGCCTCGGCTCGGCCGTGGACATCATTCCGCTGTAGGGCGCCCGTAGCGCGCCTCGAGGTGGGCGAGGTAGGCCTCCGTCCCGAGCGGAGAGCCGGTCGCCCGCTCGAGCAGCGTGTCGGTGGGGAGCCGGCTGCCGTGTTCGTGGACGTGCGTGCGCAGCCAGCCCCGCAGCGGCGCGAAGTCGCCCGTGGCGAGGCCCGGCAAGATTCCCGGCTCGGCGCGCTTGGCCGCGGCGAAGAGCTGGGCGGCGGCCATCGCCCCGAGGGTGTAGGTCGGGAAGTAGCCCCAGGCGCCGCTCGGCCAGTGGATGTCCTGCAGGCAGCCGAGGCGGTCGTTCGGAACGGTGAGGCCGAGCAGGCGGCGCATGCCGTCGTTGAACGCGCCCGGCAGGTCGGCCAGTGCGAGGTCGCCGGCGATCAGCGCGGATTCGAGGTCGTAGCGCAGCAGGATGTGGGCCGGATAGGTCGCCTCGTCGGCATCCACCCGGATGAAGCCGGGCTCGACCCGCGTGTGCAGGCGGTGGAGGTTCTCGGCCGTGAAGGCGGCGCCGTCGCGGCCGAACTCCGCCCGCACCAGGGGCGCCAGGAACGCGAAGAATTCGCGGCTGCGGCAGGCCTGCATCTCGACGATCAGCGATTGGCTCTCGTGCAGGCTCATGCCGCGCGCCTTGCCGACGGGCTGGTTGCGCCATGCGGCCGGGCGGCCCTGCTCGTAGAGCGCATGGCCGGTCTCGTGCAGCACGCCCATCAACGCCCGCCCGAAGTCGGCCTCGTCGTAACGGGTGGTGATCCGCACGTCGTCCGTGGCGCCGCCGCAGAACGGATGCAGGCTGATGTCGAGGCGCCCGCGGGTGAAGTCGAACCCGAGCGCCCGCATCAGCGCCAGCCCGATCCGCTTCTGCGCGTCCACCGGGAACGGGCCGTCCAGCGGCAGCGGCGCGGGCTCGCCCGCCTGCCGCTCCCGGGCCGCCGCCACCAGCCCGGGCAGCCGGGTGCGCAGCTCGGCGAAGAGCGGGTCGATGGTCGCGCGGCGCATGCCGGGATCGTACTCGTCGAGCAGCGCGTCGTAGGTCCCGAGCCCGAGCGCCGCCCCCTTGATCGCCCCGATCTCGCGCTGGAGCCGCAGCACCTCGGAGAGATGCGGCAGCAGCAGGCCGAAATCCGACTGCGCGCGGGCCTCGCGCCAGACCATCTCGGCCTTCGAGGTCGCGCGCGAACTCGCCTCGACGAGGTCGCCCGGCACCGAGGCGGCGTGGGCGTGGACGCGGCGCATCTCGGCGAGGTTTTCCGCCTGCCACGGATCGAGCCCCTGCTCGCCGGCGGCGGAGAGCGCGTCGGCGGTCTCGGGTGCGGTCAGGATCTCGTGGGCGAGGCCGCGCAAGGTCGCGAGCTGGTCGGCGCGGCCGTCGGCGGCGCCGTCCGGCATCAACGTCTGGGAATCCCAGCCGAGGATGCCGGCGGCGTCACCGATCGCGTCGAGGCGGGCGAAGCGGCGTTCGAGACCGGAATAGGCGTTCACGATGCGCGAGCCTCTGCGTTGGCGCGCCGGCCTCGCGAGCGGCCGGCTGGGATGGCGGCCTTCGTCATAGGCGCCGGGCGCCACCGGGAACACCCCGCCTAGAGATCGGAGATCGGCGCGAGCCCGCGCCTTTCGCAGGGAGCGCCCCATATCGTCGCGACGCGCCGAGGGCGCCGTGGGACCGGAGCAGAGTGGTGGATCGCCGTGCCTTCGTCGCCGCAGCCCTGGCCTCCACCGCCCTCGTCGGAGGCCCCGTCGCCCACGCCGCGACCGAACCCAGGTCCGTCGCGAAGGACGGGCCGGTGCGGATCGCCATGCTGCTCTATCCGGGCATGACCGCGCTCGACGTGGTCGGCCCGCAGGAGATCCTTTCAGGCCTCGCGCCCGGCAGCCTGGATCTCGTGGCGCGGGCCGCCGGTCCCGTCGCGAGCGATACCGGGCTCGCCCTCGTCGCCACCGCGGATTTCGAGACCTGCCCGCGCGACCTCGACGTGCTGTTCGTGCCCGGGGGCGACGGCACGCCCGACCAGATGCGCGACTTGGCGACCCTCGCCTTCCTGCGCGACCGCGCCGGGCGCGCCGCCTGGGTCACCAGCGTCTGCACCGGCTCGCTGATCCTGGGCGCGGCGGGCTTGCTCGCCGGATACCGCGCGACCTCGCACTGGTGCGTGCGCGACGCCGTCCTACCCCTGCTCGGCGCCGTGCCGGTGGACGAACGGGTGGTGTTCGATCGGAACCGCGTCACCGCGGCCGGCATCTCGGCCGGGCTCGATTTCGCCCTCGCGCTGGCGGCGAGGCTGCGCGGCGCGGACTACGCCCGCACCAGCCAGCTCGTGGCGGAATACGCGCCGCGCCCGCCCTTCGACGCCGGCAGCCCGGCCGCGGCCGGGCCGGCGATCACCCAAGCGGCGGACGCGATCCTCGCCCCCCTCGTCGCGGGCGCGCTGGCGGCGGCCCGCGACCGGTCACGCACGCCTCCGTGAACGGGCGGCCCGGAACGGGGGCGGCGGGGGCGCATTCTCGCCAACGAAGCGGTCGCGCACCCGACCACCTGGAACCGCTCCGCGAGAAGCCCCCATGACGCTCGGAATGCTCGTTTCGGCCGCGATCGCGGCGCTCGGCCTGCTGGTGGCGATGGGCCTGATCGGGCACCCGGTCGACGGACAGCTGCTCACGAATTACGGCTGGAGCGGCGTGATCATCGGCGTCGCGCTGTTCGGCTTCTTCGCCTACCTTCAGCGTCGGCGGCCGCGCGCGAGCGCGTGAACCGGATGCCGTCAGGCGATGCGGATCAGCGGCTCGCGACGGATCGCGGGCGTCGCGCCAACCTCGACGCGCTGGCGCTCGCGGGCGATGTAGGCCGTCGGCATCACAGCCTGCATGTCCGCCTCGACCGAAAGCAGGGTCGTGTCCGAATGGCACGGGTGCAGGTGGATGATCGCCAGCGCCTTCACGCCGGCGGCCTGGGCGAGCTCCACGCCCTTCTGCCAGGTCGAGTGACCCCAGCCGCGGCAGGTCGGGTATTCGCCGTCGGTGAACATCCCGTCGTAGACCATCAGGTCGGCGCCCTCGACGAAGCGCATCAGCGCGGCGTCCGGCCACGGGTCGGTGTGCTCGATGTCGCTGATGATGCAGAGCCGCTTGCCACCATGCTCGAAGCGATAGCCGACCGAGCCCTGGGGATGGTTGAGCAGGATCGTGTCGACGGTCGCACCGTCGGCGAAGGTCAGCGTCTCGCCCGCGCGGAAGCCGTGATGCTTCAGCGTGCACGGGAGGATGTCGAGGGTCACCGGGAAGAGCGGCGGCGAGAACAGGCGGCCGAGCGCGTCCTCGGCCGACTGCCCGTCGAGGTTGCCGCACCAGGTGTTGATCGTGCGCTCGGCGTCGAACACCGCGGGCTTGAAGAACGGCAGGCCGCCGGTGTGATCGAGATGCAGGTGGCTGAAGAGGAGGTCGACCTCCTTCGGCAGGTCCTGGCGGTTGTGCTGGCCGCAATTATAGAGGCCCGAGCCCGCGTCGACGACGAACAGTCGCTCGCCGCAGCGCACCTCGAGGCACGGGGTGTTGCCGCCGAACTCGACGTATTCCGGGCCGCAGACCGGCGTCGAACCACGCACGCCCCAGAAGCGCAGCGTGAGACCGCCGTCCGTTACAGGACTTCTCGACATCGTCATCACGGGTCGTTTTCGTTCGGATGGTCCGATCGACTTCGATCTGGAACCGTTCTCCGCTCCGGCGTCAATGCGACCGAGGCGGTGGGCGGACGGTGGTTTCCTCATCGCCGCTCTCTGACAGAGTTTGAGATGGGTGGGCCCCGCAGGCTGCGATGTGCGAGCCCGCACATGGGATAAGTCCCATCCACGCCTCGCGTTTCGGATTTCACGGCCGGTCGGCGAGCGCGAGCGGTCCGGTCGCCCTGCGGCCGAGCCCCGCCGGATCGACCGCCCAGCCGGCCCGGACGAAGCGCGGGATCCGGTCCTCGAAGCGGGCGTCGAGGCCGCCGAAGGGATCGGGCCCGCGCTCGAAGGACGGGACGAAGCCGGCCATGCGGGTCGGCGACAGGGCCGAGCTTGGCGCGGCCCAGGCGGCCCAGGTCGCCTCCGGCACCGGCGGGGCGCGGCGCCTCGCCGGGATGACCACCGTCTCCAGCCCGGCATAGGCCAGCGCCTCGGGCCGGCTGACCTCGCCGAGCGAGGTGCCCTTGGCGGCGAGCGCCGCCCAGAAGGCGTGCTGGCCGCCGTCGGAATAGGTGGTGCGCATCGCCGCCGCCCCGTCCTCGACGAGGGCGGCGATCCGCGCCTCCTCCGCGGCGCGCCGGGTGGCGACGGCGGCTTCCTTGCCTGAGTCCTTCGAGGGCGCGAAGGCGTAGCGCCCGCCCACGACGGAAACCTGAAGTTCCTCCCCCGTGGCCTCGAACCGGTCGGCGCCCGCCTTCAGCTCGCGCCAGAACGCGATGTTCGGGTCGGTGCGGTAGCGCGCCATGTTCTCGGCGGTCATCCGGAACGGGTAGGACTGGAACTGGAACGCAGACTGCCCGCCCTTCAGCGCGTCGCGGGCGATCGCGTAGATCTCGCCCACGGTGTTGTCCATCATCGCGAAGCAGCCCATCGACGAGCATACGCCGTGGACCATCACCGCCGAGCCGGTGCCGCCATGCGCCCGGTCGTAGGCGTTCGGGTAGCCGACGTCGAAGGACAGGTAGTAGTGCGAGTTCGGGTTCATCTGCCGCTGCGGCACGCTGTAGAACCCCTCCGGCGTCTGCCGGTCGCCACTCTTGCGCTTCGGCCCGAGCTGGCCCGACCAACGGCAGATCGGGAACGTCTTGACGTAGACGAAGCGCCCGCCGGCCCCCTTCTTCCACACCTCGATCTCGGATTCCTTCTTGTAGGCCCGGAACAGCACCGGAGCCTGCGGGCTCGTGCCCTTGGCCGCCATCAGCGCGAGGGTGGCGCCCGGGATCGGCGCCTCGGCCTTGGCGTTCTGCGCCGACGCCTGACCCGCGACCAACAGGGCGAGCACGACGGAAAACCCCGACGCGACGAGACCTCTCAGGGGGCGGGCTGGACGCATCGCGGGGCCGGGGCGGGAGGGGCGCGCGACGTCGCGGCCGACGCGGCCCTGCACGAGGCGGGCACGCAGGGACGAGCCTGTGCGGCCAATACGGCGCCCGTATGGCTTCACGCCGGCTCGAGCGTGCGGGCTGCGTCCGGCTGCAGCGGCACCACCGTGCTGTTCTCCACGGCGATCACCGCGTCGAAGGGATCGAGGGCGGCGAGGTCGGCGGCGTCCGGGACGCAGACGACGAGGCCGCGGCCGGCGCGGGCCGCGCGCAGGCGGGTGATGCGCGCCGCGATCTCGGCGGGCTTGCGCTCGTCGAGCAGGATCGCGACCACGACGATGTCGGGCTGGCGGATCAGGCAGCGGGCGAGGTCGATCGCGATGCGCATCTCGACCGGAATCGCGCCCTCGCCCGCGACCGAGCCGGTGCCGGCGCTGCCGGGTTCGACGCGGCTCTCGAGCCCGAGGCGGTAGACCGAGGCCTCCAGGCCCTCCTCGGTCAGCACCCGCCGGACGATCGCGCGCACCCGCGGCTCGGCGCCGGCCTCGCCCTGGCTGACGCGGCCGAACAGCAGGTTCTCCTCGACGCTGGCCGCCGGGTTGATCCGCGTCGGATCGTAGAACTCCACAGCCGCGGCGAGATACGACGGCAGCATCCGCGCGAAGGACTGGCGGGCGGCCACGAGCCTCTCTTCGAACGCCGGATCGATCAGGCCGAAGCGGTGGCGGGTTTCGCTGTAGCGCAACGCCAGACCGATCAGCCGCTCGCGGTCGCGCTGGCCCGCCGGGCCGCGACGCAGGGCGACCGCGCTCGGCTGGCGCACCACCAGATCCTCGAAGTAGCCGCGCTCGTCCGCCGGGAAGAGGGAGAACGCATCGAACAGCGGATGGTCGTTGGGCAGCTCGGCGAAGATCTCGACGGTGCTCCGCGCGACGGCGAGGCCGATCTCGGTGAGCGGGCGGACGAGGTCTTCCGCCTCCAGCACCGCCCGCATGTAGGGATGCCGCGCCAAGCGCTTGGGCGCGAAGGTCGGGCCCACCGGCTCGCCGAACAGGATGTTCTCGCCGACCGTCGCCTGATGGTTGTAGCGGGCGGGATCGAACGGCTCGACCAGGCGCTCGGCCCCCTCGGCCCGAAGCACCGCCCGCATCGTCGCGCGGGCGGCCACCAGGGCGCGGGCGAAGTCCGGCGCAGCAATGGGATCGACCCGGCCGAGGAGGCCGCGGGCGTAGGCGAAGGCGTCGAGCCCGGTGATCCGCAGGATCTCGACGAAGGCGGGCTGGTCGGGGGCTGCCGAGGGATCGGCGCCGTAGAGGATGTTGGCGCGCAAGCTGCCCTCGACCAGGATCGCCTCGCCGGCCGCGAACGCGATGCGCCGGGCGCGGTCGGCGGCGTCGAACCCTCCGAGATCGTGCCCGGCATAGGTGACGCTGCCCGCCGTCGGCGCGACCTGGCCCGCCAGGATCGCGGCAAGCACCCGGGCGCCGCTTCCGCGGCCGCCGATGATCGCGACGTGGGACGGCATCGCGAGGTTGAGGTCGACGCCCGAAAGCCGTTCGCCGGTCGCGGCGTCGTAGGCGCCGACGCCGTGCGCAGCGAGGTCGCCGGAGCGCGGCACCGCGAGGCCGCCCTTTCGCCCACGGCGGCCCTGCAGGCTCGCGATCGTGCGGGCGGTCTCGCCGAAGACCGGCTTCAGGCCCTCGCGCAGCCGCCAGAGGTTGAGCGACAGGGCGATCAGGATCGCCGCGATCGCGAACGCGCCCGCCGCCGCGACCAGGGCGGCCGGGTCGACGTCGCGGGCGGGCGGGGCGCCGTCGCCGCCGCCGCGCCACAGGGCGGCGCCGGCCGCCAACGCCGGCAGGATGATGGCCAGGGCGAGCGAAGGCGCGCGGGCGTAGGCGAGCTTCGCCTCGGCCCGGGCCAGGGCCGCGCGGGTCGCCGCCGCCTTTTCGGCGATGCGGGCGCGCTCGAGGGTCGCGGAGCCGTGAATCCGCACCGCCGGCATCCGCCGTACGAGGTCCCCGAGCGTCCGCTCGGCGAGCGCGCTCGACCGCAGGCGGAGCGCGCCGCGCGCGGCCGAGCGGCGGAGGATCAGCTCGCGCGCCAGCGCAGCCGCGAACAATCCCACCGCCGTGGCGGGGACGAGGCGCGGCGCGGCGAGCGCCGCGAAGCCGAGGGCGACGAGGATCGCGCCCAGCGCCATCGCCGGGACGAGGATGCCGATGGCGAGCAGGCCGTCGATCCGGCCGAGCGTCTGCCCCAGGAGGCCGGCGAGGCCGCGCGCCTCCTCGCGGGCGCCCGGGGGCGCATCGAGGATCGCCGCGGTCGCGGCCTCCCGCAGGCGGAAGACGGCGCGTCCCTGCGCCGAGAAGGACAGGACGGCGACGAACCAGCCGAGGCCTGCGAGCGCGATCGCGCAAGCCGAAAGGCCGAGGAAGGCGGCGCGCTCGAGGTCGAGCGGTGCCAGGCTCCACCCCGGGAACAGGACGAGGTCGTCCGCGACGCGGGGGATCGCGACGCGCAGGAACACCAAAGCCGTGGCCTCGTCGTGGCCGAGGGTGTGGACGAGGTCGCGCAGGCAGAGCAGCGCGAGGATGCAGAGCGGGCCGCCGAGGCCGAGCGCCAGCGCGACCGCGGCGACGTGGCGCCCGCGCGCCGCACGCCAGGCGAGGACGATCGGATCAGGCTCCATGGCCGCTCACGTGGTCGAAAGGGTCCGCATCGGCTGTCCCGAGCGGCCGCCTGATCGCAGGCCGCATCGGAGCGCATAGGCGCTCTTCGAGCCCGCGGAAAGCGCGCCACCGCACGCGACCCGCTCAGCCGGTGAACGCGGCCAATCACCCCCTGTCGTTCAGCTTGGAATTCTTCCATAGAGCCGACCGTCGATCGGGCAAGAGCGAACCTGCGTCGCATTGCATCGACACCGCGGAACGGGTCATGCTTCGTCGGCGGTTCGGGGGCATCGAAACGCAGAGTTCTGACATCTTGGCGACGCGACCCACCGAAGACATCCACCGGTTCCGGTCCCAGCGGGCCGTGGGCTGATGGCGCAGCTGTTCTCACCCGGCGCCGACGCGATCTATCGGCTCGCCCTGCTCACCGGCGTCGCGTGCCTCGCCGGAATCCCGATCGTCGCCGCGGGCATCGTCCGATCGGACTACGTCACCGGCGTCGGCATCGCGCCGGCCCAGCCGGTGCCGTTCAGCCACAAGCACCATTCGGGCGAGCTCGGGGTCGACTGCCGCTACTGTCACACCACGGTGGAGACGCAGGCCACCGCCGGCATCCCGCCGACCCATACCTGCATGACCTGCCATTCGCAGATCTGGACCGGGTCGGACATGCTCAAGCCGGTGCGCGACAGCTTCGCCCGCGACGAGCCGCTGCAATGGGTGCGCCTCAACAAGCTGCCGAGCTACGTCTACTACAACCACTCCGTGCACGTGACGAAGGGGATCGGCTGCTCGACCTGCCACGGCGACGTCACCAGCATGCAGATGACCTACCGCGCCAACGCCTTCGAGATGCAGTTCTGCCTCGATTGCCACCGCGACCCGGCGAAGTACGTCCGCCCGCAGGACCAGGTCTGGAACATGACGTGGAAGCCGCCCGCGAACCAGGCGACGCTCGGGCCGGAACTCGTCGCCAAGAACCACATTCAGGGAGGTGAGCGCCTCACCGAATGCGCGATCTGTCATCGCTGATGGAGACGGACCGCACATGACCGGGCACCACGACATCGGCGCGATCCGCGCCCGCCTCGCGTCCGGCGACGGGCCTTCCTTCTGGCGCAGCCTCGACGCCGTCGCCGACACCGCCGAGTTCCGCAGCTACCTCGAAGCCGAGTTCCCGGCCGCCGCGCGGCTCGCCGCGGCGCCGGAGCGGCGCGGGTTCCTGAAGCTGATGGCGGCCTCCTTCGCGCTCGCCGGCCTGTCGGCCTGCGATTCCGGAGACGGGCGCCACAACGAGCTGCCCTACGTCAACGCGCCGGAGCGGATCGTTCCCGGCGCCCCCTTGAGCTACGCCTCGTCGGCGCTGTTCGACGGGTTCGCCAACGGCATCCTCGTCACCACCCGCAACGGCCGGCCGCTGAAGATCGAGGGCAACCCCGACCATCCCTGGAGTCGGGGCGGCACCGACATTCTGGCGCAGGCCTCGGTGCTGGGCCTCTACGACCCGTTCCGCTCGCAGGCCGTCCAGCATATCGGGCGGCCGAGTTCCTGGGCGGCGTTCCAGGGCGCGATGCTCGCGCAGATGCCGGTCTGGCAGGCCAAGGGCGGCGAAGGCCTCGCCCTCCTCACCGGTCCCGTGACCTCGCCGTCGCTCCAGGCCGAGATCGCACGGATGCGGGAGACCTATCCGGCGATGCGCTGGTACGTCAGCGCAGGCGTCGCGCGCGACAGCCTGTACGACGGGGCCAAGCGCGCCTTCGGCCGTCCGGTCGAGACGCTCCTCGACTTTACAAGCGCACGGACCATCGTCGCGCTCGACGGCGACATCCTCGATCTCGGCCCCGGCCAGGTCGGGCTGTCGCGGCGCTGGAGCGAGGCGCGCAAGGCGTCCTATGCGGCCGGCCACCTCCTCACCCTGCATGCCGCGGCGGCAACGCCGACCTTGACGAGCGCCAAGGCCGACTACGCCGTGGCGGTCCCGGGAGCCCGCATGGAAGCGCTCGCGCGGGACCTGCTGAGCCTCGCTGAGGGCGGTTCGGCGTCGTCCGCCGACGGCGCCTCCGAAGCCTGGCTGAAGCGTGCCTTCGCGGCGCTGAACGAAGCCCGCGGCGCCGGCATCGTCACAGCGGGCCTGTGCGGGTCGCCGGAGCTGCACGCGCTCGTCCACCGGCTGAACGGCGCGCTGGGGAATGCCGGCACGACGGTCCGCCACACCGCGCCGGCCCAGGCGATCGGCGCCGGAGCGCTCCGCGACCTCAGCACGGCCATGGCGGAGGGTTCGGTCGAGACCCTGATCGTGCTCGGCGTGAACCCGGTCTACGAGGCGCCGGGCGCCCTGGGGTTCGCGCAGGCGATGGAGCGCGTGCCGCTCAAGATCCACACCGGGCTCTACTACGACGAGACCGCGGCCCATTCGGACTGGCACCTGCCGCTGGCGCATCCGCTCGAATCCTGGGGCGACGCCCGCTCGCTCGACGGCACCGTCAGCCTGGTCCAGCCGACGGTCGCGCCGCTCTACAACGGTCGCTCCGCGAACGAGATGCTGGCCTTCCTCGATCGTGGAACGATCGCGAACGGCCTCGACCTGCTGAAGCGGCAGATGCGCGGTGGATCGGAGGACGACACCGCGTTCCAGGCACGCTTCGAGGACGCCCTGCGCAGCGGCTTCCTGCCCGACAGCGCCGCGAAGCCGGAAACGATGGCGTTGACCGCCTCGGGGCCGGCGCCAACCGTGGCGCCGTCAAGCGACGATGCCATCGAGGTGGTGTTCCGCCCGGACCCGACGGTCTGGGACGGGACGCTGGCCGACCTCGGCTGGCTGCAGGAACTGCCGAAGCCGCTTACCAAGATCGTGTGGGAGAACGTCGTCGGCATCAGCCCGAAGCTCGCCGAGCGGCGCAGCCTCGCCAACGGCGACATCGTGCGGATCGCGGCGGACGGACACGCGATCGAGGGGCCGGCCTGGATCACGCCGGGCCAAGCCGAGAACACGGTCAGCCTCTCGCTCGGCTACGGCCGCGACGTGCCCGACCACCTCTCGCGGGGCCTCGGCTACGACGCCAACGCGCTGCGACCGGCGATGGACCCGTGGCTGCTGGCGGGCGCGACGCTGGAGAAGACCGGCCGCCGCCGGCTGCCCGCGACGACGCAGGATCTCGGCACGATGGAGGGCATGGACCTCGTCCGCGTCCAGCGTCAGGGCGCGGAGCCGGTCGGCGACACCAAAGCCTACGAACTGGCCTCGTTCTATCCCAAGCCCGCCGCTGCGGGGCGCGGCGCGACCGCAGCCTGGGCGATGGCGATCGACCTCGACGCCTGCATCGGCTGCAACGCCTGCATCACAGCCTGCCAATCCGAGAACAACATCCCGGTCGTCGGGCGCGAGGAGGTCGAGCGCGGCCGCTGGATGGGCTGGCTGCGGGTCGACCGCTACTACGCGGGCGATCTCGATGCGCCGGACACGCATTTCCAGCCGGTGCCCTGCATGCATTGCGAGAACGCGCCGTGCGAGGTCGGCTGCCCGGTCGAGGCGACGCTGCACGACAGCGAGGGCCTCAACCTGCAGGTCTACAACCGCTGCGTCGGCACCCGGACGTGCCAGAGCTACTGCCCGTACAAGGTCCGCCGCTTCAACTACCTCGACTACACCGGCGACATGCCCGCGGTGGCCCAGCAGCAGCGCAACCCGGACGTGACGGTTCGCGCCCGCGGCGTGATGGAGAAGTGCACCTACTGCGTCCAGCGCATCGCCGCCGCCCGCATCGACTCGGCCAAGGACGCGCACGCGCCGATCCCCGACGGAACCGTCGAGACCGCCTGCCAGGGCGCCTGTCCGACCCGCGCCATCACCTTCGGGAACCTGTCCGATCCGGAAAGCCAAGTTAACAAGGCGCGGGGCGACGGACGCAATTACGCCCTGCTCGGCGACCTGAACACGCGCCCGCGGACGACCTACCTCGCGAGCCTCGCGCCCGCGGCCAGGGAGGGCTGACGGCATGTCGGGCGCCATCCTCCAGCCACCCTCCGGTGCCGGCCTGATCGCGCAGGACGCGACGCTGCACGGCATCGGCCGTGCGGTGGCGGAGGTCCCGCTGACGCATCCGTCGAACCGGCGCTGGTGGATCGCCTTCGCCGGCGCGCTCGCCCTGCTCGGGCTGTTCGGCGGCGTGCTCGCCTACCTGCTCTTCACCGGCGTCGGCATCTGGGGCAACAACAACGCCGTCGTCTGGGCGCTGGACATCGCGAGCTACGATTGGTGGATCGGTGTCGCCAGCGGAAGCCTGCTCGTCTCGGCGGTGCTTCTGCTGCTCGGCGCGGAGTGGCGCGGCGCCGTCAACCGGGTCGCCGAGACGGTCGCCCTGCTCTGCACCTGCGCCGCCGGACTCTACCCGATCATCCATCTCGGGCGGCCGTGGTTCTTCTTCTGGAACCTGCCCTACCCGAATACCTACGCCCTCTGGCCGCAGTTCCGCTCGCCGCTCCTTTGGGACGCGATCGACATCGTGTCCTACCTCGTGGTCTGCGTGAGCCTCTGGTACATCGGGCTGCTGCCCGATCTCGCATCGCTGCGCGACCGCGCCGTCGAGGATGCGCTGGCTCAGGAGAAGGCGCACGGCCGTTCCCGGAAGCGTGCTTTGCTGAAGGCGCGGGCCTACGGGATCGTCGCATCCGGATGGCGCGGGTCGGCGGCGCATTGGCAGCTCTGGGTCCAGGCCTACCGTACGATCGCGCTGCTCGGCGTCCTGTTGGTTGTCTCGTTGCAGACCGGTGCTTCGGTGATGCTCGCGGGCTCGGTGATGCCCGGTTGGCACGACACGATCCTGCCGGTGACCTTCCTGGTCAACGCGGTGTTCTCGGGCGTCGGCGTCACCGCCGCGGTGGTGGTGCTCGTACGCTCGGTCTACCGCCTCGACGGGTTGATCTCGGACCGCCACCTCGAAATCCTCGCCCGGCTGATGCTGTGCCTCGGATGCGCCAGCCTCTACTGCTACGCGACCGAGTTCTTCTCGACGTTCCTGCATGGCGACGCGCGTGAACGTGGCGTGCTGGTCCGGCGGATGACGGGGGAGCACGCCTGGGCGTTCTGGACCGTCGTGGCCTGCCTGCTGATCCCGGCCCAGGCCTTCTGGTCGGCCCGCATGCGCCGGTCGACGCTCGCCGTCGCCGCGATCGGCCTCCTCGTCGCGGTCGGCGCCTACGCCGACCACGTGATGGTGCTCGTGGTGACCCTGGCCCAGGACTTCCTCCCCTCGTCGCGCCTCGCCTACAGCGAGACGATCTGGGGCGTTGCCACCTTCGCGGGGTCCGTCGGGCTGTTCCTCACCCTCCTGCTGCTGTTCCTGCGCTACCTGCCGGCGGTCTCGATCACCGAAAGCCGGCGCCTGGCGCTCGCCGTGACGCCGACCGCGGCTGCGGCCGAGCGAAAGCCCGTGCGAGAGTCCGAGATGCGACCGCTCGCCGAAGAGCGCGACGAAGCGCAGGACGCGCCGCTTTGGGGCGTCAGCGCCGCCTTCGCCTCGGAAGCCGACCTCGCGGCGGCGGTAAGCGCGTTGTCCGGACTCGACGCGTCGCACGTCCACCTCAGCGCCCACGGCCCGGTGCCGATGCCGCGCGTGGTCCGGACGCTCGGCATCGCAGGCCGCTCGATCCGGGCCTACGCGATCTTGGGCGCGCTCGCCGGCGGCGCCGCCTTCTACGGCATGTGCGTCTACGCGACCGCCTACGACTACGTGTTCCTGATCGGCGGGCGCCCGCGCTTCTCGTGGCCGTCCTTCGTCGTGCCGAGCCTGTCCTTCGCGATGATGAGCGGGACGATCGCCGTCCACCTCGCCTTGCTGATCCTGAACCGCCTGCCGCGGCTGAACCATCCGGCGTTCAACATTCCCGGCTTCCTGCGGGCGACCGACGACCGCTACTTCCTCTCCGCGGAAGCCCGGGGCGAACGCTTCGACGCCGACCGCATCGTGCGCAAGCTCGCGGCGCTGCCCGCGGAGGCCGGGCGCCCTCTCGACATCCGGCGGGTGCCGCGATGAGACGGCTCCTCGCCCTGCTCGCCCTCGCACCGCTCGCGGCTTGCGGCGAAGCCAACATGGCCGAGCAGCCCAGCGCCAGGACCTGGGACAAGAACAACTTCTTCCCGCAAGGGATGACGATGCGGCAACCGGTGGCGGGCACCGTGCCGCGAAACGATCCGGCCAAGGCGGCGCCCCAGCCGGCGACCATCACGGAGAGCCTGTTGACGCGCGGTCGGGAGCGCTACGGCATCTTCTGCACGCCCTGCCACGGCGCCTCCGGCGACGGCCGCGGGATGATCGTCGCGCGCGGTTTCCCCTCCGCCGGTCAGCTCACCACGGAACGCCTGCGCCAGGCGTCGGCGGACGACCTCTACCGGGCGATCTCGCAGGGGCACCGGGCGATGTACGGGATGGGCCAGATGATCCCCTCCGCGGATCGCTGGGCGATCGTCGCCTACGTCCGCGCCCTGCAGCGCAGCCAGGATGCCGCCGTGGCGGCCCTGCCGCCCGAGGACCGGGCGAAGCTGGAGGCGTCGCGATGAACGCCCGGAACGCCGCGGCCGCGGGCCGCAACCCCGTCGGCGCGCTGCTCCTCGGCCTCGGGGCGTTGGTCCTCACCGTGCTGACGGCCGGCTGGCGCGGGGCGGCGGCGTCCTACCTCGCGGCCTGGCTGGCGCTGCTCGCCCTGCCGGTGGGCGCGCTTCCGATCGCCATCGTGCTGGAGCGCTTCGGCTTGCGCCGGCACGACCACGGCGAGGGCGAGCTGTCGAAGGCCCTGCGCCGGCTCGTCGCGCTGATGCCGGTCGCCGCCATCCTGGGCATTCCCATTCTGGTCGGCATCGGACGGATCTATCCCTGGACCGACGCCGCCCCGGAAACGCCGTTGGCGGCGGTCTGGTTCACGGTTCCGCTCTTCGCCCTGCGCGTGGTCGCGTACCTCGCAGCATGGGTCTGGCTCGCCGCCCGCTTCGTGGTGCCGGCGGAGGATCGCGCCGACGGACGCACGGTTTCTAGCGTCGCCCTGCACGCGGTCGTCGGCACCCTCGCCGTCACCGATCTGGTCGGATCGCTCGATCATCGACTCGGCTCCAGCCTCGAAGGCCTCCTCGTGCTGACGGCCTGGAGCGGGCTCGCGCTGGCGGCGGCGATCCTGCTGGCGCCCGAGGAGCCCGCTCCGATCGGGCGCGGACGCGCGGTCCCGGGGCAGGACCGGCTGGTGCCGCTCGTCGTCCTGCTGAGCCTGTGGGCCTTCCTGCACTTCGTGCAGTTCTTGATCGTGTGGTCTGCGAACCTGCCGCAGGAGGTGATGTGGTACTTCGCTCGCGGCGGCTGGCTCGGACGCGCCTTCGCCGGCTTCGGCGGCGCCGTGGTGCTGCTCGGCGCGTTGGCGACGCTCCGCCCGGGACGCCCGACGACGCGGGTTCTCGCGGCCCTGACGGTCGTGCTCCACGCCGTCGAGATGTTCTGGTTCGTGACGCCCGCCCTGCGCGACCGCTTCGTGATCCGCATGAGCGATGTCTTCGCCGCGGTGGCCGTCGGGTGCCTCGGCCTCGCGCTGCGTCCGCTCGTCCGACGCTTGGTGCCGCTCGCTTCGCCCCGACGCCGCCGGAGCGCCGCCGCATGAGCACCGACCGGACGCAACGACGCTACGGCTTCGTCTCGACGATCATCGCCGGCCTGTCGGGTCTGCGCGGGCCAGCCGCCGCGTCCAGGCCGCGGCAGTCATCCGAGAAGGACGAGTCCTCCGGCGGGCCGGGCTACGAGGTTTCCGACGTCAACGTCGGCAACACCGCTCGGGTGATGGCTGGGCTCATGGTCACCGCGTTGGTCGTGATCGGTGGGATGGTGTGGCTGAGGACCTTCGTGGCCGCGGACCAGCGCCAAGCCCTGCCGAAGCTGACGGCGCAGCAGACCTCGCGGCTCGTGCCGCCACCGCCGAACCTGCAGGCCGACCCCTATGCCGACCTCGACGCCGAGCGTGCGGCGGAGAACCGGCGGCTCGACGGCTACGCCTTCCTCGACGCCTCGCGCCAGCGTGCGCGCATCCCGATCGACCGGGCCATGGCCCTGACGGTCGGCCGAACGCTGGACCCTTGAGCCGATGACGCCGACGCACGCAGCCCTCGAGCTTTGGCCGGCCGCGGCCTCCGCCGTCGCGGTCGAGACCGACTACCTGATCCTCGCCTTCACGGTACTCACCCTGGTGCTGACCGTGCCGGTGTTCCTGGCGATCACGTGGTTCGCCATCCGCTACCGCGACGGGCAGGAGGCGAACCGCGACACCAGCGGCATCCGCTCGAATCTGATCGAGATCAGCTGGATGCTGATCCCGTTCCTGCTGACGCTGATCTTCTTCGTCTGGGGCGCGCGACTCTTCGTCATGTCGAAGAACCCACCGCCGGACGCGATGGTGATCGAGGCGATCGGCCGGCAATGGATGTGGAAGTTCCAGCATCCCACCGGACAATCCGAGATCAACGACCTGCACGTGCCGATGGGTCAGCCGGTCAAGCTGCGGATCATCAGCCAGGACGTGATCCACGCCCTCTACCTGCCGCCATCTGCATCCGCAGCGCCGGCAGGTAGAGGGCGTGGAT
>NZ_BPQG01000089.1 GCF_022179125.1 Methylobacterium cerastii
GGGCCCGATCGGGCCCCTTCATCGTTCAAGCTGCCGGCCGCCACTGACCTGGTTTTACTCCGCCACAGCAGCCTGGAATTGGTCCGCCCTTTACAGCCTCGGCTCCGTCACGAACAGCGTGCTCTGCGTCACCGGCCCGGAACTGACGCTGGACGAGTGGACGGCCTGCCGGGACGTGCAACACCTGCGCGAGATCCTAACCGGGATTGCAGGAAAGTTGGGGGCGATCGGCTTGCGGGTCGACCGGCGGAAGGCAGGGATCAGGGTCGTCAAGGCCCGGTAGCCCCTGCCTTTGGCGAAGACGCCTTCTCCCTCAGTGGAACGATCCCACCGCCGGAAGCGAACGATCAGCTGATAGGGGGCGCTTGGGAAGGCGTACCCGGTGCAGCCGTGCCACGACATCTGCGTACGTGTTCGCCATCGCCTCCGGAACGAGCGGGAGGCGGCCGGCCTTGCGATCTTCGAGGTTCGACATGAGACGTGCTCCATTGATTGCGAAGCGGCCGAACCGTCTTTCGAGTGCGCTGCAATAGATATGGAGTGCGTCGCACCATTCGTCCCGACTACGTGGCATCGTGTCAGCCCACGGACCCGTGATGATCGTGACACGGATCAGCAATCGGATCGCCACATGCCCATCACGGTGCAGCGGTAAGCATCTCCGCTCCTGCGATGAACCGGAGCATGTGCATGGTACTCGCTGACCTCGACAAGCGTGCCGAGCTGACCGTCTGGCCGTCCGACGGGCCAGCTCATACCGCACGCGGGCGGGCGTTCTCCACGTTGCGCGAAGCCCTCGCCGCAGCGGCCGAAAGCATCCAGGCCGACGATGCGCAGCCCTGGATCATCACCGAGGATGGCGACATCCTCTCGCCGCGTTGGATCAGGGCAAACGCTGATCCGCGCCACCTACAATAGGCAGGCGAAGGGAAGGCCATAGGCCGGCGCTACGGTTCCTGTTCCCCGCGTCACCGACCTTCACACGATCACCCGGCCCGAGGCGTCACGGGCACGGTGCAAGGAACTGGCCCGCACCGGCCTGTCATCGCGTGCTCTCTGTGCTGGGCAGCCTGTCGGCGTTCGCGACCGCCGCCGGCGCGCGAGCGTCGAGAGGCCGGCGGCATAGCACCTTGCGAGATCCGAGACGCGTCCGCCATGACGAACGGACGCCTGCGGCTACCGCATGGCTCGACTAGTCCTACCCACCGCCCGGATTCTCTGAGTGGCTCTGTCCGCAGGGTCGCCCGCCGCTTGTCGGCAGCCCTTTTCAGGTTTCTGAGCGTCCGAATTCACAGGTCTAGAACTAGGAGTATGCGTGCGCTTTGCGGATTTGCACCCTCCCCCTTGAAGCGAGAGGGTAGGCGCGGCTAGGGGGAAGGGCGAGTTGCGGGTCAGCCGCAGCCAGGCCGTCCACTCGGCCGACGCGATACGCACCACGTTCGTGTCGTTCCGGAAGCCTGTTACCCGCCGCTCCTCGACCGTCACCATGCCGAGCTTCCTCGCCTCACGGATCGCATTGCGCACCGTCGTCTCGGCGACGCCGGCAATCGCCGCGAGGTGCCCGACAGCAAGGCGGCAGTCCTTGCGCCGGACGGTCTCGGCCGCCACGAGGGCGAGCACCGCTTGTTCCGCCAGGGTGAACCGTGCCGCGAGGCCCGGGGGAAGACGCCCAGATGCCGCCCAGCGGCGACGGCGCTCCATCGAGGCATCCGTACGAGGGCGAGAGCCGACAGACCTCCGCGGCCGTTCTACGGGTGCCGGGGCGATCGACCGAAGTTCGATCAGCCCTGACAGCGCCTCGGCCTCGGCCTCAGACACGTGCCCTTCCCCGAACGCCTTCCACAGCGCGGATGCCACGGCCGGCAACGCGACGCGCGGGGCCGCCTCCGCTTGTCGGCGGATCTCCTCATAGAACAACGGTCACGGTCCCTTACGGGCCGCGGGCAGGGTCCAGGCAAAGCCTTCCCGTTGACGAAAACACGTTCCGTCTTGACTCTCGAGGGAATCATGTGGCTTGTGAGGGGCAGCGATGCGGGCCTCACAGCCCCAGGTTTTCGACGGCCTCACCCTTGCCGGGGTGGGGCCGTTGGCTTTTCAGGGTCTATCTCGCGGCGGTGATCTCTCCTGATGCCGGCTCACGACTCGCTCTGAGCCGCATGCCGGAAGGGCTCATGTCGGCCAGCGAAGACGGTTAAGTCAACGTCGCAGCCAAGCTGCCCTTCCTCTGACAAGTCAACGCTAAAACACGTTGTCGGACTGACGTGATGACGTGTCAACACTCTGACGCTCCGACGGCCTGACGGGTTGCATCGTCATCCTGTTGCGTTGATGAAGTGTAAACCTGTGGACGCGATGGTTCGGCAGGTTGTCTGCCCGTCACACTGTCAGAAGGTCAACGCGATGCACACGCTCGCCCTCGTTTCTCAGAAGGGAGGCGCCGGTAAAACGACGCTGGCGCTGCACCTTGCGGTCGCCGCTCATCGCGCCGGCCTTCAGGTCGCTATCGCCGACCTTGACCCGCAATCCTCGGCCTGGAAGTGGAGCGAGCGTCGCAAGGACCATCCTGAGGCGGTCGTAACCTCGGCTGAGCAACTTGACCACGTGAAGGCGCAGGGCGCTGCCGGGGGCCTCGACCTGCTCATCATCGATAGCGCCCCGCACGCCGACCGGCCCGCGCTTGTGGCCTGCAAGGCTGCCGACTTGATCCTGATCCCGTGCCGCGCTTCGATCCTCGATATCGACGCCATCGGACAGACCCACGACCTCACAACGATCGCGCGCAAGCCGTCGTGGGTCGTGTTCAACGCGTGCAACACCTCGACCGAGTTCGACTTGGAGGAAGCGCGCGCCGGCCTGCGAGAGCGCGATGTCCCCGTCTACCCGGGTGCGGTCTATCAGCGAGTCTCATACGCGCGCGGCTTCATCCCCGGCCGGACAGCTCAGGAGATTGAACCCGGGGGCAGGGCGGCTTCGGAGATTGATCACCTGTTCCGGTGGACAGCCGACCTCATGAGACTCTCGCTTTCGCAAACTGATAGCATCGAGGCCGCGTGATGAGCGCAGCACCCCGCTTCAGCCTTCGGGCCGCCGTGACCGACAGCGTTTCGACCGGACGCCGTGATGAGCTTCCCGAAGCCGTCGAGGTCAATCCGGCCCTTGAGGCGACCTCGCCGCCAGCGGCACGTCGCCGAGCTGCGAAGGCCGTCGTTGCCGAGCCAGCCAAGACCAAGCGTCCGACTACGCGCGAGGGCGCGCGCGGCATCACCGTGTGGGTCGAACCTGAGGTCTACCGGATGATAAAGCTGGTCGGCCTCGACGCTGATATGACGACACAGGACGTCATGATGGAGGCGATCGACGACCTTCTCGCCAAGAAGGGAAAGGGCCGCATCGCGAGGACGCGATGACGCCGCACCGCGCTGACGTGTTGACAGGTTGACGCGTCATCTTCGGTCGCATCGGCGATGCAGACTCAGTTAAAGGCCTATCCAAAGAGAGGGTTGCACTTTGATCCTACGTTCTGGGAAGGGCGCGACCGGTACCAATGCGGGCGTGGTCTGACGCATCGGGAACAGGTTGCGTGCCGTCGCTGTCCTGCAGACCTGCTCAAAGCTTCCAGCTGCACCAGGCTGCTTCAAGGGCGCCTACAGCCTCTTCCAGCGAGCTTACGGTCGCGCCGCGCCGATAAGGTGCGGCACCGATATCGAGCTGCATGCCCCACATCCACTGCTCGGCTGCTGCAGAGCCGGCAAAGATACAATCGATGCGGCCAACGATCAGAGACCCCCTCGTTACGAAGTACGTCTCGCGCGGCTGATCCTGCAGGCGTGTGTAGACGAGCTTGGCCACGACATCCTCGACAGCGCGAACCTAAATGCCTCGCTCCTTCGGGCGGTTCATCACACGTATCCGTAGCGGACGACCTGCGACAGCGCCGCCAAGCCCGTCCGTAATCGGCAACGGGAAGCAGCGCGAGATGGATGTCAGCACGCCGGAAAGGAAGGCTTTCTGAGCCTCCTCGTCACCGACGAGCTTGGAGTGCGTGATCCTCGGCTTCCCCTGCAAGCTGCCGTCCCGCTTGATGCTGAAGAGGAGCGTCACTTCCGATCTGACCGATGCAGCTGGGCCGCCTACGGATTGCGCGCAGGAGCCGAGGAGCCGCCACATCCCGTCCAGCGTGGATGTTGGTTCAGCCCTCACGCCAGCGGCAGCGAAGAGCAGGGGCACGGCGAGCATCAGGGAGCGCATGAGGACAAAGGCCAGGTTGAAAAACGCCCCGATATTCACCTGTCAGGCTCTCGAAACACTTTTTTCCCGCCGTTTGATTTCCAGTCGCATTTTCCCGACATCAGCCGCGAAGGAACGATCTCGCGGTTGGCCTCAATTCTATCATGTCAGGAAAACGGTCGGATAGCCGAC
>NZ_BPQG01000090.1 GCF_022179125.1 Methylobacterium cerastii
CGACCCGATGCTGCACTACCTCCAGTATGGCGCTCTGGAAGGCCGCAGTGCCTTTGCCGATGGCGTGTTCCATCCCCTCGGGGGCGGCGTCGCCTGACGCCACACGGATCGGTTGCGTTACGATGGCCGGGGCAGAGATGCCCCGGCCATTCCTTTTGGTGAGATACGATCTACGCCCTCGGCGTCTGTCCGGAAAACGACCGTTTTCCTGACGCAAGTGCGTACCAGCGATCGACCCTTTGCGTGAGCTGGGAACGTCCGCTTTTGAGCAAACCCGCCATTGAAGCGGACGCCGTAGCTCCACATGCCGACGTGGCCTGGAGCTATGGGATTGACGCTTCGATCGCGTCACAGGCTGAAACGATACCTTCTTCGCGCACCATGCGCTTCGAGACGTCGCGGCAGCACCGTGCGACCTGGGTCGAAGTCAGGAGCTTGGTCAGGCATCGAGCCGCTCGTTGGGGCGTAAAGCGTCTTTGGCTCAACGTCGTACCGAGACCGAGGCGGCCGACCCGTTCACCGACGTCGAACTGATCGAACGCCATCGGCACGATGAGCTGCGGAATGCCGGCTGCGAATGCCTCCGTCGCGGTGCCGATACCGCCGTGGTGGATCAGGGCGGCGCTCCGGGGCAGGAGTACGCTGAACGGCGCGTAGGTGGCGTGGATCAGACCGTCCGGGAGTTGGGATGGGATTTGGTCGCCTGTAGCCCCGAGAAGAATGCCACGCTGCTTCATGCATCGGCAAACGGCGATTGCGGTTTCGAAGAAGCGATGCCCCTGCCGCATTGCTGTGCCGTAGGTGAAAACTAGCGGCGCCGGCCCCTGCGCGAGAAATGTTGCAAGATCCGAACTTAGTGCTGGCGCATCTCCAGTAGGGTTCACAAGAGGGAACCCAATTTGCACAGCCTGTGGCAGCCAATCCGCTTGCGGCGGGGCGAACCAATCGGGAAACATCAGCAGCACCTTGGAAGGACTGTTCCACCAGTGGCGAAGCCTGCGCACGGCTGGAAGCCCTAGACGTGCACGGAGAGCATTCAAGCTTGGCAGAGCGGCCGGCCCGATTACGTAGCGTTCGGCACCGCGTCCAAGCCAATTCCGCAAACGTGATGGGGCCATCTTTGCAAACCCCAAACCCGGCAGACGCGGTGAAGCGAAGCGGCTTTCGACTAGCATCGGGTTCACGTGAAGAGTGATCACCTGCAAACCGAGCTTATCCTGAGCAATGCGCGCGCCGAGGCTCAGGCTAGAAGCTACAACGAGGGTGTCGTGGAACGCCGCTTCCCGAAAAAGCCAATTATAGATCTGTTCGGTCACCTCCGAGATTTGAGAGAATAACGCGGATACCCCTCGTATCGGGTGCCACAGGTCTGCGTCGGCCATGCTCCGGTCATAGGCGCTTTGCGTGCCGAGCCCATGGAATGGAACGCCGGCCCGCGATGCTAATGCTTCGAACGGCACAGGGGCAGCCAGCGCAACATCATATCCGCGCCGGATCAACTCAATGCTGAGGGCAAGGATCGGCAGCACATCTCCGTGTGATCCAATCGCAACAAGACGGATCTGCATGCAAAGTTTTCTAAGGGCGGGTTGACTTTCCACACAGATAGAAAACTATGATCTTTAGATCAATATAGATGTGGGACAAAATATTCAGGATTTCAAAATTCTTGCTTAGTATTTTTATACTGGTAAAAAATAATAAGCCGTTATTAATTTATTATCAAATTAATATTTATTTTGGAATTGGATGACAAGTAAGCATTTTATTTTACGAATTTAGCTTCATTAATTCGCCGCATCTTCCAATTGGATTTATATATTCAGATGGTCAGTAGCCTCGGACGGCCATGGATCTACAGAATTTTGGGCTTGATCCTGCCCTGGACGATCTTGTGCGTGGGCACAGTGAACCTTTCCGCAAGATCGTGTCCTACCCCGCGGCTCGAACCCAAGCCGATCATTCTCGGCTTTGCGGGCTGGACTTTGCCGTTGACGAGTTACCACGGGTCGGCAGTTGAGCAGATCATCGATCGCCTACGCGCCGAAGGCGCATCTGCGGAGATTTACCCCCCCAACGATTGGCCCACCGTCGCTGAGCGGCTTACGAACCACGCGGATGCAGATCGCCCAATTGTCCTGCTCGGCTTCTCGATGGGCGCCGCCGCGGCCATCCACGTCGCACAGAAACTCGGCGCGGTCGGCATTCCCGTCCGGAACATCGTCATGGTCGAAGCTTGGAACCCTGAGCCGATCCCGGCGAATGTCGCTGCAGCGACGCATTTCTACTCGACGCGGTTCGCCGGCCTCATCCGACCAGGCCCGGGCAACGAAGGCTTGGTCGAAAACATCGACCTAAACGGGCAAATCCCCGAGATCGAAACGGCATCTCATGTCGCCATGAGCCAGATGGCACTGGTCCAGGACCTCGTTATCGACAAAGCGGGTGTCCGTGACGACAAGGATCAGGCCGGAACCACCGTCGCAGCCAAATCCCGATCCTTGTGTCGAGACGCTACGGTGGCTCCCCGGCGCAGGACGCCACCAGCCCCGAAGCGGTGAGTGTCGTCTCGATCTCCACGCGCTCGCTCAGCGTAGACCAAGAGCCAATCTGAGAGCTGTTCGCCGATGACGACCTGCGTGGTGATCGCAATTCGACGGGCGGCCTGACCCTGTTGCGCCTTGGGGCTGGAACGTCCGCTTCCGGGCGAAGAGTTAGGGTCCGCTCCCCACCCCAGTCGGACATTCATCCTATATGTCTCCGTGTCGGCTATCCGACCGTTTT
>NZ_BPQG01000091.1 GCF_022179125.1 Methylobacterium cerastii
ATGGCGATTATATCGTTGACACATACGGGTGGCAGGAGTAGGTTTTAGCTCAAGGAGTTAGACCGATGTCCGCGCTTTCCGCCCCCTTCTTCCACGACGAAGCCGCCGCTTTCGGCAAGCTGGAAAGCGTCCTCTGGGCTGATGGCCCGGTGTGCCCTCACTGCGGCGGTATGGGTCGGATCACTGCCGTTAAGGGCGGTCGGATGGGTCTGCGTCGCTGCGGCGACTGCAAGAAGCAGTTCACCGTCACGGTCGGCACGGTGTTCGAGTCCAGTCATGTGAAGCTACATCTGTGGCTCCAGGCTGCGCACCTGATGTGCTCCAGCAAGAAGGGCTTCTCCGCCCACCAGCTTCACCGCACCCTCGGCGTCACCTACAAGACGGCTTGGTTCATGGCCCACCGCCTGCGTGAGGCCATGCGCGATGGCTCTCTCGCTCCCATGGGCGGCATCGACGGCATGCCCGGCGCTGGTGGCATCGTTGAGGCTGACGAGACCTTCATCGGTCGCGAGCCCGGCGTGCCGAAGGCCCGCGCTTATCACCACAAGATGAAGGTGCTGTCCCTGCTCGACCGTGACGCCGGCAAGGTCCGCTCCGTCGTCGTGGACGACATCAAGCCTGAGACCCTTCGCCCGATCATCGAAGCGAACATTCTCAAGGAAGCCAGCCTCTTCACCGATGAGTCCAGCATCTACACGAAGGTCGGCACCACGTTCGCTGACCACCAGATGACGACCCACTCGGCCAAGGAGTACGTCCGTGGCATTGTCCACACGAACACTGTTGAGGGCTACTTCTCGGTCTTCAAGCGCGGCATGAAGGGCGTGTATCAGCACTGCGGTAAGCAGCACCTGCACCGCTACCTTGCCGAGTTCGACTTCCGGTACAACAACCGGGTGAAACTGGGCGTGAACGACGTGGAGCGGGCTGATCGGGCGTTGCAGGGCATCGTCGGCAAGCGCCTCACGTACGTCGCTTCACGGAGCGCTTGAACGCGCGTACAATCGCGGAATGTGCCCGCGTCATGTTCCCATCTTGTTCCGTCTCGTTCGGACCTCTATATCGAACGAAGGAGACCGATATGTTCGATAAAGAGAAATTCAAAGCGCTGATCCACTATGCCATCGCTCGCGTTGAGGATCCGAAAAATCTCGGGGCTATAAAGCTCAACAAGATTTTATGGTATGTTGATGGAAATATTTTCATTCGCAGTGGCCTGTCTTTGACGGGTGCTCGCTATGTCAAGCAGCCTATGGGGCCGGTTCCGAAGGCTATGCTGCCGATATTGCAGGAAATGCAGCGCGACGGACTGATCCGCATAGATGAAGTTTCATACTATGGCAAGACTAAGAAGCAGTATACGTCACTTGTAGAGCCTAGGACGGCTTCATTCTCTTCCGATCATTTAGAAATTATAAACCATGTAGTTGATGCTATATCCAAGCGACATACGGGTGCTTCTATCAGCGAGGCTACTCATGGGAACGCTTGGAAGCTGGCGGAAATGGGAGAGGAAATTCCCTTCCATGCAGCAATGATTGATGATCTTGCTGACGTTAGTGACGAAGATGCCGCCTGGGCTTTACGTCGAATGGAAGCGGGTGACGCGCAGCTTGTTGCATAAGGAACTAGGATGGCCCGCGAACGTCCAATTATCGAGCAAATCTACGTCATTGAGGTAATAAATCAGTCCCATGCCACTTACTCGCGTTTCCACGACATATATGACGGACTTACGTGGATACTAAGTCGCGACCCATCAGCAGACAAATCCAGGGAAATAGCCCCTGGAGTATTTATGGTAAAGACTGCTCCGCTTAATTTTCCAGGCTTTTGCGTTATAACATTAGTGTATACACTGGAAGGGGATGGCGATGACCAGACAATCATCATCGAAGATATCCGCGTTGAGCCAATTTAACGGCGAATAGAAAGCGGATGCTATCGCGTCGCGGGCGAAGCTGGACAAACGCCCGGCAAGCTTGGCGCCGAGAAGCTGACGCATGAGGAACAGCGGTCGATTTAACTGCCTTTCTGGGCCGCAGGATCACCAAGGCGATGCCACGCCTCGCGGTACTCCGGCTTGTCGTAGGCTTTCGCCTGTAGCCAGTAAGACACCTTCCCGTCCTTCTCCCCGCGGTGCGCGCCGTCCCGCACCTCGTCCAGGGTCAGCACGAAGCAGATCGGCTTGTCCGAGTTCGCCTCAATTGTGACGACCCACCACCGCGAGCGAAGGGTGTCGAGGCTGAGCCCCAAGGGCACTGGTACCCGCTTGGACAGCGCCTTAGATTGGATCGGCAGCACCATCCGCTCATCGGCGCTCGCGGCGTAGAGGTCGGCGCCACGTGCATTGCGGACCGTTGGCATGACGTGCCAGCCGCGCCGGGATAGCTCGCGCGCTACGTGATAGAGGCCAGCATTGCTGGTCAGGTGAACGGCCAACGTGCCCTCTCAACGCCCGTGGCTTCCGCCTGCAACCGCGCAGGCCTACATTGGAGCCGACGACCGTAGGAACGCAACATGTCGACAGACACGAAGCCACAATCCAAACCCAGCAAGCTCGGCGCCGAGAAGCTGACGCCTGAGGAACAGCGCCGCCGGTTCATCGAAGCCGCGCACGAGGCTGGTGCCAGCGAGGATGAGGCGGAGTTTGATGCGGCGTTGAAGCGGATCGCGAAGCCGAAGGTGCTCGCCGGCAGCGGTACGGAGTGAAGACCAAGGTTCCGCTGCGGTGGTACGACCCGATCGTTGCAGCCGTACTTGGTCTCGCACTCGGCGGATTTGGGTTTGGGTATGTGCCCTGCCTATCCATGGATAGGCCAGATGGTCCGTGTTGGGCGGCAGGCGCGCTCGGGACTGCGTCGGCGTTCGCGGACCTAAAAGTGTGGGTGTCCAGCCCTAACTTGATTATGGCGCTTTGGGTCTCCGCCGCGGCGGCCCTTGCCTTGTTCGTGATCGCAGCCGCCCGCCTGATCACGGCGTATGTGCGAACGGTATAATCGCC
>NZ_BPQG01000092.1 GCF_022179125.1 Methylobacterium cerastii
CCCACCGATCTCGCTGCCGCCCACGCCATGATCCTGGCCGAGCGGGCGGCGCGGCTCGTGTCCGAGATCGCGGTCGAACGGCTGAAGCTGGAGGTTGCCCGGCTGCGACGGGAGCGCTTCGGGGCCTCCTCGGAACGCAGCGCCCGGATCGACCAGCTCGAACTCGTCCTGGAGGATCTGGAGGAGACGCTGGCCGAGACGGACGCGCAGGCGGTTGTCGAGCCCGATGCGCTCCCCGGTGTAGCTTCCTCGCGGCGCAAGCCCGCTCGTCGACCTCTCCCCGAGCACCTGCCGCGCGAGCGCATCCTCCATCCCGGCCCGACGACCTGCGCCTGTTGCGGCGGGGCACGCCTACGCCACCTCGGCGAGGACGTCACCGAGACCCTGGAGCGGATCCCGGCGCGCTGGGTGGTGATCCAGCACGTGCGCGAGCGCTTCTCCTGCCGCGACTGCGAGACCATCGCGCAGACCCCGGCTCCGTTCCATCCGATCTCGCGGGGCCGGGCCGGGCCGAACCTCCTGGCCGAGGTGATGATGGCCAAGTTCGGCCTGCACCTGCCGCTGCATCGCCAGAGCCAGCGCTTCGCCCATGAGGGCGTGCCGATCGACGTCTCGACCCTGGCTGGCTGGGTCGGGGCCGTCACCACCGCCCTGTCGCCTTTGGTCTCTCGGATCGAGGCCCATGTTCGGGAAGCCGACCGCCTCCATCTCGACGACACGCCGGTGCCGGTTCTGGCCAAGGGCAAGACCCGCACGGGCCGGCTCTGGACGGTGGTGCGCGACGACCGCCCCTTCGGTGGACCCGAGCCGCCGGCGGCGGCCTACTTCTACTCTCCCGACCGCTCCGGCGCGCATGCCGAGACCTGGCTCGGCGACTTCCACGGCATCGTACAGGCGGACGCCTTCTCCGGGTTCGTCCGCCTGTACGACCCCGGCCGCAAGCCGGGTCCGATCCACGAGGCGGCCTGCTGGGCCCATGCCCGACGCAAGTTCTTCGAGCTGGCCGATCTGAAGAAGGCTCCGATCGCCATCGAGGCGGTGACGCGGATCGATGCGATCTTCGCCATCGAGCGCGCCACCAACGGTCTTGCCCCCGATGAACGCTGCGCGCACCGCCGCGCCCGCTCGGCTGCTCTCGTCACCGACCTGGAGACGTGGCTGCGGGAGAACCGCGCTAGACTCTCGGCCAAAGCGCCCACGGCAGTAGCGATCGATTACCTGCTCAAGCGCTGGATCGCCTTCACCCGGTTCCTCGACGACGGGCGCATCTGCCTCTCGAACAACGCCGCAGAACGCTCAATCCGTCCCATCGCGGTGGGCCGCCGCAACTGGACCTTCGCCGGCTCGGATGCGGGCGGGCATCGCACGGCTGCCCTCTACACGCTGATCGAGACCGCCAAGCTCAATCACATCGATCCCCAGGCCTGGCTCGCCGATGTGCTCAGGCGTCTGCCCGACCATCCGGCCCGGCGTATCGACGACCTTCTGCCCTGGAACTGGACCCAGCCTCAGCCCCGGCAGATCGCAGCCTGATGCCCCGTCGGAAGCACAACTGCGGCCTTCACCGTAGGCGTAC
>NZ_BPQG01000093.1 GCF_022179125.1 Methylobacterium cerastii
GCCGTCCAGACACCGCTTACGCTTCTCCTGCAGCGACTGCGAGACCATCGCGCAGACCCCGGCTCCCTTCCACCCGATCCCGCGGGGCCGGGCCGGGCCAAACCTCCTGGCCGAGGTGATGATGGCCAAGTTCGGCCTGCACCTGCCGCTGCATCGCCAGAGCCAGCGCTTCGCCCATGAAGGCGTGCCGATCGACGTCTCGACCCTGGCCGGCTGGGTCGGGGCCGTCACCACCGCCCTGTCGCCCCTGGTCGCCCGGATCGAGGCCCATGTCCGGGAAGCCGAGCGCCTCCATCTCGACGACACGCCGGTGCCGGTCCTGGCCAAGGGCAAGACCCGCATGGGCCGGCTCTGGACGGTGGTGCGCGACGACCGCCCCTTCGGTGGACCCGAGCCGCCGGCGGCGGCCTACTTCTACTCTCCCGACCGCTACGACGCCGATGCCGAGACCTGGCTCGGCGACTTCCACGGCATCGTGCAGGCGGACGCCTTCTCGGGGTTCGTCCGGCTGTACGACCCCGGCCGCAAGCCGGGCCCAATCCACGAGGCGGCCTGCTGGGCCCATGCTCGACGCAAGTTCTTCGAGCTGGCCGTTCTGAAGAAGGCTCCGATCGCCATCGAGGCGGTAACGCGGATCGATGCGATCTTCGCCATCGAGCGCGCCGCCAACGGTCTTGCCCCCGATGAACGCCGCGCGCACCGCCGCGCCCGCTCGGCTGCTCTCGTCGCCGACCTGGAGACGTGGCTGCGGGAGAACCGCGCCAGACTCTCGGCCAAAGCGCCCACGGCAGCGGCAATCGACGACCTGCTCAAGCGCTGGACCGCCTTCACCCGGTTCCTCCACGACGGGCGCATCTGCCTCTCGAACAATGCCGCCGAACGCTCCATCCGTCCCATCGCGGTGGGCCGCCGCAACTGGACCTTCGCTGGCTCGGATGCGGGCGGGCATCGCACGGCTGCCCTCTACACGCTGATCGAGACCGCCAAGCTCAATCGCATCGACCCGCAGGCCTGGCTCGCGGACGTACTCGCGCGGCTACCCGACCATCCCGCCCGGCGTGTCGACGAACTGCTGCCGTGGAACTGGTCCCCCTCTCGGCTCCATCAGATCGCCGCCTGACACCCCGCCGGGGCCACGACCGCGGCCTTCACCGTAGGCGTACACAACATCCTCCACAAGGCTCGAAGCCATACCTCAGGGAGGACCACTTTCCAGGGGGCAGGCCAGGTTGTAAATGTCCGGAAAACGGTCGTTTTCCTTACCTCCTAGAAGCCAGAGTAGCCCTATATCTACGGCCCTGAAAATCTGTTTTGAAGGACTGCTTTAGCTGTTCGACAATGGCGCTGAGGATCATAGGCGACCTTCAAAACCAAGGCGCAGTCACAGCTATATGGCCAATGCCGACTAAAACGCCGCGTGCTTGCGACAGGTCAAGCAAAGGCGAAGGGTACTATGATTTATTCATTAAAGCTGTGGCCCTAATCAATCGTCAGCATATCTGCTACAATCCTCAACGCCCGATCATTAATCGCCCATTCGTAGAATTCCTGCTCTTCATTTGGTCCAAGAGAGGTCAATATTATAAATAAGTCAATTCCCTCGAAAACTAGACATCGAAACAGCAAATCTGCGTCTGGATTAGTGTGAGCCCTTGCCTCGAGCAAGACTACCGATAAAAATTGGTCTCGCGACCCTATTTCACTAACTCCTAAAATTTCGTCAACTACCATATCAGACTCGCGAAATTCACGAATAGAATCTTCTAAATGTTGATGATAAGAAGAAGGTCCATGTTTTTTTGCGACCTTCAACCGCATAACTCCTCGAACAACATCTTGAGAGTCCCTACGGATCCAATCTACGGCCGACTTTCCGGAAGGCGTTTTGTCCGGGAAGCGGGCCGCCCACGAGGCCGGGCAGCTAGACGCGACGCGCGAGCCAACGTCAAAGCGAGCGAGGGGCTCAATTACATTGGGGTGTATAATCTCGTCGGTGTTAAACGACCTAACGCCTAAATTGAGCGCTTCTCTGAACTGCTCGAATTCGTCGGCCGGACAAAAACCTTGGAGGACGACGACTGTGTCTCCGTTGATGGTAGCCGAGGCCAGACCCTTCATCGCTAAGCCGTCCACGACCGCCTCGCACGAGACTCGCGCGCGCTTGGCGTCAACCTCCGTGAGTTCGCCGGCAGTCCATCCCTCTCGAAGTCCCACGTAAAACTTCAACCAATTGGCTGCAGAAATCTCATTTGATATAATTGATCCGATAACTTGAATAGACGCATAACTATTAAATTGAGAAGTAAATATACTTATCAACGATATTTTGTCGGTTAGAAGCGAAGAATCTACTACTTTATCAACTTTCCAATCACCTGGAACTAGTATTTTAAATGAAAAAGAATGAGAGCCATGTGCTATCATCTTGGCTGCTACCAGTCCGTCGCTGTTAGCTGTAGTCGTTTTTGAATCATTGCTCATTTGTAAGTCCCTAAAATTTCCGATTATAGAAAAATATTTCGTTAATAAACGCCAATGAATATTTTGAATCCAGCCATAGGTCCAGCACCTAGTTTTGCCCCGAAGCTGGCACCCAGGCTACCGTCGATCAAGCCGGCTCTGGCGGACCCCTCGACAGCCGCCGCCAAGCCAGCTTCCCCTGCTGCCCCGAGCTTGACACCATGGTCCCACTTTGGATCCAAGTAACCCCGCTTCGGATCCTTCGTTGCGAACCTCACAATCGTGCCGCAAAAACAATCGTAGAGAGTTTTAGGGCTGATATTAAGTTTACCCTCACCGGAGATTTTCGCTAAGGCTATCTCGGCGCCAATTTTTGCCTCGACGCCTTTGAATTTGTCCTTCTGGGCGTATCCTAACGCCACCACGGCGCTACCAGCTAGGATCTCCCCTTGGAGTTCCCCGGCAACAAGATCGTTCAGTATCTTACCCTCCACCTTGGCATCAATGACCGCAACCTTGGCACTGCCGTACAAGCCGGCCGCGAGATCACCCGAAAGGTCGCCTTTGATTCCAGCGGTTCCGGAGAACTCGAAGGCACCGCTCCGCACCACCTCGTTCTTTGTCTTCCAAATTTCTCCCGATTTCGAACGCGACACACCAAGCTCGTAGGTGAATAGCTTGGCGGCAGCTTTGCCAGACTCTGTTCCAATGTCCTTATCTTCATCTTCGTCTTCGTTCGAATTTGAATGACCATATTTCTTTTTGTCGATATCAATATCTTTTAGTTTTACTTCGGACTTGCCAACAACTTTTGTCTTCCACTCCTCCTTCGTAGTTGGGGCGGTGGGGCTGCGGCTCTTTGGTGGCGCCCCGCTGGACGTTGGGGGCAGAGGTAGGCGTGGCGGATGCGGTGTACTCCGGCGATCGAAGCTTCCGCCGGATGGCACCCGGCGGGGCGCAGTGACGCGACGCGCGCTCAACTCCAGGGCCGCACGAAACTGGTCTGCCCCGAGCGCGTCGACCGCACGTGCGATGTTTTCCGCGGCTTGATCCAGGTTTTGAAGCCGTGCTTCCCGAAGGAGGTCGATAGCCCGCCCAATTCTGACTGCGGCCTCGGCAAAGGCATGGCCGCGCCTAGCCGGGTCAGCGCTGATGAGCACGGCCTCTGCCACGAGTTCCCACCCGTTCTGCCGAGCGCGAACCCAGGCCACTATGATGGCAACCGTCCGCACGAGTACGCCCGGCTCGACCAAGCGCCGAAAGTTCTCCGCGTTCGCGGTGGAAATCCGGGTCGCGGCGCGATAGAGCAGTTCGGCCACACACCCTTCAAGCGAAAGCGTGTCGAACTGACCCGGCGAGGCGGTCGACAGGGCCGCGTAGGGCCCGGTGCCTGCTTGGACTGGGTAGGACGGCAAACCTGCCACCGAACGGTATGACCGGTGTATCCCCACGGCGGGTCGCGGCCTGTCCGGTGAACGCTCAACGTCGCCTCTTCGGCGGAAGCTGAGAGCCAACGCCACCTCGGCCTCATCCGGAATCGGCGTAGCTGCAAGTACGCTGTGCGGGATCACATAGGCAACGATTTGCCCGCAGCGCACTGCATGTGCAACCTGCTCGATCAGCGCTTGATCTGTCCGCTGCAGGACATCACCGCTGATCAGCCAGCGCTCTGAGAACCGACGCAACACTTGCGCGGAACCAAGGTCCTGGGTCAACCGCAGCAGCCGGATCCGGATTGCGTCCTCGCTTTGCCCCCTCATGGGATCAACCAGCCCAAAGGCGGCACGCAGCCCCATGAGGAGGCTGTCGGTCGGGCCACGAAGAAGGAGGATTGAATCTGAATAATACATGCGAAAGTATAAATTCCGAAGCCGGACAGCATGGATAATACCACACGGAGCTTGTTGCAAACACGAACACATCAGCGTTCATGGGTCATCAGGCATGGCTGTCCAGATAGCCGTTCCGCTCAAGAGACGGTCCCTGATTCTCGACGCAACGCTGGCAAGCTGAAGCATCAGCCTCCAGTAGTAGCCGAGCGGTTCCATACTGCGTACTTACACGAACAGCTCAGCATCTGCTCGACCGCACTGCGTTCAATTCCTCAGTTTTTCAATTCCAAGCAGTCTTTCCTGACGGATTTGAGCGTCAGGATTACGGTCGGATTTCCGACAGGACATTCAATAAGACTTATATCTTATTTAGGTCGATGTGCGTGGGTCTGCTACACGACGGAGTGGGGTGGGAACCGCACCTTGGCCTTTGATTCGAAGCGACGTTCCACTGCGTTGTGATATTAGCTTAGCCCTAAGCTCGACTTTGGCCATTCAGGCTGCCTGGAGGTAATTACCCACCCCCTTGCGCGGGTCGGGTTTCGCTGATTCCCTCGTGGGATGGGCCGAAGCGATCTTGAGCGGCTGAGCCGCGAGGAGCTGATCGAGCTGGTGCTGCGGATGCAGCGCCCGGAAAAGACGTCACGCACGTCTTCGAAGCCGCCGGCAACGGATCGCAAGGAGCGGCGCACTGATCCTCCCCCGGTTCC
>NZ_BPQG01000094.1 GCF_022179125.1 Methylobacterium cerastii
CCACCTGCGCCGGCAACGACACCCGGTTCGAGTTCGAGTGCTACGACACCGCCCACCTCTACAATCTGAAGTACTTCTTCGACCGCGGGCTGGTGAAGGCGCCGCTGTTCATCCAGACGGTGTTCGGGCTGCAGGGCGGCATCGGCTCGCACCCGGACGACGTGATGCACATGAAGCGCACCGCCGACCGGCTGTTCGGCGACCAGTACCGCTGGTCGGTGCTCGGTGCCGGGCGCAACCAGATGAACATCGCCGCGATGGCGGCGGCGATGGGCGGCAACGTCCGCGTCGGGCTGGAGGACAGCCTGTGGGGCGGCCCGGGGCGGCTGGCGCAATCGAACGCCGAGCAGGTCGCCCAGGTCCGCCGCATCATCGAAGGGCTGGGCCTCGAGGTCGCGACGCCGGACGACGCCCGCGCGATGTTGTCCCTCAAGGGCGGCGACCGCGTCGGGTTTTAGCCGGATCAGTCCACGGGATGCGAAAAGATCTTGCCCGGATTGAGGATGCCCTTGGGATCGAGCGCGCGCTTCACCGCCCGCATCGTCGCGATCTCGGCCGCGGAGCGCGACAGCCCGAGCTTGCCGCGCTTCTCCAGGCCGATGCCGTGCTCGGCCGAGACCGACCCTTGGAGCGCGGCGAGCGGCTCGTAGATCGCCGCCTCCACCTGCGCTTCGAGGGCGGGGTCGGGCAGCTGCGCGGTGTTCCAATGGATGTTGTTGTCGCCGACATGGCCGTAGGCGACGCTGCCCGCATCCGGGTGGATCGCGGCGATCCGGGCGCTCGCCTCGGCGACGTAGCCGGCCATGGCCGAGAACGGCACGCTGACGTCGAACGGACGGGCCAGCCCGGCCTCCCCCAGCAGCTCGACCCGGTCGCGGATGCGCCAGAGCGCGCGGCGCTGCTCCTCGGAGGCCGAGATCACGGCGTCGCGCACGATCTCCTCCGTCATCAGGGTTTCGAGCAGGCTCAGGAAGCGCGGCTCCTCCTCGGGCACGCACTCGACCTCGATCAGCGCGTAGTACGGGTGCTCCCGGTGCAGCGGCGGGGCGAAGCGGCCGGGCGCGGTCATCGCGCGGTAGAAGTCCGGCCACATCCCCTCGAAGGACGAGACCCGGCCCTGGAACGCCCGTTGCGCGCGGGAAAGGATGGCGGCGGCGGCGTCGACGTCGGCGCAGGCGACGACGGCGGTGGCGTAGCCGGCCGGCGCCGGGCGCAGGCGCAGCACCGCGCGGGTGACCACGCCGAGCGTCCCTTCCGTGCCGACGAAGAGCTGCTTGAGATCGAGCCCGGTGTTGTTCTTGATCAGCGGCCGCATCGACGACACCACGGTGCCGTCGGCGAGCACCGCTTCGAGGCCGAGCACCATCTCGCGCATCATGCCGTAGCGCAGCACCCGCAGGCCGCCGGCATTGGTGCTGATCGTGCCGCCGACCGTCGCCGAGCCGCGGGCGCCGAGGTCGAGGGGGAAGAACAGGTCTGCGGCTTCCGCTGCCGCCTGCACCGCCTCGAGGGTGGTGCCGGCGCGGACCACCATCGTCATCGCCAGGGGATCGAGCGCTTCGATCCCGGTCATGCGCTCCAGCGACAGGGCGATGTCGCCGGGTGCGCAGAGGATGCCGTCGACGAGGCCCGTGGCGCCGCCCCGCGGGACGACGACGCGCCCCGCCGCGTGGCAGGCCGCCAGCACCGCCGAGACCTCTTCGGTGCTGCGGGGCCGCACGAGCGCCGCCGCGGCGCAGGGCTCCGCGGCGCGGGTCCAGCTCGCGGGCCGGCTCGCCAACTCGTCGCCGACGACGAGGCCTCCGGGGCCGAGGAGGTCGGCGAGCCGATCGAGAAACGGGTCCGTCATGGGTGTGCGGCGGGTTCGGCGGCGGGGAAAGGTTCGTGATGTCTACACGATCGCGTCAGAGGCCGAAGCCGGCCGGCGCGTGACATCGCGCACCTGCGCTCGGGGGAGCGGCCCCGTCGGCGCCCTGGACCGTCGCCTACCGCATTGCAGCATCCCACCGGCCGGGCTTCCGCGGGGAAACCCAGGTCATACGGTCCGGCGCTTCGAAAACCGCGGAGCGCGCCATGGGAACCTATACGCTCGCCATCGCCGACGGCGTCCTGTTCGCCTGCCTGCCGGACGAGGCCGACATCGGCTCGGCCATCGCGGAGGCCGCCGCGACCAATTACGGCGCCGGCCTCGCCCTCAGCATCGTGCGCGGCACCGAGCTGACCGATGCGGCGCGCCCGGACGACGACGTGGTCTGGCGCGAGACCTCGGACAGCGAACTGCTCGACGCGGATGGCCGCCGCTATCGCTACGCCGTGCGCCGGGCGGCCTGACGGAGAAGCGCCCATGATCCTTGGATCACGGGCCGCGAGGCGGCCTCCCCCGCGGTGCAGACCGTCCTAGCGGCAGGAGCGCGGCAGGCGCCGCTTCCAACGTTCGCCCGGTGCGAGCGCGGGCTTGGCCGTGCGGGGCGTCACGACCTTGCGCGACGCCGTGGGCGCCGGGGCGACCGGCGTCGGGCGAGCCTGGACCGGCGGGATCGCGGCGACGGCTGGCTCGGAGGCGGCGTCGGCGATGTCGGCGAACGACCAGATCGCCGCGGGCCGCGCCAGCTCGGGCCGCGCAGCCTCGGCGTGCGATCCCTCGGGGCGCGCCTGCGGCGGCTTCACCCGCCGGACCCGCGGCAGTCGAGGCTCGCGCGCGGAGGCCGGCTCGACCGTCTCGGGCTCCGGCTCCGGCTCGGCCACGATCAGGCTCGGCAGGATGCGCCGCGGCTTCTCCGCCGGCGCCGCGGGCGCCGGGGCGGCGGCCTCGTCGGGCCAGAACGCGTCGAAGGGCGACGGGGTCTCGGGCGCCGGATCCAGCGCGGCCCAGTTCACGGGCGACGGGGTGGGGTCTTCCGGCCAGGACGGGGTATGGCGGTTCTTCGACTTGACCTCGACGGTAAAGGACCGTCGCACACGGCTGCGCAACATGCGGCGTATGATTCTCTTCGATTTGGGGCAGGAACGCGCGAGCGCGTACCGTATTCCATGACGGTTCTTCCGCATCTTGTCGAGGCGAAGGTGAGAAATCGGTTTCCGATACCGCCATCTTGAGCGGACAAGACGGGTTTCGTCGCCCGCATCAGGCCGTGCGTGCCGCCGGCTCCAAGACTTCGGGTGTCGCGTTTTCCGGTGCCGAGGTCTCCGGTGCCGGGGTCTCCGGTTCCAAGTTTTCGGGTGTCGCGTTTTCCGGTGCCGGGGTCTCCGGCTTCCGCTCTGCGTCGACGGTCACGGCGCCGGTCTTGTCGAAACGCAGCCGCACCGGGAACGGCGCCGCCTCGGCGTCGGTCGCGGCGACAGCCAGGAGGCTGATCCGCGGGCCGCCGCTGGTCACGGCCGTCATCAGGGCGTCGGCGCCGCCGTCCAGATGCGGAATCGTGCCGTCAACGACGAGGATCTCCGGGCGCCGCAGGATCGCGCGGGCGAGATCCACGATGGCCTGCTGGCGCGGCGTGAGCAGGCGGCCGCGGTTGCCCACGTTGAACTCCAGCCCGCGCAGGCGGATGCCGCGTTCGAGGTCGAACTCCTTCACGACGAGGCGGACCTGGCGCTGGATCTCGGCCTCGCCGTGCATGCGCGCGGTGTTGATCCGGCCGAAGAGCAGCGCGTCGAGCACCGAGCTGTGCCGGTTGATCCGCTCGGGATCGTAGGGCTCCACGTCCTCTTCGCCGTCCTCTTCGCCGTCCTCCCGCCGCAGGGCCTCGCGGATCGCGTAGCGCGCCGCCACGAGGCGGGCCTCATAGGGCCCGTCGAGGAGGCCGAGGCGCTGGCGCGGCTCGACGTAGGCCAGCGCCAGGGCGAGGAACGCCTCGTTGTCGGCGGCCGGGGGCGTCTCGTCGGCGTCCAACACCGAGAGCCGCTGCTCGAAGACCGGCAGCTCGTCCGGCGCGATCAGCGAGAACCGTCGGAACAGCGGATGGCCCGGAGGCACGTCGCGGAAGATCTCGACGAGGTTGCGGGCGATCGCCACGCCCATCCGGGCGAGGTCGTCGAGCAGGAACAGCTTGTCCAGCGCGGCGCGGAAGCGCGGCTCGGCGGCGAGGTCGCGCCCGGTCAGCGCCGGCACGGTGGGGACGCCGAACAGGAGGTTCTCGGCGATCGTCGCCTGCTCGTTGTAGCGCCGCGGATCGAAGGGGATCAGGAGGTCGCCCATGCCCGCGGCGGCGAAGTGCTGCTGCAGGTTCCGGCGCGCGGCGACGACCCGGCGCCCCGGGTCGGAATCGTGGCGCACGAGGCTGTAGGCGCCAAGGCCGAAGCGGTAGAGGTCGTCGCCCATGCCGAGGCGGTTCAGCAGGTCGAGCATGCGGGCGTCGAGGGCGGCGGCGTCCGCGACGCCGAGGGCGGCGTAGTCGATCCACGGATCGCCCGCGTCCTCGATCGGGTTTCCCGTGCGCCGGGCCTCGGCGCGGCGGCGCCGCGCGCGCTCGGGGCTGGCCGCGTCGTCGCGGATCACCGGGCGCCGGCGCAGGCCGTAGGCGAGGTTGTCGCGGATCGTGCCGGGGAACAGCACCGGCTCCGGCCCGGCATAGGCGATCGCGCGGGCGCGCCGGGCCTGCGGCAGGGTGGCGACGTCCACGCCGCCGACCCGCACCGTCCCGCCCTGCGGCACCTGCAGCCCGGCGACCAGGCGTGCGACGACGTGGCCGAGGCCGCCTGCCGGCGCCAGGATCGCCGCCTGCACCGGCATCGCGAGGCTGACGCCGCCGAGTTCGAGCGCGGGGCCGCCGAGGGGATCCTTGAGGCTGACGCCGTCGAGCTCGAGCGGGCCGCCGAGCGGCCGAACCAGGTCCTCGCCCTCGGGCTCGGACGGCCGCAGCCGGTGCGGCGCGAAGTGGGCGGCGACCGTCTCGTACTTCACCTCGACGTCGAGGCGCTGCTGGTCCCAGTCGATCAGCTCCTTCAGCGGCGGCGGCAGGTCTCGGTAGGCGGCCAGCACCGCCACGAGCTGGCCGATGTCGAGCTGGCCGCGCAGCGCGAACAAGCCGCCGATCGCGTAGAACAGGAATGGCGTGATCTGTGCGAGAAGGTTGTTCAGGTACTTGACGAGAAACTTGCGTCGATAGATGCGCAATCGCAAATCGTAGAGGCTGAACAATCGCCCGCCGATCTCGGCGCGCTCCCAGCGGCCGGTGTCGTTGACGGTGACCGCCTCGAGCCCGTCCAGCACCTCGCCGACCCGGCCGGCGAAGCTGCGCGACGCGATCTGCCGCCGCCGGCTTAGTCGGATGATCTCGCGGCGCAGGCGCGGGATCACGATGATCTGCACCATCACGATCGACCCGGCGACGAGGCCGAGCCACAAATTCTGCATCAGGATGAAAATCAGCGCCGTCGCCGCCTGGGTCCCAAGGAAGCACGGCACCACCAGCGCGTCGCCGATGAAGGCGCCGATCGGCTCGACTTCGTCGCGGATGATGGTCGCGGTCTCCGACGACTTCACCTCGCGGGTGGTCTCCGGCGTGAAGCGGAGCATCAGCGAGAACAGCTCGAAGCGCAGGCGCCGCAGCATGCGCTCGCCGAGGACGCCCTTGCTCAGGTTGATCCAGAATTTGAACGCGCCGTTGATCAGCACGAGCGTCAGGAACAGCCCGGACAGCCCGAACAGCAACCCGGTGCGGTCGACCTGGAAGCCGGAGAACAGCACGTCCTCGTCGCCGCCGAGCCAGCCGGGCCAGTGGATGATCAGGTCGAGGAAGTCGACCGTGTCGTGCCCGTTCTTGAACGCCTTGCCGGAGATGGCGTCGTTGACGATGCGCTTGGGCAGGTCGAGCGAGGCGAAGTAGAACGGCAGCGACGCGAGCACGACGGCGCAGATCGCGAGCTGGTCGCGCCGCGAATGCCGCCAGATATAGCCGAAGAGCGTCGGCTCCAGATCGCGCATCACCCCTCCCCGGCCTTCGCCACGCTCCCCATACAGCCTCGTAGGCCCGCGCGTCACACGCATGTCACCCTGCGACGGAAAGGCGAAGTGCGGGCGTGCGACAGCTCACAGGTGCCGCCGACCGTCACGGCCGTCCTCCCGCGGGCATTGTCACGGCGGCCCGGCTTGTGCGACCGCAGGCCGGCTGCGACGCTGCGAGTGCGGCGGCGCGGCCGAGAGGCGGATCGCGATGCGGCAAGGGGGCGTTCGAGGATGAGACCGTGATGCGCGCGAGCCGCGTCCTGATCTATAGCCACGACACCTTCGGGCTCGGGCACCTGCGCCGCTCGCGCACGATCGCGAACGCGCTCGCCGGCACCGGCGAGGTCGAGGCGGTGATCGTCTCCGGCTCCGCGGTGGTGGATCGGTTCGCCTTCGCCCGCGGCGTCTCCGCGGTGCGGGTGCCGGGCGTGACCAAGCGGCCCGACGGCAGCTATGCCGGCCTCGACCCGCAGGTGCCGCTGCCGGAGACGGTGGCCCGGCGCGCCGACATCGTCCTGCGCACCGCGCGGGACTTCCGGCCGGACCTGCTGATCGTCGACAAGGAGCCGACGGGCTTCCACGGCGAGATGCTGGCGACGCTGGAGCATCTGCGCGCCCGCGACTGCCGCGTGGTGCTGGGCCTGCGCGACGTCCTCGACGCGCCCGAGCTGCTCGCGCCGGAATGGGAGCGCAAGGGGTCCTCCGAGGCGGTCCGCAGCTTCTACGACGAGATCTGGGTCTACGGGCTGTCGCGCATCCACCGGCCGCTGGCCGCGCTCCCCGTCGGCGCCGACTTCGCCGACCGCACGACCTATACCGGCTACCTCCGCCGCGCTGCGCCCCCGCCCCGTCCCGACCGGGCCGAGCCCGGCGTCGCGGCCGAGCCGTTCATCCTGGTCACCGCCGGCGGCGGCGGCGACGGCGACGGGCTGATCGACTGGGTGATCTCGGCCTACGAGGCCGACCCCGGCATCCCGCTGCCGGCGCTGGTCGCCTTCGGCCCCTTCCTGGCGCCGGAGAGCCGTGCGGCGTTCCTCGCGCGGATCGCGCGGATCGGACGGAACGTCTCGGCGATCACCTTCGACAGCGAGATAGAGTTGTTGATGGAGAAAGCCAGCGGCGTAGTAGCCATGGGCGGCTACAACACGTTCTGCGAGATCCTATCCTTCGACAAGCGCGCGGTGCTGGTGCCGCGCACGACCCCACGTCGGGAGCAGGAAATTCGCGCGACGGCCGCCGAGAGCCTCGGTCTCGCCCGCACCGTGCTGGAGGCGGACGGGCGCGATCCTGCGCGCATGGCGGCTGCGCTCCGCGCCCTCCCCGACCAGGCGCGTCCCTCGCGCGCGAACATCCCGGACCTGCTCGGCGGCCTCGACCGGATCGCCGAGCGCGTCCGCGCGCTGAACGCCGCCGCCCCGGCTCTCGCGCTCGGGGACCGGGCGTGAGCGAAGCCCGCATCGCGATCGTGCTGAAGGGCTATCCGCGGCTGTCGGAGACCTTCATCGCCCAGGAGATCCTGGCGCTCGAAGGGCGCGGCCTCACGCTGGCGATCTGGTCGCTGCGCCGCCCGACCGACGCGAGCCGCCATCCGATGCACGGCGCGATCGCGGCGCCGGTCTCCTACCTGCCCGAATACCTGCACGAGGCGCCGCTGCGGGTGCTGCGGGCGCTGGCCTCGGGCCTTCGGCGCCGGCGCTTCGGCGCCCTGGTCCGACAATTCACGGGGGATCTGCTGCGCGATCCGACCGCCTCGCGCGTGCGCCGCCTCGGGCAGGCCCTGGTGCTGGCCCGGGAGCTGCCCGACGCGGTCAATCACCTGCACGCGCACTTCCTGCACACGCCGGCCAGCGTCGCCTGCTACGCCGCGCTGCTGACCGGGCGAAGCTGGAGCTTCTCGGCCCACGCCAAGGACATCTGGACGACGCCTGACCGGGAACTCGCCGACAAGCTCGCCGACGCGGCCTGGGGGGTGACCTGCACCCGCGACGGGCTCGGGCGCCTGCGGGCGGTGTCCGGACGCGTTGACCCGGAACCCGGCCACGTCGCGCTCGCCTATCACGGCCTCGACCTCGCGCGGTTTCCCGAGCCGGCTGCCCGCCCGCCGCGGGACGGCACGGATGCCGGCGACCCGATCCGCCTGCTCTGTGTCGGCCGCCTCGTCCCCAAAAAAGGGCACGACGACCTGATCGAGGCGCTGGCGAGCCTGCCGCCGACCTTGAACTGGCGCCTCGACCTCGTCGGCGGCGGCGAGTTGCGGGACGCTCTGAAGGCTCGCGTCACCGAACGTGGGCTCGCATCTCGCATCACCTTCCACGGTGCGCTGGCCCAGCCGGCGGTCGTTGCGGCGATGCGGGCGGCCGACCTGTTCGTGCTGCCGACCAAGCCTGCGCCCTCCGGCGACCGCGACGGCCTGCCGAACGTGCTGATGGAGGCCGCATCGCAGGGGCTGCCAATCCTCGCCACGGCCTTCGCCGGGACGCCGGAGTTCATCAACGACGGGGTCGAAGGATGCCTGGTCCCGCCCGGCGATCCGGCGGCGCTGTCGGCGGCGATTCTCGCATTGGCCGGCGATCCGGCCCAGCGGCGGCGCCTCGCGGACGCCGCCCATACGCGCCTGCTGCAGGATTTCTCCCTCGACGCGGGCATCAACCTGATCGCCGGGCGGCTCGCCGCCTCGGCCGGGATCGAACTGCCGCGGCGCGCGGCGCCTGAGAGTTCGCCGGCGACGGGGGCCTGCGCATGCGGGTGCTGATCGCCGTCACGCACCTCCTCGGCGCCGGGCACCTGACGCGAGCCGCCGCAATCGGGCGCGCCTTCGCCGCCGCCGGCCATGCGGTGACGCTGGCGTCGGGCGGCGACCCGGCGCCGATAGTGCGGCTCGACGGCCTTCGCCACGTCCAACTGCCGCCGCTGCACGTCAACGGCACCGCCTTTACAAAACTCCTCGGCCCGGACGGGCAGGAAGCGGGTGCCGACCTGCTTGCAGCGCGCCGGGCACGGCTCCGGCAAGCGCTGGACGAGGCCGCGCCCGACGTGGTCGTCACCGAGCTATTCCCCTTCGGTCGCCGGGCGCTTGCCGCCGAATACCTCGACCTCGTCGAGGCCGCCGCGGCGCGGCGCCCGCGCCCACTTATCCTCGCCTCGATCCGCGACGTGCTCGTCGCGCCGGCCAAGCCCGAGAAGGTCCGCATCGCCCACGCGCGGATCGCCGCGCTGTACGACGCGGTGTTGGTGCATGGCGATCCCGCCCTCCTCCCCCTCGACGCCTCCTGGCCGGTAGACGCGGGGCTGCGGCCGAAGCTGCGCTACACCGGCTACGTCAACGAGGCGTCCGAGCCGGTCGAGGCGGGCGCGACCCGCTCGGGCATCCTGGTCTCGGCCGGATCGAGCGCGGCCGGGCGCGACCTCTGCCGCGCAGCGGCCGACGCCGCACGGCAGCGCCCGGACCTCGGCTGGCGCATCCTCGCCGGCAACGGCATCGCGCAGGCCGCGTTCGACGCCCTGGGGGCGGAGCTCGCAGACGGGGTGCTGACGCGGGCGGTGCCAAATTACCGGCCGCTGCTGGCGCGGGCGGCTGTGTCGGTGAGCGCCTGCGGCTACAACACCGCCGTGGACCTCCTCGCCACCCGGACGCCCTCCGTGCTGGTGCCGTTCGCGGCCGGTGCCGAGACCGAGCAGAGCCTGCGTGCCGAGCATCTTGCCGCCCGCGCCATTGCCCGAGTCGTGCCCGAGAGCGCGCTCTCCGCGTCCGCCCTCATCAAGGCGGTGGAGGCGGCCAGTGCGGAGCCGGCGCCTGACGCGCACAGCATCGATCTCGGCGGAGCGAAGCGGACCGTTGCGATCGTAGAATCGATCTTCGCGGCGCGCGGTGGGACCGAATGGGCAAACAGGAGCCCTTTCGACCGCCTGCGCGCCGTCCTCGACGACGCGGGTGAGAACGGCCGCGCGGTTTCGATCTGGTGGCGCGACGACGACGCTGTCGCCGCGACCCCGGCGCTCGACCGGCTGCTTGCACTCGCCGAATCGGTTGCAGCACCGCTCCTCATCGCGGCGATCCCGGCAGGCGTCGCGCCGTCCCTCGGCGCGCGGCTCTCCGATTGTGGGAGGGTCAGCCTCGCGGTGCACGGCCTCGCGCATGCGAACCATGCGGCGCCCGGCGGCAAACCGTCTGAATTCGGCGCCGACCGGACCCTGCTGTGCGCCGTCGCCGACGCCGCGGAGGGGCTGCGCTTAGCCCGCGCACGGCTTCCGGCGGATCGGCTCCTGCCGGTGTTCGTGCCACCGTGGAACCGCTTCGCGCCCGACCTCGCCGCCGCTCTGCCAGCGCTCGGTTATCGCGGCCTGTCGTCCGTACCAGCGGCGGCGGTACCCGGCCTCGTGCGCGCCGACGTAATGCTCGATCCGATCGACTGGCGCGGCACGCGCTCGCTCGTCGATCCAGAGCGGCTGGTCGATACCTTGTGTAGGGCGATCACGGAGGAAGCCAGCGGCCCGATCGGTCTGCTCACCCATCATCTGGCCCACGACGCAACGATCTGGGACTTCCTCGATGCGCTGCTCGCACTCCTGGCCCGGCACCCGGCGGTGGCAATCCGCGACCCACGGCAACTGTTCCAGGCGTCGGCGGTGGACGGGGTGACGCCGGCGTGCTGGACTCGCTGCGCCGACGTGCCCGCGAGGATCGCTTGAGCCCGCTCCTGTCCATCCAGAACCTGCAGGTCGACTTCGGCGGCCACGGTGCGCCGTTCCGCGCCCTGCACGGCCTTTCTCTCGACGTGACGCGCGGGCGGACGCTGGCGCTGGTCGGGGAATCCGGCTCGGGCAAGTCGGTGACCGCGCAGGCGATCCTGCGCATCCTGCCGCGGGCGGCCACGATCAGCGGCGGCCGCATCCTGTTCGACACCGGCCGCGGCGCGACTGACATCGCCGCGCTTCCCCCAGACGGACCGGAGATGCGCGCGATCCGCGGAGCCGGCATCGCGATGATCTTCCAGGAGCCGATGACCTGCCTGTCGCCGCTCCATACCATCGGCGACCAGGTCGGTGAGGCGCTGCGCATCCACGCGAACGCCAGCCGCGCCGAAGCCGACGCGCGGGCGAAGGATGCCTTCGCCCGCGTCGGCTTCCCCGACCCGGAGCGCGCGCTCCACACCTACCCGTTCGAGCTCTCGGGGGGCCTGCGCCAGCGAGCGATGATCGCGATGGCGCTGATCCTCAAGCCCGCCCTGTTGGTGGCCGACGAGCCGACGACGGCGCTCGACGTGACGACCCAGGCCCAGATCCTCGCGCTGCTGACCCGGCTACAGGACGAGACCGGCATGGCGATCCTGCTGATCACCCACGACCTCGGGGTCGTCGCCAACGTGGCCCACGACGTGGCGGTGCTGTATCGCGGCCGCCTCGTCGAGGCCGGCCCGCGCGACACGGTGATGCGAAAGCCCGGCCACGCCTACCTCAAAGCGCTGCTCCACGCCGTACCGCGCTTCGACATGGCGCCGGGCGAGCGCCTGACGCCGATCCGCCCGGCGAAGGCGGTCATCCAGCCGGCGCGCAAGCCCGTCGCGATCGACAGCCCGATCCTGCGCGTCGCCGGCGTCTCCAAGACCTTCACCCTGCGCTCCGGGCGGTTCGGCGGCCCGCCGCGGGTGGTGCGGGCGGTCTCCGACGTGTCGCTCGACCTCGCCCCCGGCACGACGCTCGGCCTCGTCGGCGAATCCGGCTCGGGCAAGACCACCGTGTCGAAGATGGTGATGCGTGCGCTCACCCCCGATTCCGGCCGGGTGCTGTTTAACGACGGCAGCGGCCCGCGTGACATCCACGCCCTGGCCGGCGCCGACCTGTTCGCCTACCGCCGCGCCGTGCAGTTCGTGTTCCAGGACCCCTACGCCTCCCTCGATCCGCGCATGACCGTGCGCCAGATCCTGACCGAGCCGATGGAGATCCACGGAATCGGCACCCGCGAGCGCCGGGCGCGGGCCGAGGCGCTGATGGCTATGGTCGGCCTTGAGGCCGGCGCGCTCGGGCGCTATCCGCACGCTTTCTCCGGCGGCCAGCGCCAGCGCATCGGCATCGCCCGCGCACTCGCCCTCGATCCGAAGGTGCTGGTACTCGACGAGCCGGTCTCGGCGCTGGACGTCTCGGTGCAGGCGCAGATCCTGAACCTGCTGAAAGACTTGCAGGCCGCGCTCGGCCTGTCCTACCTCATCGTCTCCCACAACCTCGCAGTGATCGACTACATGGCGGATACCATTGCGGTGATGTGCCGTGGGCGGATCGTGGGGCAGGCCCCGAAGGCCGCCCTGTTCCGCAACCCGGTTCACCCCTACACCCGCGCCCTGCTCGCCGCGGTGCCCGACCCGAGCCTCGACCACCCGCTCGATTTCTCTGCGATCACCGGCGACCATTCCGACCCGGTCCGTTGGCCGGAACCGTACCGGCTGGCGCCGGACGAGGCCGGGCACATGGTCGAGATCGAGCCGGGCTACTTCGTCCGGCAAGGCGCGGCCGACGCGCGGCGCGCCGCATGAGCGCGCCCCACCCGTCGCGCACCCTGGAACGCCTTCGCCGCCGGGTGCTCGCGCCATTCTTCGACCGGCTCGGCTACGACCTCGTGCCCGCCGCCCCCGACTGGTCGCACCGGCCGACCTCGCCGCGCGAGGTCGAGCTACTCCTCCGCTTCGCAGCCGAAAGTCTGGAGCGCGACCTCGCCTCGTCGGGGATCGCGACCGCGCTCGACGTGCACGCGGCGACGCGACAGTTCTGGGCGTTGATCCCGACGGCGCCGGTACGCCAGCGGCGCGGCGGCAGCGGCTTCAACGGCGCGCTCCAGCTCTATGTCGCAATGCGGGCGCTAGCGCCGGCCACGGTGATCGAATCCGGCGTGTTCCGCGGGCTGACGACCTGGGTAATCCGGCAGGCCTGCCCGGATGCGACGATCCATTGCCACGATCCGGACCTGTCGAACCTGCACTATCGCGACCCGCGGGCGCATTACAGCACCGCCGACTGGTCGACGGCAGACTGGTCGCGGCTCGATCCGGCGAAGACGGTCGCGTTCTTCGACGACCACGTCTCGCAGGCGCGCCGCGTGGTCGAGGCTCGGTGCTTAGGGCTCAATCGCCTGCTGTTCGACGACGACGCCGCCGGCCATCGCATCCACGCCCACGGCGGCCCGGCGCACCCGACCATCGCGATGATCGAGACCCTTCGCGATGCGTCTCGGCACGCTGCAGCCGAACCGATCCGCTGGCAGCGCAACGGCCGCAGCTTCGAACAGGCGATCGACGACCCGCTCGCCCGCGAAGCCGCCGCCGGCATCGCCCACGCCCACGCTTTCGACGACCTGCACCGCGCGACCGGCTACTCGCCGGCGCGGCTCACCTACGTGTCGGTGCATCCCCCGGTGCCAACCGCGAGCGGGAGGGCGGCGTGAACGATCGGGACAGGCACGACGTGCACATGTCGGATGGCGGCCTATCCCGCCGCGCGTTTCTGGTCGGCGTCGCGGTCGCCCCGGTGGCCTTCCTCGTCCCACGTTTCGCCCGCGCGGGTACCCCAGCGCCAGGGCCACCCGAAACCCCGCTGGTCGTCGATCCCCTCACCGCCGGGCGGAAGCTCGGCACGCGCGGCGGGACGATCCGCACGCTGATCGCGAAGGCGCGGGACGTTCGCTACCTCTCGGTCTACGGCTACACCCGCCTCGTCGGGTACGATGCCGACCTCGTACTGCAGCCCGACGTGCTCGCCGCTGTCGCGGTCGAGGGCGGACGGTTCACCTTCACCCTGCGCAAGGGCCACCGCTGGTCCGACGGTGAACCCTTCACCACCCAGGACTTCCGCTACTACTGGGAGGACGTTGCGAACGATCGTGACCTGAGTCCGGGCGGGCCGCCCGACTTCCTGCTGGTCGACGGCCGTCCGCCCGTGGTCGAGATCGTCGATCCGATGACCGTGCGCTACGTCTGGGAGCGGCCGAACCCGCGTTTCCTGCCGGCGCTGGCCGCACCACGCGACCCTCTGATCTACCGTCCGGCGCATTACCTCAAGATGGTCCACCCGCGATACGTCGGCCGCGACAAGGCCGAGGCGGCGGCCAAGTCTCAGAAGCTTCGCGGCTGGGCGGCGCTGCACAACCGGATGGACGACAACTACGAGCTCAACAATCCCGATGCGCCGACGCTGCAGGGCTGGCGCCCGCGGACTCGCGCGCCGGCGACGCGCTTCGTGTTCGAGCGCAACCCGCATTACCATCGCGTCGACACCGCGGGCACGCAGCTGCCCTACCTCGACCGCATCGTCATGGACGTGGCTTCGACCGGGCTGCTCGTCGCCAAGACCAATGCGGGCGAGGCCGACTTGATGTTTCGCGGCTTGACGATGCCCGACATCCCGAGCCTCAAGGAGGGCGAGCGGGCGCACGGCTACCGCACCAACCTGTGGCCGATGGCGCGCGGCTCGGAGATCGCGCTCTATCCGAACCTGACGACCCTCGATCCCGGCTGGCGCGCGCTCAACCGCGACGTGCGCTGGCGGCACGCCCTGTCGCTCGCCATCGACCGGCGAACGCTCAACAACACGCTGCTGTTCGGCCTCGGCACCGAGGGCAACGACACGGCGATCCCGGCGAGCAAGCTGTATTCCCCGGAGCTTCGCACCCTGAATGCCGGCTACGACCCTGCGGCGGCGGAAAAGCTCCTCGATGCGGCCGGCCTCGACAAGCGCGACGCCTCCGGCATCCGCCTCCTGCCGGACGGGCGGCTGCTCGAGCTTGTGGTCGAGAGCGACGGCGAGGCCTCGATGGTCCTCGACGGGCTGCTGCTGATCGGCGAATTCTGGCGCGAGGTCGGGATCAAGCTGGTGGTCAAGCCGCAGGAGCGGACGAACCTGCGCCGGCGGTCGATCGCCGGGATGACGGTGATGGTGGCGGCGCAGGGCCTCGACCTCGCTGTGCCGACGGCGATCATGCCGCCGACCGAGCTGAGCCCGGCGCAGAGCGACCACTATTCCTGGCCGCGCTGGAGCCTCCACGCCGAGACGCATGGGGCGAGCGGCGAGCCGTGCGACGTCGAGGCCGTCCACCGCCTGATCGACCTCGACCGGCAGTGGCGCGACACCGACGACGTCGGCAAGCAGGCCGAGATCTGGCGCGAGATGCTGATGAACCACGCCGAGAACACCTGGGTGATCGGCACGGTCGGCGGCGCGCTGCAGCCGGTGGTCGCGGCAGAGCACCTCGCCAACCTGCCAGTCAAAGCGCTGTACTCGTTCGAGCCGACGGCGATGATCGGCGTCCAGCGCCTCGACGAGGTGTTCTGGGATCGCCCCACAGAGCGCCAGGCATCGCTGCGATGATCGCCGTCCTTCGCCGCGTCCTCACCATGGCGGTGACGCTGCTGGTGATCTCCGCCCTGGTCTTCGCGATCATCAAGCTGCCGCCGGGCGACTTCCTGACAAATCGGATCATGGAGCTGCGCTCCATGGGTGAGGCGGCCTCGGTCGCCAAGGCCGAGTTGCTGATCCGGCAATACGGCCTCGATCGCCCGGTCACCGAACAATACCTGATCTGGGTCGGCCTGATGCCGGGGCCGGCGGGCTTTTCCGGGCTTCTCCAGGGCGATTGGGGCTGGTCGTTCGAGTACGATCGCCCCGTCTCCGAGGTGGTCGGCGACGCACTTTGGCTGACGCTGGTGGTCAACCTCGCGGCTCTGGTCTTCGTCCACCTGGTGGCGATTCCGATCGCGATCTACTCCGCAACCCATCGCCATACGGCGGGCGACGCGATCGTCACCGTGCTCGGCTATGTGGGATTGGCGGTGCCTGGGTTCCTGCTGGCACTGATCCTGCTGTTCTACGCCAACATCTGGTTCGGCCTGTCGATCGGCGGCCTCTACGACGCCTCGTTCACGGGCAAGCCCTGGGACTGGCCCAAGATCAAGTCGCTAGTAGCCCACCTCGCCGTGCCGACGCTGGTGATCGGTCTCGGCGGCACGGCGGCGATGATCCGGCGGATGCGGGCGAACCTGCTCGACGAGCTGGCCAAGCCCTACACGGTGACGGCGCGGGCCAAGGGGATGCCGCCGTTGCGGGCGCTGCTGAAATACCCGTTCCGGATGTCGCTGAACCCGTTCGTGGCCGACATCGGCAACCTGCTGCCGCACCTCGTCTCCGGCTCGGTGCTGGTCTCGCTCGTGCTAAGCCTGCCGACGGTCGGCCCGCTGCTGCTCGACGCGCTGAAGAGCCAGGACCAGTTCATGGCCGGCTTCATCCTGATGTTCGTGGCGCTGCTGACGCTTGTCGGCATGCTGATCTCGGACCTCGTCCTCGTCTGGCTCGATCCGCGCATCCGCATGGGGGCGCGCTGATGGTGCCCATGGCGCCTCACTTCGTCGATCCGGCGCCGTTCGACCCAGAGGCCGGCGGCGGCCGCGATTCCGGCACGGCCTACGCCTCGGCCTGGCGGCTGATCTTCCGCAAGTTCCTGGGCCACCGCATCGCCGTCGCCTCGGCGATCGTGTTGCTTGCGTTCTACGCAGCTGTACCATTCGTCGAGTTCCTGGCCCCCTACGAGCAGGCCAAGCGCAACGGCGACTACCTGTTCGCGCCGCCGCAGGGCCTGCACCTGTTCCACGAGGGCCGGTTCGTCGGGCCCTTCGTCTATCCCTACCGCGCCGAGCTGGACATGGAGACATTCCGGCGCGGCTACGTCACCGACACCGCCGCGCCGCAGCCGCTGCGATTCCTCTGCCGCGGCGACGCATACGCCGTCCCAGCGCTCGGCCGAGGCGACTGGCATCTGGTCTGCCCGTCCGAGGGCGGGACGCTCTACCTGTTGGGCACCGACCGCCTCGGCCGCGACCTGCTCTCGCGCATGATCTACGGCGCGCGGATTTCGCTGGTGATCGGCCTTGTCGGCGTCGCGATCTCGTTCGCCCTCGGGCTGCTGTTCGGCGGCGTCGCCGGGTATTTCGGCGGCCTCGTCGACGCGGCGGTGCAGCGGCTGATCGAGGTGGTGCGGTCGCTGCCCGAGTTGCCGCTCTGGCTCGCGCTGTCGGCGGCGCTGCCGCCGAACTGGAGCCCGCTCTGGGTGTTCTTCGGCATCACCATCATCCTCGGGCTGCTCGACTGGCCGGGCCTTGCGCGCGCGGTGCGCGGAAAATTGCTGGCTTTGCGCGAGGAGGACTTCGTGCAGGCCGCCGAGCTGATGGGTGCCTCACCCGCCCGCGTCATCGGCCGGCACCTGATCCCGAACTTCATGAGCCACCTCATCGCCTCGGCGACGCTGTCGATCCCGACGATGATCCTGGGCGAGACCGCGCTCTCGTTCCTCGGCCTGGGCCTGCGGCCGCCGGTGACGAGCTGGGGCGTACTCCTCAACGACGCCCAGAACCTCGCGGCAGTCCAGCTCTACCCCTGGCTGCTGCTGCCGGTGATGCCCGTGCTGGTCACGGTGCTGGCGTTCAACTTCCTGGGCGACGGGCTTCGCGACGCCGCCGACCCGTATCATTGAGGCGTGTGAGGGCGGGGCTCGCCCCGCGGCGCGCCCTGCCGCATAAGGCGGCGAGATCGCCCGCGAGGACAGTTCCGTGACCGTCACCCAGATCACCCATCACGACCTCGACGGCTACGGCGCCGTGGCGATCGTCGGCAACCATGTCGACGTGGCGCGGGTCGTCCACGTTCCGCGCTATTCCGACGTCGGCCCGGTAGTCGAAGAGGAGTTGAAGCGGCTCTCGAAGACGGACGCCTCCGAGACGCTGATCATGACCGATCTCGGGCTCGAACCGGTGGCGGTGAAGTTCCTGAAGAGCTTCGCCACGATGAACCGCAAGCGGGCCGAGGATGCTCGCCACCGCCTGATCGTCCTCGACCACCATGCTTCCTCGATCGACCAGCTTCGCCAGCACGGCGTCGAGCCGGTGGACGAGACGGCCTCGCCGAAGCGCTTCGACCTCGAAGACCCGGGCGTGGTCGTGCTGATCGACGAGACCTGCTGCGCCACCAAGATGGCGCATGCCAACCGCGCCCTCTACGCCGCGCGCGAGGGCGAGGACCTGACCGCCCTGGTCGAAGCGGTGGACGCCCTCGACCTGTGGAAGAAAGAGCGCCCAACCTTCGCCGGCGGGCTGATGCTCGACGAGGTGTTCTGGGACAACGTCGCCAACCTCGTGCCGGTCGGACATCCCTGGCACGACCGCTTCGTCGTGGCTTTGCTGCGCGCGGTGTCCGGGCTGATCGACGAAGGCCTCCCCCCTGCCGAGATCGAGACCCGCGTCGCCGCCTTGCGCCGGCAGGTGCTCGACAAGCTCCTCGAAGGCGAAACGGAGGACGATCGCACCCTGACCACTCGGATGCGGATCGCCCGCGTCCTGGCGCGCTCGGACGTGCTATTCCGGCCGCTCTCGGATGGGACCCTGATCTCGTTCGGCCTCGATTCCGGCACGTTCCAGCGCGTCTCGGACCTGATCATGGACCGCGGCGGCGCCAAGCGCGTGTGCAACGTTCAGCGCACCGGCTCGCTGTCATTCCGCTCCAACGACGAAACCGCGCTCGACGGGGCGCGCAAGTTCCGCGGCGGCGGCCACAAGGATGCCGCCGGCGGCAAGCTTCCCGCCGGCTCCGCCTTCTCCCTCGCCGACGCGATCGCCCAAGTCGAGCCGATCCTCAACCCGCCGCCGCCTGACCGTTCGGCAAGCCCCTTCGCGGCGTTGAAGGATTGGAAAGGGTAGTTCGTCTCCAAAAGTCGCAGGTAGATCGGATCGATTGTGCAATCGCTTCGCGATGGCTAGGATATTGCCTGGCTGAGATCTTGCTCGAAGTCTGTCCGTAGGACACACCGAATTTTTGCTGGGATCGTGCCAGCGTCGTCAACCGGAGTCGAGAAGCTCATGTCCGTTCGGCAAGGACCGCAGCGGCGGGCGCCGAGGAAGTCCGCGGTCGTCCCGGACGTGCCTGCGGATTCGCAGCGCCTCGACAACCAACTCTGTTTCGCCGTCTACGCCGCCGCGCATGCCTTCGGTCGCGCTTACCGTGCGCTGCTGGGCGAGCACGACCTCACCTATCCGCAATACCTCGTGCTGCTCGTGCTCTGGGAGGAAGAAGGCTTGTCGGTGAAGGAGATCGGCACGCGCCTCTTCCTCGATTCCGGCACCCTCACGCCGCTGCTCAAGCGCCTCGAGGCGTCGGGTCGCGTGCGCCGCGCCCGCGACCGGGCGGACGAGCGCCAGGTGAGCATCTTCCTGACCGACGCCGGGCGGGCCTTGCGCGAGCCGCTGGCTTGCATCCCCGACCAGGCCGGCGGCATGACCGGCCTCGACGTCGAGGGGCGTCGCGCCCTGCTCGACCACCTCGTCACCCTCCGCACCGGCCTTCACGACGGCACCGACGCCTGACCAAAGTCGTCTGATGCCGGGCAAACGAAAAGGGCCGCCACCGCTTGAGCGGGGCGGCCCTCAGCCTGTCCGGCCGGGTGGTCGATTGCCTCAGGCTTACCGCCGGGCGATCAGGTCCTCAGATCAGGTCTTGGACTTCAGGTAGGCGATGATGTCGTCGACCTTCTTTTCGTCCTTGATGCCCGGGAAGACCATCTTGGTGCCGGGGACCTTCTTCTTCGGGTCGGCGAGCCACTCCTTAAGGTTGGCCTCGTCCCAGGTGATGCCCGAGTTCTTCAGCGCCGCAGAGAACGCGTAGCCGTCGCGGCCCTCGCCGGCTTTCTCGCCGACGATGCCCTTGAGGTTGGGGCCGACGCCGTTCTTCTCGAAGTTGTGGCAGGACTTGCAGGGGGCGAACGCCTTCTCGCCTGCGGCCGCGTCGCCTTCCGCCTGGGCGGCGACCGGCAGGAGCAGGGCAAAGGCGGCGCCGAGGATGACATGACGCATCGGGGTATTTCCTCCGTTGTGACGGTTATGGCCGTCAGGCTTATGGCAGAGCTTTGTCGATTGGAACAGGTCGAAGGTGCAAACGCGGCTCGTGCCGTTCGGGCGCTGCGACCAAACGTTGCAGCATCCTCCACCTCGTTCCAGCCGGCCGATCGACGGCGGTGCGGGCTCGCCCATATTGGGCTAGACTGCCCACCAACAGGTCCCCGCGTCGCCGCCCGACACCTTTACCGCCCGCGCCTGACCGTAGGCTGAAGGATCGCCGGCGGCGCTTAGGGGACTTCGAAAATCCCGGAGGTTCACGCCATGTCCATCCGCTTCCCCGAGCCCGCCACGATCGCGTCGCGGCGCGCGACGACGC
>NZ_BPQG01000095.1 GCF_022179125.1 Methylobacterium cerastii
CACCACCGGCGCATCGTTGACGCCGGTAATCACGAAAACGGCAGTCTGTGCGACTGGAGCCGCTATGCCGTCCGACACCGAATAAGTGACCGTTACAGCTTGTGTCTCGCCTCGTGCTAATGCCTGATAGGCAGCATTCGCAGGATCGATAGCAAAGGTCTTTGAGGATTCATCGTAAGTCACACCTGCGGGAAGAGATGACTGAATATTGACAATTGATAGAATCCCGTCATGGTCCGGATCAAAAGAATCCTGCAGTGCGTTTATTCTTACAACATTTCCGTCTTCAAAGCTTGCGGCAGAAACCGGGCCTCCCACTACTGGAGAGTCGTTTGCACCATATATCTGCGCGACAAATGTGGTCTCTGTTCCGTATGAGTTTAAAATAGTATAACTATCGTAGCCGATTTCTCCGGCACTTAAACCATTCATAGTATATGGATTTGTTTGGTATAAATACACTCCATTTGTGTAAAGATATAGATAACCAAACGTTCCTACTTTATAGGTGTAACCATCGGAAGAACTAATTCGGTCATATGTCTTTAAACTATACGGAGGTCCAAAATTGTTAGCATAAGATAGCCGATCAAAGACTGCGTCAAAGCCTTCAAATTTCGCTGTATCATAGTAGGTTACGTCAGCCATTTGTTATCTCAGCTAAAATACAGGACCGCAGCGTTCTTTCTATAGGGTTTTAAATTGCATCCTCAAATTGTCAGGAATGTGGCTATCACACGTTCCCCTGAGGTATGTTTTGAGCCTGTCAGCCAGTTTTCGCAGACGTGTCCTAACGCCAGTCCAGGGCGTTCCACTACGTGGAAATTGACCATGCCAGTTTTCTCAGATTTTTCGGTCTTTGTGATCACCAGCACATCCTGACGCAAGGTGACTCCCGGTTCCGGATACCGTGGAAGGATTGCCTCGAACGCGATTTCCCCGGCCCCAAGGCTCTAGAAGGCCCGTGCCGACGCCACTTTACCGCTTCCACTGCACCGAGGACGAGGCGAAGGCCGCGGAGTGACGGGCGCCACGGGGGTAGCTGTGCGCACCTCTGACCCGCGGCCGTTGAACGATTGTCAAACAGGCTCGGAGGCGGGCATGCGTTGTTCCATGGCGTGACAGCCTGCTGAGCGGCGAGGGTGGGTGGCAATGGCGATCAATCAGGATGCAGTGGAGCGGTTGGCAGAGGCGTCGGCTCTGCGGGTGCTCGTTCAGACTGTGGCGGTGCTCGTGTTCGAGCAGAGTGGCTTGTCACCGGATCGGGTGAAGGCGCTCGGGGAACGGCTAAGCGCCGATATGGGATCGGTCGAGGTCCCCGGCGCCAGCGTGGCCGACCTTGACGCAATCCGCGAAGCCAATGCGCAGGCGCTGGTGGCCGCGTTCGCGAGCGTTGCCGATGGTATGCAGGGCGGCGAGTCCGTCCGGGACGCCGAGTAGGGACGAGCGGCAATGATGACTGCAAAGGTGATCGGCGGTGTCGCGGCGATCTTTTCCGCGATGTGGTGGACGATGGCGGCCTTAGTGAACACGTCTTGGGCCCGCAGGCAGTTCGAAATCTCGGACTGGGGCGTCCTGCAGCTACAGGCGAAGTTCAACGCGTTGGCCGCGGGCGCCGCCGCTGTGGCGGCCATCGTTGCCTTCTGGACTTGAGGGGTAACTCTTGCTTGCGTACGCCGCGCCCGGCCCTGTCTCGGCGATCTCGATGACCTCCAGCGTGCGGGTGACGCCGACGGCGGCCATCTCGCGGGCCACCTCGCCGTGGAGCGTGTCGCGCTGGACGTGATGCTCGGCAGAGCACCGCCCGATTGGTCGGCCTGCACGGTCGAGGTCTACGACGCGTCGGGGCGGCATGTTGTGTCGAAGCCGTTCGCAGACGTGCTGACCGTCTGGCAGGCACGGCAGGGATGACGATGGCCGATCGCCGCCGTCCCACCTCCGGCGAGACCCATGGCATCACTGGCACCCATCCGACCCGCGCTCTCCGACGTCCAGGTCTGGCGCCACGCTCTGGAGGCCATGAAGGCGACAACAGCGCCTTGCCCGGCAATGGCGGGCCGACGAGGATGAGGCCGGGTTTGATGCCGCGCTAAGGCGGATTGCGCGGCCGAAGGCGCCTACCGAAATCTAACAGGGCTGATAGATCGGACCGCCATTGCAAGACCGCGTGCGGTCAGGATCAAGATTGAACGCAGTCGTTCGGCTTGAGCCCGTACCGGTGCCGGTCCGTGAGACGCACCCCGACGCGGCGCAGGCGAGGATGAGGATTGCGATCAGACTCTTGCGCATCATGCCCCCGCCTCTCTGACAAGCAAGGCGTCGCATCGGAATAGGGCGCAACTGTGCCGCCGAACCTCCATCGGAGGCCATATGCGTCAACGGTATAATCACCAAAGAAAAAGCCCGGCGCGGCGTGTGCCGGGCAGGCAAAAATAGCGCTCGGCGCTGACTTTCGAACCAATGCCCCCTGCAATCCGTTTCTGGCCGTTGGTCAAAGGATTGAAAAATATGAAGATGCTACGTGCTGTGCTGGCTGTAAGCCTGACGATCATCTGCTCGGTGGCGCCCGCTTCCGCACAGCCCTACGGCGGCCGGGATTACGGCTACGACCGTCGTGATGATGGCTACCGGGGTCGCGATCGCGGGTATGACGATCGAGGCCGCGGTGGTGGATATGGCTTCGATGAAGGCGAGTACCTTCGCTGTAACCCCGACGTCCGTCGTGCCGTAAACCGCGGGCAGATGGAGTCGGGGGCAGCGCACTACCGCACCTTCGGTCGGCGTGAGGGCCGGCGTTTGAGCTGCTGAGCTTTTAACGAAAAAGCCCCGCGCGGCGGATGCCGGCGGGGCTGAAGGTTGCCTTGGGAACATAGGGTAGACGCCTCAAGAATGGCGTTTCATCCCTCGGGTGGGGCTTGCCGAGTAGAGCTAGCTACGTGCTCACACCCCTTCGAAGGCATTCAGGACCATCGCGCCACCGAGCCACTCCGTCGCTTCATCCAGTGTTGGAAAGGCGTACTCGATCTCGGTGAAAGGCATCGGGCGGCGATCGGGCGTCACGTTGTCGAGCAACTCTGCGTGCCAGGCACGATGCCCGCCATCGGGCGAGACCTCGCGAACCACACTGCCGACGATGACGCCGTCGAGGACGAGGTCGTAGCTCCCGGCGGCGAGCCGGTGCAGCGTGTAGTTCATCGATGGCCCCCGAACGCTTCGCCGATCGATCGCGGCGCTTGGACGGCCGTGCGCACGAAGGCATCCGCGAACGGTGTCTCCGCGCGGCGCGCTGCGATGGCGCGGATCTGCTGGACGCTATCCGGCGCCGACAGGATGTCCGCCAGTGCCGCGTTGTTGCGCCCGAGGTAGGCACGCTTCGATGCGTCGCCGACGTTCGCCAGCAGGGAGCGGCCCTGCGTCTTCAGCGCCGTCATCGCCTGTTGCGGCAGGCTCTCACCGCCGATCTCCGCCCGGTACTGCGCATTGAAATCGGTCGGCGACCCCTGCGGCTTCCGGGTGCCCGTGGCGCGCAGGATCTGCATGAGGTCGTCGACCGCCGCAGGCGCGGCCGGGCTGTCCGGCAGGGCGCGCAGCACCGCGTCGAGGTTGGTCGCCTGCTGACGCGTCCCGGCGATGTCCTTGGCGAATTTCGCCCCGCCGCCCTGCGCCTCGCCGCCGACGAGCCGGCCCATGCTGGTGTCGGCCTGGTCGGCGAGCCGCTGCCGCACGAGCTGCGCCGTTCCCTGTGGCTCCTCGCGCGCCGTCCGCATGATGAGGTCGACGAGCTCGCGTTCGCCACCGACCCGAGGCTTGGAAGGCAGCACCATCCCGCCCGCGGCTTCTGTCGTTGCGGCGCGTGACAGGTCGCCGATCGCGCCCTGGCGCTGCGGCGCGAGCGCTTCGTCGGCCGCACGCACGCCCTGCAGGCGCCGCTGCAGGCCCGGTACCGTGTCGAGGACGTCGGACCGGTCGCGGATGCCGAGCGCCAGCGCATCGCCCGAAACCGTGCCGCGGGGGTCCGTCGCCGCGTCCAGCAGCTTCGTGCCGAGGTAGTTCTCGAACCCGGCACGCGCCTCCGGCGGCGCGACGGTGTTGAAGGTCCGCACCGCCGTCGGGCCGCCGGCCTCGATCGTCGGCGCCGAGCGCTCCGCTGGCAGGGTGAAGGCGCGGCCGAACTCGTCGCGCTCGATGACCTTGGCCAGCGCCTGGTTCTCGAAGGGACGTAGAGGCACACTCGCCGCCGCGAAGTTGCGCGTAGCCTCGGCATGCTCCGGCACCGCGGCGAGCGACTGGTCGAGGCGGTCGCGCACACCGATCAGCACGCGCTGTGCCGTGGGCTCGGCCTGCGAGATCAGGTCGCCGATCGCAGCGCGAGCTCCCTGAAGCCCCTCGACGCTCAGGTCGAGCTCCCGCGCACGGCCCGGCCCCGAGCGGGTCCACAGCGTGTTGCGCGCCGCGTTCAGCGCCTTCGCCACCGGCCCCTTCGCCGTCCGCAAGGCGTCGTCGATGTGCTCCACGACCGCGGAGGGGTTCGCCTGGCCGAACCGGACGTCCGGGATCTCCTCCCGCACCGTCGTCGACTTCACGTAGGGCTGCAGCGGCCCCTGCATCGCGCCGACCGTGCGCTCGTAGGCGTCGAGCGGGTCGGCGTGCTCGCCGCGGACGAGGGCGCCGAGGACGCGCGAGCGGATGTCCGGGTGCACCGTGTCGTAGTCGATGCCGGCGCGCCCGAGATCTTCCCGGAAGCGGCTGTCGGCGAGCGAGACGGCGGTGGCGTGCTCATCCGCCATCCGCCCGTTCAAGCCGCGCCCCACCGCCACCGCCTCGGCGCCGATCGGATAGGACGGCACGCCGCGGCGTTCGTTCGTGAGCTTGCGCATGAGCTCGCCTCGGATGTCCCGCGCCATGCCGCCGTCGGCGTCCGGCTTGAGATAGCCGTGCTCGATCAGGTGCTCGCGCCAGAAGCTGTCCAGCGGCTTGCCGCCCTCCCGCGCCACGTTCCCGGCGCCGGGGACGTTGAAGCGGTGGAAGTCCTGAGACCGCAGGTCGCCGTCGAGGGCGAGACCGCCGTTGCGCGCGATGAAGCGCGCGAGGCTCTCCGGCCCGGCGCCGGCGTTCGCCGGGTCGGCCTTCGTGATGCCTTCGAGCGGGCGCGGCGCGGCGTCGGTGAACTGCGGACGGCTGAACGCCGGGTAGGTCACCTGCGGGTCGCCGGGTCGCTCAACGGCAATCCTGCGTTCGATACCGATGCCTTCCGGCGCATTGTTGGCGGCAGCATAGTCCTGGTCAGCCAGCGCAGCGCGCATCCCCTCGCGGCCTCGGTAGACGTCGTGCAGACCATCCTGGATCACCGGGCCGGCCTGCGCCGGCGTCGTTCGCGGGCCGACCTGCCGCACGCTCTCGGCGAGCGCCCGCCCCTCGGGCGAGTTCGCGATGGAGCGGCGCGCGGCGTCGGCTGCCAGCGGCCCGAGCGTCGAGGGCTCCACGCTTTGCGGGGCGATCGTATCCAGCGTCCGGCCGGTCGCCGCCTGCACCTGCCCGGGGCGCGCCGCCATCATCTCGGCCAGCGCGGCCGACTGCGGCGAGCCCTCCACGAAGCGCTGCACATCGGCGAGCTTCGTGCCGTTGTTCGTGACGTGCTGCAGGACCTCCGGCCCCGTGAGCGGCACGCCGATCCGCTGGCCCGTCTGGGCGAGCGCCTCCGCCTGGTCGAACTGCGCCGGCGTCACGCGGGACGCCGCCGTTCCGATCGCCCGAGCCGGCGCGTCGGCGCGCGCCGCAACGGCCGCCGTCCCAACGTTGCCAGTGATCGCCGCCATCAGCCGGGCGTACGGCTCGGCCTCCGTCCCCTTCGTCGCCTGCCCGGCCGTCTCGGACAGCACCGCCGGGACGACGGTCTCAGCGACCTTGCGGACCACACCGCCCGGCCCGATGAGCGCGCCGGGGGCGAACTCCGCGACCGTCCGAGCGTACTCGCCCGGCACGGTCTCGGGCTGGTAGAGCGGCCCGGTCACCGCCTCGACGTGCCCGGTCAGGCTCTCGGGGGTAGGGAGAAACGGCACGTTGCGGATCTTCTCGGCCGCGTTCGGGAAGCCGAGCGCGTCCAGCGCCTTGCCGCCGAGGTAGCCGTCCACCTGCTGGATCATGCCCGGCAGCCCGAGGAATCCGGTGACGCCGTTCACCAGGCCCGTGACGATGCCGCCGCCGATATCCCCGGCCGCATCGTAGCGCGGCGCCGTGGCAGGCTTGTGGGCTGCTACCGGCGCAGCGGCGGCCACTCGGAAGTCGGCCCACGGATCGGTGGCCGAGGCAGCGCCCCTATCCCCCGGCGAAGAGGGGGTAGCGGGTGTCGGCGTGCGGAACTCAGCCCACGGATCGTCAGCCATTACGGGACCCTCCCGGTCGTGCCGTCAGGAAGAATGATCTCGGTTCCACTGGGGAGACGCCTAGCCTCCGCCGGCGACGAGACCTGCACGGGTGCGGCTGCCCGCGATACCGCGGCGCTCGATGCGCCTGGCGTGGACGACGTGGCGTCGGCGGTGCCGCCGGCGAAGCGAGCGAAGGGCGAGGACAGCGCGGCGATGCGCCGGTCGGCCTCGTACTTGTCGAGCGTCCCGGCCTGCGACTGCCGGGCGATCTCCGCCGCCTGCTGCTGCTGCCGCGCAGCGGCGCGCAGCGTCTCGACGATGATCCGGTTACCGCCGGGCGTATTGCCGAGGGACGGCAGGCTGTCGATGAAGTTCTTCAGCTCGCGATCCGACTGTGCGCCCGAACCCGGCACGCGCAGGCCCGGAGCGAGGCGCTGCACGATGGCGTTCGCCGCCTGCGCCTGGTCGAGCTTGCCGCCTGTCAGGGACGAGGCGACGTCGCCGAGGCCTAGATCCTGCGCGTACCTCGCTACCTGCAGCTTCCGATCAGCCAAGGCGCCCGTCGGCACATCCGAGAGCAGCCCTTCGAGGCGGTCGAGGTTGCCGTTCATCGCCCCGGCCGCCGCGCCGGCCTTCGCGATCTCGTCGTGACGGGTGGCGAGCGCCCGATCGCTGGTGTCCCGGTACGCGTCCGGTGTCGCGCCGCGCCCGTCGGCGGCGATCGCCGACGAGAGCTCGGCCACCCGCGGGTCGTTCGGGTCATGGGCCTGCAGCGCCGCGCGCTCGGCCTGCAGCCGCGAGACGTTCGAGGGCGCGACGGCCGCGGGCGCCGGCGCCTGCCCGATCGACTGCGGCGCCGTGGTGATGACAGGGCCGTTGGCACCCTGGACGCTCGGCGTCGGCGTGCTGCCGAAAACGATGGCCTGCCGCAGCTCGGGGGTCATGCGGCCATAATCGGCGGCCTTGGCCTGTTCGAGGCTCGGCGGGCTCTCGTTGCCCTGCAGCTCCCGGCCATCCGGCAACACGGATTTCTGATCCGGCTTCAGCGTGAACGCGCCGCTGACCGTCCGCGGTAGACCCGTCGCCGCCGACGTCTGCTGCGAGAGGTAGACGGTCTCGCCCTCCTTGGCAGTAACCGGCGCAGCGTAGGCAATGGCGAGCTTGCTCTGGTTGTCAGCGTTGTTGGTCTGAAGCGCCCGCGCGTTGTCGGCGGCGTTGGTCCGCAGCGTCGTTGCGTTGTTGGCGTTGACCGCTGTCATGCTCTGGTTCGGGCTATAGGCGCCGGCGATCCCAGCCCGGCGGTCAAACACCGTCGTGTCGAGGTTCGCGTCGCCGGCTTGGGCGTAGAGTTCAGCGATCCGCGAGGCGTTGGCCTTGTCGGTCGCGGCCTTCTGGTAGGCGTAGGTCTCCGCGCCCGTCGGCGGCGCGAACGCCTTGCCGAGGGCACCGAGCCCCTCGTTGAAGCTATCTGTGTTAATGGCGGGTCTGGGGACACGATAAGTCGGCATCGATCATCTCCGAAGTGGTCTCGGAACGGGGCGCTGACGCCCGCTCCACGCTCAGGGTTGGCCGGTGGCGGACGCCGCGCACCGCGATGGCTTCAAGCGAAGCGTCTTCGACCCGACTGGCGAGTTGAAGGATCAGCGCGACCAGGCCGCGCAGGAAATCGGGATGCCATTGGGTCCGGGCGTCGGCCGGCTCGGCCCAGAACCGCAGAAGATCGTCGAGGCAATCCGAGTTCGACGCCTGATCCTCAATGCTCGGCACGAGCATTGGGTTGGCAGCAGCGAGGGACCGTTCCGCGGCGTCGACCAGCGGCGCCAGGCGGCGATAATCCTCAGCGGGCAGGACGCCGGTCACAGCGCCCCGGCAGGCAGCCCGCATCGCCATAGCGAAGGCCGGCCCTGGATCGCGTGAGCCCGCTGCGCACTCGAACCCGTAGGCGGCGAGTTCGACCTGCTCGGCCACGGTCGTCATCGCGGCCCCTTCGGCGATCCGGGGAACAGAACGACCACACAGGAGGTGGGCGAGGGCAGCGTCGGGAGTAGCGGCAGAACCGCGTCAAGAGAGGCGCCGCGAAGCTTTCGATTGAGGTCGTTGGCGCGCCGCATGTTGATGATGTCGAACCAGAACATCGCGAGGACGGTGTCGCAACCGACGGGGACATGATCCCCGCGCCCCTCGTCGAGGGGGATCGCCCAACCGTTTGCTATGCCAAGAGCTGCGCGGTAGCCGAGCTCAATCTGTTCCGCCGAATACCGCAACGACAACAGGCGCTGGCTCGTCTTGTGAGCGGCGATCAGGTTGACCCTGAGCTGGTCACGATTGAACGCGTCGATGACCCTCGGATTTGCGCTCCGCCGCAGCGCCCCAAGGGCAAGTTCAAGGTTGAAGACGTGTTGTTCGTACGTCGACGCGTCGGCCGCTCTACGCATCTCCCAGAACGCGTCGAAGTAGTCTGGCGGCTGGTATTCATTGTCCGCGGGGTCGTGCATCACGTCGCCGATCAGTCTCGCCCAAGGATCAGGCCGGCGTCGTGCGCCACGGCCGGCAGCGCTGATGCGCGATCTCTTGGTTCGAACTACGGGCCTCGCGCCATCGAGCGTCGAGGAGGTGATGCGGCCGCCCGAGCTCCGCGCTTATCGGGACATGCGCAGACTAGCGAATTCCAAATGGACGATCAACGACTAACTGCAATGATCGGCATGTATTTTTATAGATTGATACGGTCTATCGGGCTTTTGGTGCCAATTTCATGCTCCGGACATCTTGTCCAAAATCTTTTCCGGGGCGCAATTTTGTACGAAGGGGTGCACCGGCTGCGACATTTTGGCCGAAGGTATACCGGGGGCGTGCCCAGGGTAGGGTGCCGGTCTGATGCCAGCGCGAAAGTCTGACGGGCCAGGCTATAACGATCAACGACTTAGTTTATTCAGCGTCTGACGCATCCGACAATCATCAGACTAGTTTTAGATAAGTCCCTGAAGGTGACAGACTCATTGTCCTTATGGATTATTCAATTGCCGACGAACCCCACGAGAATGCAACAATGCTCGAAATCTACACCCTCCCCGATGTGCGTCTTTACGCTATCAGCAACATCCTGGGCGCGGCGCTCGAAACGATCCTCACGAGCGAGGAGATCCCGGCGGAGCTTGGCGGTCGGCTCACTGGCCTCATCTCCGTCGCGCGAGCCGAGGCGATCCGGCTCTCGGACGAGCTGGACCCAACGGCCGTGACCATCCTGCCGCGAACACGCCTCACCTCCCTTGAGGGGAACGTCGTGGCCTTCCCGCGACAAGCCTATTGACGATCGTTCCGCGTCGTATCATTGTATGCAACGTCCGATGCACATAACGATACGGCGCGGAAAATGGCCAACGGTCGCTTCGTCTCCTACCTTCGCGTCAGCACCGATCGACAGGGCCGCTCAGGTCTCGGCCTTGAGGCGCAACGCGCCGCTGTGACGGATTACCTGAACGGCGGCGCGTGGTCGCTCGTCGCCGAGGTCGTTGAGATCGAAAGCGGTGCGAATGCCGACCGCCCCGAATTGGCGCGAGCTATGGCGCTCTGCCGAGCCCACCGCGCGACGCTCGTCGTTGCGAAGCTCGATCGGCTAGCGCGTGACGCGCATTTCCTTCTGGGCCTCGACAAGGCCGGCATCGACTTCGTTGCGTGCGACATGCCGTCGGCGAACCGCATGACGGTCGGGATCATGGCCGTGGTCGCCGAGGAGGAGCGGCGCATGATATCTGCTCGAACGAAGGCAGCGCTCGCCGCCGCGAAGGCACGCGGCCAGAAGCTCGGTGGCTTCCGCGGCAGGGCGGGAACGGCAGCGGATACAGCTCGCGCCCGGGAAGCCCGAGCCGGCAACGCCGACTCCCACGCCGAAGCCCTGTCGCCGATCATCGCCCGTATCGATCCCGCTGGCACGGCATCGCTGCGCACGGTCGCCGCGGCGCTTGAAGCCGAAGGCATTCCGACCCCGAGCGGTCGCGGGACTTGGACGCCGACCGCCGTGGCACGACTGAGGGCACGCCTGCAGCCATCCAGCACATAACCCGCCAGTCAGTCGAAGACGCCGTCGCCAGGCGCCTCATCGTCGGCCACTGGTGCGTCGAGGGCAGCGAGGAGGGCACGCGCCTGCTCAGCCCGCCGCGCCAGCTCCGCCCGAGACATGCTCGACAAGGGCGCTTCGGCCTCGTCGTCGGCTGCGCCTTCGAACACGCCTCCGATACGGCAGATGAGGTTCGCACCATCAAGGCGCTCGGCTGCCCGTGCCTTCTCATCTCGGCAGACCGCTAAGGCCGTGTCATACGCCGCCTCAAGACCCTCGGTCCGAGCACGCGCCCGAACGCGCTTCACGACTTCGCCGGCCGCAGCGGCAGGTTTGGCTCGCGTCATCTCGATCTCCTATCCAAAAACGCCGATCCCATCGCGTAGGGCAATCTGCAGCGGCGAGAGCTCAGGGGCTGCGCGGCGGAAGGCGTCGTCGACACCGTCCCGAGGCGTCCGTTTGACCGTGGTGGGTCGTGCCTTCCGGACCCGCGCATCCTCACCGTCGGAGGGCCGCGACTTGGCCATCAGATCCGCGAGCCACCGAGCGGCGTCGCGATCATGCCGGCGCCGTTGACGCTTCGTCGGGCTACCGGGCGTGTGCGAGGCCTGCCAGGCTTCGTATCGAGTCCGTTGCTCCGGCGTCATCGTCTCGACGCGGTCGACAGCCTCGCGCCGCCGGCGCTGCTTGTAAGCGTCGCTCCGCGGCTTGCCGGTCGGAACACCGCCTGGACAGGCCGGCGTGTGCCAGCCGAGCGGCCCGGCCCCTTTCGGTGTAGCGCCGCCGTGGAATTTACAACGGGTGCGGCCTTTGGCCGGCAGGAGCTTGCACGGCTCGCCAGTGGACTTCGCCCGGGCGCCGCACTTCGGCAGGCTGGCCCGGCTTGCGTTGACGGCACGTAGGGCTTGGCGGCCGATCTCTCGCGACGCATCCGAACGCGACCAAGCCGAGACCCGGCGCGGGTGCTTGTCCGGCCCCCGCCGTCGCGGAGCGCGCGGACGCTTGTCCGGTCCTCGCTTTCTCATAGCGAGCGCCCGTGAGGTATATCGGACCACATCCCCCATGGGGCGATCCGACGAGCCTCGGCGCCGACATTGCCGCATGTGCGCGCGCGGAGAGATCTCGACAGAAAATAGAAAAAATGCCGCTGATAATTAATTGATTTAAAAAGCAACCTGGATCTCGCGCACGCATGCGGCAATGTCGGCAAAACGAGCCGAAATCGCTCCAAAACCTGCCTCCGATGTGGTTCAACGCGCATCGGAAATTCTCCGGCGAGCCTCGATTGCGTCCTGCAGGCGCCTGCGCTCATGCGTCCGACGGGATTTTTCCCGTTCAGCCCGTTCGGCGAAGCGTTCGAAAATACGAGGATTGACCCGCCAACTTGTCGGACCTTCCGGCGAGGAGGCCGCGACGTTGACCCATCCGGCGGTTTCCAGATCTCGCATTGCGGCCATCGTGATCCGGCGATTGCCCTGCAGCGACCGCCGCGCCTTCTCGATTTCCCGGGGCGTCACATGCTCGATAGCGGCGCGGGTCAGCAGCCAGCCTGCGATCCATCGCGCCTCGGCGGTGCTCTCCGCCGGGTCGTGATACTCGGCGTAGAAGCGCCACGCGTGCCGGAGCAGGAAGAAGCAGAAGCGGGACGCCTTCGTCGCCGTCTCGGCCGACACCCGCGCACTGAGCGGTACGCACCCAACGAACGCCCAGGTTTCGAGGGCATGGAAGATCAGGAGGATGCGGGACATCAGCCCCTCCCACTTGGACACGTGGCCCTCCCACGCGGCCGAGCTGCCGGGCAGGCGCTGCAGCTTTCGGATCTCGGCCCAGGTCTCGGCCATGACCGTGTGCGCCTCGGCACTGAGCTGCACCGTCCCGCCGGACGACTTGTCTATGGCCGCGAGCGCGCGGATGGCGCTGGCGTACTCGCTGAGCGCTGCTTCGTCCGGGGGCATATCGAGGCTCAGCCGGTCTGCCTCGTCGTCGACCACGAATACGAAGCGCTGAAGCATGCCGTCGCTTCCGAGGTCGCGGGCCAGCGCGCGGATCTTCTCCGGTTGCGTCGAGGCGAGGAGCCCCATCAGCGCTGAGGTCGCGCGCACCGTCCCGCAGACCCGTTCCAGGCTAATGTCGCCGCCGTCGAGCAGCCGAAGCTGATGGCTCCGATCGCCGTCGCCGTTCCGCTTGTACGCCCCCATCGCGCCAAGGAACGACGCGAGCTCGTCCGGCGCCCGGATGATGCCGCGCGGGTTGTCGGCATGGATGCGAACCTGCTTCTCCAAGGTCGCGTCGTCGACCACGTGCTGCCGTGTGACCGGCCGTGAGTTTGTCGGCTGCGGCAGCGCCTTCCGGTGCTTCCGATCAGCCTCGGCAGTTTCCCATGCGTCGAGCGCCCGGCGGCCCGAAGCAAACAGCTCACGATCGATCACCTTCAGGGGCTCAAGCGCCGCGGCGATCAGCGGGGATTTCTTCCGGCCCGGCCGCGCCACGATGACAGCAGGAAAAGCCGCCGGCACCTTCCACCGATCGTCGAACCGCCGAGGTTGGATCGTCAGGGCGTTGCCAATGGCACCCCCGACGACCGTGATGGCCGCGATCGCGGCGAAGGCCTCTGGCACCCCCTTGCGCAGGGCCTCCGTCTTCACGAACCCCTCGATGACGCTCGGCAGGCACCCGGCAGGGGGTGTGGCCAGGTCGGCCGGATCGTCGTCACAGAACAGGTTGACGGGCTCGCCGAAGGCAGAGGCTTCGGTGCTCGGCGGCGCCCCGTCATCGTCCTCGATCACGTCGAAGTAGGCTTCGGGCCGATGCGGCGCGACCCGCTCCAATGCCCGCGCGATCGTCCGACCAAGGTACGCCAACGCTTGCGCGTCGCCGTGTTCGGCCTTCGCCTCGAACTTCTCGGGCGAGTAGGCCGCGATGACGGCCGCGACGTCTGCCATCTCGACGATGCCGGCGCGGACGCACTCGCTAGCGATGGCGAAATCGCGCTCGGACCGATCCGTCACCGGGCCGTCGGGCCACAGAAGGCGAGCGAATGCCGGCCGGGCGGCACAGGCTGCGGCGACCGTCTCAGCTAAGGCGGGGTCTAGGCGGTCAGGCTCGCCGAGGGCGTCCCACGCCGCCGATGGGTCGAAGTCCAAGGCACAGGTCGAAGCGGGCTCGACGGCGATCGGCGGCGCAATCCGAGCGAGCGCGGCAAGCGAGTACCGGCGCCCTGCGCCCATCACCCTGCCGCGGGTCGCAGCCGACACGCGCCCCTTCGCCCGCTTCTTCGCGTGCGGCAGGTTGATCGTGTGGGGGATGCGCAGGAGGTGCTCCACGCTCTGCACGGCATCGCCACCGAAGCGCCGAGCCAGCGCCTTGCCCTGCGCCTCGACGGCCGCGATGTTCTCCGGCGTGGCCGGGAGAGGTTCGGCGAACAGCCACACGGCCTGCACGCCGCCGCCGCTGTCTATGATGACGGACGGGCCGCTATCGTTGTCCTCGCCCCACGCTTCGAGCTGATTTAGCAGTCGTTGCCGCTCGATCGCGAACCCGCCAGGTGTGGCCTCCACAGCCGCGCCAGGATCGAGGTCGACAGGAATGCCGTGCAGGATCGCGACGTCCGACTTCAGGATGGTGCCAGCCTTCCCGCGCTGATCCGCCGGCGCGACCGGTTCGTTATGCCGGAAGTGCAGGTTGGCCACGCCTTGCCGGGCCGAGATCCACGCTGTGAGCTGCGCCCGCTCAGCGGGCAGCATGAAGGTGGCGCCGATCAGTGCTCCATCGGGCACAATGGCAGCGACCGCGATCCGTCCATTCGGACGCAACGTGCAGAGGAAGTCGACGGCTCTTGCCGTATCGTAGGGCAAACGCGAGCTGATTTGCTCATCGGCTGCGCAGTCGCTGTATTGCGGCGTCGGCTCGTCTGGATGTATATTCGGGCTCAGCATGAAAAGACTTTCGCCGGACGCCTGGCCACAGGCGCGAGGCACGCGAGGATGAGACGACGCGGCGGCTTTCCCGATGGCACGGGAGGGCCGCCGTCTCGGTTTCAGGCGTGGCTGGCAGTTCCTCGGGGCGATCGGTACGGGCGACGTCAGGCAGCGTGGCTAGAAAGCTCGGACGTCGAGGTGACACGGCGGCTCAATCGGCCCTGCACCCATGCTCGGCAGGCGCTCGGCGTGTAGAGCGGGAACCGGCCAAACTTCTGGTATTCCGGGCCGCCGCCAACGACTGCGAGCTTTGCCAGAGTGCTGGCGCAGCAGGAGACGCCGAAGGTCTCTCGGATGAACGAAGCCGCCTCGACGCGGCGCATCAGTCTTTCGGTATGGGCGGTCTCGGACATCGGCAGGTTCTCTCCGCAGGTTGCGCCGCCAAGGACGGTGCGGCGGGTTCCGTCAGATTGACCAGCATCGCCGGTAATCGCACCTTCCAAGTGCGCTCAATCGCGCTCACGATCTTTGAGCGCTCGGCGGATCGTGGCATCGCCGGCTTCCACACCTGCCGCTTGCAAGTGCGCTCTGATCTCGGCGTTTCGCCGCTTGGCTGGGTATCCAAGTGGCCACCGCCCCTCCGGCCACATGGTCGAAATGGCCTCGATCACCGCGCGCCGCCGGTCAGTTTTCGCTGCGCCCCCGGCCCCTCGGCTAGTCGCAGCGGGGGTCAACGACATTGCCCCCGGGAACGCACGTTCCACGTCCGCTGCGATCACCTCGACGTCGTACCAGCACCGTTGTGCCTCGCTTGTGCCTGCGAGAAAGCATTCCAGCCCTGGCGCATCCCTCTCGCCGTCTAGGTGGAGGTCTCGTGCTTCGATCGTGAGCGCCTGTCGATGGCTCGGCATCGCACCGTTCAGCGCCGGGCACCCATCGGCCCTGACCGTTCCGTCGGTGCCGCGCGCGTCGGTTGCGCTCCCGCGCGCCACGATGCGCTCGGCCAGCGGCTGCCAACCGTCACGTAGAAGCGTCCTGCCGTTGCTCTCAACCAGCCCGGTCCGAACGACCAGCGACATCGTTGTCCACGGCTCGCCAGCCGCGGCAGCACGGCCGATGTCGTCAACGAGCGATCCGTCGCGCGTGAAGACCCACGCGACAGCCTGCAACAGCGACCACCGCTCGGTCGGCAGGGTTGCGCTCATGCCGCCGCCACCACGTCGGCCTCGACAGCGCCGGCGAGCGACGCGGCGATCGTTTCGGACACGCGGTCGGCAGCAGCGACCAGCACAGCATCGAGGTGGTGGATGTAGCGGCTCGTCATGGTGCTGCCAGCGTGACCGAGCATCGCGCCGATCGTGCTGTCGCTGTAGCCGAGGTCGCCGGCTGTGCTGGCGAAGGAGTGACGCAGCGTGTGCGCACCGACGCCCGTCAGCCCTGCCCGCTTCCCGTAGCGCTCGATCGCATCAGGCGCACCGCCGAAGCCGCCCCTCCCCCGTGTGGATGGAAGGACGCACGCCCCGGGGCTGCGCTTTTGGATCTGCTCGAGCAGCCGAACAGCGGCGGCGCCGAGCGGCCGAACAGAACGGCCTTCCTTCGTATCGGCCAGGCGCAAGCAGGAGCCGGCGACGTCGACCTCGATCCACTGCAGGTTCGTGATCTCGCGCAGACGGCAGCCCGTCAGGCAGAGGAGCCGTATTGCATCGGTCGACTGCCAGCTCTCGCCTTCCCGGTCCGCGGCGGCGAGCACGCGGCCGAGCGATCCGAACTCGTCTGGCGTGAGCCGGCGATCCCGCTTCTTGTCCGCCGGGCGCCGCACGCCCTGCACCGGGTTTGAGGCGATGATCCCCTCCCCTATCGCGTAAGAGAGGATGCCACCGAGTAAGCCGGCTGTCCGAGCAGCCGCACCAGCGCCACCCTCGACGAGGACCACACCTCGCGCTTTGGTCTTGTAGGTCTTGCTGGTGCGGCCGGTCTGAACGTCCCGAACGAACCGCTGCACGTCCGAGCGCGTCAGATCCTGGACGAGCCGGTTGCCGAGCAGCGGCAGGATGTGGTGCACGATGCGCCCGCGATCCGAGACGAGCGTCGTGGCTTTCTTGGGCTTGCCGCCCCGGCCGAGCACAAGTCCGGCCTTCGTTGCATCGAGGTAGCGAGCGCAAAGCTGTGCGATCGTCAGCGCGCGCCGCTGTGTGGCCTTATCCTCGGCAGGGTCTTCGCCCTTTGCCACCCGCCCAAGAAGCGCGAGCGCTTCTTTCCGAGCTTGGTCCGGCGTCACCGGGCCGTGCAGCCCGATCGTGACCCGCCGGGAGCGCCCGGCGTTGCGGTACTGCACGAGGTAGCTGCGTCGGCCGGATGCAAGGATGCGCACCCCGAAGCCGGGGAGCTCGTCGCACCACAGGAAATAATCTTTGGGCCTGACTTCTGCCGCTTCGACCGTCCGCTTGGTCAGCTTCGCCATCACACCCATCCCGCTTCCGCGGAAGCACCACGGAAGCACCCGGCATCAATCACAGCGAATATCCCGCCATGGCCACCGATGGCTCATAGTGCCGTAAACCTACCGAATTCAGTGGCTTAGTAAAGCGCTGCAACTCGGGCGAACCGGCAGGAATGACCGGAAAATGCCTCCTGCCATCCCCTCGAAGGCGACGGTGGCGACGCGGGTGACCATGCGGAAGGGGGCCTTCGGCTCGACGGAAACTAAGCCTAGGCGGCCATCCCTAGCCTGACAACCTCGGGAACCGGTTCAGGAACCGGCTTCTGGCGCGGCTGTTCTCTGCCGGTCGACAACCACAAACGGAAACCGCTATGCGCCTGACATCCACCGCCCTCGCCCTCGTCTTCGCCGCCGGCCTGACCGGTGCCGCGCTGGCCGACGAGAAGCTGCCGCCGGACCAGCAGGCCAAGGTCGAGGCCATGCTCCGCCAAGAAGGCTTCACCAAGTGGAAGGAGATCGAGCTCGACGACGGCATGATCGAGGTCGACGACGCCGTCGACGGATCGGGCAAGCAGTTCGACCTCAAGCTCGATCCGAAGACGATGGCCATCGTCAAGCGCAAGGCCGAGTAGCGCAAGGCCGAGTAACGGGAGGGACGAAGCGGGCGCCGTGCGGCTCTGCCGACCGGCGCCCGATAGGCGGAAATCCGACGCTTGGTACCCATAGCCAAACGTCCGACAACGACCCTCAGCAGCCCTCCAGACCCCTTCGATCGACGACCGCATTCGGCGACACAGCGGTCGTTCGAAGTCCCGATGACGGCAGAGCGCTGGTCGGAGGGGGCTCGACCAGCGCACCAACCTGGAATGGCGATGGTCGATCAGGCCCGGTCGTCCAACTCCGGCACACCGCTCTGACGGTCGGCATAGGCGGCGAGGAAGGTCGGCCGCTGCTGCCAGCGCTTCCAGAATGCGTCGATGTGCTCGAAGCGTTCGTCCAGCGGCGTGGCGTTCACGGGGAATTTCGAGAAGGCGATCGCGGTCGCCATCGTGATGTCCGAGAAGGTCGGCGCTTCACCGCCGAGCAGCCATTCGCGCCCGTCCGACAGGTGCTGGTTCACCAGGCTCGCATGGGCCAGCGCTTCCTTGCGGCAATGCTCGCCCCAGGCCGGGTTGCTGGTGAGTTCGAGCTTTGGCCCCAGCCCCTGATGCAGGACGTGGAACGCGGTCACGATCCGGTAGAGGATGTGGACCCAGATGCGGTTGTCCCACATGGTGTCGAGGCCCTGCTCCAGGGGGCTATCACCCATGATCCGCCGACCGGGGAAGGCCTGATCGAGGTACCGGACGATGGCCGCCGTCTCCGAGATGACGCTTCCGTCCTCGAGTTTCAGCGTCGGCGTCTCGCCCCACGGGTTCATCTTCAGGTGCCGCCACTGCCGCTGCTCGCCGACCGGCGACATGTCGTAGACGCGCTCGTCGAACCGATCCGCGATGCCCTTCTCGTGCAGGAAGATGCGCAGGCGCTGTGGGTTGGGGAACGCCGAGGGCGAGGTGAAAAGCTGGAGCTTGGAGGCGGTTTGGCTGGTCATCTGACTCTCTCTGTCTGCCAGTAGGCAGACAGAGCGTTAGGCCTTCCTTTCCGAGCGGTCAACGCCTATCTGCCAACAGGCAGGTAATTTTCTTGCGGAGGATGGGCGCGATGAGTTCGGGGTATAAGGAGGCGATCCTTGCCGCTGCGAAGCGAACCGCCATGGCGCACGGCTACAGCGGATTGAATTTCCGCGATTTGGCAGCCGAGGTCGGGATCAAGGCCGCAAGCGTCTACTATCACTTCCCCGGCAAGGCCGAACTCGGAGCGGCGGTCGCGAAGCGTTATTGGGAAGACATCGCCACCGATCTCGAAGCCATCTCGGACGAAGCGGCCGACCCACTGGACGGACTGCGTCGGTATCCTGAGATTTTCCGGGTGTCTTTGCAGAACGACAACCGCATGTGCTTGTCCAGCTTCATGACGGCGGAATACGATGATCTACCCGATACCGTGAAACACGAGGTGCGCGCATTCGCCGACGTCAACGTCGCGTGGTTGAGCAAGTTGTTGACGGCGGCGAGTGTCGTGAAGGCGGCGGACAGCGAAGGCCGGGCTCGCGCCATCTACGCGGCCGTCGCGGGTGCTCAACTCATGGCGCGGGGCCGCGCCGATCTCCCGCTGTTCGACACCCTGATCGACAACTATCGCGCGGCCGGCCTCTTGCCTGCGTAGTTGTCCGTCCATTCTCGAAGAAAGCCCGCTCTGGATCGCGAAATAAGCGTTCAATGCTTAGTCTCTGAATTACCGCTTCCCACTCAAATTCTGTCGTAAGCCCTCATCCACCAGACGGGCTCGGGGCAGACCTCCCGATCTTCTGTAGTGGGCCGAAGACGAGCCCGCGGTGTCGCTCCCCCCGTCAGAGTGTGACCTTCACCGAACGGGCGCCGCCCGGCGTTCGGCGAAGGCCTCGGCGGTGGCGCGGATCACCTCGGCCGCGCGTTCCGCCCCGGCGCGATCCACGTCGAGGTGGGTGGTGACGCGGATCTGGCTGCCGATGGCGCGGATGCGGACGTCGTGCGCGAGGCAGGCCTCGGCGAAGGCCGGGGCGGTTACGCCGAGGCCGGAGACGCCGAAGCACAGGATGTTCGATTGCCCCGCGCTCGGGTCGAAGCTCAGGCCCGGCGCGTCGGCGATCGCGTCGTGGATCAGCCGGATGTGCGCGTTGTCGGTGCTCAACTGCGCGACGTGGTGGTCGAGGGCGTAGAGGCCGGCGGCGGCGATCACGCCGGATTGGCGCATGGCGCCGCCGAGCCGGTACTTCCAGCGCCAGGCCTCGACGACGAAATCGCGGGAGCCGCACAGAACCGCGCCGACCGGGCAGCCGAGGCCCTTGCTGAGGTCGAGCCAGACGCTGTCGAACCCTTGCGCGTAGTCCTTCGCCGCGATTCCGGTGGCGGCCACCGCGTTGAGCAGGCGGGCGCCGTCGATATGCGCCTTCAGGCCGTGGGCGCGGGCGATGTCGCGGATCGCCCGCATGTCGGCCAGCGCCCAGACCGAGCCGCCCGAGAAGCTGGTGGTCTGCTCGATGGAAACGAGGGCGGTGCGCGGCGCCGTGCGGGCCGGCGGCCGGATCGCCGCCGCGAACGCCTCGGGCGTGTAGAGTCCCGCCGGCGTCGGCAACGCCTTCACCGACACGCCGCCGATCGCGGCCGAGCCTGCGGCCTCGGTGTTGTAGATGTGGGACTGGTCGTCGACCACAATCTCGTCGCCGGCCCGGGTCTGAACCAGGATCGAGACGAGGTTGCACATCGTGCCGGACGGCATGAACACCCCGTCCTCCTGGCCGAGCAGGGCGGCGACCCGGTCGCAGAGCGCCCGCGTCGTCGGGTCGGAATCCGACTGCTCGTCGCCGACCACCGCGCGCGCCATCGCCTCGCGCATGCCCGGCGTCGGCCGCGTCTGGGTGTCGCTGTAGAGATCGATCGTCACGGGCAGGCTTGCCTCCGGTCGGCGTTGCGGCGCCATAGTGCATGGTCGCGCGGTCCCGCGAAAGCGCGGCGGGCACGCTTTCCATCAAAATGAATTTTGAATACGTTTAGCGGAGGCGACCGGAATCGGGCGTCGGGAGGGCTGAGCAGGTGGCGGTCGAGACGGCGCCCCAGGGTGCGAGACAGGACGTGCGGCAAGAGACGCGGCAAGGCGCATGGCAAGAGACGCGGGAAGGCGCACGGCAAGGCGCGCGCGTCGCCGGGCGGAACGGCGCCGGCCTGGCGCGGCGGCTGGCGGAGGCGTTGCAGGGCGAGGCCCGGTTCGACGCCTTCACGCGCGGGCGCTACGCGACGGACGCCTCGATCTACCAGATCGTGCCGGCCGGCGTGGTGCTGCCGAAGAGCGCCGCCGACATCGCCGCGACCCTGACGATCGCCGCCGAGCATGGGGTGCCGGTGATCATGCGGGGCGGCGGCACCTCGCAGAACGGGCAGCCGATCGGCTCGGGGCTGGTGGTCGACTGCTCGCGCCACTTCAATCGTCTCCGCGCCTACGACGCGCAGGCCGGCACCGTCACCGTCGAGCCGGGCATGGTGCTGGAGCGCCTGAACACCCGCGTGAAGGCCGACGGCTGGTTCTTCCCGGTGGAGCCCTCGACGGCGACCCGCTGCACCGTCGGCGGCATGGCCGGCAACAATTCCTGCGGCGCCCGCTCGCTGCGCTTCGGCAAGATGAGCGACAACGTGCTCGGCCTGGAGGCGCTGTTCCACGATGCGGAAGCCTTCGGCTTCGGGCTGACGGGCAACGAATCCGGCGGCGTCACCGGCTCGGCCCGCGCCGAAGACCTCGCGCGCCGCATGATGGCGCTCGCCGAGTCGGAGCGCGCGGAAATCCTGGCGAAGTATCCGAAGGTCCAGCGCCGGGTCGGCGGCTACAACCTCGACGCGCTGATCGAGGCGCGGCCGAACCTCGCCCACCTGCTGGTCGGCTCGGAGGGGACGCTGGCGGCGACGACCTCGGTGACGCTGCAGCTGTCCCGGCTGCCGGCGCACCGGGTGATGGGGGTGTGCCACTTCCCGTCGTTCCGCTCCGCGATGGAGACCACGCGCCACATCGTCGACCTCGACCCGGTGGCGGTGGAGCTCGTCGACAACAACGTGCTGGTGCTCGGCGCCGACATCCCGCTGTTTCGCGCGACGCTGGCCGACATCACCCGCGGCACGCCGAACTGCCTGCTGCTCGCCGAGTTCGCCGGCGAGGACCTCGCCGCGCTCGAGCGCGACCTCAAGCGCCTCGACGCCTGCATGGCCGACCACGGCTTCCCCGACGCGGTGGTCGAGATCCACGAGCCGTCGCGCCAGAAGTCGGTCTGGGAGGTGCGCGAAGCCTGCCTCAACATCATGATGTCGATGAAGGGGGACGCCAAGCCGGTCTCGTTCATCGAGGATTGCGCGGTGCCCCTCGAGCATCTGGCCGACTACACCGACGCCGTCACCGACGTGTTCACGAAGCACGGCACGCGCGGAACCTGGTACGCCCACGCCTCCGTCGGCTGCCTGCACGTCCGCCCGATCCTCGACATGAAGCTCGGCGGCGACGTCGCCAAGATGCGCGCCATCGCGGAGGAGACCTCCGAGCTGGTGCGCCGGTTCAAGGGCTCGTATTCCGGCGAGCACGGCGACGGCATCTCGCGCTCGGAATACATCGCGCCGCTGTTCGGGCCGCGCCTCGCCCGCGCGTTCGAGACCGTGAAGGACGCGTTCGACCCCGAGAACCGCCTGAACCCGGGCAAGATCGTGCGCCCGCTGTCGATGGACGACCGCGCGCTGATGCGGTTCGGGCCGGACTACCAGGTGGTCGCGCCGCGCGAGACCGCGCTCGACTGGCCCGAGGCCGGCGGCTTCGGCGGCGCCGTGGAGATGTGCAACAACAACGGCACCTGCCGGAAGCTCGCGGGCGGAGCGATGTGCCCGTCCTACCGCGTCACCCGCGAAGAGCAGCACCTGACGCGGGGCCGGGCGAACTCCCTGCGGCTGGCGATCTCGGGCCAGCTCGGCGAGGACGCGTTCACGTCGCCTGAGATGAAGCGCACGATGGACCTGTGCGTCTCGTGTAAGGCGTGCCGCCGCGAATGCCCGACCGGCGTCGACATGGCGCGGATGAAGGTCGAGTTCCTGCATCATTACCACGCCCGCCACGGCCTGCCGCTGAAGGACCGGCTGATCGGCGCGATGCCGCATTACGCCGGCGTCGCCGCGCGGCTGGCGCCGCTGCTGAACCTGCGCGACCGGGTGCCGGCGCTGGCGCGGATGTCCGAGCGCGTCGCGGGCCTCTCGGCGCGGCGCACGCTGCCGCGCTGGCGCCGTCCCTGGACGGAGGCCGGCGAGCCGGCCCACCCGCAGGACGTGGTGGGCGAGCACCGCGACGTGATCCTGTTCGGCGACACCTTCAACCGCGCCTTCGAGCGCGAGAACCTGGAGGCGGCCGAGCGGGTGCTCGCCGCCGCCGGCTACCGGCTGCACCGCGTCTTCCCGACCAAGGGCAAGCGCCCGCTCTGCTGCGGGCGGACGTGGCTCGCCTCGGGCCAGACCGACCGGGCGCGCGCCGAGGCGCGCCGGACGCTCGACGCGCTCCTGCCCTTCGTCCGGGCCGGCGCCCGCGTGGTCGGGCTCGAACCGTCCTGCCTCCTCACCTTCCGCGACGAGTTCGTCGCCCTGCTGCCCGGGGCGGACGCGAACCTGCTGGCCAAGCAGAGCCTGCTGATCGAGGAACTGCTCGCCGCCGACCTCAAGGCCGGGCTGATCGCGCCCGACTTCGCCGACCAGGGCGGCCGCGTCGCGCACCTGCACGGCCATTGCCACCAGAAATCCTTCGGCGCGATGGGCGCGGTGGAGAGCGTGCTGCGCAGCGTGCCGGGGCTCGACGTCCGGCCGATCGAATCGAGCTGTTGCGGCATGGCCGGCGCCTTCGGCTACGGGCCTGAGACGGTCGACACCTCGCTGGCGATGGCCGAGCTGTCGCTGTTTCCGGCGTTGCGCAAGGCCGGCCCCGACGACCTCGTCGTCGCCGACGGCACCAGCTGCCGCCACCAGATCCACGACGGGCTCGGGATGACGGCGGAACATGTGGTCAGGGTCCTCGACCGGGCCCTGGCGCCTCGACACTGATTTGGGAGGCGCCTAAACAGGGTCGGCCTCCTGCTCGGCAGCGATGAGCATCGAACGCATGAAATCGACCGCATGAACAAGATCGATCCCGGACTCGGCATCAATCGACGTTATCTTCACGACGAGGTGGCAGACCGGATTCGTGCGCTGATCCAATCCGGCGAGATGGAGCCGAAGGCCCGCGTCAACGAGGGCGAGCTGACCGAACGCTTCGGCATCTCGCGCACCCCCTTGCGCGAGGCGATCAAGATCCTCGCCACCGAAGGCCACCTCGAACTGCTGCCGAACCGCGGCGCCCGCGTCGCCAGCCTCTCGCAGGTCGAGATCGAGGAGATGATGGAGGTCATCGCCGGCCTCGAGGCGACGGCCGCCGACCTCGCCTGCCGCACCGTCACGGAGGACGAGGTCGCCGCGATCCAGGCCGACCACGACGCGATGGTGGCGATGTGGAAGGCGTCCGACGAGGCCGGGTACTTCCGCCTCAATCGCCAGATCCACGAGGCGATCATGGCGGCGAGCCGCAACGCGACGCTGTCGGGGATCTACCGCAGCCTGTCGGGCCGCATCCAGCGCTCGCGCTACTCCGCCCACCAGACGCCCGAGCAGTGGACCCGGGCGATCGAGGAGCACGAGCGGATGGTGGAGCTGCTGCGCGGCCGCGACGGCCCCGCGCTCTCGCACCTGATGCGCGAGCATATCCGCGGCAAGAAGCCGGTCATCGCAGCCAACTTCGGCGACGCCGCCGCCGAGCTGCCGGCGGACGCCGCCGGCTGACGATCAGTCGACGCGCCGCGTCTCGAACCAGAACGAGGCGCCGGGCAGGCCGGTGTCGTTCGGGTAGGTGAACGGGATGTCGAGGCCGCCGGCCGGCGCCGCGAACACGCGCTTCACCCGCGCCGCGAATTCCGGATCCTGGCACAGGTAGGTGACCGGCGCCGTGACCCGAAACGGCGGCCTTCCGCACATCAGCATCGCGGCGAGCAGGTATTGCTCGTTGTAGAGCCGGTGGTTCCAGGCGGTCGGGTAGTCGTCGGGAATGAAGATGTCGTGGATCTGCACGATCACGCCGGGCACCAGGCGCGGAAGGATCTCGAAGAAGAACACCACCACGTCCGAGTTGGCGAAGGCCCGGTGCGACCCGTCGAAGAACAGGACGTCGCCCGCCTGCAGCGTGTCGAACACCGTGAGGTCGCAGTCTTCGAGCGGCTGGCGGATCACCGCGTCGCAGATCCGGTCGATGTGCCGGCGCGGGTTGGGATCGATCGAGGTCATCCGGGTCGGGAGCGACAGCCGCTCCACCGTGCGGCGCGCGAAGCAGGTCGAGGTGCCCGAACCGATCTCGACGTAGCGGGCCGGCCGCTTCCAGGCGAGGAAGGTCATGAGCGCGGCGGCGTCCAGCGCCGTGAACCAAGTGTTGTTCCAGCACGGCGCGGTCGGGTCCGCAGGGTCGGGCGCGTGGGCGACGTCGTGGATCAGCGCAGCGTGATCCTCGAGCGCGGATACGAAGCGCGCGTAGTCCGGCCGCCCCTGGTCGAGCACCGCCCGCAGCCGGCTGTGCGGCGGCGTCTGCGGCTGCCAGCGCGCTTGCGGCATGACCGGATAGTAGTCGTGGACGGTGTGGCTCCACCGGAACGGATCGGTGCTCGCGCGGAAGATGTCGAGGCCGGCCTTCCGACCCGCGCTTTGAACCAACTGCTTGAGCATCGACGCCTCCGACCGGCCCATCCCGACGAGGCGGATCGTAGCAGCAAATACAATCTTGGGTTGAGTTGTTCTGCGTAGCGCTCTGCACCGATTGCAAACGCGGTGAACGGGATTCCCGCCTCAGGCGGCGTCGCCGAGCGAGCGCAGGCCGGCGACGAGGTCCGAGAAGCGGTCGCCCTGCACCACCACGTGCGTGCGCAGGCGTTCGGCCGCGGCCGCGTCGTCGCCGGCGAGGATCGCTGCGACGATGCCGGCATGTTCCGCCAGCGACTGGCCGAGGCGGTGGCGCGTCCGCAGCTGAAGGCGGCGATAGGGGGCCAGCCGCCGGCTCAGCAGGCGGGCCTGCTCGGCGAGGAAGGCGTTGCGGCAGGCGCCGTAGACCACGGCGTGAAACACTTGGTTCTCGGCGTAGTAGCCCTCGGTGTCGCCGGCCGCCGCCGACGCCTCGCAGGCCGCGAGCGCCGCCTTCAGCGCCGCCTCGTGGTCGGGGGTCAGGCGCCGCGCGGCGAAGCGCCCGCAGGCCGCCTCCAGTTCCGCCATGGTCTCGAACATCGCCAGCAGGTGCTGCGGCTCCGGCGCGCTGACGATCGTGCCCTTGCGCGGCTTGGTCTCGACGAGCCCGGTGACGGCCAGCTGCAGCAGCGCCTCGCGGATCGGCGTGCGCGACACCCCGAACCGCTCGGCGAGCATCACCTCGTCGAGGCGCGCGCCGACGGCAAGATGGCCGGCAACGATCTCATCCTCGATGGTCTGCCGCAGGCGCTGTGCCTGGCTCATCGCTGGACGCCTCCCGAGCGTGACGATTCCCGAGCGTGACGATTCCCGAGAACTCATTATGCAGGGGCGTTGACAAAATATACAAGAGCCCGTTCAATATATACCAAGCGTTGAATTCACTATATTGTGCAGCGCAAAAACAAGACAGTCGCGATTGTGCGACGCGGGAGAAACAGCATGACGCCGACCCGACGCGCCCTCCTCGCCGGCGGCCTCGCCGCACCCGCCCTCCTGCGCTTCGGCCTCGGCGCCGCCCAGGCCGCGACGGTGCTGAAGCTCTCCCACCAGTTCCCCGGCGGCACCATCGACGAAGGCGACTTCCGCGATCGCATGTGCCGCAAGCTCGCCAAGGCGGTCGGCGAGCGCTCGAAGGGCGCGCTCGAGGTGCAGGTCTATCCCGGCTCGTCGCTGATGAAGACCAACGCCCAGTTCGGCGCGATGCGCAAAGGCGCGCTCGACATGTCGCTCTACCCCTCGCCCTACGCCGGCGGCGAGATCCCCGAGTTGAACATCGGCCTGATGCCGGGGCTCGTGACCTCCTACGCGCAGGGCGTCGCCTGGAAGGCGGCTCCGGTCGGCCGCAAGCTCACCGAGATCCTCGACGCCAAGGGCATCGTCCTGGTCTCCTGGGTCTGGCAGGCGGGCGGCGTCGCCAGCCGCGAGCGCCCGCTCTACGCGCCGGCCGACGCCAAGGGCCTCAAGGTCCGCGGCGGCTCGCGTGAGATGGACCTGATGATGAAGCAGGCGGGCGCGGCCACCCTCTCGATCCCGTCGAGCGAATCCTACGCGGCGATGCAGACCGGCGCGTGCGACGCGGTCATCACCTCCTCCACCAGCCTGATCTCGTTCCGCCTGGAGGAGCTGTCGAAGGCGCTGACCTCGGGGCGCGAGCGCTCCTACTGGTTCATGCTCGAGCCGATCATGATGTCGAAGGCGATCTTCAGCGGGCTGCCGAAGGACCAGCAGGACCTGATCATGGCGGTCGGCGCCGAGCTCGAATCCTTCGGACAGGACGGCGCCAAGGCCGACGACACCCATGTCGAGCAGGTCTTCTCGAAGGCCGGCGCCAAGGTGCAGAACCTCGACGAGAAGACCATGGGGCAGTGGCGCGACATCGCCCGCGACACGGCGTGGAAGGACTACGCGGCCAAGAACGCGCAGTGCGCCGAGCTCCTCAAGCTGGCGGAGCAGGTCGCGTGAGCCACGCCTTCGACGCGGCCTCGGCCGCCTCCGAGAAGGCGGTCGCCGAGCCCCGGATCCCCGGCGCGCTCGGCGTCATGGACCGGGCGATGAAGCGCCTGAACGGGGTGATCATGGTGTTCGGCGGGCTCGCGCTCGTCGGCGCCTGCCTCGTGCTGAGCTACAGCGTGGTGATCCGCTACGTCCTGCACGAGCCGACCGACTGGCAGGACGAGATGGCCGTGTTCCTGATCGTCGGCGCGACCTTCTTCTCGGCCGCCGCCGTCCAGGCCAAGCGCGGCCACGTGGCGATCGAGGCGCTGACCGGGTTCCTGTCGCCGAAGGTCAACCGCGCCCGCCTGTTGATGGCGGACGTGATCAGCTTCGTCTTCGTGGTGTTCTTCGCCTGGAAGAGCTGGACGCTGTTCCACGAGGCTTACGTCGACGGCCAGGTCTCGCAATCGAGCTGGGGCCCGCCGCTGGCGATCCCCTACGCCCTGATGGCGGTCGGCATGAGCCTGCTCGGCATCCAGTTCGCCGTGCAGATCGTCCAGGCCCTCACCTACGGTCCGAACTCCGCCGGCTGGGTCGCCCCGAAGGTCGGCCTCGGCGCCGACCTGAACACAGACATGCACGGACGGCCGGACGTGACCCCGCGGGGCACGGACCCGATGGGCGACACCGTCGACACCGCGAGGATCACCCGATGAGCACCGCCGCGATCGGCTTCCTCTATGCCGGGGCGACCCTCTCGGCGATGCTGGCCGGCATCCCCATCGCCTTCGCGCTCGGCTTCGTCGCGCTGGCGTTCATGTTCGTCTTCATGCCGGCGGCTTCGCTCGATACCGTGGCGCAGAACGTCTACGAGGAGATGGCCTCGATCACCCTGCTCTCGATCCCGCTCTTCATCCTGAAGGGCGCGGCGATCGGGCGCTCGAAGGCGGGCCAGGACCTCTACTCGGCCATGCACGCCTGGATGCACCGCATCCCGGGGGGGCTGGGCATCGCCAACGTCTTCGCCTGCGCGCTGTTCGCCGCGATGGCGGGGTCCTCGCCCGCCACCTGCTCGGCCATCGGCTCGGCCGGCATCCCGGAGATGCGCAAGCGCGGCTACTCGCCGGGCTTCGCCGCCGGCATCATCGCGGCCGGCGGGACGCTCGGCATCCTGCTGCCGCCCTCGATCACCATGATCCTCTACGCGGTGGCCGCCGAGCAGTCGCTCGGGCGCCTGTTCCTGGCCGGCATCGGGCCGGGGCTGCTGCTGGTCGGGCTGTTCGCGGCCTGGGCGGTGTTCCGCTTCCGCGCCGAGTACGCCACCGCGAAGGCCGCCTACGAGCGCGGCGGCGTCCAGTCGCCGATCCTGGCGGACGACACCTACAGCATGCGCCAGCGCTTCGAGACGCTGCCGCGGGTGCTGCCCTTCGTGGTGCTGCTCACCGGCGTGATGGTCGCGCTCTACGGCGGCTACGCCACGCCCTCCGAGACGGCCGGCCTCGGCGGCCTGCTGGCGCTCGGCCTGATCGCGGTGATCTACGGCGTCTGGCGCCCGAAGGACGTCAGCCCGATCCTCACCGCGACGTTGCGCGAGTCGACCATGCTGATGCTGATCATCGGCATGTCGCTGCTCTACGCCTACGTGATGAGCTACCTGCACATCTCGCAGTCGGCGGCCGCCGCGATCGTGGCGATGCAGCTTTCCCCCTGGGTGCTGCTGGTGACGATCCTCGGGCTGGTGATCGGGCTCGGCTTCTTCCTGCCGCCGGTCTCGATCATCCTGATGACCGCGCCGATCATCCTGCCGCCGCTGAAGGCCGCGGGCTTCGACCTGGTCTGGTTCGGCGTGGTGATGACCATCACCATGGAGATGGGCCTGATCCACCCGCCGGTCGGGCTCAACATCTTCGTCATCAAGAACATCGCCCCCGACATCCCGCTCTCGGACATCATCTGGGGGACGCTCCCCTTCGTGGTGCTGATGGCGGTGGCGATCCTGATCCTGTGCCTCGTGCCGGGCATCGCCCTGTGGCTGCCCGACCTGCTGCTGCCGTCCACGCGGTAGCGCGCCCCTCCTCCCCTCTCCCCGCGGGCGGGGAGAGGCCCGGCTGCACCCCGTCGTGCAACCGGGGGAGCGGCGGCGTAGCCGAAGCGGTGGTGAGGGCGGTCGTGCGAGGTGGAAGGTGTCAGGCGTGGCGCAGGGAAAGGGCGCCCCTTCGCGCCGCTACCGCCCCTGCCAATCCGGCGCGCGCTTGCCCAAGAACGCTTCCATGCCCTCGCGAAAATCGCGGCTCATGTAGCAGCTGAGGATCAGGTCGTCGCCGGGCTGCGGCTCGCCCTCGGGGGCGGTGGCCTCTTCGGCGAGCCGGCGCAGGCCTTCCTTGGTGGCCTGCATCGTCAGGGGCGCGTGGCCGGCGACCAGCGTCGCCAGCTCGGTCGCGCGCGCGGCGAGCGCTGCGGCGTCCGCCACCACCTCGCCGACGAGGCCGATGGTCAGCGCCTCCTCGGCGCCGACGAGGCGGGCGGTGAAGATGATGTCCTTCACCCGCGCCGGGCCGATCAGGTCGGACAGCCGCTTGAGGTTGCCCTGAGACAGGCAGTTTCCGAGCGTGCGGGCGATCGGGAAGCCGAAGCGTGCGTCGCGCGTGGCGACGCGCAGGTCGCAGGCGGCGGCGATCGCCGCCCCTCCCCCCGTGCAGGCGCCCGCGATGGCGGCGATGGTCGGCACCCGCATCCGCTCCAGCGTGCCGAGCACCCGGTCCATGAAGCGCTCGTAGCCCAGCGCATCCTCCGCGGTCTCGAAGCTGCGGAACTGGGCGATGTCGGTGCCGGCGGCGAACGCCTTCTCGCCGGCCCCGGTGATGACCAGCGCCTTGACCGACACGTCCTCCTGGATCCGCAGGCACTGGGTCACCAGGCCTTCGTACATCGCGAAGGTCAGGGCGTTGCGGGCGTGCGGCCGGTTGAGGACGATGCGGGCGATGGCGCCGTCCTGGGAGACCAGCAGTTCATCGGTCGGGGCGGCGTCGCTCATGCTCGAAGTCCTCATCCAATCGTCACGCCGTCGTCTCGCCCACGACGCCCGCCGCGATCAAGCCGTCGATCGCCGCGTCGTCGTAGCCGGCCCCGCGCAGGATCGCGCGCGAGTGCTCGCCGAACAGCGGCGCCGGGCCGTGGACCTTGCCCGGCGTCGCCGAGAACTTCACCGGCAGGCCGAGCGTCGTCATCGACCCTGCCCGGGGGTGCTCGACCGAGACCACCATCTCGCGGGCCAGCGTGTGGGGATCGCGGTGCATCTGGTTCACGTCGAGCACCGGGCCGGCCGGCACGCCGCCGGCCTCCAGACGCGCGAGCCACGCCTCGGAGGTGTCGCCCCGGAAGTACGGCGCGAGCGCCTCGGCCAGCGCGAGGCGGTGCTCCATGCGTCCGGCGTTGAGCGAAAAGCGCGGGTCGGCGGCGAGCGTGTCGGCGCCGAGCACGTCGAGGAGGCGCAGCCAGTTGGTCTGGTTGGCCGCGCCGATGGTGATCCAACCGTCCTGCGTCTCGAAGGCCTCGTAGGGGGCGTTCAGCGGGTGGGCCGAGCCCATCGGCCCCGGCGCCACGCCGGTCGCCATGGCGATCGCCGACTGCCAGTACGTCAGGGTGATGCCGGCCTCGAACAGGGAGGTGTCGACCACCTGGCCCTGCCCGGTCTTGAGGCGGTGGGTGTAGGCGGCGAGCACCCCCATCGCCGCGAGGATGCCGGCGGTGATGTCGGTGACCGGCGGCCCGCACTTCATCGGCGGCTCGCCGGGCCCGGCGCCGGTGACGCTCATCAGCCCGCTCATGCCCTGCGCGACGAGGTCGAACCCGGCCCGCTCCGCGTAGGGGCCGGAGCGGCCGAAGCCCGAGAGCGAGCAGTAGACGAGCGCCGGATGGCGCGCGCGCAGGGCTTCGTAGCCGAGGCCGAGCTTCTCCATCGTGCCGGCGCGGTAGTTCTCGATCAGCACGTCGGCGTCGGCCAGCAGCCGGTGGAGCACCGCCTTGCCGGCCTCGCTCTTGAGGTCGAGGGCCAGCCCGCTCTTGCCGCGGTTCATCATCATGTAGGCGGCGCTCTCGCCGTGAAGCGACGGCGGCACCGAGCGCCGGGTGTCGTCGCCGCCGGGGATCTTCTCGACCTTGATCACCTCGGCACCCATGTCGCCGAGCATCAGGCCGCAGACCGGGCCCGCCATGATGTGGGCGAGCTCGATCACTCTTACGCCCGCAAGCGGGCCTTCGCGTCGTGCGTCCACCATCGCCATCCGCCTCAGCGCACCGGCGCGACCGCGACGGGCGGGATACCGCCGGCCTCGGCCGGCTCCACGAAGGGGCGCTCGGGGTGCATGGTGAAGGCGGTGGCGGCACCCAGCAGGCACAGGCCGATCGAGCCGGCGAACGGCAGCGTCCAATCGCCGGTCATGTCGACGATCAGGCCGAACACGATCGGCGAGACGATGGCGGCGATCGCCGAGCCGGTGTTCATCAGCCCGCTCGCGGTGCCGGCGAATTTCGGCGCGATGTCCATCGGCACCGACCAGATCGGGCCGATGACCAGCTCGGCGAAGAAGAAGCCCGAGGAGAGCAGCAGGGCGACATAGGTGAGGTCGCGGGTGAAGAACACGCCCGTCAGGCTCGCCGCGGCGCCGAGGAAGCCGACGACGATGATCGACAGCCGCGCGAGCTTGAGGTTGCCGGTCTTCTCGAAGATGCGGTCCGAGAGCACGCCGCCGAGCGTGTCGCCGACGACGCCGGCGAAGAACACGCCCGAGGCGAACAGCGCCGAGTTCTTCAGGTCGAGGCCGTAGCTCTGCTTGAAGAAGCTCGGCAGCCAGCCGAGGAACAGCCACAGGGTCCAGCCGTAGCAGAAGTAGGTGATGGTGACGGGCAGGATGCGCTTGGTCAGCGCGCCCCACGGCACCGACTGCTTCGCGCCGACCTTGCGCGGCGGCGGCAGCTGGTCGAGCTCGGCTTGGGTGATCGCCTTGTGGTCGGACGGGTCATCACGGAAATAGAGGTACCAGATCACGACCCAGACGAAGCTGATCGCGCCGAGGATGACGAAGCTCGAACGCCAGCCGAAATGGTAGATCAGGAAGGCGACGATCGGCGGCGCCACGGCGTTGCCGAGCCGCGCGAAGGCGTGGGTGATGCCCTGCGCGAAGCCGCGACGGCCCGGCGCCGTCCAGTTCTGCATGGCGCGGGTCGCGGTCGGGAAGGTCGCGCCCTCGCCGAAGCCCAGCAGCACGCGGGCGAGGAACAGGCTGACGAGGCCGCCGACGAAGCCGGTGAGGATCGTCGCCGTGGCCCAGATCAATCCGCAGACCAGGAGCGTGCTCCGCGCGCCGAACTTGTCGCCGACCGAGCCGCCGATCACCTGGAAGATCGCGTAGGGGTAGGCGAAGGCCGAGAGGATCAGGCCGAACTGCGTGTTCGACATGCCGAGATCCTTGATGATCACGGCGCCCGCGGTGGCGATGTTCACCCGGTCGAGATAGGTGATGAAGTACATCAGGCAGAGCAGGAACAGCACGCTGTTCGTGGCGCTCAGGCGCTTGATCATGGCGTCGATCCTCCGGCACGGCGTTCTTGCGCAGCGTTCTTGGCAGCCGCCTTGTGGCGGTCCGCGCCGTCAGCCTGGCCTCGGCGACCGGGTGCGGCGTTTCGCATTACGTATTCAGTACGCTCGGCCTATGCCGGAGTGCAACCACGGGTGTTAGGAATCAGGCGTTTTCCGCCCGCACGATCCGCCTGCACGGGTGGCGGGTCGGAAGCCGGGCTACGCCGGGCAAGCCTCGTTCGCATCCGGTCCATCAGGTCGCCGGACGAACGAAAACGGGGGCCGAAGCCCCCGTTTCCCGTTCGATCATGAGAGGCCGGTCAGGCCGTGACGGGACGCATTCCGCTGGCCTGGGCGGGCGTCGCTGAGGGATCGAGCACCTTGCCGCGCGGGCCGACCCAGGCGCCGACCCACTTGCGCTGCCACAGGAACAGGCAGCCGAGCACCACGGCGGCGAAGACCGCGTAGACGACGAAGCCGGTGGCGAAGGCGCCGGTGTACTGCTTCGAGAAGCCCATCACGTTCGGCAGAATCGCGCCGCCGAGCGCCCCGATCTCGCCGATCATCGAGCCCGACACCGCGGTGTTGGTGGGGTAGCGCAGCGGGACGAGCTGGAACAGGGCGCCGTTGCCGGCGCCGAGCGCCGCGAAGCACAGCATGAACAGGATCGTGGTGGCGGCCAGCGACGGGGTGGCGGTGAGCGCCAGGAACGAGGCGATCGAGGCGAGCAGGACCACCGACAGCACGGCGATGCCGCCGATCCGGTCGGCGAAGTAGCCGCCGAGGATGCGGATGCCCGAGCCCATGAAGGCCGCAAGCATGGTCAGGCGCCCGGCCTCGACCTTCGTGACCGCGAACTGCTCGTAGAAGAACGTCGGCAGGAAGTTCGACAGGCCGATGAAGCCGCCGAAGGTGATGACGTAGATCAGCGAGAAGGCCCAGCCGTCCTTGGTGAACAGGCAGGAGATGTGGTCCTTGAACGACTGGTGCTCGAGGTCCGGCGGTTCCTTGGCGAGCACGATCATCACGATCAGCGGGATGGCCATGACGCAGCCGGCGAAGCCGTAGACCGCCTGCCAGCCGTAGGCCTGGGCCAGCGGCGGCGCGAACAGCACCGCGAGCACGGTGCCGGAATTGCCGGCGCCGGCGATGCCCATGGCGAGGCCCTTGTGCTCCGGCGGGAACCAGCCCGAGCCGAGCGACAGGGCGACGCCGAACGAGGCGCCCGCGATGCCGAGCAGCACGCCCATGGCGAGCACGTCGTTGTAGGTCGAGATGAAGAAGAAGCCGTAGGCCATCGCGAGCATGATGACGCCCATCTCGGTGATGGCGGCGTTCTTCCGGCCGATATACTGGGCGAGGACGCCGAGCGGGAAGCGCATGATCGCGCCCGCGAGGATCGGCAGCGAGATCATGAACCCGGTCTGGGCCGGGGACAGCTTGTAGGTCTCGGTGATGAACGGCCCCATGGCGCCGTTCAGGACCCAGATCGCGAAGCAGAAGTCGAAGTAGAGGAAGGCGGCGAACAGCGTCGGGGGGTGTCCCGACTTCATTACGGTCTTGAAGGAGGCCATCGTGGGTGCTCGTCTTGATCGAGCGGGCGCCTTCGCGCCGCCGCTCATGCCGGAGGAACCGGACTCACACCGTCCGCTTTGCGAGGCTTCGTTGCCCAGCGTGCCGCGCGCCGCGCGGCGATCTCCGGAAAAGCAGCAAACGTGCCAGACGTGGCGGGGCGGCCTGGCCAGGCGCAGCCCCCCGTTGAAGGCCTGCGGCGCAGCCGACGAAGACTGAGGGAAACGGCCAAGCCGCGGGCACTGGATGCCGGGATTCGCGGCAACGATGCCTAGGCGGCATGCGGTCGGGCGCGGACGCCCAAACCGGAGGCAACCCGCGAGGCTCGACGAGCGAACGATTACAGAGGAGTCGATGACGGCTGCGTCAGTGGCAGGTGGTGATGGTCTTCACGATCCAGCCCTGCTCCGGCTGCCACAGCTTGCGCCGGGCGCGGGTGCAATCGGCTGGCGCGGTCCCGGAGGTCCACGCGCCCGTCGGCTCGGACGGCGGCGGCGGCTCGACGGTCTGGACCGGGCGCGGACGCTCCGGACGCCGCGCCGCCTCCCGTGCGGCTGCGGGCGTCGCGACGACGCAGGCGAGCGCCAGGAGCGACGCCGCGAGGCGCGCGCGCAAGTTCGAAGCGGATGTCACGGGGAGATGTCCGAAGATCGAGAGGGCTGCGATACTGTTGCCGTCAGGTCGGGCGACAAATCAATCGCCCCGTCGCAACTTGTCCCCGCTCTGCCGACGAGGACGGCACATGGTAAAGGCTTGCCGCCGCGACGCCGGCGGATTTCACGGGTCAGATTTCGGCCCGGCGGTTGCGCGACACTTGAGGTGTCGCGGCCGGGCCGCGCCCCGTTGAAGACCTCGGTCGACAGGGCAGCCACCGTTGCAAGGAATCGACGCCGCCCCAGGAAACGGATTCCGCAACGCGGCGAAGGATGACGCGACGGGCCGTGACTTGCTAAGCCTTGCCCGTCACCACCGGATCGCGGCCGCCTGCCGCTCGACCGCGTGACTCAAGGTTCCGTGCCGGCCCGTCGCCGGCCCGGGGACCTCGGATCAAGGACGTTTCGAACCGCCATGCCGAATACTTTGCGAAGCCTCCTGCTCGCCGGCGCGATGACCGGCCTCGCGAGCCTGTCCGCGACCGCACCCGTGCACGCCCAGGGACGGGGCGCCCTCGCGTCGAGCGCCATCGACGGCGTCGGCGACGACGACCGCCTGTTCCAGGACCAGTCCGGCGCGCTCTACCGCCTCCGCGGCGGCCGCTACGAGCCCTATGCCGGCCGCGTCGAGTTCGGCCGCGCCGTGCCCGACCGCGCCACGGCCTCGGAGCGCCGCCCCATCCCCGAGCGCCAGCAGCTCGCCGGGCGCCCGCCCGAGACCTTGCAGGAGAGCCCGGCCGACGCGCCCGCCGCGCCGCTCACCGTCGGCCCGAAGCCCGGCGCCAACCAGCTCTCCCCGGCGATGGCCGCGGCGATCAACCGGCCGGTCGACAACGGCCCGATCAACTACGACAAGGCCTACGGCGCGATCGCCGACGACGCGTTCCCGGTGGCGGCCTTCAACTGGAAGAAGGCCAACCCGGCGTTCTTGCGCCAGGAGATCGCCTATACCGGCCCCTACGAGCCCGGCACGATCGTGGTCGACCCGCGGGCGCACCAGCTCACCCTGGTCCAGGCGGACGGCCGGGCGCGGCGCTACGGCGTCGGCGTCGGCAAGCAGGGCTTCTCGTGGTCGGGCGCCGCGACGGTGAACCTGAAGCAGGCCTGGCCGGATTGGTACCCGCCGAAGGAGATGATCGCCCGCACGCCGCACCTGGCGCGCGAGGTCGACACGCTGCCGAGCGGCGTCGGCGTCCCCGGCGGCAACCGCAACCCGCTGGGCGCCCGCGCCATGTACCTGTGGCAGGGCAACAAGGACACGCTGTTCCGCATCCACGGCACGCTGGATCCGAACTCGATCGGCAAGAGCGTCTCGTCGGGCTGCATCCGCATGATCAACCAGGATGCGATCGACCTGTTCAGCCGCGTCAACGTCGGCACCAAGGTCGTCGTCCTGAACTGAGCAGGAATCGACCGCGCCGTCCGCGGGGGGAAGCCCCGGCGGACGGCGTTCGCGTTCGATCAGTCCGCGTTGCGCTCGGCGCGGCGGTGCTCGCCGAGGATGCGCCGCACCGTGCCGGTGGCCGAGCGGTAGACCACGGTCTCCGTCTCGATGACGCCGGGCTTGAAGCGCACGCCGCGCAGAAGCGCCCCGTCGGTGACGCCGGTCGCCGCGACGGTGACGTCGCCGCGGGCCAGATCCGTCAGCTCGTATTTCCGGTTCGGGTCGCCGATGCCCATGTCCTGCGCCCGCCGGCGCTTCTCCAGGGTGTCGAGGATTAGCCGGCCCTGCATCTGGCCGCCGATGCAGCGCAGCGCGCCGGCCGCGATCACGCCCTCGGGCGCCGCGCCGATCCCGAGATAGATGTCGACGCCGGTCTCGTCGGGCGAGTTGGTGAAGATGATCCCGGCGATGTCGCCGTCGGAGATCAGGCGGACGCCCGCCCCCGTGGCGCGGATCGCGGCGACGAGGTCGCCGTGCCGCGGCCGGTCGAGGACGATCGCGACGATCTGCGAGGTCGGCACGCCCTTGGCGCGGGCGAGCGCGGCGATGTTGTCGGCGGGGCTGGCGTCGAGGTCGACGAGGCCGGGCGGATAGCCGGGGCCGATCGCGATCTTCTGCATGTAGACGTCGGGGGCGGCGAGCAGCGAGCCGCGCTCGGCCATCGCCATGATCGCGATCGCGCCGGGCATGTCCTTGGCGCAGAGCGTCGTGCCCTCCAGCGGGTCGACCGCGAGGTCGACGCGGGGGCCGCCGCCGCTGCCGAGGCGCTCGCCGATGAACAGCATCGGCGCCCGGTCGCGCTCGCCCTCGCCGATCACCACGGTCCCGTCGATCGGCAGCGCGTTGAGCTCGGCCCGCATCGCGTCGACGGCGGCCTGGTCGGCGGCCTTCTCGTTGCCCTGCCCGCGCAGGGCCGCCGCCGCGATGGCCGCGCGCTCGGTCACGCGTGCGAGTTCGAGGGTGAGCGTGCGCGCGACGACGCTCCGCGAGCCCTGCATGAGCGCCTCGTCCATCGTTTCCCAAGCCCTTCCCGCGGCCCGAACGTTTTCGGTGCCCCTGCTCCTACAGCCTACCGCGGCTAGGATGCACGAAAATAACTTGGGTTTTCGATTTTGGGCGGGATCGGAACGATAGTGCCGTTCTGTTGGGCGCCGAACAGGCTTATTCGCGCTCGATCCGGATGAGCTGCGGCGCCTCGGCCAGCAGCCCGTCGCCGGCGATGGCGTCGAGGGCCGCGCGGATGTTCCCCTCCGTCGCCGCGTAGGTGATCAGCACCAGCGGCACCGGCTGGCCGGAGCGGCCCTTCGGATCGCTTTCCGCCATCTCGCTGGTGCGGCGCTGCAGGATGCTCTCCAGCGAAATCTCGCGCTCGGCCATGCGGGTGGCCACGCCCGCCGCGACGCCGGGCCGGTTGTGGACCGTGAGGCGGATGTAATAGCCGCCCTCGTGCCGCTGCATCTCGACCCGCTCGGCCGGGCGCAGGGACGCGGTCGGGCAGCCGAAGGTCGGGCGGCTCAGGCCGGCGGCGAGGTCGGCGATGTCGGCGACCACCGCGGAGGCGGTCGCCTCGCCGCCGGCGCCCGGGCCGATCAGGGTCAGCTCGCCGACGGCGTCGGCATCGATCGTCACCGCGTTGGTCACGCCCATCACCTGGGCGATGCTCGAGGATTTCGGCACCATGGTCGGGTGCACGCGCTGCTCGATCCCCGCCTCGGTCGCCTGCGCGACGCCGAGCAGCTTGATCCGGTAGCCGAGCTCCTCGGCCATCCGTAGGTCGAGGGGCTTCACCCCGGAGATGCCCTCCACCGAGACGCCCTCGGCGTCGATCGAGGTGCCGAAGGCGAGGCTCGTGAGGATCGCGAGCTTGTGGGCGGTGTCGAAACCCTCGACGTCGAAGGTCGGGTCGGCCTCGGCATAGCCCAGGGCCTGCGCGTCCTTGAGGCAGGCCTCGAAGGTCAGGCCCTCGCGCTCCATCCGGGTGAGGATGTAGTTGCAGGTGCCGTTCATGATTCCGTAGACGCGGCTCACGGCGTTGCCGGCCAGACCCTCTCGGATCGCCTTGATCACCGGGATGCCGCCCGCGACCGCCGCCTCGTAGGCGAGCGCGACGCCCGCGGTCTCGGCCGACTTCGCCAGCGCCGCGCCGTGGAGCGCCAGCAGCGCCTTGTTCGCGGTGACGACCGGCTTGCCGGCGGCGAGCGCGGCCTCGACCACGGCTTTGGCCGGCCCTTCCGAGCCGCCGATCAGCTCGACCACGCAGTCGACCTCGGCCGAGCGCGCCATCTCCACCGGATCGTCGAACCAGTGCAGCCCGGCGACGTCGAACCCGCGGTCGCGGGTGCGGTCGCGGGAGGAGACGGCGACGACGCGGATGTCGCGGCCGGTCGCGGCGGCGAGCGCGGCGGCCCGGCGCGCGACCATCCGGACGACGGCGGCGCCGACCGTGCCGAGACCGGCGACACCGAGGCGGAGGCTCTGGGACATGGTGGTTTTCGCAAGCCTTCTGCCCTGCGCCGTCGGCGGCCTGTCGGCCGGCGTGGACGAGCGCGGGGAACGCCGCGCGCCCCATCGGCTGCGGCGCCGCCCTTCTGCCTCGATTTGCCGGGAGGCGCAAGAAATCGGCCGGGCGCCGGGGCGCATCCCGAGGTTCCTCCGTCACCGCCGCGAAACCGCCTCGCGATGCCGGACGGCCGCGACGACCAAGCCGTAGAGCACCGCGGCGTTGAGGACGTGCCAGAGGAAGTGGGTGCCGACGGGCACGAGCGCGCAGACGCCCCGGTCGGCGGTGCGCAAGGCGAGCGAGACGGAAAACAGCGCCGCCAGCGCCACGACCCGCCGGCCGGTCGCGGCCGGGTCGTCCACGCCGCGGAGCCCGAGGGCGACGCCCACCAACGCCAGCACCGCCGGCAGGTAGTCGATCGAGCCGTTGGTGAGCACCTCGACCGAGCGGCCGGCGACGGCGTCGAGGGCCGGGACGAGCCCGAAGCCGAAGCCCGCGAAGGCCAGCGTCGCCGCCCATGCGGCGAACGGCCCGAATCGCAGGAACCGCACCATCGCCAGGTAGAAGTAGGCGTGGATGAACACGGCGATCGGCACGACGTCGGCGAGCATGGCCCAACGCACGGCGAGCGTGTGGAACAGGAACGACCCGATGCCGACGACCGCCGTCAGGAGCGCCAGCGCGACGCCGGCCCGGTCGTCCGCCGCGCGGGCGCGCCGATGGGCCGCGACGGCGGCGACGAGGAAGGCGGCGTTGGACAGGGCGTTGACCGGCTCCGCCCAGAACGCCGCGCCGCCCCGCTCGCAATAGGCGCCGATCGGTTCGAACCAGTCCACCGGCGGCCTCGTTGCGTGAGCGGGCGGCGACGCGCCCGGCCTTCCGCTTGTCAGGCCGGTGCGAAGGCCCGATGACGGGCTCCGCCCTCACAAGCCGCCAGACGACGGGCTTCGCCCTTCAGGACGCCAGACGACGGGCTCCGCCCTCCAGGACGCCAGCGATGCGCATCACCACGTGGAACGTCAATTCGATCAAGCAGCGGGTCGGGCACCTGCTCGCCTTCCTCGACGAGGCCAAGCCGGACGTGGTCTGCCTGCAGGAGCTGAAGTGCCAGGAGGAGGCGTTCCCGCGCGCCGAGATCGAGGCGGCCGGCTATGCCGTCGAGGCGGTGGGGCAGAAGGCCTATAACGGCGTCGCGCTGCTGGTCCGCGCGCCGCTGACCTACGATCCGGCCACCGTGCTGCGCGCGCTCCCGGGCGACGCCGAGGACGAGCAGGCCCGCTACGTCGAGGCGCTGGTCAGCGGGGACGGGGTCGCGCCGGTGCGGGTGGCCTCGATCTACCTGCCGAACGGCAACCCGGTGGCGAGCCCGAAATACCCCTACAAGCTCGCCTTCCTGGAGCGGCTGCGTCTTCACGCGATCGCGCGGATGCGCGAGGAGACCGCGCTGGTGCTCGCGGGCGACTACAACGTCATCCCCGAGCCGGAGGATGCGGCCGAGCCCACGGCCTGGGCAGACGACGCGCTCTACCTGCCGACCACGCGGGCGGCGTTCCGCGCGCTGCTGGCCGAAGGGTTGACCGACGCGGTTCGCGCCTGCGACCCGCGCCCCGGCCTCTACAGCTTCTGGGACTACCAGGCCGCCGCCTGGTCGCGGAACTTCGGCATTCGCATCGACCACCTCCTGCTCTCGCCGCAGGCCGCAGACCGGCTGGTCTCGGCCTCGGTGCAGAAGCACCTGCGCGGCCTGGAGAAGCCGTCGGACCACGTCCCCGTGACGGTGGAGCTGGCGGCGGGGTAGGCGCGCCGGCGTTGTCCACGCCTTTCGCGGCGACATAATCCCCGGCTCCGCAACAAAGTTATCCGGCTCAGGTTGTTCAGCGCCACCGGGAGACGCCGGCAGCCCTGGGACGACCGAGCATGGAACGACCGAATCAGATGAGCGGCGACGACGCCTTCGGCGAGGCCGAGACCGTGCCCGGACCAGCGCAGGATCAAAGGCAGGACAAGGACGGACGCGACGCGCACGAGGCGGCCGAAGAGGTCGTGCTGGAGCCGCTGGCCGACTATCCGCACATCGATCTGCGGACCGGCGGCGAGCCCTGGGACAAGCGCCGCGCCGCCGGCAAGCGCCTGCGCGAGGCCGTGCCGCACGAAGCCCACGCGGCCCTCGACCTTCCCTCCGACCGGCCGGACCCCGTCGACCTGATCGTGGGGGCGCACGAAGGCCGCCAGCCGAGGCTCGTCCCGTTGCGGGTGGCGCGAATGGCGAGCTCGCCCTTCGCGTTCCTGCGCGGCGCCGCCCACGTCATGGCCTGGGACCTCGCGCACGGCCCGCGCAGCGACATCAACGTGGTGATGAACGGCGACGCGCACATCTCGAACTTCGGCCTGTTCGGGACGCCGCAGGGCGACGTCGTGCTCGACCTCAACGACTTCGACGAGGTGACGATCGGCCCGTGGGAGTGGGACCTGAAACGGCTCGTCGCCAGCATCGAGGTCGCCGCCCGCGAGGATGCGGTTCCGGCCGAGGCGCGGCGGCAGGCGGTGATGGCGGCGGTCGGCGGCTACCAGCACACGATGCTGGACCTCGCGCCCCAGGGCTCGCTGGACGTCTGGCAGCAGGCGACCCGCGCCGACCGGCTCGACGTCTCGGGCGTCCGGATCGACGAGGCGTCGCAGGCGGTGGTGCGCAAGGCGGTGGAGAAGGCGCGCAAGAAGAACAACCAGAGCCTGCTCGCCCGCGTCGGCGAGCGCCGCGTCGACGGCGGCTGGCGCTTCCGCGAGGACGCGCCGATCCTCACCGGGGTCGACGACGAGACCCGCGAGGCGGTGATCACGGGGCTGGAGCACTACGCCGAGACGCTGCCGCGCGAGCGCCGGTTCATGCTGAGCCGCTACCACGTCGTCGACGTCGCCCACCGCGTCGTCGGGGTCGGCAGCGTCGGGACCCGCGCCTACGTGGCGCTGCTCTGCGGCAACTCCGACCAGGACGTGCTCTTCCTGCAGGTGAAGGAGGCCGTGCGCCCGGCCCACGCCCCCTACCTGCCCGGCATGCCCGAGCCCTATGCCAGCCACGAGGGCGAGCGGGTGATCTACGGCCAGCGCCTGCTACAGGGCGTCGGAGACCCGCTGCTCGGCTGGACCACGATCGAAGACCGCCCGTTCTACGTGCGGCAGATGAAGAACATGAAGGGCGAGATCCCGGTCTCGTGCATGACCGGGCAGCCGCTGCTGTACTTCTCCTGGGCCTACGGCGCGCTGCTCGCCCGCGCGCATGCCCGCACCGGCGACGCGGCCGCCATCGCCGGCTATTGCGGCAAGGACCGCCACGCGGACCTGCGCGAGGCCCTGGCCGACTGGGCGCACGCCTACGGCGACCAGAACGCGGCCGACTACGAGGCCTTCCTCGCCGCCATCGCGTCGGGCCGGCTCGAGGCGGCGGACGATCCCTGCCTCTGACTTGACGCGGCCAGCGCGGGGCCGGCCCCGGCGCTACCGCTTCATCAACCCGCCGAGCACGTTGCGCAGGATGGCGTTGCCGACTTGTGTGCCGACGCTGCGGGCCATCGAGCGCGCGGCGTTCGAAACGACCTGCTCGGCGAGGCTCTGCGGGGCCTTTCGGCCGGCCTTGGCGGCGGGCTTGCCGAAGACGCTGCCCACGATGCCGCCGAGCAGGCCGCCGAGGCCCCCCTCCGAAGCCTGCGCCGCCTCGGCCGGGGCGGCGTCGAGGTTCTTGCGCTTGGCGAGCATCTCGTAGGCGCTCTCGCTGTCGATCGCCTCGTCGTACTTGCCGCGCAGCGGGCTTTTGGCGATCAGGTCGGCGCGCTCGGCCGGCGTCAGCGGCCCGACGCGGCCCTGCGGCGGGGCGATCAGGGCGCGCTCGACCACCGACGGCGTGCCCTTCGGCTCCAGGAAGCTGACCAGGGCCTCGCCGACGCCGAGCTGGGTGATCGCCTCCGCCACGTCGAAGCCGGGGTTCTGCCGGAACGTCTCGGCGGCCGCCTTCACGGCCCGCTGGTCGCGGGGGGTGAAGGCGCGCAGCGCGTGCTGCACCCGGTTGCCGAGCTGGCCCAGCACCGTCTCCGGCACGTCGAGGGGGTTCTGCGTCACGAAGTAGACGCCGACGCCCTTCGAGCGGATCAGCCGCACCACCTGCTCGACCGCGTCCAGCAGCGCCTTCGGCGCATCGTTGAACAGCAGGTGCGCCTCATCGAAGAAGAACACCAGCTTCGGCTTCTCCAGGTCGCCGACCTCGGGCAGCTGCTCGAACAGCTCGGAGAGCATCCACAGCAGGAACGAGGCGTAGAGCCGGGGCCGCTGCATCAGCTTGTCGGCGGCCAGGATGTTGACGAACCCGCGCCCGTCGCGGTCGGTCCGCATGAAGTCTTCGAGGTTCAGGGCCGGCTCGCCGAAGAAGCGGTCGGCGTTCTGGTTCTCGAGCATCAGGAGCTGGCGCTGGATCGCGCCGACCGAGGCCGCCGAGACGTTGCCGTAGGTCCCCGAAATCGTCTTGAGGTTCTCCGAGCAGAAGGCCAGCAGCGCGCGCAGGTCCTTCAGATCGATCACCGGCCACTGGTTCTCGTCGGCGACGCGGAAGGCGATGTTGAGCACGCCCTCCTGCGTGTCGTTGAGTTCGAGGAGGCGTGCCAGCAGCAGCGGCCCCATCTCGGTCACGGTGCAGCGGATCGGGTGGCCCTGCTCGCCGAACAGGTCCCAGAACACCGTTGGAAAGCGGTCGGGCTCGTAGGCGATGCCGAGTTCCTCGGCGCGCTTGACGAAGACCGGCTTGGATTCGCCGGCCGCCGCCAGCCCCGACAGGTCGCCCTTCACGTCGGCCGCGAAGACCGGGACGCCGGCGTTCGAGAAGCCCTCGGCCATCACCTGCAGGGTGACGGTCTTGCCGGTGCCGGTCGCGCCGGCCACCAGACCGTGCCGGTTGGCGAGCTTGAGCGTCAGCACCTCCGGCTTCGGCGGCCCCGCTTTCTGGGGACTCTTTCCAACCAGGATGCTGCCGTCGCCCGCCATCCGCCCAATCCCCTTCGCGCCGATCGTCACGGTTATGGGCGCCGGAGCCCGGCTTTGCCAGATGCGCGGGCGTTCGGCTTGATTTCCGCGCGTCCAGGCCCGAATGACGAGGAAACACCCTCGGGAGCTGCCGACCATGGAAGAACTCATCGCCCGCGTGACCAACCGCACGGGCCTCGATGCCGCGACGGCGCAGACCGCGATCGGGCACATCCTGGCCTTCCTCCAGAAGGAAGGCCCCGCTACCGAGGTCAGCCAGCTGATGGCGTCGATGCCGGGCTCCGAGTCCCTGGTCGCCACCTCGAACGCCGAAGAGGGCGGCGGCGGGGGCCTGATGGGCATGCTCGGCGGCATGATGGGCGGCGGCGTGATGGCGCTCGGCCAGAAGCTGATGTCGGCCGGCGTGCCGATGGGCCAGATGCAGCCGCTCGGCCAGGAGCTGTTCGCCTACGGCCGCGAGAAGGCGGGCGAGGACGTGATGGGGCCGATCGTCGGCTCGGTCCCCGGCCTCAACCAGTTCGTCTGAGACCCGACGACCGGCGGCCTCGCGGGGCGTTT
>NZ_BPQG01000096.1 GCF_022179125.1 Methylobacterium cerastii
CGTGACGCTGAAGGTGGAAGGTCTGTACGTGAACCTCGACCAGAACGGCCGCAACAACGGCGCGTTCGCCACCAACTCGACCGGCACCGTGACCCTGACCTCGCCGGGCGTGACCGTCGTGCAGAGCGGCCTGAACCGCAACAACAGCACCGAGTTCGCTGTCGTGCGCGCCGGCCTGAACTACAAGTTCGGCTCGTACTAGGACCTTCGGGACCGGACGCGGCCCGCACCCCCGGGCCGCAGCCGAACCCGATCCTCGACCCGACACGCAGAAGCCCGGCCGAAAGGCCGGGCTTCTTGCGTTTCCGGCATCTTGCTTTTCAAGAGGTCGTCCGGCCCTGAAGGCGAGGGTGCGCCTCACGCTGAAGTTTTCCGCGCGGCCCCTGACAAAGCGCCGCGTCCTCCCCATCTCTTCTGCATCCAGGCGGCGCGAGACGCCGCGGGTTCGACCTGAGGAGGACGACTCCATGAACAGCGAAGAACGCGACGTCATCTCCGGTATCTTCCAGCGCCTGGAGCAGGCTTCGAGCCAGCCCCGCGACGCCGATGCCGAGCGCTTCATTGCCGACAAGCTCCGGGCCCAGCCCTACGCGCCGTACGCGATGGCGCAGCTCATCTACGTGCAGGAAGAGGCGATCAAGAGCCTGAACCAGCAGCTCGAGCAGGCCCGCCAGCAGCAGGCGCAGCCGCAAGGCTCGGGCGGCGGCGGCTTTTTGTCGAGCATCTTCGGCGGCGGCTCGCAGCGCCAGGATCCGCAGCCGCAGCAGCGGGCCGGCGGCGCCTGGGGCAACCAGGGCGGCGCGCCGCAGGGAAACCCTCAGCAAGGCTATCCTCAGCAAGGCTACCCGCAACAGGGTTATCCGCAGGGCGGCCCGCAGCAAGGCGGACCTTGGGGCGGCCAGCAGCAGGCGCCCGCCCGCGGCGGCGGCTTCATGGCGACGGCCTTGCCGATGGCGGCGGGCGCGGCCGGCGGCATGCTGCTTGGTAGCGCCTTGTCGAACGCCTTCGCCGGCGGCCATTCGAGCCTCGGCAGCGCCTCGGCGGCCGGCCTTGGTGGCGGCACCACCATCGAGAACAACTATTTCGGCTCGGATGCCGGCGGCACCCAGGATTTCGGTGCGCCGCTCGGCGCCGGTAGCGACGCGGCCTTCGATGGCGGCAACGATGACTTCGCTGGCGACCTCGGCGGCGGCGACGACAGCGACTGGGCCTGATCGAAACCGGCGAAGCGGGCACGCACATTCGGGCTCGACGTCCGCTTCGCCGCCGCTCCGTCGTAATGCAAAAAGGGCTCGGGACCGCCTTTCGAGGCGGCCCCGAGCCCTTTGTCTTTCCGTCTCGCTGTGCGAGAGCAGAAAGTTTGTCGGCCGGGTCTACGCTAAGCCATTGATATCGCTTAGCATGGTTCTTCGGGCATTCAGTGAGTTTGTCGGCCAATGTGTGCAATGTTTGTCGGTTAGGGCAAAAACCCTCCGGCGTGTGCTTTAAGCGCTCCCATAGGGCGTAGGTTTGACGGCATCTCGACTCCGGAGCTACGCTGTTCTTTCTGTGTTCCTGATCCGCTTAGAGAGATATAAAACGCTGCTTGGGTGGTGCCGATGCCGCATTACATGCGCTTCGCAATTAGGCTGGAACCATGACATCGTTGGACCGCTGAGCATGCAATTCCAACATCAATGACGAAAAGCCCGGCCAGGATGAACCTGGCCGGGCTTTTCAATCGATCGACGAATAGGTAGACTTAGTGCTTCTGCTTGTCGGTCCTACGGATCCGAAGCTTTGTCACCGACTTAAAGCGCCTCACTTTGTTTTTCCGGGAACGCTACACGGTCAACGTGCGCTACCCCCGGGCCTTCCGGTCCGACCCGCGGGCCATCGCGGACGAGGTGCAGGTGCCGATCCCGGGCGGGGGGACAGTGCCGCTCGGCGAGGTGGCCAAGGTGCAGTTGAACCGCGGACCGACGCAGATCCGGACCGAGAACGGGCAACTCGCGGTCTTCATCTACGTCGACGTCGCGGGTCGCGATCTCGGGGGCTACGTCGCCGAGGCGCGGGCGGCGGTGGCCAACGAGGTCAGGCTCCCCCAAGGCACCCTCGTGCAGTGGAGCGGGCAGGTCGAGTACCTCGACCGGGCGACGGCCCGGCTCAAGGTCGTGGTGCCCCTGACGCTGCTGATCGTGTTCCTGCTGCTCTACCTCAACTTCCGTAGGCTCACCGAGACCCTGATCGTGATGCTGTCGCTGCCGTTCGCCCTCGTCGGCGGGGTCTGGCTGATGTGGTGGATGGGCTTCAACCTGTCGGTGGCGGTGGCGGTGGGCTTCATCGCGCTGGCCGGCGTCGCCGCGGAGACCGGCGTGATCATGCTGGTCTACCTCGATCATGCGCTGACCGAGATACGGGCCGGATGCGACCGCGCCGGACGGGCACTCACCCGTGCCGACCTGCGGAGGGCCATCATGATCGGCGCGGTGGAGCGGGTGCGTCCGAAGATGATGACAGTGGTCGCCATCATGGCCGGGCTCCTGCCGATCCTGTGGAGCACCGGATCGGGCTCTGAGGTTATGCAGCGGATCGCGGTCCCCATGATCGGCGGCATGGTCTCGTCGACCGTCCTGACACTGGTTGTGATCCCGGCGGTGTACGGCCTCGTGAAAGGACGGGGCCTGCCGCGGTTCGAACCGAATGCCATCGACCCCGAGGCCCGACTTGTAACGTTATGAACACACAGGGCGGAAAACCCCGAAGCGACATTGACGCTGGGCCATTCCCTCAGGTCCTGTATGCCCGACGGTTCCTCCCCGGAGGATCAAAAGGGAACGCGGTGAGGATGAGGTCCGAAAGGGCCTCCCCGAAGCCGCGGCTGCCCCCGCAACTGTAAGCGGCGAGCCCATCATCAACACGTCACTGGGTCTTCGGGCCTGGGAAGACGATGAGAGGGCGGTGACCCGCGAGCCAGGAGACCTGCCGTCAGTCGTGGTCACACGCGAAACGCATCGGGCGGGGTGTCCTGATGGGTGTCGAGGCGCCCGGCTGTCCTCACGACAGGCATGCGCCCAGGCTTCGTTCGCGGTGACGTGCCACAGACGTCGCCCGAGGCTTGTCCCGTGTCCTTCCCCTCCCGATCGGCGTGCCTGCGCACGCTTGCGCTCGCCTGCGCCGCCCTTCCCGGTCCCGTGCTCGCGCAGCAGACCGCGGCCCCCTTCGCCGATGTCCCGCGCGGGGCCGAGGCGGCTGTCTCGCTCTCCGAGCTTTCCGTCTCAGCCACCGGCGTTCCGACCCCAGTCGACCAGATCGGATCGAGCGTCACCGTACTCACCGCCGCCACGCTGGAGGCCCAGCAGCGCCGCACCGTCCCGGATGCCCTACAGCAGGTGCCGGGCCTCAACGTCGTGCAGACTGTAAAGGGCGGACCAATTCCAGGCCGCTGTGGCGGAGTAAAACCAGGCCAGTGGCGGCCGGCAGCTTGAACGATGAAGGGGCCCGATCGGGCGCCTTCATCGTTCAAGCTGCCGGCCGCCACTG
>NZ_BPQG01000097.1 GCF_022179125.1 Methylobacterium cerastii
CGTGACGCTGAAGGTGGAAGGCCTGTACGTGAACCTCGACCAGAACGGCCGCAACAACGGCGCGTTCGCCACCAACTCGACCGGCACCGTGACCCTGACCTCGCCGGGCGTGACCGTCGTGCAGAGCGGCCTGAACCGCAACAACAGCACCGAGTTCGCTGTCGTGCGCGCCGGCCTGAACTACAAGTTCGGCTCGTACTAGGACCTTCGGGACCGGACGCGGCCCGCACCCCGGGCCGCAGCCGAACCCGATCCTCGACCCGATACAGAGAAGCCCGGCCGAAAGGCCGGGCTTCTTGCGTTTTGCAGACCCGTTACTCGCACGGAGCTACGCACGAAAAAGCCCGGCCGCAGGGCCGGGCTTCGTGTCGCACCGCCAATGGGGTCGCCTCAGATGTCGAGGTCGGTCTTCTCGGCGAAGACGGCGCGCTCGGAGATGAAGGCGAAGCGCGCCTCGGGCTTGTTGCCCATCAGGCGCTCGACCGCGTCGCCCGTCGATTCGCGGGCTTCGTCGAGAACCGCGACGCGCAGCAGGATGCGCTTCTTCGGGTCCATCGTGGTTTCCTTCAGCTGCGCCGGCATCATCTCGCCCAGCCCCTTGAACCGGCTGATCTCGACCTTGCCGCCCTTGAACACCGACTTGATCAGCTGCTCCTTGTGGGCGTCGTCGCGGGCATAGGCCGTCTTGGTGCCCTGCTGCAGCCGGTAGAGCGGCGGCATCGCGAGGTAGAGGTGTCCCTTGTCGATCAGCTTGGGCATCTGTCGGTAGAAGAAGGTGATCAGCAGCGAAGCGATGTGGGCGCCGTCGACGTCGGCGTCCGTCATGATGATCACCTTGTCGTAGCGCAGGTCCTCCCCGCGGTACTGTCCGCCCGTGCCGCACCCTAACGCCAGGGTCAGGTCGCCGATCAGCTGGTTGGCGCCGAGCTTGTCGCGGCTCGCCGAGGCGACGTTCAGGATCTTGCCGCGCAGCGGGAGGATCGCCTGCGTGGCCCGGTCGCGCGCCTGCTTGGCCGAGCCGCCGGCCGAGTCGCCCTCGACGATGAAGATTTCGGAGCCCGCGGTGCCGGCGGCCGAGCAGTCGGCGAGCTTGCCGGGGAGCCGCAGCTTGCGCGTCGCGGTCTTGCGCGCGACCTCCTTCTCCTGGCGCCGGCGCAGGCGCTCCTCGGCCCGGTCGATCACCCAGTCGAGCACCTTGTTGGCCTGGGCCGGCGAGGCGGCGAGCCAATGGTCGAAGGCGTCGCGGATCGCCGTCTCGACGATGCGCGACGCCTCGACGGTGGCGAGCTTGTCCTTGGTCTGGCCCTGGAACTCGGGCTCGCGGATGAACACCGACAGCATCGAGGCGCAGGTGGCCATCACGTCGTCGGTGGTGACGGCCGTCATGCGCTTGGCCTGGTTCACCCGCTCGGCATGCTCGCGCAAGGCCCGCAAAAGCGCGACGCGCAGGCCCGATTCGTGGGTGCCGCCCTCCGGCGTCGGAATGGTGTTGCAGTAGGAAGCCGAGACGCCGTCGTCGTGCACCATCCAGGCGACGGCCCATTCGAGGGAGCCGTGCGAGCCGGGTTTGGTGATCTTGCCGGAGAAGATCGCGTCGGTGACGAGCTCCTTGCCCTCGATGTCGCGGGCGAGGTAGTCGCGCAGGCCGCCGGGGAAGCGGTGCACTGCCTCGGCCGGCACGTCGGTGCCCTCGATCAGAGACGGCGCGCAGCGCCAGCGGATCTCGACGCCGCCGAACAGGTAGGCTTTCGAGCGCGCCATCTTGAACAGGCGGCGCGGGTCGAATGCCAGCGAGCCGAAGATCTGCGCGTCGGGATGGAAGCGGATGCGCGTGCCCCGGCGGTTCTGCACCCGCCCGACCGTCTCCAGCCCACCCTGGGCATGCCCGCGCGAAAAACTCTGGCGGTAAAGGGTCTGGTTGCGCGCGACCTCGACCTCCAGCACGTCGGACAGCGCGTTGACGACGGAGATGCCGACGCCGTGCAGGCCGCCGCTGGTCTCGTAGACCTTGGAGTCGAACTTCCCGCCCGCATGCAGCGTCGTCATGATGACTTCGAGGGCGGACTTGCCCGGAAACTTCGGGTGCGGGTCGACCGGGATGCCGCGGCCGTTGTCGGTGACCACGAGCGCGCCCGACGCCTCGAGCTCGACCTCGATGAAGCTGGCATGGCCCGCTACCGCCTCGTCCATCGAGTTGTCGATCACCTCGGAGAAGAGGTGGTGCAGCGCCCGCTCGTCGGTGCCGCCGATATACATGCCGGGCCGGCGCCGCACCGGCTCCAATCCCTCCAGCACCTCGATGTCGGACGCGGTGTAGCCGGCCTCAGAACCGACGAGCGGGTCGAGCGCCGCCATCGGCGCCGCGGGCTTGCGCCGGCGGTCGGATGCGGGCGGAAGGTCGGCGGCGCCCTTGGCAGCGCCTTTGGCGCCCGGTCCGAACAGGTCGCGAGCGGGGTCGCTCACGCGACGGGCTCCAGGCTTAGGGTCACGTCTCGCATGGGCTTTCATCCGCTCACGATATCGGAACAAAACGGAAACATTAAAGGCGATCTGCCCGCGATTCCGTGGCGCAGCTTCGCATGTGCGGCGCGCGCCCACCAAACGCTGCGATGCAACCGTCATCGGAGTGATGCGCAGCTCTGGTTAAGATCGCCTCACGTTGCAGTTTCGCGCGGAACTGGGGAGGGCATCCTGCATTATACCGCAAAAGCTCCGCCGCGCTTAGGGCAGGGAACGCCACCGATGACGACCGCTTCGATCGAGGCCCGGACCCTCACCCTCGCTCGCCTGGAGCGCGCCGCCGGACAGGCCTTCGGCTGCGAGCAGGAGGGTGCGTCCGCGTCCCGCCTCACGCTCGTCGGCCCGACCACCATCGCCCTGGCGACCTTCGCGACGGCGCTTGCGGCGACGATCAGCTATCTGATCTGAGACGTCCGAGCGTCTTCACGCGAAGCGGTCACCGGCTCGCATGAAGACGATGCTTCGTGATTGGACCGGATCACCGAGCCGGCGGCGAACGGTCTAGCCGCTCGCCTTCTTCGTCGCAGCCGGCTTCGCAACGGTCGTCTTGGATGCGGTCGTCTTGGATGCGGGCGTCTTGGCCGCCGCGGCCTTCGGGGCCGTGCGCTTCTTCGCAGCCGGCTTGGCAGCGGATTTGGCAGGTGCGTCCACATCCTTGGTGGCCTTCGCGGGCTTCCGCGCCGCCGTCTTGGCGCCACGGGCCGGCGCGGCCTTGCGGCCCCGGCTCGGCTTGCCGCCGCCGGCCGCGCGCTTGGCGTTGACCAGGTCGATGCCCTCTGCGAGCGTCAGCGCCTCGGCGGCCGTCGACTTCGGCAGGGTCGCGTTGACCTCGCCGTCGGTGACGTAGGGGCCGTACTTGCCGGCCTTCACCACGAGCTCGCGCCCCGTCGCCTCGTCCTTGCCGATCGGACGGCCGGGATCGGAGGAGGGGCGACCGCGCCCGCCACCCTGTTCCTTGGCGACGATCAGGTCGATCGCCCGGTTGGCGCCGACCTCGAGCACGTCGTCGTCCTTGCCGAGGTTCGCGTAGGTCTTGCCGTGCTGCACGTAGGGCCCGAAGCGGCCGAGGTTGGCCAGGATCGGCTCGCCGGTCTCAGGGTGCTTGGCGACCTCGCGCGGCAGCGATAGCAGACGCAGCGCCTTCTCCAGGTCGACCATCGAGGGCGTCACGCCCTTCGGCAGCGACGAGCGCTTGGGCTTGGCCGCATCCTTCTCTGTCGATGCCTCGCCGAGCTGGACGAACGGACCGAAGCGGCCGTCGCGGATCGTCACCGGCAGGCCCGAGACCGGGTCGTTGCCGAGCAGCCGCGTCCCGGGCGGGCTGCCGTCCGGCGAAGACCCGTCGCCCTCGCCGTCGACGCCCGCGGCCGAGAGCTGGCGGGTGAACTTGCACTCGGGATAGTTCGAGCAGCCGACGAAGGAGCCGAACTTGCCGAGCTTCAGCGAGAGCTGGCCCGAGCCGCAGGTCGGGCATGTGCGCGGGTTCGAGCCGTCCGCCTTCTGCGGAAAGATGTGGTCGCCGAGCAGCGTGTTCAGCGCTTCCAGCACCTCGGTGACGCGCAGCTCCTTGGTGCCGCCGACGGCGGCCGAGAAGTCGCGCCAGAAGTCGCGCAGCACGTCGCGCCAGTCGATCTCGGCGTTCGACACCCGGTCGAGCTGGCCTTCGAGGTCGGCTGTGAAGTCGTACTCGACGTAGCGCTTGAAGAAGCTCTCCAAGAAGCCGGTCACCAGCCGGCCCTTGTCCTCGGGCTGAAGGCGCTTCTTCTCGATTTTCACGTATTCGCGGTCGCGCAGGGTCTGAAGCACGGCGGCGTAGGTCGAGGGCCGGCCGATGCCGAGTTCCTCCATGCGCTTGACCAGGCTCGCCTCGGAGAAGCGCGGCGGCGGCTCGGTGAAATGCTGGGTCGAGGCGATGCGCTCGCGCTTCAGCGCCTCGCCGGCCTTCATCGGCGGCAGGCGCTTGCCGTCCTCGTCCTCCTCGTCGTCCTTGCCCTCTTGGTAGAGGGTGAGGAAGCCGTCGAACTTCACGACCTGGCCGGTGGCGCGCAGGTCGATCTTGCGCGGGCCGACGCTGGCCGTCACGTCCACGGTCGTGCGCTCCAGTTCGGCCGACTCCATCTGGCTCGCGACGGTGCGCGTCCAGATCAGGTCGTAGAGCTTGGCCTGCTCGGGATCGAGCATGCGCGCGACCTGCTTCGGCAGCCGGCCCATCTCGGTCGGGCGCACGGCCTCGTGGGCCTCCTGCGCGTTCTTGGCCTTGACGCTGTACTTGCGCGGCACGCCCGGCACGTACGTGTCGCCGAACTCGCGGCCGATCACGCGGCGCGCGTCGGCGATGGCTTCGGGCGCCATGTCGACGCCGTCGGTCCGCATGTAGGTGATGAGGCCCACGGTCTCGCCGCCGATGTCGACGCCCTCGTAGAGTTTCTGCGCGACGCGCATAGTCTGCGCCGGCGCCATCCCGAGTTTTCGCGATGCTTCCTGCTGCAGGGTCGACGTGGTGAAAGGCGGCTGCGGGTGGCGCTTGGCGGGCTTGGCCTCCACGCTCGCCACCTGGAAGGTCGCGAGCTCGAGGTCGCGCTTGAACGCGGCCGCGTCCTCGCCGTTGCCGACGTCGAGGCGCTGGATCCGCTTCCCGTCGGCGCCGACGAGCCGGGCCTCGAACACGCCGCCGTCGGCGGTCGAGAGCGTCGCCACCAGCGACCAGTACTCGCGCGGCTTGAAGCGCTCAATCTCGACCTCGCGCTCGCAGACGAGCCGCAGCGCCACCGACTGCACGCGCCCGGCCGAGCGGGCGCCGGGGAGCTTGCGCCACAGCACAGGCGAGAGGTTGAAGCCGACGAGGTAGTCGAGCGCCCGGCGGGCGAGGTAGGCGTCGACCAGCGCCTGGTCGATCTGGCGCGGCTGGCGCATCGCCGTCTCGACCGACGCCTTGGTGATCGCGTTGAAGGTGACGCGCTCGACGGGGATGCCCTTCAGCACCTTGCGGGCATTCAGCGCCTCCAGCACGTGCCAGGAGATCGCCTCGCCCTCGCGATCCGGGTCGGTCGCCAGGATCAGCTTGTCGGCGCCCTTCACGGCGCGGGCGATCTCGGACACCTGCTTCGATCCGCGGGCGTCGAGCTCCCAGATCATGTTGAAGTCGGCCTCCGGGTCGACCGAGCCGTCCTTGGCAGGAAGGTCCCGGATGTGCCCGAACGAGGCGATGACTTCATAGTCCCGGCCAAGATACTTGTTGATGGTCTTGGCTTTGGCCGGCGACTCGACGACGACGACTTTCATGGACGAAACAGCCTCTCGTCAAAGCCCGAGCAGCGGCAGGAACGCACCAATTGTGGGGTTTCGCGCCGCGGCCGGGCCGGACCTGCGCCGGGCATGAAGTGGTTCATGCCCCGCGGGTTGTCAAATGGGGGCTGTCCAAAGCGTGGCGCGAACGCGCCAGTACAGTCTCGCCGCAGCGGCGCTCCGACGGAGGGTGAGGACTCCGGAAACGCTACGCGACTCCCCCTCCCATGGGAGAAGGGACCCGCGCTCGACCAAACACCCGGTCGAGCGCGGCAAATCGCCAGGATTCGGAAGCGCGAGCCTCAGATCCCCGCGTACCACTCGTAGCCGCGGTCTTCCCAGTAGCCGCCCTGGCCGTCGCCGATCTTGGCGAGGGAATCGACCACCTCGATCCGCATCACGTACTTGGCCTGCTTGTAGCCGAGCTGGCGCTCGATCCGAAGGCGCAAGGGGGCGCCGTTCGAGACCGGGAGCGGCTTTCCGTTGAGGTCGTAGGCGAGGATCGTCTGCGGATGGAAGGCGTCGGTGAGGTCGATGCTCTCGTAGTAGCGGATCGGCGTGCGCGTCTCCTCCGGCTCCTCGGGCGGCGTGCCGCCCCAGGCGTCGGCATCGTTGCCCGCCGCAGCGACCTGGACGTGGCGCACCGCGCTCGGGTTCTCTGGTTGTATGAAGGCCCCGTCCTTGGTGCCGTCCTTGCCGCCCTCCAACCCGCCGCCGGCATATTCCAGCGTGTCGGCGCAGTGGAACACGACGTAGCGCGCCTGCGGCTTCAACCCGGCGCGGTTCAGCACCTCGGACAGGGGCACGCCGGCCCACTTGCCGATGCAGCTCCAGCCCTCGACGCAATCGTGCCGCGTGGTCTGCGTCCGCGACGGCAACCCGCGCAGGTCCGCGAGGCTGAAGCTCTGCGGGCGCTCGACCAGGCCGCCGACCTCGAGCTTGAAGGTGGAGAAGTTCGAGGCCGCCAGCGCCTTGTAGGCCTTGTCCGGCGGGTCGATCGTCCCGTTCGGCTTGAACACGGCCGAAATCTCGGACTCGGGGAATTCCCTGGCGAGCGAGGCGTTCGAGAGCAGCAGGCGCTGCACGAACAGGTTGGCGTCCTCCCCGGCCTTCAGGGTCCGCGGGCCGTAGGCGGAGCCGGCGAAGCGGTCGCAGCCGGCGAGCATCGCGGTGCCACCGAGCGCGGCGACGGTGGTGAGGAAGCGGCGGCGGTCGAGGGTGCTCATCGGCGGGTCGCTCCATCCTGCTCGATCGCGAACCAGCCGGTGACCATGCCGCGCATGTTGTTCCAAAACCCTGAGACCAGCACCAGCACCACGTGCACGATCACGAACAGCACCAGGAGGTTGGCCACGATGAAGTGGACCGTGCGGGCCGATTGCCGGCCGCCGAACGCATCGACGAGCCAGGGCCAGGCGGCGTCCATGCCGGGCGACATCGCAAGGCCGGCCAACACCATCGCCGGCAGCAGACCCGCGATGACGGCGAGGTAGGTCAGCTTCTGCAGCACGTTGTAGCGCTTGGCCTCCTCGCCCTTGGGGAAGTGCAGGGTGAGGTGCTCGCGCACCGAGCCGCCGATGTCGCGCACCTGGTCGCCGTCCGGGATCACCCGGCGGCGCAGCTGCCCCGACACCAGCCCGTAGAACAGGTAGATCGCGCCGTTGATCACCAGCGCCCAGGCAAACAGGAAGTGCCAGCGCCGGGCGGTGGCGAGGTCCTGCCCCGAGGGGATCGTGCTCCACGAAGGGAACGCCCGGTCGGCTATCTGGCCCTGGTCCTTGGAGAGGCCGAGCACGCCGGTCGTGTCGAAGGTGTAGCCGCCGACCGTGACGACGCCGCGGGCGTTGCCCTTGGCGTCGGTGTCGCTGGTGATCGCGAGCGCCGGGGTGTCGAAGGTCGACTTCGCGCCCCAGTACAGGGCCGGGTGCGCATTGAAGATTTGCAGCCCGCTCATCAGCAGGATCAGCAGGGAGGCGGCGTTGAGCCAATGCGCGAGGCGGATCACCAGCGGATGCCGGTAGATCGTCTCGCGGCGGGGGGACGCGGCGCCGGAGGGAATCGCCGGGGAAGCTGCCAAGGGAAGTTCGCCTGATTGCAGGAAAAGGATGGGAGGAACTGCGACCCATTCGCCGCGTGGTCCCAGCCGGTTACGTACAACCGCCGCGGAAAGTTGCCAGCCTCCGGATCGCGGCCCGCGCTTGCCGTCGCACCGGCCGCGACCTATCACGCGAGCCGATGAGCCAGCCGACGCACCCGAACTATCCCCACCGGCATCTCCTCGGGATAGAGGGCCTGTCGCGCCCCGACATCGAGGGGTTGCTCGACCGGGCGGATGCCGCGGTGGCGATCTCCCGCCAGGTCGAGAAGAAGCTCTCGACGCTGCGGGGCCGCACCCAGATCAATCTGTTCTTCGAGCCCTCGACGCGGACGCAATCCTCGTTCGAGCTCGCCGGTAAGCGCCTCGGCGCCGACGTGATGAACATGTCGGTGGCGTCTTCCTCGGTGAAGAAGGGCGAGACGCTGATCGACACTGCGGCGACCCTGAACGCGATGCGCCCCGACATCATCGTGGTGCGCCACCATTCGGCCGGCGCCGTGCACCTGCTCGCCCGCAAGGTGGACTGCTCGGTCGTGAACGCCGGCGACGGCGCCCACGAGCACCCGACCCAGGCGCTGCTCGACGCGCTGACCATCCGGCGCAACAAGGGGCGGATCGAGGGGCTTCGAGTCGCGATCTGCGGCGACGTGCTGCACAGCCGCGTCGCCCGCTCGAACCTGATCCTGCTTCAGGCGATGGGCGCGCGCGTCCGCGTGATCGCGCCGTCCTCGCTCCTGCCCGCTGGCATCGAGCGCTTCGGCGTCGAGGTGTTCACCGACATGCGTAAGGGCCTCGACGGCTGCGACATCGTGATGATGCTGCGCCTGCAGCGCGAGCGCATGAACGGCTCCTTCGTGCCGTCGGTGAAGGAGTACTTCCGCTATTATGGTCTCGACGCCGACAAGCTCGCGCTCGCCGCCCCCGACGCCCTGGTGATGCATCCCGGCCCGATGAACCGCGGCGTCGAGATCGCCTCGGACATCGCCGACGGCGCGCAATCGCTGATCCGCGAGCAGGTCGAGATGGGCGTCGCCGTGCGGATGGCGGTGATGGAAGCGCTGGCCTCGCACCTGCCGAACGCTTGACATGCCTCCGCGCGACTTCGACCTTGATATCCAGGCCATTCGGCGGCGCCTGGAACGGGAGGGTTGGATGACGCGACCGTTCAAGGGACCGCACGACATCTACGCGCATCCCGAGCGGGCGGGGACCGTCGCGGTGCCGCGCGGCCGCGGCGACCTTCCGGCCGGGACCGCGCGAAGCATCGCCCGGGCGGCCGGCTGGACGAAGGGGAGGCAGGAATCGTGACGGCGTATGTCGGCATTCTCGAGAAGGACCCGACCAGCCTCTGGGGCGTATGGTTCCCCGACCTGCCCGGCTGCATCGCCGCCGCCGAGACGGCCGACGCGACCGTGATCCAGGCGGCCGAGGCGCTTGTGCAGTGGATGGCGCTGATCGAGGAGGACGGACGGACCCTGCCGCCTGCGCGGACCATCGAGGTCCTCCGTCAGGACGTGGACGTCTCGCAGGCACTTGCCGCCGGCCACGCCGCCGTCGTCATCCGTCCCCCCTTCGACGAGCTCGGACTCGACGAGACGGCGATCAGAGCGATCGATTCGGCTGCCGAGCGCCGCGGCCTTTCCCGGCGTGATCTCGTTCGCGAGATGGTCCTCAATCAGATCGCGGTTTGATCCCCCCCAGATGCTGCTCCTCACCAACGCCGCCCTCCTCGACCCGGCCTCCGGCCGCGAAGGGCCGGGCCATGTCCTGATCCGCGACGGCCGCATCGCCGACGTCGCCTGGGGCGCCGAGCCCGGCACCCCGGAGGGCGCGAAGGCGATCGATTGCGGCGGGCACGTGCTGGCGCCGGGCCTGATCGACATGCGTGCCTTCGTCGGGGAACCCGGCGCCGAGCACCGCGAGACCCTGGCGAGCGCGAGCGCGGCGGCGGCGGCGGGAGGCGTCACGACGCTGGTCTGCATGCCGGACACCAACCCGGTGATCGACGGGCCGGCGATCGTCGACTTCGTGCTGCGGCGCGCCCGCGACACCGCCTGCGTCAACGTCCTGCCGGCCGCTGCCATCACCAAGGGACTCGCCGGACAGGAGATGACCGAGTTCGGCCTGCTCCAGGAAGCCGGCGCGGTCGCCTTCACCGACGGGCTGAGAGCCGTCACGCATGCTCAGGTGATGCGCCGGGCGATGACCTACGCCCGCGACTTCGGCGCCCTGCTGATGCAGCACGTCGAGGAGCCCGACCTGGTCGGCGAGGGGGTGATGAACGAGGGCGAGTTAGCGTCGCGCCTCGGACTGATGGGCATCCCGCGCGAAGCGGAGACGATGATGCTGGAGCGCGACCTCCGCCTCGTCCGCCTCACCGGCGCGCGCTACCACGCGGCGATGATCTCGTGCGCCGACTCAGTCGAGATCGTGCGTCGGGCCAAGGCGGACGGGCTGCCGGTGACCTGCGGCGCCTCGGTCAACAACCTCGTCCTGAACGAGGGCGACATCGGCCACTACCGCACTTTCTGCAAGCTCTCGCCGCCCCTGCGCGGCGAGGCCGACCGGCAGGCGCTGGCGGCGGCGCTGAACGAGGGGGTGATCGACGTGGTCGTCTCCGACCACAACCCGCAGGACGTGGAGACCAAGCGGTTGCCCTTCGCCGAGGCCGCCGACGGCGCGCTCGGGATCGAGACCCTGCTCGGCGCCTCGCTTCGCCTCGTGCGCGCGGGGGACGTCTCCCTCGCGCGCCTGCTCGCCGCCCTGTCGGCGAACCCGGCTCGGATCCTCGGCCGCGAGGCCGGGCGTCTCGCCGTCGGCGCCCCGGCCGACCTCGTGCTGATTGATCCCGACGTGCCCTACGTCCTCGACAAGCGGACATTGAAGTCCCGCTCCAAGAACTCGCCCTTCGACGAGGCAAGGATGCAGGGCGCGGCGGTGCTGACGCTCGTCGGCGGCCGAATCGTCCACCGCTCACCCGACCTCGCGGCGGCGGCATGACCGCGCCGTCGGACATCGCCTGGCCGGTCGTCCTCGGTTGCCTGGCGCTCGGCTACGCACTGGGCTCGATTCCCTTCGGGCTGATCTTCACGCGGCTGGCCGGCCTCGGCGACGTGCGGGCCATCGGCTCGGGCAACATCGGCGCGACCAACGTGCTGCGCACCGGCCGCAAGGGCCTCGCGGCCGCGACGCTGCTCGGCGACGCGCTCAAGGGCACCGCGGCGGTGCTGATCGCGCAGCGGATCGGCCAAGGGGTTGGCCAAGGCTCCGGCGCTTGGCCGGCGCTCGCGGCCGGGCTCGGCGCCTTCCTCGGGCATCTCTTCCCGGTCTGGCTCGGATTCAAGGGCGGCAAGGGTGTCGCCACCTTCCTCGGCGTGCTGCTGGCGCTGAGCCCCCTGGCGCTGCTCGCCTTCGCCGCGATCTGGCTCGGCCTCGCCTTCACCCTGCGCTACTCGTCGCTCGCGGCGCTCGCGGCCTCGGCCGCAACCCCTATCATCCTGTGGGCGTTGGGCGATCCGAGCCGCGCGGGGCTCTTCCTCGTTCTCGGCCTGCTGCTATGGTGGAAGCACGCGCCCAACATCCGCCGGCTCGTCGACGGCACCGAGGGACGGATCGGTCAGAAGGGCTGAGACCCCTTCCGAGGGAGGGCCCGTGCAGCTCACCGACGCACAGCGGGTCGACTGGCTCCGCCTGATCCGCACCGAAGGGGTCGGCCCGCGCACCTTTCGCGGCCTGATCAACCGCTTCGGCGGCGCCGCGGCCGCGCTCGCGGCCCTGCCGAACCTCACCGCCCGGCGCGGACGACGGATCGAGCCGCCGACGCGCGACGAGGCCGAGGCCGAGATCGCGGCGGCCGCGCGCCTGGGTGCCCGCATCGTCGCGATGGGGGAGGCCGGTTACCCGAAGATCCTCCAGGCGGCCGATTCTGCGCCGCCGCTCGTCGCGATCCGCGGGTCCGCCGAAGCGCTGGCCCGGCCCGCGGTGGCGATCGTCGGCTCGCGCAACGCCTCGGCCTCGGGATTGGCCTTCACCGAACGGTTGGCGCGGGGCTTGGGCGAGGCGGGCCTCGTCGTGGTCTCGGGCCTGGCCCGCGGCATCGACGCCCGCGCCCACAAGGCCTCGGCCGCGACCGGCACCGTCGCGGTGCTCGCCGGCGGGCACGACAAGATCTATCCGGCCAACCACGCCGGCCTCGTCGAGTCGATGCTGGAGGCCGGCGGCGCGGTTGTCGCCGAGATGCCGATGGGCTGGGTGCCCCGCGGACGCGACTTCCCGCGGCGCAACCGCATCATCTCGGGGCTCGCCTACGGCACCGTGGTGGTCGAGGCGGCGCGCCGGTCGGGCTCGCTGATCACCGCGCGCTTCGCCCTCGAACAGGGGCGCGAGGTGTTCGCGGTGCCGGGCTCGCCGCTCGATCCGCGGGCGGAGGGCACCAACGACCTCATCCGCCAGGGCGCGACGCTCGTCGCCGAGGTGGATCACGTCCTCGCCGCGATCGCGCCGCTGATCGAGCGCGGCGGCGACCCCGACCAGGCGCCGGCCTTGCCGCCACCGGATCTGGCCGACCAGCCGGATTTCTGGGACGAGATCGACCTCGATGACGGCGCCTCATCAATGCCGGCGCCGTCGTTCGAGGCGCCGGAGCCGGCAGAGCCGGTGGGCGACCGCGAGACGATCGTCGCCGCGCTGAGCCCGACGCCGGTCGGCACCGACGAGATCGCCCGCGCGACCGGCCTGTCGGTGCGCGTGGTGCAGACGACGCTGCTCGAACTCGAGCTCGACGGGCGGATCGAGCGGCACGGCAGCGGGATGGTGTCGCTCGTCGGGTGACGCCTTCAATCCAGGTCGTCGTCCTCCGATTCGACCATCCCGCGCATCCGGTCGAGGCAGCCCTGCAGGATGTAGGCGGCGGCGAGCTTGTCGACGAGTTGGCTGCGCTTGGCCCGAGAGGTGTCGGCCGCGATCAGCGCGCGGGTGACGACGGCGGTCGAGAGGCGCTCGTCGTAGAACAGGACCGGAAGGTCGAGGAGCGGCTTCAGGTTGCGCACGAACGAGCGCGTCGACTGCACCCGCACGCCCTCGCTCCCGTCCATGTTCAGCGGCAGGCCGATCACCAGGCCGCCGACCGCGTGCTGCTCGCACAGGAACCGCAGCCGCGCCACGTCGGGCGTGAACTTCACGCGCTTGATCGTCTCAAGCGGCGAGGCGATCTGCCGTCCGAGGTCGGACAGCGCGAGGCCGATGGTCTTGGTGCCGAGATCGATGCCGATCAGCCGGGGTCCGCCGCGGGAGGCCTCGGCGAAGGTGCGTAGCGCGTCCGTGTCCATCGTGTCCCATCCCGCCAAGCGCTCACACCGGCGCGCCGTCCTGCGCCGGCTCGCCGGCCCGCGCCAGCACCGCCGCCTCGATGCCCTCGAAGGTCGAGACGAGCGGCGGGGTGCCATCGCCGAGCACGTCGAGGATCGTCAGCCCCTGCGTCCGCTTGAAGAACGCGTCCAGGGTGTCGCCGCCGAAGCGGACGGTCTCGAGGTCGGGGGCCATCACCCAGATCGGGTACTCGCCCGCGCCCGACACGTCCCAGAACAGGAAGCTGCCGTCGTCGCCCTCGCCGAAGAAGCAGGCGCGCTCCAGCCGCGACAGGTCGCCGTCCTCGATCGAGAAGCGGTGCGGCGTGTCGGCGGCGGAAAGCGCCTGGATCGCTGCGTTGATGCTGTCGGCGACGATCTCGGCCCGCGTCACCAGGTCGGCCGCCGGGTAGGGCAGGGGCGTCGCGATCCGGAAGTGGCCGTTCGCGAGCCCGGCGCCGCACGCGCGGCAGAAGCTGCGATACGATTCGGGCAGCGCGAACCCGAGTTCGGCCTCCGCCCGCGCGATCTCCGCCTCGCTCGACCGCGCCCCCGGATGAAGGCGCTCGAACACCGTGTTCCACATCGCGTCCCCGCTCCATCCACAGGCGTTAACCGCGTCCCGAACTTGCCCTGGCGCAGGACGCAGCGCTTCCCTCATAACGATGGTTAAGGTTTCGTTAACCCCGTTGCGGAGGCAATCGTGCAGGCTATCGGTTCGTTCGTCCCCCAAGCTCCCGTCAAGGCGCCCGCCCGGCGTGCCATGCCGCGCAAGCACAAGCTGATGCTGCTGATCGCCTTCGAGGTGCTGGTGCTGGGCTTCGCCCTCGCGGAGTTCCGCCCCATCCGCCCAAGCGGCATCCTCATCGAGACCACGGGGATCCCGAACCATATCGTCACCTGATCGCCGGCGCGTTGCGGCGCCGCGAAGCCCGGTGCTATAGCGCCTGGACCGTGGAAGGGCCGGCAATCGCCGCTGCCGGCGCCCGACCTTCCGAGACGAACGCGCAAGACGAACAGGCAGCATGTCGGTCGACGAGAAGACAGTCCGGCGCATCGCGCATCTGGCCCGCATCGCGGTGGCCGACGACGAGGTCGCGCCGCTGCAGGGCGAGCTGAACGCCATCCTCGCCTTCGTCGAGCAGCTGAGCGCGGTCGACGTGACCGGCGTCGAGGCGATGACCTCGGTGACGCCGATGGCGATGAAGAAGCGCAAGGACGTCGTCACCGACGGCGGTCGCGCGGTCGACGTGGTCGCCAACGCGCCGGAGACCGAGGACCACTACTTCCTCGTTCCCAAGGTCGTCGAGTAGGCCGGCCGGGCCGCGAAACGCCGGCCCGTGAACGACATCTGCCGCGTCCGCCGGCTCCGCCGGCCGGAACGCCCCTGACCCGCATCGCGGCCGAACGGCCGAGGACGAACAGCGTGACGGAACTCAACGAACTCAGCCTCGCCGAGGCGCGCGACGGCCTGAGGGCCAAGACCTTCTCCGCCCGCGAGATCGCGCAGGCGCACATCGACGCCCTGGAGAAGGCGCGCGTGCTCAACGCCTACCTGCTGGAGACGCCCGACCGCGCCCTCAAGATGGCCGAGGCGTCCGACGCGAAGATCGCCAAGGGCGAGGCCGGGCCGCTCGAAGGCCTGCCGCTCGGCATCAAGGACCTGTTCTGCACCGAAGGCGTGACCACGACGGCGGGCTCCAAGATCCTGGAGAATTTCGAACCGCATTACGAATCCGCCGTCTCCGCTAACCTCTGGCGCGACGGCGCGGTGATGCTGGGCAAGCTGAACCTCGACGAGTTCGCCATGGGCTCCTCGAACGAGACCAGCGCCTACGGTGGAGTGATCTCGCCGTGGCGGCGTACCGGGTCCGACGTGAAGATCGTCCCCGGCGGCTCGTCGGGCGGCTCGGCCGCGGCGGTCGCGGCGCATCTGTGCCTGGGCGCCACCGCCACCGACACCGGCGGCTCGATCCGGCAGCCGGCCGCCTTCACCGGCACGGTCGGGATCAAGCCGACCTACGGCCGCGTCTCGCGCTGGGGTACGGTGGCCTTCGCCTCCTCCCTCGACCAGGCCGGGCCGATCGCCCGCACGGTGCGCGACTGCGCGATCCTGCTCGGCTCGATGGCAGGGCCTGATGCCCGCGACACCACCTGTGTCGACCTCCCCGTGCCGGATTTCGAGGCCGCGGTCTCGCGCGGCGTGAAGGGCCTCACCATCGGCATCCCGAAGGAGTACCGGGTCGAGGGCATGCCCGCCGAGATCCAGAAGCTCTGGGACGACGGCGCCGCCTGGCTGAAGGACGCGGGCGCGACGATCCGCGAGATCTCGCTGCCGCACACCAAGCTCGCGCTGCCGGCCTACTACATCGTCGCGCCGGCCGAGGCTTCCTCGAACCTCGCCCGCTACGACGGCGTCCGCTACGGCCTTCGCGTGCCGGGACGTGACATCGCCGCCATGTACGAGAACACCCGCGCGGCCGGCTTCGGCCGCGAGGTGAAGCGCCGGATCATGATCGGCACCTACGTGCTGTCGGCCGGCTACTACGACGCCTACTACGTCCGCGCTCAGAAGATCCGCACGCTGATCAAGCGCGACTTCGAGGAGGCCTATGCGGCGGGCGTCGACGCCATCCTGACGCCGGCGACGCCGTCCTCCGCCTTCGGCGTCGGCGAGAAGGCCTCCGCCGACCCGGTCGAGATGTACCTCAACGACGTGTTCACCGTGACCGTGAACATGGCCGGGCTTCCCGGCATCGCGGTGCCGGCCGGTCTCGACGGCCAGGGCCTGCCGCTCGGTCTGCAGCTCATCGGGCGGCCGTTCGACGAGGAGACCCTGTTCGCCACCGCCGAGGTCATCGAGCGCGCGGCCGGGCGCACGGTGCTGCCGAAGGTCTGGTGGTGACGGTCCCGTATTATCCCTGGACGGTCTGGATCTGGGCCGGTTTCGATCCGGTCCTGATCGCGGTCTGCCTCTATCTCGGCTGGTCGGCGGACCAGTTCGGCAAACTCTTCGTCGCGGTGATCGCGGGGTTCGTGGCGGCGGTGCTGTTCTCCTGGGCGGTCACCGCGATCGGCATTCCCTGGCCGGCGCCCGTGAGCCACGACGGGCCGACCTTCTTCCCGGTACGGGTCGGCGCGGCCATCCTGTGGTCGATCCTGGGCTTCACCGCCCGAAAGATCCTGCGGCCGCACGCGCCTTGACCGGCCTGCGCACCGCCACGACACTCCGCGGCGCTCCGGCGCTTCGTTGCATGAAAGTCCGAGCATGACGGCTCCCGTGAACCCGAAGAAGCTCATCAAGGGCGCCGAGCACGACTGGGAGGTCGTGATCGGCATGGAGATCCACGCCCAGGTCACCAGCCGCTCGAAGCTGTTCTCCGGCGCCTCCACCGAGTTCGGGGCCGAGCCGAACGACCACGTCTCGCTGGTCGACGCGGCGATGCCGGGCATGCTCCCGGTGATCAACGAGGAATGCGTGGCGCAGGCCGTGCGCACCGGCCTCGGCCTGAAGGCGCAGATCAACCACCGCTCGGTGTTCGACCGGAAGAACTACTTCTACCCGGACCTGCCGCAGGGCTATCAGATCTCGCAGTACAAGGACCCGATCGTCGGCGAGGGCGAGGTCGTGGTCGACCTGCTCGACGGCGAGTCGATCACCGTCGGGATCGAGCGGCTGCATCTGGAGCAGGATGCCGGCAAGTCGCTGCACGACCAGAACCCGACCCAGAGCTTCGTCGACCTCAACCGCTCCGGGGTCGCGCTGATGGAGATTGTCTCGCGGCCGGACCTGCGCTCCTCCGAGGAGGCGCGCGCCTACGTGACCAAGCTGCGCACGATCCTGCGCTACCTCGGCACCTGCGACGGCGACATGGAGAAGGGTTCGCTCCGCGCCGACGTGAACGTTTCGGTGCGGCTGCCCGGCCAGCCGCTCGGCACCCGCTGCGAGATCAAGAACGTCAACTCGATCCGCTTCATCGGCCAGGCGATCGAATCGGAGGCGCGGCGTCAGATCGCGATCATCGAGGACGGCGGCACGATCGCGCAGGAGACGCGCCTGTACGACCCGTCCAAGGGCGAGACCCGGTCGATGCGCTCGAAGGAGGAGGCGCACGACTACCGCTATTTCCCCGACCCGGACCTGCTCCCGCTCGAGTTCGACCAGGCCTACGTCGACGCCCTCGCCGAAGGGCTCCCCGAGCTGCCGGATGCCAAGAAGGCGAGACTCATCGCCGATTTCGGGCTCTCGCCTTACGACGCCAACGTGCTCGTCGCCGAACGGGCGTCTGCCGACTACTACGAGGCGGTGGCCGCCAAGCGCGACGGCAAGGCGGCCGCGAACTGGGTGATCAACGAGCTGTTCGGGCGCCTCAACAAGGAAGGCCTCGGCATCGAGGCGACGCCGGTCTCCGCCGACCAGCTCGGCCAGATCATCGACCTGATCGGCGAGGGCGTCATCTCCGGCAAGATCGCCAAGGACCTGTTCGAGATCGTCTGGACCGAGGGCGGCGACCCGCGTGCGGTCGTCGAGGCGCGCGGGATGAAGCAGGTCACCGACACCGGCGCGATCGAGGCGGCGATCGACGACATCGTCGCCAAGAACCCCGACAAGGTCCAGCAGGCGAAGGAGAAGCCGACGCTGCTCGGCTGGTTCGTCGGCCAGACCATGAAGGCCACCGGCGGCAAGGCCAACCCGGCCGCCGTCAACGCCCTGCTGAAGAGCAAGCTCGGGATCGACTGAGCCGCCTGCGCCCAGAGCCGGTCCGCCTTGTCACCGGCGGTCGGCGTCGGCCTCCCGCGTGGCCGGCGGATCGCCAGCGAGGCGACGGCGCAGGTCCATGAACCAGGCCGGCGGCGGTGCGCCGCCTTCGCCCACCACCACGGTCGCGGTCATGCCGGCCACCAGCGGCACCCCCGGCGGCACGTGCGCGATGCGGATGCGCACCGGCACCCGCTGCGCGAGCCGCACCCAGGTGTAGACCGGGTCGACGTTCGGCAGCCCCTGCGTGCTCGCCGCGGCGTTCGCGGTGGAGATGCCCTGCGTGATGCTCTCGACCGTGCCGCGCAGGTGGTTCGAATATCCCATCAGCGCCATCTCGGCCGGGTCGCCGACATGGATGTTCGCCATCTTGGTCTCCTCGAAATAGCCGTCGACCCAGAACGAATCCGTGTCGATGACCGAGATGTTCGAGGTGCCGGTGGTGGCGTAGTCGCCGGCGCGCAGCAGCAGGTTCGTGACCCGGCCGTTCACCGTCGATTTCACCTGCGTGCGCCCGAGGTTGGTCTTGGCCTGCGAGAGCTGCGCCTTCGCGGTCTCCAGGGCCGCCTCGGCGATCTTGGCCGTGCCGGCATATTGCTGCTTCTCCTCGACGGAGGTCGAGACCGTGGTCAGCGCCTGGCGCCGGGCCGACTGGGCGTTCTTCACCGAGAGGTCGGCCTCGCGGTTCTTCACCTCGGCTTCGCCGGAAGCGACGTTCACCTCGAAGTCGAACGGGTCGATGACGTAGAGCACGTCGCCGCGCTTCACGCTCTGGTTGTCCACCACCCGCAGCTCGACGATCTGCCCCGAGACCTGCGGCGCGATGCTCGCCACCTGGACGCGCACCCGGCCGTCGCGCGTCCACGGCGCGGTGACGTAGTACGACCACACCACGGTCGCGGCGAGGAACGCCAGCACCAGGATCACGCCGGTGGCGGCCAGGCGAAACACCTTGCCGATGCGGCCGCCGCGCGCACGGGCGGGACGGTCGTCGGCCAGAGCCGGCGGATCGCCGCGGGGGGCCGCGGCATGGTCGCTCCCAGCCCGGTCACCGTTCGAGGCCTTGGGGTCGTCTTCGTCGGCCATCACAGCAACACGATCAGGAGGGCGAGGACGCAGACGTAGATCCCGGCCTCGGCGAGCGGCGGGTTGGCGACGTAGCGGCTGAAGCGGATGCGCGCGAAGACGAAGCGCAGCGCGATCAGGATCGCGAAGGCGCCCAGCGCATAGGCGACGAAGGGCGAGACAAGGATCCCGCCGATTTGCAGTTCATGACGCATCGTCGCCTTCGAGACCCTCGCGAAACCCTTCGCCTCAGAAACCCGGCATGTCGAGCCGCACGAGGAAGCGCCGATGCCGCTCGATAACGCGCGCGGCCGCCACGAGATCGGCGGCCGCGCGCGCGACCGTCATGCGCGCGCCGCGGTCGTCCGCGGGCGCGGCGCGCAGGAGGTCGCGGGCCGCGTCCTGCAGGCGCCAGGCGTCGCCGCGCGCGAGCGCGTCCCGGCCCTTCGCCACGGGATCGCGCATTCCCGCGGTCCCGTCTAGCAGCCGCATCTGTGCGTGGGCGCGGGCGGCGGCCGATTCCAGCTGCGACAGGGCGAAGGCGTGGACCATCGCCATCCGGCGCACCGCGCGGCTGCCGGAGGTGTAGCCCGCGAACTGGAACAGCCGGTCGGCGTTCAGGCTGGTCCGCGTGGTCGCGTCGCCGCCTTCGCCAGCCAGGGCTTCGGCGAGCGCGCGCTTGGCGGAATCCAGCGCGAAGGCGCGATGCTGCGAGGGCGAGATCGGCAGGACCAGGCGCACCGCGAGGAACAGGATGATCGCCGCCGCGATCACCAGCGCGACGTTCATCAGGTAGGTCTGCGGATCGTAGCTCTGCGGATTCTCCGGGGCGATCAGCACCGGCGTAAACACCAGCGCGATGAAGCCGATGCCGAAGGTCGACTGGTTCAGCGACAGAAAGCAGGCGACGAAGACCGGCACGATCATCGCGATGGCGAGCAGCGGGAAGCCCTGGTTCCCGTTGAGGAAGGCGAACAGCACGATGCCGGCGAACAGCGACGCCAGCGGCATGCCGATCAGCACGCCGACGGCGAACTTCTTCGGGTCCGGGGCGGTGGACGACAGCGCGCAGGTGGAAGCCACCTGCACCAGCGCGAACGAGGTCTGCGGCAGGCCGGACAGGATCATGAAGGCGGCGGTGAGCCCGAAGCCGATCGCCACCCGCAACGCCGCGCGCAAGGCCACGGGGAAGTCGCGGTGCGTCGGGAGCTTCACGTCGCGCAGCGGCACGTGGCCGTCGGCGAGCGCGCGCACTCCGTCGTCCGCGAAGGTCGCGGCGTTGACGAAGTCGAGGCAGCGCTGAAGCGCCACCAGCTCGTCGAGGGGGCGGCGCCCGTCCCGGACCGCCTCATCGACGAGGTCGCGCAGCCTCGCGTCGATCCGGTCGAGGCGTGCGGCCTCCGGTTCGCCGACGCCGCCGCCGGAAACCTCGCGGCACAAGCCCAGCGCCTCCTCCACCGCCGGGCTCGGATGGCGAAGCGCCGCCGCGGCGTTGACGGCGGCGCGGCTCGCTGCCGCCATCACGTAGAGCGCCGCGATCGCGCTGCGGGATCCGGCCGCGCGATACGGGCCGTCGTCGAGCTCGCCGGCGATGGCGCTGGCGTCGGCGCGCATCGGCGCGATCGTGCGGATGAGGGCTGCGGTGCGTAGGGGCCCGGGATCGCCTGACGTGAACGCCTCGTGGGCGAAGGCCTTGGTGCCGTCGTAGGCCGACGACAGGGTCGGCAACAGCGTGCGCCACGTGCTGGGAGAGGCGAGAGCATCGTTGATGAAGGTGATCGTGACGATCGCCACCGTGATCGCCGCAAGCCGCCCGACCGCCGCGTCGAAGGTCGTCTGCGGCGCATCGATATGCGCAAGCGCGATGATCGCGACGGTATAGCCCGAGAGCATCGCACCGTAGGCGCGGGTGTCCTGCAGGTACTGGGCGGTGAAGACGCAGAGCCCGATCCACACCGAGAAGGCGACGAGCAGCGTCACGCGGTCCTGCGCGAACAGCGCCATGAACACGATCGCCACGATGCCGCCGACGACGGTGCCGAGGAAGCGGTAGGCCGCCTTCGAGATCGCCTGCCCGCGCTTGGGCTGCGCCAGGATCGCGACGCCTGTGGCGGCGGACGACGCGCTGTCGAGCTGCAACCAGAACGCGGCGTAGAGCGCCAGCATCATCGCCAGCCAGATCCGGAAGGCGAAAGCCCAGGCGGCCGGCTTCGGCACGATCGCGTCGAGCCGGTCGATCGCGCGGTCGAGCCACGGGGCGCGCCGGGTGGCGGCCGCGCTCATCGCAGGCGCGCGCCGGGCGCGGCGGCTGTGCCGAGGACCGCCTCGGCGTCGCGCGCCCGTCCGGCGATCCGCGCCTGCCACAGGCACAGCGACGGCGTGACGCCGAGCTCCATGCCCAGCGCCGCCAGCATCGTCAGCGACGGGACGCCCGTGAGCCACAGGCCGAGCAGCCGCGCAAGCCCACCGAGCACGACGACGAGGGTCAGGAACCGGAACAGGCGTCCCTTGTCCTCGATCCCGGGGACGCAGGTGAGGAACAGGATGCCGACGCCGGTAAGCAGGCCGGAGAGATAGCGGAAATGGCTGTCCGCGGAGATGTTGGGCACGCCGCCCTCCATCCCGTTGATGCCGAAGACCACGCCGTACAATCCGGCGGCGACCGGCACGATCGCCGCCACCGCCACCACACGCTGAAGCGCCTGCCGTTCCGTCATCATGCCGTTCGGTTACGCGTGGGCACCCGGACGCACAACCCGCAGAGCGGGCGGACGATCCGTCAGGCCTTCTCACCCTTCAGGCGCTTGTTGCACTTGCTCCAGTATTGCGGCCACTTCGGCCCCTGCGACACCTTCTCGGCGTCGGCCAGCGCACGCCATTGGGCGCCGCAGGTCTTCTGGCGCTGGCGCGCCGCCGTCTGCCCGGCGCTCGGCGTCGCGCCCGGCTTGGCGGCGGGCGTGGCCGGCGCCGCCATCGGGGTCTCGGTCGGCTTGGCCGCGGGCGCCTCCTTGGCCGTGGCCGGCTGGGCCAGGGCCAGCGGGACAGAGAAGGCGGCGATCGCGAGGAAACGGGCGAACATGACGGCGGACCCTCCGTGGCGGCCCATCGAATCCCGATGCGGCGAACCTCACACCATCACAGCGGCAAGCGCGCCCGGGAACAAGGCCGTGCGCCTCCGCACCAACAGCCGCCGGCCCCGCCTCTCGAAATCGTGAGTGGTGGCCTGGCGCTCTTGAGTACGCGGCGAGTTCCGCGGTAGCTACCGTCGGCAGCCGAGGCCCGTCGTGTCGGCTGGCCGATCCGGCGAGAGCGAAGGCAAGCGATGGCGGCCGTGACCGGCAAACCGATCGACCTCCACACGTGGAGCACGCCGAACGGCTGGAAGATCCCGATCATGCTGGAGGAGTGCGGCCTACCGTACCGCGTCGTGCCGGTCGACATCGCCAAGGGCGAGCAGATGGCGCCCGCATTCCTTGAAATCTCGCCGAACAACAAGATCCCGGCGATCGTCGATTACGACGGACCCGGCGGCGAGCCGGTCTCGATCTTCGAGTCGGGCGCGATCCTGCAATATCTCGGGCGCAAGACCGGCCGCTTCTACCCGACCGACGAGCGCGCCCGCGTCGCGGTGGACGAGTGGCTGTTCTGGCAATGCGCCGGCTTCGGGCCGATGCTCGGCCAGACCCACCATTTCAAGATCTACGCGAAGGAGAAAATCCCCTACGCGATCGAACGGTTCACCGCCGAGACCAATCGCCTCTACGGCGTGCTCGACCGGCGGCTCGCGGACCGCGAGTACCTCGCCGGGGACTATTCCATCGCCGACATGGCGACGGTGCCTTGGGCGAAGTTCACCGGAAAGCAGGGCGTCGACCTCGGCACGCTGCCGAACGTGAAGGCGTGGCTCGACCGTGTGCTGGCGCGGCCGGCGGTGCAGCGCGGGTTGGCGGCGATCTAGCGTCGTCGGGCGGAGCACCCACCATGATGCAGGGTCCGCGCGAGGCAGCTTCGGCCTATTTCGCGGCGGGCTTGGCCGGCTTCTGCGGCGCCGCCTCTGACGCGGTGTTGGCGGCCTGCTGGTTCACGTCCGGAACCTTGGTCCAGGTCTGCGAGCCGCACAGCACCTTGAGCAGGCAGCCGGAGACGGACAGCTCCGAGGCGTTCTCGCGCTCGAGGCTGACCTGATAGATCTTGCCTTCCTCGATGTTGTAGATGCTGCCCGAGAACTTCGCCTCGTCGGGCTGCAGCCCCTCGATCAGCGGCAGGCCGAGCACCGGCCGCGAGCGCTTCTTCGGATCGGGGTTCTTGATGTCGGTGCGCGGCGTGCCGGCCTCCGTCGTGGCCACCTTGAGCCAGACCACCTTGCCGCAGACCTGCGCCTGGCCGGCGCCGCAGCGGTCGATCCGGATCTTCGCGCGGCCGTCCTCCGTGAGCCAGGTGCCGGAGGGGTCCTTGCCCGCGTCGGCGTGAGCCGAGGCGAGACCGGTGAGGAGGAGGGCGGAGGCGAGGGCGAGACGCATGTGGCTTAAGCTCCGAAGGCTGGCGCCTGACGGCGCGGGGCGGGTGGAGTTCGTGGCGACACTGAAGCCTTCGCATTCAGGCGAATTTTCGGCAGTGTTGCAGCCACGCCATGGCCGAGCTTGATTCGGCGTCGGGTTGAGGGCGGTGGGCGCCCCCGCTATAAGCCCGGCGCGAAAGCGATTTTCCCGGCCGCCTCAGGGCGGCTTTCTTTTCTCCCGAACGGACTGACCATGGCCACCGAGCGCACCTTCTCCATCCTGAAGCCCGACGCGACCAAGCGGAACCTCACGGGCGCGGTCAACGCGGTCATCGAGAAGGCGGGCCTGCGGATCGTCGGCCAGCGCCGCATCCAGATGAGCCAGGCCCAGGCCGAGAAGTTCTACGAGATCCACAAGGAGCGCCCGTTCTTCGGCGAGCTCGTGACCTTCATGACCTCCGGCCCGGTGGTCGTTCAGGTGCTCGAAGGCGAGAACGCCGTGGCGAAGTACCGTGAGGTGATGGGCGCGACGAATCCGGCCCAGGCCGCCGAGGGCACCATCCGCAAGACCTTCTCGGAGTCGGTCGGCGAGAACACGGTCCACGGTTCGGATAGCGCCGACAACGCCAAGATGGAGATCGCGCAGTTCTTCCAGGATTCCGACATCGTCGGCTGAAGATCACGCGGACATCTCGGCCGAGGGTGGTCGCCGGAGCACACCGGCGACGCCTTCGACCCTGTCGAATGCCACACCGCCCGGAATGGAGGGCGGTGTGGCCGCACCGCCATTGACGAAGCGTGCGGCCAAAGAGTCCAACGGCATCGGATTTCCCGATCTCGCCAACGGACCTGCCATGACGACCCGCCGCCTGTCCCTGATCGCCGCCGGCCTGCTCTCGCTCGCCGCGACCGCCGCCCTCGCCAGCGGCTCCTCCGCGCCGTTCGAGCAGTACCAGCCCGATCCGGCGCTGCGCACGGCGCCGAAGGCGAACCTCGAAGGCCGCGTGCGCCACGCCTGCGCCGTGGTGCAGGCCCGCCTCACCAGCGCGCCGGAAGCCTCGCTGGAGCGTCCCTGCGGCTGCTACGCGAAGCAGACCATGCGCTCGCTCGACGAGTCCGAGATCGAGGCCTACCGCGCCACCGGCTACTTCAACGATTCCGCCCGCGCCAAGGCGCTGAACGCCCTCGACGCGTGCAAGCTGCAGCGGCCGGTCTGACGACCGAGCGCACGATCTGCCTCCCTCGCAGAAGCGGGGAGGGAAGAGCGGTTCAGAGGCTCAACAGGGCCGCGTCGGCGGCAGCACCGTCGTCCTCGATCACCACGCGATCGCCCTGCAGCCGCGCCCCGCCGCCTGCCACCAGGGCGAGCGCCGCGGGGTAGAGGCGGTGCTCCTGCACGATCACCCGCGCGGCCAAGCTGTCGGGGTCGTCGCCGGCGCGCACCGGCACCGCCGCCTGCGCCACGATCGGGCCGGCATCGAGTTCCGGCACCACGTAATGCACCGTGCAGCCGTGGAGGCGGACGCCGGCGGCGAGCGCCTGCGCGTGGGTGTGCGTGCCCTTGAACAGCGGCAGCAGGGAGGGATGGATGTTGATCATTCGTCCGGCCCAGGCCTCGACGAAGCCGGCGGAGAAGACGCGCATGAAGCCCGCTAGGCACACCAGCTCGACCCCGGCAGCGCGCAGCTCCGCATCGAGGGCGGCGTCGAAGGTCGCCCGGTCGGGGAAGGCCCTGTGGTCGATGGCGTGCGCGGTGATGCCGACGGACCGGGCGTGAGCGAGGCCGGCGGCGTCCGGCCGGTTCGAGAGCACTAGCACGATCTCGGCCGGATAGCCCGGCGCCTTCGCCGCCTCGATCAGCGAGACCATGTTCGAGCCGCGGCCCGAGATCAGGATCGCGACGCGGGTCTTCGGCTTCGTCGCCATCAGAGCGCGAGGCGGCCGGTGAAGGTCACGGGCTCCGCGCCGCGGGCGGTGATGGCGCCGAGCCGCACCGGCGCCTCGCCGGCCTCGCCGAGCGCCTTCGACACCGCTTCGGCGCGATCTTCCGCGACGACGAGCACCATGCCGACGCCGCAGTTGAAGGTGCGCAGCATCTCCGACTCGGCGACGCCGCCCTCGCGCGCCAACCAGCCGAAGACCGGCGGCGGGCGCACCGCGTCGAGGTCGATCGCGATGCCGACGTCGTCGGGCAGCACGCGGGGCAGGTTGTCCGGGAAGCCGCCGCCGGTGATGTGGGCGAGCGCCTTGATCCCGTCCGTGGCCTTCAGCACCGCGAGCAGCGGCTTCACGTAGATCCGCGTCGGCTCGAGCAACGCCTCGCCCAGCGTCTTGCCGGTGGCGAAGGGCGCGGCCGCGTCCCAGGCCAGGCCGGTGCGCGCGACGATGCGGCGGACGAGCGAGAACCCGTTCGAGTGCACCCCGGAGGAGGGGAGGCCGAGCACCACGTCGCCGGCGCGGATACCGGGCTTCGGCAGCAGCGTGCCGCGCTCGGCCGCGCCGACCGAGAAGCCGGCGAGGTCGTAGTCGGCGCCGTCGTAGAGGCCCGGCATCTCCGCCGTCTCGCCGCCGATCAGCGCGCAGCCGGCCTGCCGGCAGCCCTCGGCGATGCCGCGGACGATGTCGGCGCCGACGCCCGGCACCAGCTTGCCGGTGGCGTAGTAGTCGAGGAAGAACAGCGGTTCGGCGCCCTGGACGATGATGTCGTTGACGCACATCGCCACGAGGTCGATGCCGATCGTGTCGTGCCGGCCGGTCTCGATCGCGATCTTCACCTTGGTGCCGACGCCGTCGTTGGCGGCGACCAGGATCGGATCCTTGAAGCCCGCGGCTTTCAGGTCGAACAGGCCGCCGAACCCGCCGATCTCGGCGTCGGCGCCGGGCCGGCGCGTCGCGCGCACCAGCGGTTTGATCGTCTCGACCATCGCGTTCCCGGCGTCGATGTCGACGCCTGCATGCGCGTAGGTCAGCCCGTTCGTGGTCTCGGCCGTCATCGGCGTCCCGTCCTGTGGTCCGCGGATGCTTTAGCCGAGTTTCGCGCCGACCGAACCCGTCGGCTCACAAGAAAACGACCCACCCGGATCGGTTCCGTGCCCCGTCGGCGGCGCCGGCAGCCTTGACCGTGCGGAGACGCCTTCCCACTGTCTCCGCTCTGTCGGGTGGGGAGGACGTCGATGCGCGCGAGGGCTGTGATCGGTCTGGCGGTGCTCGTCGCCCTCGGAATCGTCGTCTACCTGCTGCGCGAGGTGATGCTGCCGTTCGTCGCCGGGATCGCGCTGGCCTACCTGCTCGACCCCCTGGCCGACCGCCTCGAACGCCTCGGCCTCGGACGCCTGACGGCGAGCCTGCTGATCCTGGCGATGTTCGTGGCCGGCCTGATCGTCTCGCTGCTGATCGTGGTGCCGCTCGCCGCCAACCAGGTCGCGGCCCTGGTCAACAGCCTGCCCGGCATGATCGGGCGGCTGCAGGGCATCATCGCCGAGCGCGCCGGCCCGGTGCTGCAGCGGCTCGGCGGCGCCGACGTGGTCAACGAGCTGCAAGCCTCGGTGGGGACGCTCGCGACCCAGGGCGGCGCGTGGCTGCTCGCCTTCCTCAAGTCGATCTGGTCCGGCTCGCAGGCGGTGATCTCGCTGGTCTCGCTGCTGGTTGTGACGCCGGTGGTCGCATTCTACATCCTGGTCGACTGGGACCGGATGATCGCCACGCTCGACACCTGGGTGCCGCCGCGCCACCGCGCGACGGTGCGCCGGCTCGCGGCGCAGATCGACCGCGCGATCATCGGCTTCGTGCGCGGGCAGACGCTGGTCTGCCTGATCCTCGGCACCTTCTACGCGCTCGGCCTGTGGCTCGTCGGCCTGAACTTCGGCGTCCTGATCGGCCTGATCGCGGGCTTCCTCACCTTCATTCCCTACGTGGGCACGCTGACGGGCTTCCTGCTCTCGGTCGGCGTCGCGCTGGTTCAGTTCTGGCCCGGCTCGGACTGGCTGCATCTCGGGCTGACGGTCGGGGTGTTCCTGGTCGGCCAGTTCCTGGAGGGCAACGTGATCGCGCCCAAGCTCGTCGGCGAATCGGTCGGCCTGCATCCGGTTTGGCTGATGTTCGCGCTGCTCGCCTTCGGCTCGCTGTTCGGGTTCCTCGGGTTGCTCCTGGCGGTGCCGGTGGCGGCTTCGATCGGCGTCCTCGTGCGCTTCGCGCTCTCGCGCTACCTGCAGAGCCGGCTCTACCATGCCGAGCAGCCGGTGCTGATCGAGGTGCCGCGGGCCTGAGCGGGACGCTTGACTGTCGGGCCGGCAGGGTCACCCTGAACGCCGCATGCGCGAGAACGCCCCCCCGAAGCAGCTGGCCTTCGACCTTCCGCTCGATCCACGCTACGGCCGCGAGGATTTCCTGGTCGGCACGGCCAACGAGGCCGCCTACGCGTCGATCGAGGCCTGGCCTGATTGGCCGGACACCGTGCTGGTCCTCACCGGGCCGCCGGGAAGCGGCAAGAGTCATCTCGCCTCGATCTGGGCGACGCGGGCCCATGCCTGGACCGTGTCGGCCGCCGACGTCACCGCGGAGGCGGTGACCCACTGCGTCTCGAACGGCGCCCTGGTGATCGAGGACATCGACCGCCCCGGCCGCGACGAGGCGGCCCTGTTCCACCTGCTCAACCTCGCCCGCGAGCGCAAATGCCCGGTGCTGCTGACCAGCGGCGCGGCGATCGACCAGATCGGGCTGACCGTTGCGGACCTGCGCTCGCGCCTTCGGCTCGCGCCGGGTGTCGCAATCCGCGAGCCCGACGACGCCCTGCTCCGCGCGGTGATGGTAAAGCTGTTTGTGGATCGGCAACTGGTTGTGGATCTGCGTGTGATCGACGCCCTGGCGCTCCGCATCGACCGCTCGCTCGGACGGGCGCGGGAGGTGGTGGCCGAACTCGATCGCGACGCCCTCGGCCGCGGCCGCCGCATCACCCGGCCGCTGGCGCTGGCGGTGCTCGAACGCCTTGGCATCGCCGAAGGCGGCGAGGACGGCGAAGAGGACGGCGAGGACGACTGAGCGCGACGCATGGGCGGCGGTCGGCGCGCTTCGGATGCGAGGGTCGCGTGCCGACCGTCACGGCAATGTCGCATTCCGGCGGACCACCCATGTTAGGGACGCCGCGACAGGCGGCAGGTGAGGAGTGGCAGGGTTGTCGGATATCGAATCGAACGTGGACGCCCTCGATCGCGACCGGACGGACGACGTCGTCGAGGCCGGCGACGAGGCGACGCCCAAGCGCACCGTACGGCGCGCGCCGCCCGCCCGCGCCCCGCGCCGAGCCGCAGCCTCCGACACCGCCGGCGACGAGTGGCCGACAGCCGCCGAGATCCCCGAGCCGCCCAAGGCCGACGACGACAAGGCGGCGCGCGAGACCATCCTCGAAGCCGGCCGTGCCCTGCGGAACTCGCCCGAGCGCTTCGTCAACCGCGAGCTGTCCTGGCTGCAGTTCAACCGGCGCGTGCTGGAGGAGGCGGCCAACACCTCGCATCCCCTGCTAGAAAAGCTGCGCTTCCTCTCGATCTCGGCCAACAACCTCGACGAGTTCTTCATGGTGCGCGTCGCCGGCCTGATCGATCAGGTCCGCGCCGGGCTGACGCTGCCGTCGCAGGACGGCCTGTCGCCGTCCGAGCAGCTCGCCCGCATCGGCACCGGCGTCTCCAAGCTCGCCGAAGACCAGCAGGCGCGCTGGCGGGCTTTGCGCGAGGAGCTCGACGGCGTCGTCGCCCTCGTCGAGCCCGACGCGCTGCGGCCGGAGCACGCGGCGTGGCTGGAGGAGTACTTCCTCAACCACGTCTTCCCGGTGCTGACGCCGCTGGCGATCGACCCGGCCCACCCGTTCCCGTTCATCCCCAACCTCGGCACGACCATCGCGCTGATGCTGACGCGGCCGCGCGACGGGCGGGTGCTGCGCGCACTGATCCGCATGCCCGGCGTGCTCGACCGGTTCGTGCGCCTACCGGCGATCGAGGACGACACGGTCGCGCGCTTCATCGCCATCGAGCAGGTGATCGTGCTGTTCACCGGCCGCCTGTTCCCAGGCTACCTCGTGAAGGGGCAGGGCGCCTTCCGGGTGATCCGCGATTCGGATCTCGAGATCGAGGAGGAGGCCGAGGACCTCGTCCTGCATTTCGAGACCGCGCTGAAGCAGCGCCGCCGCGGCATCGTCATCCGTCTCGAGGTCGAATCCGGCATGCCGGAGGACCTGCGCAGCTTCGTCTGCGACGAGCTTGAGATCGGCGCGGACGCGATCTTCATCGTCGAGGGCATGCTGGCGCTGAACGAACTGTCGCAGATCGTCGGGATCGACCGTCCCGACCTCAAGTTCAAGCCCTACAACCCACGCTTCCCGGAGCGCATCCGCGAGAGCGGCGGCGACGTGTTTGCGGCGATCCGCCAGAAGGATTTCTGCGTCCACCACCCTTACGAGTCGTTCGATTCGGTGGTGCAGTTCCTGGCGCAGGCCGCCCGCGACCCGAACGTCGTCGCGATCAAGCAGACGCTGTATCGCACCTCCTCCAACTCGCCGATCGTCGCGGCGCTGGCGGAGGCGGCCGAGCTCGGCAAGTCGGTGACGGCTTTGGTCGAGCTGAAGGCGCGCTTCGACGAAGAGGCCAACATCCGCTGGGCGCGCAACCTCGAGAAGGCCGGCGCGCAGGTGGTGTTCGGCTTCGTCGAGCTGAAGACCCACGCCAAGCTGTCGATGGTGGTGCGGCGCGAGGGCGACAAGCTCGTTACCTACTGCCACGTCGGCACCGGCAACTATCACCCGATCACCGCGCGCATCTACACCGACCTGTCGTTCTTCACCGCCGACCCGGCGGTGGCGCGCGACGTGTCGCGGATCTTCAACTTCATCACCGGCTACGCCGAGCCGGCGCAGCTGGAGCGGATGTCGGTCTCGCCGCTCACCGCCAAGGCGCGGCTGCTCGCCGACATCGAGGCGGAGGCGGCGCATGCCAAGGCCGGGCGCCCGGCTGCGATCTGGATCAAGTGCAACTCGCTCGTCGATGCGCAGGTGATCGATGCGCTCTACGACGCCTCTCAGGAGGGCGTGCAGATCGACTGTGTCGTCCGCGGCATCTGCTGCCTGCGGCCGGGCGTTCCGGGCCTCTCTGAGACGATCCGCGTCAAGTCGATCGTCGGGCGCTTCCTGGAGCACGGGCGCATCTACGCCTTCGGCAACGGCGTCGGGCTGCCCCACCCGAAAGCGACGGTCTACATCTCCTCGGCCGACCTGATGAGCCGCAACCTCGACCGCCGCGTCGAGTCCCTGCTGCCGATCAGCAACCCGACGGTCCATCAACAGGTTCTCGACCAGATCATGCTGGCCAACCTCCTCGACAACCGCCAGAGCTGGCGTGTACTGGCATCCGGCGGCGCCGAGCGTATCCACCCCGCCGAGGGCGAGGAACCGTTCAACGCGCACAAGTACTTCATGACGAACCCGAGCCTGTCCGGCCGCGGCAAGTCGTCGAAGAAGTCGAGTCCGCGGGCCCTCAGCCGTCGCGCACAGCGGGGCTGATCGTCCGGCCGCCGGACGGATACATGGATCGGGCGGCGCGGATCGTGCCGCCGGATCGGTCAGACGTGCGTTCGACGCAGCCGGTCGGTATCATACAGCGAGGTCGTTGCTTGGGTCCCCATCGCGCCAACCTCACGCTCGCCCATTCCGCCGATCGGGAGCCGGCCTTGGTCAACGCGCCCGTCGCGATCATCGACATCGGTTCGAACTCGGTCCGCCTCGTGGCCTATGACGGCCTGAGCCGGGCGCCGACGCCGCTCTACAACGAGAAGGTCCTGTGCGGGCTGGGCCGCAACGTCCTCACCACCGGCCGCCTCAACGACGAGGCGGTGCGCCGGGCGCTGGCCGCACTCGCGCGCTTCCGCGTGCTCTGCGAGACGATGCGGGTCGGGCGCCTCTTCGTGCTCGCCACCGCGGCTGCCCGCGACGCCTCGAACGGCCCCGCCTTCCTCGAGGCGGCGGAAGCCGCCTGCGGCACCCGCATCGAGCTCCTGTCCGGCCGGCGCGAGGCCGAGCTGTCGGCGCTCGGCGTGGTGTCGGGCTTCCATGCGCCGGACGGCGTGGTCGGCGACCTCGGCGGCGGCTCGCTGGAACTCGTGGACGTGCGCGGCGCGGTGGTCGGGCAGGGCGTGACGATGCCGCTCGGCGGGCTCGCGCTGCAGGACCTCTCGGGCGGCTCCCTGAAGAAGGCCGGCAAGATCGTGCGCGAGCACATGAAGAAGGCCGCGCCGCAGCTGGAGACGCTCCGCGGGCGCACCTTCTACGCCGTCGGCGGCACCTGGCGGGCGCTCGCCCGCCTGCATCAGGCCGCGCGTCAATATCCCGTCCACGTGATGCATGGCTACACTGTCGAGCCGACTGACGAGCTGAGCTTCCTTCAGGTGGTCGAGCAATCCGACGCGGCGACGCTGCAGGACGTCGAGGCGATTTCGGAAGCGCGCCGCCCGCTGCTCGCCTACGGGGCCGTGGTGCTGGAGGAGATCATCCGCGTCGGCCGGCCGCGCGAGGTCGCGATTTCGGCCTCGGGGGTGCGCGAGGGCCTGCTCTACGAGCAAGTCGACCGCGACACCCGCGCGCTCGATCCGCTGCTCGCCTCCTGCGCCGAGCTGAACCAGCTTCGCGCGCGCTCGCCGCGCCACGCAGACGAGCTGATCGCCTGGACCGACCGGTTCGTGGCGGCGCTCGACGGACCGGAGACCGCCGACGAGCGCCGGCTGCGGCATGCCGCCTGCCTCCTGTCCGACATCGGCTGGCGGGCGCATCCCGACTACCGCGGCGAGCAGAGCATCGCGATCATCCAGAACGCGGCCTTCGTCGGCATCGACCATCCCGGCCGCGGCTTCCTTGCCCTGGCGATCTACTTCCGCCACGAGGGCGTCGCCCCGGAGAAGGCCAACCCGATGCTGCGTGCGCTCGCTGGGCCGCGCCTGTTCGAGCGGGCCCGCCTCATCGGCGCCCTGCTGCGGGTCGCGTTCCCGATGACCGCCGGGATGGAGGGCGCCCTGCGCCGCATGCCGCTCACGATCGAGGACGGCCGCGTCATACTGAGTCTGCCGCCCGAGTGGGACGCTTTGAATGGCGACCGCCTGCCTAACCGCGTCCGCGGCCTCGCCCGCATCGTTGGGCTCGAAGGGCGCGTCCGCGTCGGGTGACGCGCCGGTAGATGCGCGGGGTGAGCGCCGAGCAGCCGTTCAAACCGTTCGCTCGGCGAAGATCGCCTTCTTGACGATCGCGTGGACGCCCCAGTTGCCGTCCACCACCTGGGTGATGCCGAAATCGACTGCGATCGACATCAGCGAGATCGCCTCGTCCTCCGTCAGCCCCTTCGCGTGCATCAGGAACTGCCGCATCTTGCGGAAGGCGTCGCGCATGGCGAGGTCGATCGAGGATTTCTGGAAGATGGCTTCCTGCGCACCGGCGCCGAGGTCCTTGAGATAGTTCGGATAGCTGAAGCCAGAGAGGACCCACTCGTCCCTGGTCTCGATCATCGGAAAGTCGAGGCTTTCGAGGGCGGTGCCGGCGAGGTCCTGCTTCTTGTGCAGCACGAACTGGAACGTGCCGGTCAGCGAGCACTCGATCGCGGTGCCGCAGAGTTCGGAATCGCCCTGGCTCGCATGCGGGTCGCCGACTGAGAACAGCGCACCCGGCACGGCGACCGGATAGTACATCGTCGCGCCCTTGCCGATGCGCCAGTTGTCGATGTTGCCGCCGGTGTAGCTCGGTGGAATCGAGTTCACCATGTCGGCTTCCGCCGGCGCCAAACCCATTGTGCCGAAATGCGGCCGGATCGGCACGCGGATGCCCTTCAGAACATCGAAGTTCCGGTCGGTCTTGGTGTGATCGACCAGCAGGCCTGGATAGTCGATCGTCGGATGCGCGATTCCGTTCGGATCGGTCACGCCCGGCCAGCGAAAGCTGTAGACGGCCTTCGCCCAATCGCGCGTCCCGGTCACGTCGACCTCGTAGATGGTCACGACCTCGCGCGGCTTTTCGCCCGTCAGAAGGTCCTTGTAGTGGTAGCCCCACCAGGCGGCGGCGTTGCTTCCGAAGGCGAGGCCCTTGAACTTCGGGTTGGCGCAAGGGCCCGGCGTGACGTCGAGGATGCGGACCTCCAACACGTCGCCGGGCTCCGCGCCGCGGATCGCCACCGGGCCGGTGCAGATGTGGACGCCGAGGCCGCCGCCGGGACCGAGCTTGGCATCGTCGGGGCCTGCGCCACGCCGCGCGACGCCCTTCTTGTCCTTGGTCTAGAGGTAGACGCTCTCGGCGCCCGGATCGCCCTGGATCATCCGCTCGGAATCGTCGCTGGCCTGGTGCGTCAGCGTCTCGATCGTAACGAAATCGCCCGACGCGATCTCGACCTGCGGTTTCAGGTTCTTGCTGAAATAGCCCCAATGCACCGTGTCGGCGTTGGCCGGCAGCATCTGGTGCGTCGCCTGCCGCGGCCCGCGGCCCGCACTGGTCTGAGCGAGGGCCGGCGTGACCAGCGACAGGCCACCGGCGGCAAGGGCGACCGCGCCGCCCGTCGCGACGAACCCGCTCTTTAGGAAGGCGCGGCGTTCGGGCGCGAGATCCCCGAGGAAGCGGCGGCGATGCTCGGCGAACGCCGCGCAGTTCGGATCGTCACCCTGGCACATCGTCTCGGCCCACACGGTTTCAGTGGGACCGGACGATGCAAGGGGATTGCCAGGCTCGCGCCGGTTACTCCGAGATCATCCCAACGCCGGGCTCGGCCGAGTCGAGCTTCTGCTCGTCGCCCGCCTGCGCCTCCACCACCGCGGCGGTGGTGACGTTGACGATACCCCGCGCCGTCACCGACGGTGTGAGGATGTGGGCGGGCTTGGCCGGGCCGATCAGCAGCGGGCCGACGGGGAGGGCGTCGGCCAGCACCTTGGCGAACTGGTAGGCGATGTTGGCCGCATCCAGGTTCGGGAAGATCAGCACGTTGGCCGCGCCCTTCAGCGGCGAGCCGGGCAGCACCCGGTCGCGAACGATCTCCGAGAGGGCGGAATCCGCCTGCATCTCGCCGTCGACCTGGAGGTCGGGCGCGCGCTCGTGGATCAGACCGAGGGCGGCCCGCATCTTCATCGCCGAGGGCGTGTCGGACTGACCGAAGTCGGAATGGCTCAGCAGCGCGATCTTGGGGGTGATGCCGAAGCGCGTGACGTGCCCGGCGCAGGCGACGGCGAGCTCGGCGATCTCCTCGGCGCTCGGGTCCTGGCGCACATGCGTGTCGGCGAGGAAGTAGGCGCCCTTCTTGGTAACGATCAGACTCATCGCGGCGCATTGCGTCACGCCGGGCAAGAGCCCGATGACGTCGCGGATGATGCGCAGGCGGGTCTCGAACCGGCCTTCCAGCCCGCAGATCAGCGCGTCGGCCTCGCCGCGGCGCACGGCGATGGCGCCGATGATCGTGGTGTTGGTGCGCACCAGCGTGCGGGCGGCGTCCGGCGTGATGCCCCGCCGGCCGGCGATGTCGAGGTAGGTCTGGACGTAGGAGCGGTAGCGCGGATCGTCCTCCGGATCGATCAGCTCGAAGTCGCGGCCCTCCTGGATCGACAGGCCGAAGCGCTTGAGCCGGGTCTCGACCACCCGCGGCCGGCCGACGAGGATCGGTTTTGCGACGCCGTCCTCGACAATGGCCTGGACCGCGCGCAGAACGCGCTCGTCCTCGCCCTCGGCGTAGATGACCCGCTTCGGGTTTTCCTTCGCCTTCGAGAACAGCGGCTTCATGATGAAGCCCGAGCGGTGCACGAACCGGTCGAGGGACTCGGCGTAGGCTGCGATGTCCTCGACCGGACGGCCGGCGACGCCGGAATCCATCGCCGCCTGCGCGACGGCCGGCGCGATGCGCAGAATCAGCCGCGGGTCGAAGGGGCTCGGGATCAGCGAGCGCGGCCCGAACGGGCGCGCCTCGCCGCCATAGGCGCGGGCGACCACGTCGGAGGGCGTCTCGCGGGCGAGCGCCGCGATCGCCTTCACGGCGGCCTTCTTCATCTCCTCGTTGATCGAGCGCGCGCCGACGTCGAGCGCGCCGCGGAAGATGTAGGGGAAGCACAGGACGTTGTTGACCTGGTTCGGGAAATCCGAGCGCCCGGTGCAGATCATCGCATCGGGGCGCTTCTCCTGCGCGAGGTCGGGCATGATCTCGGGATAGGGGTTGGCCAGCGCCATGATCAGCGGCTTCTCGGCCATCTTCTCGAGGTACTCGGGCTTGAGCACGCCCCCGGCCGAGAGGCCGATGAAAACGTCGGCGCCGGGGATCACCTCGGCCAGCGTCCGCGCCTCGGTCTCCTGCGCGTAGATGTCCTTCCACCGGTCCATCAGCTCGGTGCGACCCTTGTAGACCACGCCCTTGATGTCGGTGACCGTGATGTTCTCCCGCGTCGCGCCGAGCGAGACCAACAGGTTGAGGCAGGCCAGAGCCGCCGCGCCCGCGCCCGAGGTGACGATGCGGACGTCCGACAGCTGCTTGCCGGCGAGTTCCAGCGCGTTGAGGACGGCGGCCGCGACGATGATCGCTGTACCGTGCTGGTCGTCGTGGAAGACCGGGATGTTCATCCGAGCGCGGCACTGCTCCTCGACCTCGAAGCACTCCGGCGCCTTGATGTCCTCGAGGTTGATGCCGCCGAAGGTCGGCTCGAGCGAACACACGACATCGACGAGCTTGGCCACGTCGAGCTGGTCGACCTCGATATCGAACACGTCGATGCCGGCGAACTTCTTGAACAGGACGGCCTTGCCCTCCATCACCGGCTTGGACGCCAGCGGGCCGATGTTGCCGAGGCCGAGCACCGCGGTGCCGTTGGTGAGCACCGCCACGAGGTTCTGGCGGATCGTGAGGGTCGCGGCCTCCTGCGGGTCGGCGGCGATGGCCTCGCAGGCGGCGGCGACGCCGGGCGAATAGGCGAGCGCCAGGTCGCGCTGGTTGCCCAGCGGCTTCGTCGCCTGGATCTCGAGCTTTCCGGGCCGCGGAAGGCGGTGGTAGACGAGAGCCCCCGACTTGAGATCCTCGGACATGTTGTCGCCCATGGCCCATTCTCCCTCGATCAGGCGGGTGCGCCCTCCGGCATCGACCCCCTCCACATGAAGGCCCTGTTGCACCGGCTGCGCAGCGGGCGCAACCCGAACAACGAGACGCGAATCCACCTGGAAAAGCTGGTACGCGCCTACGGATTCTCCATCGGTGCCTATTCCTACGGGCTGCCGAAGGTGCGTTTCGCCGAATCCGGCCGGAGGCTGACGATCGGCCGCTATTGTTCCATCGCCGACAAGGTCGAGATCCTGCTCGGCGGCGACCACCGGCTCGACTGGGCCTCGACCTATCCATTCGCGGCGATGCGCGGGCTCTGGCCCGGGGCCGACGCGCCGGCCGACTACCACGCCTCGCGCGGGGACGTGTCGATCGGGCACGACGTCTGGCTCGGCTCAGGCTGCATGATCCTGTCGGGGGTCACGGTCGGCCACGGCGCGGTGGTGGCGGCACGCGCTGTCGTCGCCCGCGACGTGCCGCCCTACGCGGTCGTCGCCGGCAACCCGGCGCGGGTGGTGCGAACCCGCTTCGACGAGGCGACGGTCGCGGCCCTCGTCGCCTGCGCCTGGTGGGACCTGCCGCACGCCACGGTGGCGCGCCTGGTGCCGCTTCTCCAGAGCGGGCGCATCCCCGAGCTTGTCGAAGCCGCCCGCGCCGTTGCGCCGCCTGCCTGAATCCCTTACCCGCGGGCCGATCGTCTTCGCGAGGCCGTCCTCGCAAGCGCGCCCATTGCAAGTCTTCGCCGAAGGTCCGCCCGATGTCACAGACGCCCCCCGACCGCCTCGCCGTGAACCCGAACAGCCCGTTCTACGACGAGACCGTTCTGGAACGCGGCATCGGCATCCGCTTCAAGGGCGTCGAGAAGACCAACGTCGAGGAATATTGCGTCAGCGAGGGCTGGGTTCGGCTGAGCGCCGGCAAGACGCTCGACCGCGCCGGAAACCCGATGACGGTGAAGCTAAAGGGCCCGGTGGAGCCCTATTTCCGGGATGCCGCGCCCGAATCCGAAGCTGCCCCCGAGGCCTGAGCCTCCCGTCGGCCGCGCGCGAGGTCGAAGTCGCGCAACGTACCGGCCACCAGGGCCGCGACCTGCTCGGGGCTGCAGGCGTCGCGGACCACGAGGCTCGCGAGCACGTCGGTGCGGCGCTGCCGCTGCTTGGCCGTCCGGGCGTGGTTCGACAGTCGCAGGGCGAAGGCGCATCCTTCGCGCTGCAGGTACAGGCTGTCGCCGCGCTCGTTCCGCGCGACGACATGGAACCCGTGCTCGGCGAGCAGTCGGGCCGCGTGGTCGAGCGCTGCGAGCGGCGGGAGGCGACGCGGGGCCTGCCCGCTCACGGGCCCGCCGGCTCGATGGTGCCGAGCGTCCGCCGCCCCAGGGTCCGCGTCTTCAGCCGCAGCGCCGGGCGCTCGATCGCGTACCAGGAGGCCGCCGCCACGGGAAACGTGAGCGCCAGCGCCGGCAGCAGCAGCGGCAGCGCGGAGATTCCGGGCCAAAGCGCGTGCAGGCTCTGCTGCACCGGCCAGCCGTAAAGGTAGATTCCGTAGGACAGGTCGGCCTTCGGGTCGAAGACCTTGCGGGCGAGCCACGGCGACAGGCCGAGCCAAATCGTGCCGTAGCCTTCCGCGACGAACAGCAGCGCCCGGTAGAACGGCCCGTGTCGCACCAGGAGGCAGGCGAGGCCCAGGATCGCCACGGGCACCGCCGACAGGCGAACGACCTCCCGCGCGGTGTAGAGCGCCGCGCCGACGGCGAAGATCAGCGGCAGGCGCAGGGCCGTCTCGAGGCCCTTGGGCAGGTCGGGCCGCGTCGCGTCGGCGACGAGCAGCGCCAGCGCGAAGCCGGCGACGACGAGGGGCGCGATCCAGCGTGAACGCAACGCCCCGAGCAGCCCGGCGCCGACGACGCCGAGATAGCAGAGCACTTCGTATTTCAGGGTCCAGACCGTGCCGAGCGGGCTGCGATACGGGTTGTCGGTGAAGACGCCCGGCAGCGACGCGTTGCTTTTGAAGGTCGTCAGCGTGCCGCGGACGAAGCGCCAGACGCCGCCGTCGCGAAGGTACTCGACGAGGGGCAGCGTGCTCATCGCGGCGCCGAGCACGAGGGAGACGACCAGCGTCGCCGCGATGAGGCCGGGCAGGATGCGCAGGGTCCGCGAGATCAGGTAATCGACGAGGCCGCGCCGGTCGAAGCTCATCGCCACGAGGAAACCCGACACGGCGAAGAAGCCGTTCACGGCATGCTCGCCGAGGGTGAAGCCGGTCGCGCGCGCAAGCGGCTCGTCGAGGGCGTTGCCGCTGGTGACGCTGAAGGCGTGCGAGACCACTACCGCGACCGCCAGCACCAGGCGAAGCCCGGAGAAGCCGTTATGCGGGCGCGCCAATGCCTCGGCGACGGTCGGCGCGCGGCTCATTCGAGGCCCTCGCGAGCCAGCGCGGTGTGCCCCATGAGCGCGGCCCAGGCGCCGGCGGCCGATCCGCCGTAGCGCTCGAAGCCTGAGCGTCGCAGGATCAGCACGGACAGAAACGCCTTGAGAACGTTGGCGACGAGGCTAGGGAGGATGGGGTCGGCGAGACCGTATTTGCGGGCGACGTAGGCGCGCGACCACGCCTGGTGCCAGCGGGTGCGGAACACCCGTCCGCGCTCGGGCGCCGAGGAGCGCCCGCGCCCGTGCAGGACCTCGGCACCATGCACGTGGACGAGTGCTCGTCCCGCGTCGGCGACGCGGCGGCAGAGGTCGTCGTCCTCGTAGAACAGGAAGATCCGTTCGTCGAAGCCGCCGAGCGACAGGAAGAACCCGCGCTCGATCATCAGGCAGGCGCCGGACAGGAACGGCGCGCAGGCGTCGCCCGAGGGCAGGTCTCGGCGCCCACTCGGGTTGTTGAGGTAGGGCGCCAGCAACGAGCGCGGCTGGTAGAAGAACCGGCCGTCCGGCTCGACGATCCGCGGGGCGAAGAGCCCGGCTTCCGGCCAGCGTTCGGCGGCAGCGAGCAGGGCGTCGGCCGCGCCCGGCCGCAGGGTGACGTCGGGGTTGAGGATCAGGACGTAGCGGGCCTGCGCGGCGGCACGGATCCCGCGGGTGTTGGCGCGGCCGTAGCCCTCGTTGCGGCCATTGCGGACCACCTGTGCGCCGGCAGCCTCGGCGATCTCGACCGAGCGGTCGCGGCTGGCGTTGTCGACGACGATCGCCGGGACGTGCTCGGCCGCAAGCGCCGAGAGGCAGGCCGGCAGGGCCTCGGCGCTGTCATGCGCGACGACGACCGCGACGAGGCTCGCCACCTAGCGGGCTCCATGCAGGACGCGCGTCTCCCGCCCTCCTCTATGGGGGAGGGGGGAGGAAGACGCGCGGCGCGTCACGCCTTCTTCTCGGGCAGGTTCAGACGGATATGCAGCTCGCGGAGCTGCTTCGGCGTCGCCTCGGAGGGGGCGCCCATCATCAGGTCCTCGGCGCGCTGGTTCATCGGGAACAGCACGACCTCGCGGATGTTCGGCTCCTCGCAGAGCAGCATCACGATGCGATCGACACCCGGTGCGATGCCGCCGTGCGGCGGGGCGCCGAGGCGAAGCGCGTTGAGCATGCCGCCGAACTTGGCTTCGAGCACATCCTTGCCGTAGCCGGCGATGGCGAAGGCCTTCTCCATGATCTCGGGCTTGTGGTTCCGGATCGCGCCCGACGACAGCTCGATGCCGTTGCAGACGATGTCGTACTGGAACGCCTTGATGTCGAGGATCTTGGCGTCGTCGCCCTCGCCCAGCGCCAGGAAGGCGTCGTGGTCGAAGTTCGGCATCGAGAACGGGTTGTGGGAGAAATCGATGTGCTTCTCGTCCTCATTCCACTCGAACATCGGGAAGTCGGTGATCCAGCAGAACGCGAACTGGTCCTTGTCGGACAGGCCGAGGTCGTCGCCGATGCGGATGCGGGCCTTGCCGGCGAGCGCCGCCGCCTTGGCCTCGGTGCCGGCGGAGAAGAACACCGCGTCGCCGGCCTTCGTCCCGGTCTTCTCGGCGATCCGCGTCAGGATCGGTGCGGGGATGAACTTGGCGATCGGCCCCTTGCCGGCCAAGGCGCCGTCGACCTCCTCGAACACGACGTAGCCGAGGCCGGGCGCGCCCTCAGCGCGGGCGAAGTCGTTGAGCTTGTCGAAGAACGAGCGCGGCTGCGTCGCGGCGCCCGTGGCCGGGATCGCGCGGACCACGCCGCCGGACTTGATCACGCCCTTGAACGCCTTGAACTCCACCGCGTCGTCGGCGAACTCCTCCGTCACGTCGGCGATCAGCAGCGGATTGCGCAGGTCGGGCTTGTCGACGCCGTACTTGAGCATCGCGTCGGCGTAGGTGATGCGCGGGAACACGTCGGTGACGCGCTTTTCGCCGGCGAACTCCTTGAACACCCCGTGCAGCACCGGCTCCACCGCCTGGAACACGTCCTCCTGGGTGACGAAGCTCATCTCGATGTCGAGCTGGTAGAACTCGCCCGGCGAGCGGTCCGCGCGGGCGTCCTCGTCGCGGAAACAGGGTGCGATCTGGAAGTAGCGGTCGAAGCCGGCGATCATCGTCAGCTGCTTGAACTGCTGCGGCGCCTGCGGCAGCGCGTAGAACTTGCCCGGGTGCACGCGCGACGGCACGAGGTAGTCGCGGGCCCCCTCCGGCGACGACGCCGTCAGGATCGGGGTCTGGAACTCGAAGAACCCACCCTCGCGCATGCGCCGGCGGAGCGAATCGACGATGGCGCCGCGCTTCATGATGTTGGCGTGCAGCTTCTCCCGGCGCAGGTCGAGGAAGCGGTAACGGAGGCGGGTCTCCTCCGGGTATTCCAGGTCGCCGAAGACCGGCAGCGGCAGCTCGGCGGCCGCACCCAGCACCTCGAGCTCGTCGATGTAGACCTCGACCGCGCCGGTCGGCAGCTCGGGGTTCTCGGTGCCGGCCGGCCGGGTGCGGACGCGCCCGTCGAGGCGAACGACCCATTCCGAGCGCACGGCGTTCGCCGCCTTGAAGGCCGGCGAATCCGAATCGACCACGCACTGCGTCAGTCCGTAATGGTCGCGCAGGTCGATGAAGAGCACGCCGCCGTGGTCGCGGATGCGGTGGCACCAGCCGGAGAGACGGACCGACGCGCCGACGTCGGATGGGCGGAGCGCCCCGCAGGTATGGGTCCGGTAACGGTGCATCGCAAAACCTTGGGATTGAAGCGCGGCACCATTCACGCGAGGGGGGCGAAGTCAAGCAGTCGGGCGCGGGTCCGCTGCGGCTCGACGACGCGAAGCACTCGCGGCACGGATGCGTCCACGCGAAGGCAGCGGAAGATATCAAGAGAGTCGGTGCAAGAGTGTGGGCGCAAGAGAACGGATAAGCCGGCACCCGGCTCCCCTTTGCAAAAAACCTCCGATATAGCCGGAGGCATGGATCTGATCAGTACGACGCAGGCGCTCCGCGAAGCCTGCGACCGCCTCGCCGCGCAGAGCTTCGTCACCGTGGACACGGAGTTCATGCGTGAGACGACCTATTATCCCAAGCTCTGCCTGATCCAGATGGCGGCGCCGGACGGGACCGGCGTGCTGGTCGATCCTCTGGCCGAGGGCATCGACCTCCAGCCCTTCGTCGACCTGATGGCGGATGAAGGCGTGGTGAAGGTGTTCCACTCCGCCCGTCAGGACCTCGAGATCATCTGGCTGATGGGCGGGCTGCTGCCGCAGCCGTTCTTCGACACGCAGGTCGCGGCGATGGTCTGCGGCTACGGCGACTCGGTGTCCTACGAGCAGCTGGTCAACGTCGTGGCCAAGGCCAAGATCGACAAGTCCTCGCGCTTCACGGACTGGTCGCGGCGACCGCTCTCCGACGCGCAGCTTTCCTACGCCCTGTCGGACGTAACCCATCTGGTGACGGTGTACGAGAAGCTCGTCGCCGACCTCGTCCGCGACGACCGCGGGCAGTGGCTCGACGAGGAGATGGCGGTGCTGACCTCGCCCGACACCTACCGCGCCGACCCGGCCCAGGCCTGGCGCCGCCTGTCGGGCCGGATGCGCAAGCCCCGCGAGATCGCGGTGCTGATGGAGGTCGCCGCCTGGCGCGAGCGCGAGGCGCAGACGCGCAACGTGCCGCGCGGGCGCATCCTGAAGGACGAGGCGGTCATCGACGTCGCCACCTCGGCGCCCCGCAGCGTCGAGGCGCTCGGCCGCCTGCGCTCGATCCCGGCCGGCTTCGAGCGCTCGCGCACCGGCACGGACATCCTCGCGGCCGTCGAGCGCGGTTTCGCCCGCGACACGGCCGAGATCGCCTTGCCCGAGCGGGGGCGCGGCCGCAGCGGCGGCAACGGCGCGCTGGTCGAATTGCTCAAGGTGCTTCTGAAAGCCGTGTGCGAGACCGAGGGCGTCGCGCCCAAGATCATCGCCACGGTGGACGACCTCGAGGCGGTGGCCGACGACGACGACGCCGACGTGCCGCTGCTCCAGGGCTGGCGTCGCGAGTTGTTCGGCAGCAAGGCCCTCGACCTCAAGCACGGCCGCCTCGCGCTTTCAGCCGAGGGCGGGCGGATCGTCGTCCGGACGCTTACCTGAACCTTCGTCGCGCCCGGGCCCTTACGGCCAGCCTCCAGAGACATCGTAGCGCGACGTCATCGGCGAGCCCGTGACACGGGTCGAGGCCGGGACTAAACGGCAATGCCTTTGCCGAAACGTCCCAGGGCCGCACGTCGCATCCGATGCACGAACCCAACGAAGTCCTCCAGACGCTGACAGGGCGGGGCACCGTCTCGGCGGAGGGCTGCGGCACCGTCCGCGTTCGCTACCGAGTGGTCGTGGAGCGGCGAGACTCGACGGTGACCGCGCATGGCAGCCTGCACGGAAGCCATGCGGGCCTGCGTCCGATCTGGCTGACGCCCGACTCCACCCTTCGCCTGAAGACGGGACGGTCTTTGGCGATTTCCATCACCGACCTCGTCGGCGACACCGCGGAGTTCGAGAGTACTGGGCCGGTCGGGCCTCTTTGAGGGTCTAACCCGGTGTTGTGGCCAGGTGCGCGATGGTGGTGCCGGAGTCGGTGCAGCCCGGCACCCGATTCTCGCAGCCGAGGGAAGCATGAAAGTGCATTCGATCGCGCACCGATCGACGAGGATGCGGCGAGAGCGCGCAGAAACGGCAGAAAATCGTCAACCACACTGCTCGGTTCTTCGATCGGTAACCCGATGCGGGTTTTGCGCTGCATCCGGCTCTCATGCAGGCGACAACACGGGATGGTGATGGAATGGGCAACGCACCGTGCGCTGGACGCATGAAAAACCGGGAGCTAGAAAAGATAGCCGCAGTGCGCGCATGTGTTTCGCTCTGAAAGCGAAGCAAAGCCTCGCACGAGCATCCGCCATTGTGCGATGCACAACGATATTTTGCGCTGCATCATCGGCCCAGCACTTCACGAGAGGGGTGCGGCGACTTGCGCACAACCCTATGGCCGACGGCACAACCGAGTTGACGACGCTCAAAAATCTCTTAGAGTTCGTTCAAGCTTCGGTTTCGAGGGGGCCGCCTCAGGGATGGCGGTCTCTGGCTCGACGACCCTAAAGGCGTCGATTTCCCGCCCGCTATCGAAGCATATCGATCCCTGTCGCAAAGAGTCAGGTCAGGTCTTCACGTCGCGATCTGCGTCGCGCCGCGTCGGCATCAAGACTTGTCGGAGGAACACACATGAGAGCGGTCCATCTTCTCGCCCTGGGCGCCAGCATGGCGGTTGCCAGCCCGGCGTTCGCGAACGAAGACCTGATGAAGCACCTGGCGAACCCCGCCGAGCAGGTTCTTCAGACTGTCGACTACGCCAACACGCGCTATTCCAAGCTCGACCAGATCAATGCCGGAAACGTCAAGAACCTCCAGGTCGCCTGGACCTTCTCGACCGGCGTGCTGCGCGGCCACGAGGGCTCGCCGCTCGTCGTCGGCAACATGATGTACGTCCACACCCCCTTCCCGAACATCGTCTACGCGCTCGACCTCGACCACGAGGCCAAGATCGTGTGGAAGTACGAGCCCAAGCAGGACCCGTCGGTGATCCCGGTGATGTGCTGTGACACGGTCAACCGTGGCCTG
>NZ_BPQG01000098.1 GCF_022179125.1 Methylobacterium cerastii
CTGTCTGAGTCAGTGCACTAGTGGGGTGAGTAACGCCTACCCTACCCTCAGGCTATATCGGTGTATTCACGAGATTTCGGACTTAATTTCTGACAGATTAAGCGCTTGACGCATGAGAAAAAATGGAATTTCTCATGTCCGTGACGCAGCGGCGTCGCTCACCGGTATTCGCTTTCGATGATCCACGCGTCCTAAGCGTGATCTTGGCGATACGCGACCGCATTCTTTGATGGAATGGATCAAAATGGCCCGCCGACCCGATCCCCGACAGCATTCAATACCCTTAGAACGTAAAGACGATCCACGATATCAAGCAGCCGAGGCACTGGCGATCGATAAGTCGTGGGCTGCTTTCGTCGCCTTGCAGGACAAAATACCCAAACCGCTCCTAATCGAGGTTGTCGGCGCCGCGGTCTATGTCGGAGACATGAGCGCCCGTATCGGGAAGCGTGTGCTAAAGAGCTTGGGCATCGTTGAGCCAGCAGATCGCTCGCACGCTTGGCTTGCGGGCAAGGGGATGGCGGTAAGGCGTCGAGGAGCGCGGCCCGAGATACTAGGCGAAACCTCCGTTCGCGCATGGGCTTGCATTCACGCACGCCTTGACAATTGGGTTGGATCAAAGCCGGGCCTAGATTGGGGCCGGCTTACGCCCGAAGGTCACCGGAACCGTCTCTGCGCAATATTCGAAGACCACGACCGTGTCTCTAATACAGAGGAATATTATTCAAATTTGATTTAGTATGGTCGAAGTCCCTATAAGACAGGACTGCCGTCGCGGACGACCCCGGGGCCCGACGATGCTGAACGAGTTCTGGCACAGGGCGTGGAGCAGGCGCTCGCCTAGGGCCATGGCCTCGTCCCGGAGGCCGTGGAGGCTGCTGGGGAAGCGCGGGTAGTTGATGAGCCCGACGCGCACGCCGGCCTCCAGGCCGCCCGTGTAGACGATGTCGATGGGCTCGATGCTGACGCACGACCGCGCCTCGATGCAGTGCTCCCTGCACACCTGCCGGGCCACCGCGAGGTCGCCCGCGATGAGGATGTCGAACCTGAACGTGGGTGCCACCAGCAGCGTCATGAGACGGGCTCAGGCCTGCCTGGAGACGGGCGAACGGACCACAGGGCGACGGGCCTCGATGCGGGGATCGGTGCGTGCCAGCGTGTCGGTGACGGCCTCGGAGGCACGTCCCACCTCAGGCCCAAGGACCTGGCGCAAGGCCTCCGAGAGGCCGCCTAGTCCGGCGACGGCGAAACGGGTTCGGAGGGTCTGAAGGTTGCGCATGGCCTGCCCTGGAAGGGCGCAGGGGCGATGCGGGACCGGCCCCTGCGCGAGTGGGGCGGAAGGTTGCGACCAACGCCCGTGGCAGGAAGGTCGTGGGAGGCCGTGCATCGGCCAACACATGCGGGTGGGGCAGCGAGGCCCTGAAACGACGGAGGCCCCCGGGATCGCTCCCGAGGGCCTACCACGTGTAGTGCACGTTCCAGCGATCCAACACCGGTACGCCTAAGATAGCCCTACCCGTGGAAGGGAACAAGCGGGCAACGTCAGTAACCCTGCGACGCCCGACGATATTCCGCAGCGGCCTGCGCGGGGTCTACGGCGACCTTCCGACGTGCGTTGGGAACCCGGCCGTGGGAGCGCCTGGCGCCCGTCCTGAAGGCCTCCAGGCGGTTGCTGCGTTCCTGTTTGCGCTTGGCGAGGAACTCCTCGGGGACGTCGATGAACGTGTCGTCGGACGTAAGCGCAGACCAGCTTCCGTGGAAATCGCTCCACAGCACCAGGAACCAGCTCGACGGGCCGGTGCGGTAGTGGAAGGACGTGGCGCACAGGCGGGTGATGATCGGCCTGTCGTACAGAACCGGTTCCGAAACCTCGGTGACCCGTGCCTTGGCGGCAGGAGCCTTCACGACCGGTGCCGAAACCGCCTCCGCGACCTCCGCCTCGATCCGATCGGGAGGCATGGGGCGAGAGCCCCCGATATAGCGTCCCGAAAAGCGACCCGCCTCGAAAGCGTCCTCCGAGGCGACAGGAACGACCTCGGTCACGGTCTTAACGGGAGCGGCGTCGACCACTTCGCCGATCGCTTCCTTGCACCACGTCAGGCCCCTACCGAACGTCGCCCGCAGCGTCGCGATCGTCTCGGCCTGCGTCCTGCCCTCGGCCCGCATGGCGCGGCCCTGGCGCCCTGCCTCGGCCTTGGCCTCCGCCCGGGCGGGTTGGGGAATCGCGCCGTCCCGGATGCGCTTCTGCGCCGAACGCTGGGTCGACGTCAGGCCGATCGTGCCGGTCTGCCTGACGGCCCACATCCCGAGCCGGTCGGCCATTTCGTCGGTGATGCCCAGCCTGTTGGCGATCGTCGTCCCACGGTGATGGAAAAGCGGGTTCCAGGCATTCCCGTCATGCTCGCGGGTTTCGCCTTGGAGATGTCGGTCCTGCCGCCGTCCGAGGCTCGCCAGGCACCCCAGGGCATCGCGCACGGTCAGGCCGGCGAGCGGGGCAAGCTCGGCCGCCAAGAGCCTGATATCGCGGCCATGGGCCTGCGCGGCCGCGTTGGCCGTGAGGAACAGCCACATGTGCCTCTGGCCGACCGGGATGCGTCCGAGACCCTGCCTGTAGCGGAGAAGGTCGGCCTCCTTGCGTTCCCACGCGCCGGCCTTGGGCGAGTACGTCCACGCCTTCCGCGTGCGCGGCTCGACCGGCTCAACGTCCCCGCTACGGGACGCGACACGCTCCGCCATCCTCGCCTTAAAGGCCGCGTTCGTCAGCGGCAACACCGCATCGGCGAGAACGTCGACACGGCACCGCTGGATATCCTCGGCCCACTCGGGCCACAGCCGCCTACAGACCAAACCGCTCTCGGGGTTCACGGAACCCCAGAGCCTCAACAGGCGCGCCGAATCCTTGGTTTGCTCGTCGAGGCCGGCGTCGCGGAAGATCTTCCACATGCCACCGAGACGGGCCTCCTGCGCATCGCGATCTGCATCGGCGTATTTCCGTGCCGGGACCGTCCCGTCCTCGTTCAGGGTCGGCCCGTAGAGCGCCGACATGATCCTGTTGATCTTGGAGGCGGCCGTCCCGGGCAGCGCTTCGCAGACCCAGACGGCATGCAGCCCCCTGCCCGAGAAGCTCCAGTAGGATGCGGGCGGCAGGCCAGCCTCGGCGATCGCCGCCACGAGGATCGCCATTACCGCCTCGGGCTGCATGCCGGCGAAGGGCAGCGGATTACCGTCGCGATCGTTCTTGTAGTAGTCGAATTCCAGCCAGTGATGTCCGACGCTGGCCAGCAGCTTGGCCATCTTCCGCTTGAAGAAGCGGTTCATTGAGACGAAATGGCGCCCGCTCAGCTCGACGATGCCGAGCCGGTCGCCGGCTCGGTAGGAGCTCTCGCTGTAGGAACCGCCGGACTTGGTCGCCAAGGTGTACGCGCCGTCCGAGCCGCGCGGGTGGAGCGTGGCGATGTGCTTCAGCTTCTCGCCCAGGTTCTCGACGGCAGCAGCAGGTCGCGTCGCCGCGTAGGCGGCGTCCCGGGGGCTGAAGTTGAGAAGGACGGGCTTTCTGTTGCTGAGCATCGACCGAGCAGTTGGATCATTAAGGCGCAGGCACCACTCCGCGCTTGGTGAAAGTAAATCCTGCCGATGCACGGAACAAGGGACCACCGAGGTTTTCCTCGGTCTCGTAGCCCCTCCCCGTTGTGGTCCAGTAAGGCTTCGGGCCTTACGTCTTGGCACGCTTGGCACGCTTGGCACGCTTGGCACGACCGGACAGAACGCTTCTGTACGAATCGGGAAGCACCCGACCATCTCGTTTTAATCGCCTGTTAACCAGTATTCGCTTCTTTCGTTGCGTTGGTGCACATGACCTGCAATGTTGTCTGCTGCCGGGACTGTTAATCGTTAATGATGGAATGACTCGCCACGAGGCGGCTTATCTGACTTCTTCGGCGCATCGAGGCCGCTGGCCTCTGCGTGGAGATGAATGTGGCGAATACCTCTCAACCTGGCGAGCAGCCAATGCTCGACCTACCCCTCGATAAGGCGGCCATTGAGGCTATCGTTAGGGCGCACGTCACCGCCTGGCTCACGGAGAGCATGGGCAAGACCCTGCCGTCGTTCGTGCTGACGTACGTTCGCGTGCGCCAGTGGGGTCCGATCAAGTTCGCCGCCCGGGTCCGTCTGTTCGACGACGCGCCCGCGACGATCTACGTGCAGGGCGCGCCAAAGAGGAGGAACGGCGACATGCCGGGCATCCGCCACGACGGGCGCCCTTTCCACTTTAACGGGGGCACGTGGGCCTGGGAGCGGGCGCTGCCCGGCGAGACCAAAGCGATGGTGGCCGGGCGCCTTGGGCCCGACTTCTTCTAGCCGTCGTCGTCCTCGGCTGTGGATCGCGGCGGAACGTGAGAAGGTGGCGATGGCCTACGGGATGCACTGTGCAGGCGTTCCGTCGGAGCGGGTCCGGTTCGAGTTCTTCGGTCCGACCCTGGAACTGGAAGAGCCCATACCGGCGCTTGCGGCCTAAGGTACGGGCACCGGCCTCACCAACCGCGCGGAGGGCGGCTCGACCGCATCCCCTTCCCATCCATTAGGTGAGGTCCGCTTCCGGGCCGTCCGCATACCGGGGCGTACGACCAAGATGGGTGGCAAGCAGTCTGTCCGCTTTGGACTCAAAGAATGGCAAAGCGGACTTTCGTTTCAGAGCCACGCGGCTGGATGATTGAGTTGCACTCCGAAAAATATACGATACAATTATGTAATTACTTAAATATATATGAGTAATTTTTATACTTGGATTATATTTTTGCACTATTTTTTCTGAATTGCGTCCAATAATTGACCTTCGATAAGAAATGCTGATCCATAGTGAAAGTCTGGATCGAAGGACCGCCGCGAATTCATAGAGAGTGACGCGCTCTGTATTGCCACGAGACGTCCAGCCTCGTCGAACAGGCCTGATCCCGAACCGCCATAGCCGTCGTTGCAATCGTGGCGAGCGCGACGAATCCCGTCCTCGCTCGGCGGATCGATCTGGCGAATGCGGCAGGACTCCAGGCTCGAGGGTCCCCGGTAGTTCTCGTGGCCGCCCGGCGAGACCATCGTGACGGGTAGATCGACGACGCCCTCCCTTAGGTTGGGGGCTGTGGGCACCGCCTGCGGCGTGGCGCCGACTACCGGCTCGGCGAGGCGCAGGATCGCCCAGTCGTCCGTGATGTGCAGCGCGATGGCACCAGGAGCTGTCCCGAGGTGCAAGCTCTCGACTACGAAATCGTAGTTGCGTCCGCCGATGTGGAAGTAGCAGTCCGCGATCGCGCGGGTGACTTCCATTCGCCGATTCCGGAAATTGTGCGCGTTGAGCACCACCACGGAGGGGTCGCCGATCAGCCACGCGGCGGCGGCCTTCTGAGGCACGCCATCGGGGCGGTGGCAATAGAGGACGCCCGCCCCGGGGAAGCGCGCCACGTCGGCGCCGGTCATGTCGCGCCGGCCGTCCTGCGGATAGAGCGCGGCGAGCCGTGACCCGGCGCCTGCTGATTCCGCCCGGATCTCCGGGGCCAAGTCGGCTCCTGCCAGCCACAGCCCCCCTAGGAGCGCGGCGACGCGCCTGAACCGCCACCGCCGGCCATCCACCTCCATCGGCCTAACCTCCCGCTCCGCCCGGTTCGAGCCAGGGGATTTGCCTTTCCTGCGACGCCGCTGGGCATTCGGTCAAGCGCTGAGAAGTCGCGGAACCATCATCCCAGAGTATTGCCGAATCATCCCGACAAAAAATGTTTGATTGCGCAAAGACATTCATTCTTCGAAATGCTTATAGATGGAGGGCGAAGGAACAGTAATAAGTTCTTCATAAGACGACTAAATCTTATCGTCTTCTTATGATATGCCGGAGTCCGGCATAACTGTTCCGGAACCTTGCAACAAATAGCCACGCATGACCGCAAGGTCGAAAGACGAGGCGGCTAGGCCAGGAGACGCACGAATGAGCAAACTACTCGGTTCGGTTTCAATGCTGGCGATCGTCGCCCTCGGGCCGGTCGCCTTCGCGAGCATGGCAGCAGCCAATGACAAGCTCGTCGACCTCGCAAACAAAGACGAAAACTGGGTAATGCCCGGCAAGAACTACGACTCGGACAATTACAGCAAGCTCAAGCAGGTCAACCGCGACAACGTCAAGCAGCTGAAGCCGGCCTGGAGCTTCTCCACCGGCTTGCTCAACGGCCACGAGGGCGCGCCGGTCGTCGTCGACGGCAAAATGTACGTCCATACCTCTTTCCCGAACAACACCTTCGCGCTGGGCCTCGACGATCCAGGCCACATCCTGTGGCAGGACAAGCCGAAGCAGAACCCGGCCGCCCGCGCGGTCGCCTGCTGCGATCTCGTGAATCGTGGCCTCGCCTACTGGCCCGGCGACGGCAAGACCCCCGCGCTGATCCTCAAGACCCTGCTCGACGGCAATGTCGCCGCGCTCAACGCCGAGACCGGCGAGACTGTGTGGAAGGTCGAGAACTCCGACATCAAGGTCGGCTCGACGCTGACGATCGCGCCCTACGTCGTAAAGGATAAGGTGATCATCGGGTCATCCGGCGCCGAACTCGGCGTGCGCGGCTACCTCACCGCCTACGACGTGAAGACCGGCGCCCAGGTCTGGCGCGCCTACGCTACCGGTCCCGACCAGGATCTGCTGCTGGCCAACGACTTCAACATCAAGAATGCCCATTATGGCCAGAAGGGCCTCGGCACCGCGACCTGGGAGGGCGACGCCTGGAAGATCGGCGGCGGCACTAACTGGGGTTGGTACGCCTACGACCCGGGGACCAACCTGATCTACTTCGGCACCGGCAACCCGGCGCCGTGGAACGAGACCATGCGCCCTGGCGACAACAAGTGGACGATGACCATTTTCGGCCGCGACGCCGATACGGGTGAGGCCAAATTCGGCTATCAGAAGACCCCGCACGACGAGTGGGACTATGCCGGCGTCAACGTGATGATGCTGTCCAACCAAAAGGACAAGGACGGTAAGGACCGTAAGCTCCTGACCCATCCCGACCGCAACGGCATCGTCTACACGCTCGATCGGACCGACGGCTCGCTGGTCTCGGCCAACAAGATCGACGATACCGTCAATGTGTTCAAGTCGGTGGATCTCAAGACCGGCCAGCCGGTGCGCGATCCGGAATACGGCACTCGGATGGATCATCTCGCCAAGGACGTCTGCCCCTCGGCGATGGGCTACCACAATCAGGGCCACGACTCCTACGATCCGGAGCGCAAGGCCTTCTTCATGGGCATCAACCACATCTGCATGGATTGGGAGCCCTTCATGCTGCCCTATCGCGCGGGTCAGTTCTTTGTCGGTGCTACGCTGAACATGTACCCCGGCCCGAAGGGCGATCGGCAGAACTACGAGGGTCTTGGCCAGATTAAGAGCTACAACGCCATAACCGGCGCGTTCCAGTGGGAGAAGATGGAGCGCTTCGCGGTTTGGGGTGGTACGATGGCCACGGCCGGAGATCTTGTGTTTTACGGAACGCTCGACGGCTACATCAAGGCGCGCAACTCCGATAACGGCGACCTCCTCTGGAAGTTCAAGCTGCCGTCGGGTGCGATCGGCTACCCGATCACGTATTCGCACAAGGGTGATCAGTACGTCGCCATCTATTACGGCGTCGGCGGCTGGCCGGGCGTGGGCCTGGTGTTCGACCTGCAGGATCCGACTGCCGGCCTCGGCGCGGTGGGCGCCTTCAAGAAACTCGCCAACTACACCCAGATGGGCGGCGGCGTGATGGTGTTCTCGCTGAACGGCAAGGGCCCCTACGACGATCCGAACGTCGGCGAGTACCAGCAGGCCGCCAAGCAATAAGACCGACCGACATCCCCGCCGGCCACGCGCCGGCGGGGACCTTCGAACGAAGTTCGACGACGCGGATGACGGGCACGCCATGCACCGTCCGCACGATCCCAAGAAACGCAGCCGACCACGGGGACGAACGCCCATGCCGCGCAACAGCGGACGACTTTTCGCGATCCATTCCGCCGCCTTCCTGGCGTTGGCCACCCTCTCGGCGGTACCGGTCTCGGCCCAGGAATCCGAGGCGCAGGCGATCCAGTCGGAGCCTGGCAAGGCACCGGCCGCCTTGCCGGCCGACCCCTCGATCCTGCGGGTCTGCGCCTCCGAGAGCCAGCCGCCGCTCTCGATGAAGGACGGCTCGGGTCTCGAGAACAGGATCGCCGCCGCCGTCGCCGAGGGCATGGGGCGCAAAGCCCAGTTCGTGTGGTTTGCGAAGCCCGCGATCTATCTGGTCCGCGACGGGCTGGACAAGAAGCTCTGCGACGTCGTCGTCGGCCTCGATACCGGCGATCCGCGGGTGCTCGGCACCAAGCCTTATTACCGCTCGGGCTACGTCTTCGTGACGCGCTCCGACAAGGACCTCGACGTGAAGTCCTGGGCCGATCCGCGCCTGAAATCCGTCGATCACATGGTGGTCGCGTTCGGCACGCCCGGCGAGGCTATGCTCAAGGATATCGGCCGCTACGAGGAAGACATGGCCTACCTCTACTCGCTGGTGAACTTCCGCGCGCCGCGCAACCAGTACACCCAGATCGATCCGGGCCGGATGGTCAGCGAGGTCGTGAGCGGCAAGGCCGACGTGGCGGTCGCCTTCGCCCCCGAGGTTGCACGCTACGTGAAGGCCTCGTCCACGCCGCTCCGCATGACGCCGGTGCCCGACGACACCGTGCGCAGCGACGGGCAGAGGATGCCGCAGAGCTTCGACCAGTCGATGGGCGTGCGCCGTGACGATGCGGCCCTGCAGCAGGCCCTCGATGCCGGGATCGCCAAGGCCCGTCCGCAGATCGAGGCGATCCTCAAGCAGGACGGCGTGCCGGTCTCCCCGGTCTCGAACTGAAGTCCCGTCAACCGAAGGTTCCGGGTTCGGCCTCGCCCGAACGGGACATGCGTGAAGTGGTCAGAGTACACCGATGAAGACAAGAAACGGCATTTTGGCTGCGGTCCTCGGTCTCGCGACGGTGACGGTGGGTCTCTCCGTGCTGGCACAACCGGCGGCCGGGCCGCAGAGCGGCTTCGTGTTCCGCAACACCGTCACGGGGGAGCAGCTCGACACCTCGCAGGGCAAGGAGGGCGGCCGCGACACGCAGGCCGTGAAGACGTTCTTCGAGACCGGCAAGAACATCTACATCGACGACAAGTCGTGCCTGCGCAACGGCGAGAGCCTCTTTTCGACCTCGTGCTCCGGCTGCCATGGGCATCTGGCCGAGGGCAAGCTCGGCCCGGGCCTCAACGACAATTACTGGACCTATCCGTCGAACACCGAGGATACCGGGCTGTTCGCTACGATCTTCGGCGGCGCCAACGGCATGATGGGGCCGCACAACGAGAACCTGACCCCCGACGACATGCTGCAGGTGATCACTTGGGTCCGGCACCTCTACACCGGTCCGGTCAAGGATGCGGTCTGGCTCAACGACGAGCAGAAGAAGAATTACACGCCCTACAAGCAGGGCGAAGTCATTCCCAAGGACGCCAAGGGCCAGTGCAAGCCGCTGGAAGACTGAGGCGCCATTCGGGATCGATTGTCGTGCCTCGAAGCGCGGCGAGACGCGGCGGCCCCGCCGACGTTCGACAAGACGGAGGAAACCATCATGCGGATGTTCATCGTTGCGGCGGTCCTCGCCGTGGGTACGGCCGGCATGGCCCTGCCGGCGCAGGCCTATGACGGGACCAAGTGCAAGGCCGCCGGCAATTGCTGGGAGCCCAAGCCCGGCTTCCCCGACAAGATCGCAGGCTCGAAATACGACCCGAAGCACGATCCGAAGGAACTGAGCAAGCAGGCCGATTCCATCAAGCAGATGGAGGAGCGCAACAAGCGCCGGGTCGAGAACGCCAAGAAAACCGGCAAGTTCGAATACGACGTGACCAAGATCTCGGCGAACTGATCGCTTTGGACGACATAGGGCCGTCCGGATTTCCGGGCGGCCGATCACGAAAAGCGCGACACGGTTCAGGGCCCTGGATGAATACGCTCCGCACCGGCGATGCGATGCTCACCGACTGGCGGGATTCCGCCGCCCGCTTCGAAGCCGAGGTCGGCCGGGCGGTGATCGGGCAGGCGCGCGCCGTCCGGCTGATCACCATCGCGATCTTCGCCCGCGGTCACGTGCTGCTGGAGGGTGATGTCGGCGTCGGCAAGACGACCCTGTTGCGGGCCGCCGCGCGCGCCCTCGGGGGCGCCTACGAGCGCGTCGAGGGCACCGTCGACATGATGCCCTCCGACCTCATCTACCACACCTATCTCGCCGATGACGGCCGCCCGCGGGTCGAGCCCGGCCCGGTGTTGCGCCGCTCCGACGACCTGTCGATCTTCTTCTTTAACGAGATCAATCGTGCCCGGCCGCAGGTCCACGCGCTGTTGCTGCGCCTGATGGCCGAAGGCAGTGTCCGGGCCTTCGAGCGCGACTACCGATTCCCGCATCTCCAGGTCTTCGCTGACCGCAATCGCGTCGAGCGGGAGGAGACCTTCGAGCTGCCCGCCGCCGCCCGCGACCGCTTCTTCATGGAGATCGGGCTCGAAGCGCCGCGCGAGGCGAGCGTGCGGCGCGACCTCGTGTTCGAGCCGCGCTTCCACGACACCGACGCGCTGGTCTCGGGCCTTGCCGAGGGCGTGCTCGACCATGCCGCAATCGGCGGCGTGGCCCGCGCGATCCAGCACGGCATCCAAGCCTCGCCGGAGATCGAGGCCTACGTCGTCGCCCTTTGGGAGGCGCTGGTGCGGCCGGCCGAGGCCGGCATCCGGCTGCCGGGCCTCGACATGGACGCCCTCGTCCAGGGCGGCGCCTCGCCCCGCGGCGTTGCGTTCCTCGTGCGCGCCGCCCGCGTCCGCGCTTGGCTCGAAGGCCGGGACTGGCTGGTGCCCGAGGACATCCGCGACGTGTTCCAGCCGGTGATGGCCCACCGTGTCTTCCTCGAACCGGTCTACGAGATGCGGCGGGAGATTATCGTCCCGGCGCTGTGCCGGGCGGTGTTCGAGACGGTGGCGGCGCCGTGAGCGATTTCCCCGCCGACGTCGTCTACCGTCCCCGCGGACGGGCGCGCGGCCTGCGGCCCGGCGCCCATCGCGGCCGGGACACCGGAGGCCTCGGTACCTTCCGCGATCAGGTGCCGTTCCTGCGCCTGCCGGATGCGCGCCGCATCGACCTGCGCGCTTCGCTCCGCGATCCGTTCGAGAACACCTGGGTCCGCCAATTCGAGACCCGCACCGCCGTCGAGGTCTGGGTGCTCGTCGATCTCTCCGCCTCGATGCGTTTCCGCGGCTCCGGCACCCGCATGAATCTCGCACTCGATCTCTGCCGCGGGCTCGCGGCCTCGGCCACCCGCATCAGCGACGGATTCGGCCTGATCGCGGCTGACGAGACGGTGCGCGACGACTTGATCCTCTCAGCCACCCGCCGGCCGGGGCAGGCCCTCGACGCCGTTGCGAAACTCGCCGAGGCCGAGCCGCGCGGCCGGAGCGCCGAGGGCCTACTGGAGGGCGCCCGTCGACTCGCCGGCCGCCCGAAGCTCGTCTTCGTGGTTTCCGATTTTCGCTGGCCGGAGGCCGCGATCGCGGCTCTTTTCGAGGCGCTGGCCTTCCACGACGTGGTGCCGGTATTGCTCGCCGATTCCGCCGAAGACGCGGCGCTGCCCGCCTGGGGCCTGCTCGAACTCGACGATCTCGAAGGCGCCGGGCGCCGGGTGGTGTTCATGCGTCCCGCACTCCGTCGGCGTTGGCGCGAGCGCGAGCAGACGCGCCTCGCCGCGCTCGCCCGCATCAGCGGCGCTTACGGCCGCCCACCCTTTCGCCTCGAAGATCGCTTCGACGCCGAGGCGCTGAGCCGCCACTTGCTGGCGACGTGAGCATGCGCCTTCGCCTCGACTTTCGGCTCTGCCTCGCGCTGGCCGTGCTCCTTCCCGCCGCCGCCGCTGCGCAGGTGCGCGCGATCGAGGTGCGCAGCCCCCGCGCCTTCGGCTACTTCCTCGGCGACCTCGTGCAGGCGCAGGTCGATCTCGTGGTCGATGCCGGATTCTCGGTGCAGCCGGCTTCGCTTCCCCAGCCTGGCCCGCTGGCCTACTGGCTCGACCTCCGCCGCGTCGCCCTGAACGAGACCGCGCTCGCGGACGGGGGCAGGCGCATCCGCCTCAATCTGACCTACCAGAACTTCTACGCCGCCCTTGATGCGCGCCCGCTGGAGATCCCGGGATTCGCCGTCACGCTGGCGAACGAGACCGCGCAAGGCCTCACCACCGCGCAGGCCGTGGTGCCGGGATGGTCCTTCACAATCTCGCCCCTGCGCGAGGTGCAGCCCACCCGCCAGGACGATCCCGCCGACTACATGCGCCCGGACGGCGCGAGCGGAGCCATCGACGCCCGGCCGATGCTGCTGGCCTCCGGCGGCTTCGCGGCGGCGACCTTGGCGACGCTAGCCATCCTCGCCCGCGACCGGGCGTGGCCGCCATTCCGGCCGCGCCGCGTGCGCAGCTTCGCGGTGGCGCGGCGGAAGCTGCGCCGCCTGAAGGCGGGCGTCGGCACGGGCGCGGCCGCGGATGCCGCCTATCGCGACGGCCTGCTCGCGCTCCATCGCGGCATTGATACCACCGACGGGCGCCGGGTGCTCGCCGACGACCTGTCGGCCTTCCTCGCCCGCCATCCGGCACTCGCCCCCCAGGCCGCCCGGCTGGAGGCGTTCTTCGCCGCCTCGCGCCTCGCCTTCTTCGGTCGCGACACCGCGGGTGCCCGCACGCTCGTGTCCTTCGCGGCCCTCGACGACACCCTGTGCCGGCTCGCGGCCGACGAGCGGAGGGCCTGACATGCACCAGTCACTCGTCGACACCGCCGCCCGCTACGGTTTCGCGATGCCCCTCGTGCTGTGGCTGCTGCCGCTGGCGCTACTGCCTCTCATGGTCTCGGGCCAGCGCCGCAGCGCGGTCCCGGCCCTGTCGGCGGCGCCCCTCGACGGCCCGTCCCGCATGATCGCCACCGCCCTGACGCTCGCCGGCATCCTTGCGCTTGCCGGACTCGTGACGGCGCTCGCCGGCCCGTATCGCCGTGGGGAGACGGTGACCCGCATCGGCATCGGCGCACAGGTCTCGATGCTGATCGACCGCTCGGGCAGCATGAACGAGACTTTCGCCGGTCGGCAGCCTTCGGGCGGGGAGGAATCCAAGGCCGCGGCCTCGCGGCGCCTGCTCGGCGAATTCGTCGGCTCCCGCGCTCACGACCAGTTCGCGGTGGCTGCCTTCTCCACCGCGCCGATGCTGGTGCTGCCGATGACCGACCGGCACGACGCCGTGCGCGCCGCGATCCGCGCTATCGACCGACCGGGCCTCGACTACACCAACGTCGCGCGCGGGCTCGGCATGGCGCTGTCGCAGTTCGGGCCGGAATCCGGCACGATCTCGCGCGTGGTCCTGCTGGTCTCGGACGGGGCGGCGGTGATCGACCCGAAGATCCAGGCGCAGCTCCGCGCCGAATTCGCCCGCATCCGCCCGAATCTCTACTGGCTGTTCCTGCGCACCGAGGACTCTCCGTCGATCCTCGACCGGCCGGCCGGGGAGGACACGCCGCAGGCGGCCCCCGAGCGCCACCTCGACCTGTTCTTCAAGAGCCTCGGCGTGCCCTACCGCGCCTTCGAGGCGGAGGGGCCGGAAGCCGTGGCCGAGGCGATCCGACAGATCGAGGGCCTCGAGCGCGAACCGATCCCCTATGCCGAGACCCGCCCGCGCAAGGATCTTTCGGGGTTCGCCTACACTGCCGCCGGCCTCGGCATCGCGCTGCTGGTGCTCGCCAAGCTCGCGGAGGCAGACCTGCGCCGGGCACCCGCGCCTCCGGCCGCTGCCGCGGTCGAGGCACTTCGGAGGCTCGCCGCATGAGAAGTGTCGCGTTGCAGGCCGTCCGTCCCGCCCGTTGGACCGACGCCCTGTCCGGCCTCTGGCGCCGCCTCCGGCCGGGCCTGCTCGTCGCCCTGCCGGTAGTGCTGGGGCTTGCGGCTTCGGGGTTCGCCTGGGCCGCGTGGCGCGCCGCCTCGGCCGACCGCGACCGCGTCGCGCTGGAAGCTGGCCGTGAGGTCGCCGTCGGGCCTGATGCGCCGCCGCGGCTGATCCTGGCCAAGGCGCGGTTCTTCGCCACCCGCGACCGTACCGAGGAGGCCGAGGCCTTGGTCGAGGCTCTGGAACGCGCCGGCAGCCTGGAGGCGGCGCGTGGGCGCTATTGGCTCGCCAACGCGCGCCTACGCCAAGCCTTCGCGCGACTGGCCCGCGGCGATCTGGATCCGGCCGGCCCCCTCGTCACCCTCGCACGAGCCGATTACCGCCGGGCGCTGACGGCGCAGCCCGGCTTCTGGGACGCCAAGTACAATCTCGACGTCGCCTCGCGGCTGCTGCGCGACTTCCCGGAGATCGAGCGCCAGGGCGGCGACGATCTGAAGGCCGAGCCGAAGAAGATCTGGACCGAGATTCCCGGCCAGCCGCGAGGTGCCCCGTGAACGCGCATCTGGCCCGGAACCTGCGCGATCCGCGCTTCTCCGCGTTTGCCGGAGCCCTCGTACTCACGGTGCTGACCCTCGTCGTCCCGCCGCTGGCGCTCACCCGAGACGGCGTGGCGATGCTCGCCGTCCTCGACATCACCGGCAGCATGACGGTCCGCGATGACAAGGCCGCCGACGGGTCGCCCGCGAGCCGCCTCGACACTGCCAAGGCGTCGCTCCGCTCAGCAATCGCCGGCCTGCCCTGCGGCTCGCGGGTGGCGCTCGGCTTGTTCACCGAGCGGCGGACCTTCCTGCTGTTCGAGCCGATCGAGGTCTGCGCCGATTTCGCGCCGCTCGACGGGGCGATCGCGGCCATCGACTGGCGCATGGCCTGGGAGGCCGACAGCCGCATCGCGGCGGGGCTGCACCGGGCGATCGCGACCGCTGCCGATCTCGGCACCGACCTCGTCTTCCTCACCGACGGGCAGGAGGCGCCGCCGCTGCCCGCCGGCGGCGGCCCGGCCTTCGAGGGCAAGCCGGGCGCCGTGCGCGGCCTGATCGCCGGCGTCGGCGGCTATGGCCTATCTCCGATCCCGAAGTTCAACGACCGCGGGCGCGAGATCGGCTTCTACGGTGCCGGCGACGTGCAGCAGGAGAACCGCTTCGGTCCGCCGCCGGCCGATGCCGAGAGCCGCGAGGGCTACAACCCGCGCAACGCCCCCTTCGGCGCCAACGCGGCCACCGGCGAGGAGCACCTCTCCTCCGTGCGCGAACCGTATCTCAAGCGCCTCGCGGGCGAGACTGGGCTCGCCTACGCCCATCTCGACGGGCCGGCCAGCCTCGCCGCCCCGCTCATGGCGGTCGCGACCCCGCGCCCGTTGCCGGGCCGGCTCGATCCGAAACCGCTCCTCGGGGCCGGCGCCCTCGCTTTGCTGCTCGCGGCCTTCGCAGGTCCCACCCTCCGCCGAGCCCTCGTCCGGCCCGCCCGGCTTCGTCCCCACTGGAACACGACATCATGATGCGTCACGCCCTCGCCCCCGCCCTGCTTGCACTCGTTGCGACGCAGGCGCTCGCCCACGGCCCGACGCCGCAGAAGGTCAACCAGTCGATCACCATCGCGGCCAAGCCCGAGGCGGTTTGGAAGGTGGCCGGCGATTTCGGGAAGATCGCCGGTTGGAACCCGGCTCTGAAGGCGAGCGAGGGCGTCGCCGGCGGCAAGCCCGGCGAGGCCGAGGGCAAGCGGACGCTGACCTTTCCCAACGGCGCCAGGTTGGTCGAGTCGCTGGACGAATGGAACGGCAGCGCCTTCAAGTATTCCTACCGGATGTCCGATCCCGAGGTGAAAGCGCTCCCGGTCTCGTCCTACTCGGCGACGCTGAGCGTCGCGCCCGAGGGTGAAGGCGCGAAGGTGACGTGGAGCGGCCGGTTCTACCGCGGCGACACCGGCAACGAGCCGCCCGACGACCTCTCGGACGCGGCCGGCCGCACGGCGATGGATGCCTTCTTCGCCGCCGGCCTGAAAGGCCTGAAAGCGAAGGTCGAGCCGGGCGCCGGGCATTGAGGCATCCCACGCACGCGGCCTTCGCCGCCCTTTCCGTGGCGCTCGCGCTCTCGGCCTGCGGCGATGGGGTGGACGGGTCCGGCGCGGAGCCGGCCGTGGTCGCGCGGACCAACGCGGTCGACGTGCCGATCTGGCTCTCGCAGACCGAGGCGATGGATCCGGCCCGCTGGATCGCAAGCCGCGAGGCCGGGACGCTGCTGCCCGAGGCCGACCCGCGCAGCGCCCGGCTGCGCGCGAGCCTCGCCCGTGCGAGAAGCGCCTTTATCGAGGATCCGCGCATGATCGCGAATCGCACCGTGCAGCTCGGCCAGATGCTCGCCGCGGCGGAAATGCCCCAGGACTATGCCGATCTGGTCGATGGTTTTTCCGGCATCGCCGGCGCGAGCCATCGCCGGCAGCTCTACGGCGAGATGTGCCAGCACTATTTCAACACCCGGCAGCAAGGCCTGGATGCGCCGACCGCGTTGGCGCGGCTGACGGAAAGCTACGGCGCACAGGGTGGCGCGGCGCGGGCGGAACCGGCCGGGTCGCCGCAATGACGAACGAGGTTCTCGTCGTCGACGACCATCCCGTGGTGCTTCGGGGTTTCCGCACGCTGATGGAGTCGGCCTGCATCGGCACGGTGCACGAGGCGTCCGACGTGGTCAGCGCCTATCGGTTCTTCCACCGTCACAGGCCGGCGACCGTGGTCTGCGACCTCACCTTTCGCGAGAGCGGGCTCGCCGGCCTGTCGCTGATCCGGCGGATCCGTGCGCTGGAACATCACGCGCGCATCCTTGCGTTCAGCATGCATGCCGATCCGGTGATCGTCGCCCGCGCCCTGGAGAGTGGGGCGCTCGGATACGTGCGCAAGGACGTGCCGAGCGCCACCTTCCTCGACGCCTTCGCGGCGGTCCACGCGGGCTATGGCTATCTCGAACACGACCTCGCCACGGCGGTGGCGATGCTGACGACGGCCGCGCGACGCTCGCCCTTGGCCGATCTCAACGCCCGTGAATTACAGATCCTGTCGCTCCTGAGCCGGGGCCGTTCGTATCAGGATGTCGCCGACACGCTGTCGGTGAGCTACCGTACGGTGATCGGCGCCTGCTCCAACCTCCGGCGCAAGCTCGGCGTCCGATCGCTCGCGGAACTTCTCCGGGTCGCGATCGCGCAGGGCGTGACGGACCTCCGCTGATAAGGGTACTGCAGTTCGCCTACTACCGGAAGCGATACCGCGCCGGGACTTGGCTAGCCGCCGCCCGAAACAATGGGGAACGACTGCAGATCTTCTCGACGTTCCTGCAAGTGCTGCTCCGACCGCATCCCAAATTTCTCAACGAAATCGGTGAAGTTCTGCTTTTGGGGATGATTCTGTTTGTTGGTTATGACGAGGTTGTTCGGGATCCGCCCGTCCGCTCTTCGACCGAGGTGGGTGGTTTGCCACCGGTCTGCCCAACAGAAGCAATGCCTAGAAATCGGACGTTCGGCGGGATGGCGACGGGGGGGCGCACCTACTACTGATGCTCGGACGAATATAACGCAAATTCGAAAGTAAAGATTTACTTTTATGTCAGATTACGATCTTTTGATTGGTGCGCTATTGATTTGCATAACGCAGTCTTGCCCTATATCCAAAATATTAGCATGTCTAGCTTAATTTTTCCGCAGGAACTAAATCCTTTATCGTAGATCGCATATAGAAATTTCCAAGGTAAATACCAATGGATTCTGGACATCCATATCGACTTACCGTAAATCAGATTTTACATGGAGATAAGCCGTCGATGCTCAGGTTTATGATTGCCTTATTAACTTTTTTTGTCTTTGCGACTGACCTTGCTTGGGCACGCTTGAAGATGGACGATCTCGCCTCGCTGTGGCCGCGGGCCACGATGACCGACAAGATCGACTTCACCAACCGCATGGGAAAGGCGATGACGACGCTCTCGCCAGAGCTGACCCGCGAGTATTTTATGCGTTGCCTTGAGGAGACGGCCAATACAGGCGACACTCGAAGCTTAACCTTGAGCGATATGGTTCGCACCTGCTTGTCGCTGCATGCGCAACCATCCAGCGATTAACCATAGCAGTCGCCGTTGGGCATTATTCCCGTTGGCGCGGATCATAACCGGCCTATTCGCGGGTGCTGCAACGCTTGTAGTCCTGGGAGGCGTCATGTTCATGCAGCTGAGCGCGCCCCGGATCGCGGCAGCGCCCCCGCCGGAGGCGGTTGGGGCTCCGCGGGTTGCGGGACCAACACTCTTCTGCGCCTTCACCAACTTTGCTGACCGCACGCCTCTGGTGGGCTTCCACTATAGGATCATAGGTGAGCGTAGCCCACCCAGTTACGCGCTGGTCTTCCAGCGGGAGCAGGACGGTTCACAGGCCGAGTTCGGTGACCAAGGCGTGCCGTCGCCGGAAAGGGCGTTCGACGGCACGGAAGAGCCGGCCGTGATTCGGGCCCCGGAGGACGGGATGCGGATCAAGCTCTATGGTTACAAAGCCAATCGGCGGGGCACTCACTGGTTCGAGGCGGGCCTCCGCAGCGTCCGCTATAAGAACCTGGGCGGCCGTTGCCGGCTCAGCGCGTGAGCGCGATCGCGCCGTCTGCGATGCGGCTTGCGCGCGTTTCAACCCGGCTTTTGGCCGTGCTAGCGCTTGCCGCCGGGGTTGCTCTTGCGCAAGGCGCCGTGGCAGACGGCGAGGCGCCCGACCTTGAAACCAGCCGCGCCGCCACCGCGGCGATCGGGCGGCGGCTCGGCAGCGCCGACGCACGGGTGAGCAGCCTGCGGACGGGCCGCGGCGGTATAATGTGCGGAAGCGTCGATGTCCGCAACCGTATGGGCACCTTTACCGGTCCGCGCCCCTTCGTCTTCGAGCCTGGGACGGGCGTAGTAGGGCGACTTCCAGAAGGGCCTGAACTGCGCAATCCGGCGAGCATAGCGGAGTATCGTTCGATGGAGCGTACTAGGGCCCTATTCGCTGCGCATTGCATCGATTAGTAATTCGACAAAAGGACATATCTATGCGGTATTGCGCTCTCTGCTTGGCGGCGCTGCTCGCTGCAGCTGGTCCGTCTGCATATGGTCAGGAGTCGGCCGACATCCCGGCCAAGAAGCGCAACGCGGCCAAGCTCGCAGGCCTCGTCGGCTTCGTAAATGTCAACTGCAGCATGCTGAAAACGGACGTGGAGCGCTTTAAGGGGGCGGTCCAGTCGATGGGGGTCGATCCCGCCGAGATCGACCGGGACGCTCTGATGCTGCAAGCGCGCGGTTACGTCGCGGCCTATGCGAAGGACGTGCCGGCGAGTTGCTCGAAGGCCCAGGAGCTGTTTGGTCAAAGGGGTCGGATCATCCCCGGAATCTTCGTCCCGCGCTGATCCTCACCCGGCACCGGGCTGCTTCATCACGATTTGGATGAGGTCGGCGCGACTGCCCGCGCCGAGCTTGACCCGCATCGCGGAAAACGTGCCGACGACTCTGCGATACCTCAGCGTCGGGATCCGCCCGATCTCGGTGTAGCCTGGTCAGGCCCGGTGCTTGTCAACATCACGAGGTGGCCGGCAGAACAAGGTTGATCCACATACGGATCTCCTTGAGTGGCGGCCGCCCCGTGAGGCGACCCTACTTCAGCAACATCGCGAGGGAAGCGCCGGCGGGCGAGGAGAGCTCCTTGGCGTCGATGGTGCCCTCGGCATCCGGGTCTGCGGCTTTGAAGCGCGCGGCCACCACGGCGAGGTATTCCTTCTTGTCCAGGGTGCCGTCGCTATCTGGGTCGGCGGCCTTCATCTCGGCGGCCGTCATCAAGCCGGTAAGCTCCTTGGCGTCGAGGGTGCCGTCCTTGTCGGGGTCGAGCATGTCGAACTTCATGGACGCGGCGGCCTGGGCCTCCTTGAGGTCGATGGTGCCGTCCTTGTCGGGATCGAACGCCGCAACGGTGGCGGGTGCGGCGAACGCCGGGGCGACGACACCGATGGCGAGGACGGTGGCAAACAGGGCGGAAGGTAGGCGATAGGTCATCGAGAGATATCCTTAGGTCAGATTGAGTCACAGTCTGCGAGTTCAAGACGTCGTCGCGCCTGAGCCTTCGAAACGGAGAGTCGTGCCGAGTCGAGTCACGCTTACGCAGGCTATTGCCTAATCTACCCGGGAAAATCTGGCAAGCCAGTCTGTCGGTTTTTTATGGAGCACGGTATGCCAGTGAGGCAGTGGATGTGTGCCGGCGCGGCTGCGGGGCCTGCTGCTAACGCGAAACGAGGTTCGCACGAGAAGTGATCGAAAGGTGGAGGCGTCACTACTACCGCGTGAACCGCATGCGCCCACATGCATCGCTGGCATACCGGCCGCCGGCACTTACGTGTTCGTGCTAGCCTTCTTCGGTAGGCCGGGCGGCCAATCGTGCAGTAATTTTACCATTGTACCAACGCGTGGGGCCTGATCAATCCGCGGAGGCGGTTCCGCTCCCCTCAGGCGGGGTCGCCTTCCTCGATCTAGATCAGGCTCGCCCACAAGGGGGGCGATATGTTGACTGAGTCAATCAGCGGAATGGTACGGCGCCGGTGGCAGTCTGCCCGGCCCTTCAAGGGTCACACAAGAGAAAGCCTGCTTCAAAAGATCGAAAGCAATGCTGTCCGAGAAGAAGTAAAGGAAGAAGTGCGGCGGGAACTTCAAATTCGATATAGTCAGCGAACTATTAATTGAGAGCGGATAATAAGTAATGATAAATTCTATCCGACAGCGATCTTGGACCACATTCATTCTCGAAGAAATAAACGACAATGCAACTCTAAATTATAATTTATTTAAGATTATATATTTTGACCAATAACAAGTATGGCTGGCGCCCTTAACCGCGATGCATACGAGGCCATCATTCTCATCCTCGATGGTGACCTCCTCACCCGTTGCCCACATGCGGCACTCTCCGGCGCGCAGATACTTCCCGAGCCGCGTTCGCAACACACTCTTATCGCCACCGTGCTGTAACGCCGTCAGATCCTGAGCATAATGCAACGCTTTACAGCCAAAGGCCTCCTGATTGATTTGTGCTGCAGAGGCCGGACCATTTATTGTCCAAAGTGTAGCGCACAGGCAGAACGCTGATTTTATCATGAGAACCCGAGCCATAAGCGCAGAATGCCGGCGCGGAAACCCGCGCCGGCACTCATTTCAAGCCGTTTCGTGCGACCGATTAGTTCGGCAGGGCGAAGACGGTGAGCTGGCCACCGAGGTTGGTGTAGCTCGAGAGGGCGGCGTAACCACCCACCGCGCCGAGGCCGGCGTTCGGGTCGGTCAGGCCGGCCGCGAGGCCGATGCCGGCCCAGCCACCGACACCCGACAGGATGCCGACGTACTGCTTGCCCTTGTGCTGGTAGGTCATCACGTTGCCGATGATGCCCGACGGGGTCTTGAACTTGTACAGTTCCTTACCCGACTTGGCGTCGACGGCCTTCAGGTAGCCTTCCAGCGTGCCGTAGAAGACCACGTCGCCGGCGGTAGCGAGAGCGCCCGACCAGACCGAGAACTGCTCGGCGTTCGACCACTTGATCTTACCCTCGATGTTGTCCCAGGCGATGAAGTTACCCATGCCGCCATGGCTGTTCGGCGCGGGGTACATCGATAGGGTCGCACCGACGTAGGGCTGGCCCGGGGTGTAGGTCACCCGGAACGGCTCGTAGTCCATGCAGACGTGGTTGGTGGGCACGTAGAATAGGTTGGTCTTCGGCGAGAACGCAGCAGGCTGCTGGTCCTTGGTGCCGAGGGCCGCCGGGCAGATACCCTTGGAGTTAGTATCTTCACCGTTCTGCTCGGTGGAGTACTTCGACACGACCAGGGGCCGGCCGTAGGTCTTGGACCCCTTGTCCATATCGACCTTGGAGGCCCAGTTGACGACCGGGTCGAACTTCTCGGCGACGAGGAGTTCGCCGGTGGCGCGGTTCAGGGTGTAGCCGAAGCCGTTGCGGTCGAAGTGGGTCAGCAGCGGGGTCTCCTTGCCGCCGACCTTCTGATCCGTGAGGATCATCTCGTTGATGCCGTCGAAGTCCCACTCGTCATGCGGGGTCATCTGGTACACCCACTTGGCCATACCCGTGTCGGGGTTACGCGCCCAGATGGTCATCGACCAGCGGTTGTCGCCCGGACGCTGCTTCGGGTTCCAGGTCGAGGGGTTGCCCGAGCCGTAGTACATCAGGTCGAGCTTGGGGTCGTAGGAGTACCAGCCCCAGGTGCTGCCACCGCCGGTCTTCCACTGGTCGCCTTCCCAGGTCTTCAGCGAAGAATCCTTGCCGACCGGCTTTCCGAGGTAGGTGGTCTTCTCCGGGTCGACCAGGATCTGGTCGTCCGGGCCAACCGAGTAGCCGCGCCAGACCTTCTTGCCGGTCTTGGCGTCGTAAGCCGTGACGTGGGCCTGCACACCGAACTCACCGCCGGAGACGCCGACGATGATCTTGTCCTTCACCGGCAGAACCGTGGCGGTGTTGGTCTCGCCCTTCTTCGGGTCGCCGTTCACCACCGACCAGTTCACCTTGCCGGTCTTGGCGTCGAGCGACACGACCGTGGTATCGGCCTGGTGCAGGATGATGGCGTTGTCGGAGTAGGCCAGGCCACGGTTGACCGTGTCACAGCACATCACCGGGATCACCGACGGGTCCTGCTTGGGCTCGTACTTCCACACGATCTTGGCCTCGTGGTCGAGGTCGAGCGCGTAGACGATGTTCGGGAACGGGGTGTGGACGTACATCATGTTGCCCACCACGAGCGGCGAGCCCTCGTGGCCGCGCAGCACGCCGGTCGAGAAGGTCCAGGCGACCTGCAGGTTCTTGACGTTTCCGGCGTTGATCTGGTCGAGCTTGGAATAGCGCGTGTTGGCGTAGTCGACCGTCTGAAGAACCTGCTCGGCGGGGTTCGCCAGGTGCTTCATCAGATCGTCGTTCGCCGATGCCGGCATGGCAAACGTCGCGACACTCGCGCCGAGTGCGAGAAGATGTACCGCTTTCATGGGTTCCTCCGAACCTGGATCAAGACACCGCGCAGGGTCACGCCGTCCTAAATCACGTCTCTGGTTTAGGTCTGGTCGTTGCCAGTGATCGGCTGCGCGGACCGCAAACCACCAACCCTGCTACGCACCTACATTGATGCAGGCCACAACAGGAGTTATCATCAGTAGACATAATTTAAATCAAGCACAATAAGTTTTTCATAAGTGCAACAAGAAAACGTATCACCATAAAAATAGCTTAATATCAATAGATAAGCGCTCTCAGGCCCGGTTAATTCGGCTCAAGAATAATATACGCAATCGCACGTATCGAACAAATATTTTCGCTATGAACTTAAATTATTCGATTCTGATTGACTCTTTCATCTGAATACCTATCTTTCATCTCGCGACAGGGGTCGTTTAGCTCTTGGGTCGACCGCTCGCGAGCTTCTTGACCACTCCAACTCCAACGGCGAGGCCGAAAGGCTCTCGCCGTTTTTTCTTTGTTCTAAGGTGTTCTGCTCCATAGATTGCCTCGGCAAACTTCGGAGATCTCGCAAGTTCTTCAGAGTGTAATATTTCTGCGTGCCCGTCAACAGTCGGGATAATTCGGCAATTTTTCTTTCCTATATGAGAAATGTTGTTAGGGTTGATATTGAAATTGACTAATAACAGATGTAATTATTTATATATATTATAAGATAGCACTATATCTTGCGCTGTCACCGCGGAGTACGTTGTCAGGATTATGGACAGCCGAGAAATTTGCCTATAGCTCGACGCTGGAACAAGGTTCGATTGCGTCGCCGCTGATGCTCCGGCAGATCGTGGTCCGTGTGTTCTTTCTGACTAGGCTCTGCCTCGAGCGGATGTAATGAACAGCATGGACACGCCCCTTTGCGGAAGCTGAGAATCTCCAATTGCGGGTCGCCTAGTGAATCAAAAACCGACGGCCGATATGGGTTGATGAACGAACCCGCTTTCGCGGGATGGGTGGCAGCTTCTAGGTTTGCGGATTGAGACGAGCGCCCTGCGCTGATTGAGCGTCGCCCGGCCTGGGCGGACGATCGTGGCTCCCTTCATCCGAGTGGAGCCATCCCATGACCATCCTTGCCGTTCCCGCCGCTGCCGTCGGCTCCCCCTTTCGCTTTTGGTCGTGCCCGGTCGCACCCGCATCAAAGGCATCCGCATGCTGGTCGATACGCTCGCGGATTCCTTGGCGACCCTGCCTGGCATTGCCAGGGCGTGACGTCCGCTTTCAGGCTCCCGGTAGAATACGTTCAACGGCGAAGTTGGGTCGAATGCGGCATGTCCGCTTCCAGGGAAGGGTCAGGGCCCGCAAACACTTTTAACAGCTCTCGGCCATCACGGTGTTTCGATGCAAGCGGACACATCGGACGCTTCACCCGCCGCTGCAAACGCCCGACGGGCGCGCTCGATCTCTGCGTGGTGGGTCTCAGCCCAGATCCACACACCACAGAACGCCGCCCCCAAGCTCTCGCCGAGTGGCGTCAGCGTGTAATCCACGTGCGGCGGGATCACCGGATGCACGGTACGTCGCACAAGACCATCCCGCTCCATCTGCCGAACCGTCTGCGTCAGCATCTTTTGGCTGATCCGACCCACCGCCTTGCCGAGTTGCGTGAACCGTAGGGTGCCATGCTCGTCCAGAGCCTCAAGGATCAGCATGGTCCACTTGTCGGCCACCTTGGCGATAATGTCATTCACCAGCACCTCGATCGTCGGATCGACGTCCTTTGGGATCGGCCCCCTCCGTCGTGCCTCGATCATGGGGTCCGGGGTAGCCCTACGCATCCGACGCTCTCCTTTTGGTAAGTACAAATCTTTTTGGTGCCTACTTCAGTCTGGAGAGCGTGACCGATAATTTTTCGGCGACAACAACGAAGGTCGCCGTCATGAACATCTCAGGCAACACGATCCTCATCACCGGAGGCGGCTCCGGGATCGGGGAGGCTCTTGCACATCGCTTTCACGATCTAGGCAACACCGTCATCATCGCCGGGCGTCGGGTGGAGGCACTGGAACAGGTCGCCAGCAGCCGCCCAGGCATCCACGCCTTGCCGCTCGATATCTCGGACGCCGCGGACATCGTCGCATTCACGCAGCGGGTCGTGGCCGAGCATCCAGCCCTGAACGTGGTGATCAACAACGCCGGGATCATGCGCTTCGAGACGCTGGATCAGACCCGAGACCTCTCAGACGCGGAGGCGACGATCACCACCAACCTGCTCGGCCCGATCCGGATTGCGGACGCCTTAATCGAGCATCTACTCGCGCGCCCTGACGCCGTGCTGATCAACGTGTCCTCCGGACTAGCGTTCGTTCCCCTGGCGGCGACACCGACCTACTCGGCATCGAAGGCCGCCATTCACAGCTACACGGTTTCGTTGCGCGAAGTCCTGAAGGGCAGGGTTGAGGTGATCGAACTGGTGCCTCCGGCGGTTCAAACCGATCTGACGCCCGGCCAAGCCAACCGCGAAGGCTACCTGCCGTTGGCCGACTTCATCGATGAGGTCATGGCTCTGTTCCAGCACCAGCCGACGCCGCCTGAGATCCTCGTGCAGCGCGTCGCCTTCCAGCGCAACGCCGAAGCGGAGCACCGCTTCGACGAGGCTGTGACGACCTTGAACGATGCCGTCCGCAAGGCCCGCGAGAAGCAGCGCTGAGGCCAGTGGGCGGGGACGCCTACCACGCCACCGTTCAGTTCACCCACCGTGGAGAAGTCTGATGCCGTTCGCTAACATCAAGGTCCCGGAGGCTGCGCTCAGCCGGGCGCAGAAGGAAGAGATCGTCCACAAGGTGACCAACTTGTTCGTCGATTACTTCAGTGAGGCCGTTCGACCACACACCATGGTCTTGATCGAAGAGGTCAAGGATGGCGGCTACGCCCGAGCTGATGAAGTGTTCGTCATACCGGATGCATATCGCTCGAAAGACTAATCGCAGGTGGGCCGCCGATAGGACTAGCGGCCCACCTAAATCTGCATTAGCGCAAAGCATTATAGAATTTCTTACAGTCTAAAATTAATGTAACACTTCGTTCGGCCTTTACGGCTTAAACGATACAAGTCCTGCGATTGTCTCCGGGGATGCACGATCCCTCCTACGACTTGGTTAAATCGATCACTGACAGTCCGCTTTCAGGCGGCTCAAGCATTCCAGCGGACGCAGCTATCTCACAGGCCGGTGATCCACCATGGAATGCCGCTTCCTTGCAGCGGTGGACATCAAAATCGTGCTGCGACCCCGCCCATGATCGTGCGCGGCGTACCGGGTGTGGCGTAGCGGTTTTGGAAGGCGCGGTCGTAGTAGGTGGTATCGAGCAGGTTGTCGACGTTGAGGTAGACCCGCACCTGCGGCGTAATCCAGTAATACGAGATCAGGTTGAACACCGTGTAGTCTGGCAGACGGAAGGTCGAGAGGGCCGTCCCGGCCTGCCGTGCGCCAACATGGGTAACGCCACCACCGAGGCCGAGGCCGCGCAGCTCCGCCCCCTGGAACTCGTAGACGCTTTGCAGGGCAAGGGTGTCGGCGGGAATGTTGGCGATCCGTGTCCCCACGGGCAGCGTATTGTCGCGAGCCACGGCGGCGTCGGCATGAGTGTAGGTGCCGATCATCCGCCAGCCGGGCGCCAGATAACCGGCGACGGTCAGGTCGAAGCCCCGGCTGCGGACCTCGCCGGCTGCAACGCTGAAGTTCGGATCGACCGGATCGACAGTGAGGACGTTTGTGCGGCGGATGTCGAACACGGCTGCCGTGGCACTCAGCTGCCCATCGAGCAGGCTGAGCTTGGTGCCGACCTCATAGCCCTCGCCCTGCTGGAAGGCGAAGGGCTGCCCCGCGCGGTTCGTGCCGGTGTTCGGCAGGAAGGAGCGACCATAGCTGCCGTAGAGCGAGACCGTGTCCGCAAGATCGTAGGAAAGGCCGAAGCGCGGCGTCGCGACCATGTCCTGCAGGCTCGTGGTGCGTCCGGTCCGGTAGTCGGTCGAGACCAGGCCGAGGCTTTCGACGCGCACGCCCACGAGCGCATGTAGGCGTGGGGTGATGTCGATCTGGTCCTGAACGTAGCCGCCGTAGCTCTCCGTGTTCTGGAGGAAGTTGGTGATCGAGGCGAGCGGCGGCCGCGCGGCCTGTCCGTAGCGTGGGGCGAACAGGTCGAGGGTGAAGGGGAAGAGGTTCGCGTTCGAGCGGTCGAAAACCTCGCGGTATTGGTAGCTGTCGTACTCGAAGCCCATCAACAAGGTGTGCCGGAAGGGACCGGTCTCGAACTTGCCTGCGAGGTTGAGCTGCAGGTCGATGTCGGACCAGCTCAGGTCCCGGTGCTCAAAGGTACGGCGCAGGGTGCGGCCGTCTTGCAGGACGTTCATGGCGCCCACGCCGTCGCCCAATAGGCGCCCGCCGAGGGCTTGGGCGCCGGCCGTCACCACCCAGTTCGAGTCGAGCCTGTGCTCGATGCGAAGCTGCCCCAGAGCGTTGTCGTTGCGCACCGGCGGGATGCCGGGCTCGCCGATGAAGCGGTTGCGTGGCAGGGCGCGGATGTTGCCGTTGATCGGCACGACGCCCCGGTCGAAGGTCGTCGCGGTGCTCACCACTTCGCCCTCCAGGGTGATCGTGGTGTCGGCGGTCGGCTTCCAGGCGATGACGGGGGCGAGGTAGAAGCGGTCACCGCTCACGAAGTCGCGAAAGCTGCCATTATCCTCGACGGCCCCCGTGATACGAGCGAGCACCCGCCCCTCCTCATCGAGAGCGCCGGTGGCGTCGAAGGTGCTGCGCTTCTGGTTGAAGCTGCCGTACTGCGTGCCGATCGCAAGGGCGCGTTCGGCGAGCGGCTGCTTGGTGACGATGTTAAAGGTCCCACCGGGATCGCCGCGGCCGTAGAGGAAGGCTGAGGGACCCTTCAGCACCTCGATCCGCTCGATGGAGACCACGTCCGGCGAGTTCGGAAAGCCGCGGTTGATCGGGAACCCATTGCGGTAATACTCGCCGGTGTTGAAGCCGCGGATTGTGAACTCCGTCAGCCCAAGGCCCGCGAAGTTATTGGCCCGGCCGACGCCGGCGAGGTCGAGGGCCGTGTCGACCCGCGTCGCGGCGGCATCCTGAAGAACCCTGTCCGGCACGACGACGACGGTCTGAGGCACCTCGCGAAGAGGCGTGTCGGTACGTGTCGCGCTGACGCTCTCACGAGCAAGGTAGCCATCCACCTTGCGGGGCGGCCCGTTAGCCGTTCCGCCATTGCCTACGACGGACAGCTCGTCGAGCTGCACCTCCTGCGAAGCGTCGGTTGCAAGCTGGGCTACCGCGGAACTGGGTCCGAAGCTGACTAGCGAGCCTGATTGCGCTAATAATACTAACGCGGTCGACGCTGCGAGATGGATTACGCTTCGGAAGTTTGGGCGTGCAAGAATCACAGACGAAAACCAACCTTTATTGAGGCGGCTTCGTTACAATCCAGAAACAAATGCGGTCAAGGCGGCATTAATCTATGTGAACAGAGGTTGTTTGTAGAAGCTTCAATGAGGCCTATGATGCATCTAGAATCATTCTAAAAATCCAGCCCTTATGCATTCGCGTGTGGCCCTAGCGTAACAGTGATCAGGGCGATTGAGGAGCAACGATAAGTCGAGACCCGTCCGTCCGCTCTACGACTGGCTTGGGTGGTTTGTTGACGGTCTGCTTTCGGGGAGCCCAGGCGCGCAAATGGACACGCGATCATATCGCGATCATCTGCGGCTTCGAGCTTTTTCGACGTTCGAACGTCTTTTTTGCAATAGCAGACGGATTGTGCAGCCGCTGCACCAGATGATGCGGCCGTCGATATCGAACTTACGCACCTCGTTAGTCTTGGGTGAAAATTTAAGAACGGCAAATTCTACATCTCAGTAGGACCAGCAGCTTGACCAGTAATTCACCTATATTAGGTAAACCGGTTGCGTTGTGCATGACCCAGTGACGCCGTAGTTGTCAATCATTGATCTTGCGACGTAGAGCAATGTGCCCCAAAGTCAGATACGTGCACGCTGCTTCGTGGGGGCAAGTGCAGCCCAGCTGCGGGTCGTCGCGATAGACGAGTCGAGCGGCATGGGCTTGCCGAAGAGATAGCCTTGGCCAAGGGCGCAGCCCATCTCGGTCAGCAGATCCGCTTCTTCTACCTGCTCGATCCCTTCTGCGACGACGGGGATCTCCAAATCGTCGGCTAGGCGCAGGATGGTCTGAACGATACGGCGACTGGTGCGATCAGTCAGAAGGGTGCGCACGAAGGCTCGGTCGATCTTGAGGGTCGTGATCGGCAGCGTGCTCAGGTAGCTCAAGCTCGAGTATCCGGTCCCGAAATCATCGATGGCGACACCGAGGCCTGTCAGCCGGCATTCCGCCAACGCTGCGGCCGCGCGCTCGGGATCCCGCATCAGCATACTCTCGGTAACTTCGATCTTGAGGCGATCGGGTTCGATTCCGGTCCGGGCGATGAGATCGGCGATCAGTTGAGGGAACGAGGCGGCTGCCAGATCGTGACCGGACACGTTCACGCTCATGAACAGCTGGTTTTCGATCCAAGACAGGTTCCGCATCGCGGCCAGCATGAACTCCGGCAGCACGCGCCCGGCTTCTGCGAGGGCGAAGGCGGTGAGCTCGCTGATCAATCCGGACGCTTCGGCAACCGGAATGAACTCGACCGGTGGGACCATTCCACGGTGTGGATGACGCCAGCGCATCAATGCCTCGAAGCCGGCCAGCCGTCGAGAAGACAGACGAACGATCGGCTGATAGTGCATTTCGAATTGACCAGCTCTCACGCCATCGCGGATCTCACGCTCGAGGACGAGCGTGTTCAGCGCGGACGTGAACGCGTCGTTCGCGGTCGGTCCGCTCGGCGAATGCGACTTGGCTTCGGCAGGTGGTGGCGCCGAGCCCTTCATATGTTCGAGCAAGGCAACGGTTTCGCGGTATCGATCCAGCACGACACCGAGGCACATACAAAGGATCGGATCGGTCTCGGCGATGCGGTGTGCGAGCTGCTGCTCGGTGATCGCGACCAGGGCGCTGTCTTCCAACGCGCGCACGGAAGCCGAACGCGGACGCTTGTCCAGAATCGCCATCTCGCCGACGATCTCGCCCGGGCCGCGTTGAGCCAGGACAAGATCGCCGTCCGGCCGCTCCAGGAAGACTTCAAGCCGGCCACTGACAATCAGGTAAGCCGCATCCCCGGGCTGGCCAGCTGTGAACAGGAGCGATCCTGCCGGCACCAGCCTGCGGTCGAGTGTCGTGTACAGCGCGTTCACCACCGGGCACCCCGAACGGCCGTTTCTACCGTCTAAAAGCCTGTAGCGGACAAATGTTTAAGCCAAGCAAAAGAACTGATGCCTTCTTCGCCGTCGATCCGCATTCTTAATCGCTTATCAGCGTCGGCTTGCGATGGTCTCCGGAAGCCGGATGGGGAGACCGCAGGGCGATGTCTGAACCGCTCATCCGCTCGCCGCGAACGCTCAAGCGGTGGACAGCCCCGTGCTTCGCAGGGGCGGGCGCCATCGTGGCGCTCCTTATGCTCGCTGCGGCGCTGCCAGCACCGTTCGCGCGATTGGAAAACTTCGCCGCCGACACGATGCAACGGCTCTCCCCGCGCGAGCCAAGCGCGGCCCCGGTCGTCGTGGTGGATATCGACGAGGAAAGCTTGTCCCGACATGGCCAATGGCCGTGGCCGCGCACCGTCGTCGCCGACCTCGTAACCGCGCTCCAGGATCTCGGTGCCAGCGCCATCGCTCTCGACATGGTCTTTGCCGAGCCCGATCGGACCTCGCCGTCACGCCTCATCCCGGAATGGGCACAGCGTTTCGGCTTCCAAGCCTCGGCGATGCCATCCCCGCTGCCGAACCACGATGCCGTGTTGGCTGAAGCCTTCGCGCGCGGGCGGGTGGTGGCGGGTCTGGCGCCGATTGATGATGTGCGTGTCGGGCTTCCGGAACGCGTCGCAGCATTCGCGGTGATCGGCTCGGCCAACTTCGAGCAGATCCCGCACTTCAAGGGTGCGGTTGTGAACGTACCTGTGCTCGACGCGGCGGCGGACGGCCACGGCAGTTTTTCGATCAAGGCCGGCACGGATGAAATCACCCGGCGTCTGCCGATGCTCGCATTCGTCGGCGGTCGCTTGGTGCCGTCGCTCGCCCTGGAGGCGTTGCGGGTGCTGCAGGACGAAGACACGTTCAAGGTGCGCGCCGAGCGCGTCGGCGAGACGCTGACCGGGTACACGGTCCGTGTCGGCGACATCGACGTCCCGCTCGATGCCGACGGCTCGCTCCGACTGCGCTTCCCCGCTCCGCGATCGTCGCGGACCGTTTCGGCTTGGCGGCTGCTTGACTCGGATCACCGCGCCGAGTTGCGTGACGAGGTGAAGGGGGCAGCCGTGTTCGTCGGCACCAGCGCGGTCGGCCTGTCCGACTTACGGCCGACACCGATGACCCCGTTCGAGCCGGGCGTCGATCTGCACGCCATCGCCCTCGAACAGGCTCTGACCGGCAAGCATCTCGTCCGTCCGGTCTGGGCATCCGGGGCTGAGCGTAGCGTGGCGCTTCTCCTTGGCCTCGCGGTCGCGCTTGCCGGCGCTCTTGCGCCTTTCGGCGTATCAGCCCTGATGGCGGCGTCGACGATCGTGGTTCCGAGCCTGATCGCGTGGGCCGCGTTCACCCGCGCCGACCTGCTTTTCGATCCGACGCTGCCCAGCCTCTCGGTCGCCCTCGGCTTTGCCGGAGCCATCCTGGTCCGCTACGCCGGCACGGAGCGCGCGTCGCGCCGGCTGCGCGCCGCCTTCACGCACTACCTTTCGCCCGACCTCGTCGCCGCGCTCGCTAACGATCCCGGCCGGCTCAAGCTAGGCGGCGAGTCCCGCGAGATGACGTTCTTGTTCACCGACCTCGAAGGGTTCACGGCGATGACCGAGGCGGCGGGTGCTGAGGCGCTCGTGCAACTGTTGAACGACTACCTGGACGGGATGTGTTCAATCGCGATGGAGCACGGCGGCACGGTCGACAAGATCGTCGGCGACGCGGTGCACGTCATGTTCAACGCGCCCCTCGATCAGCCCGATCACCCCGAGCGCGCCGTGCGGTGCGCGCTCGCGCTCGATTCGTTCGCGGAAGCCTTCAAGCTCCGTCAGCGCGCAGCGGGGATCGCGTTCGGCATCACGCGCATCGGCGTGAACACCGGGATGGCGGTCGTCGGAAATTTCGGCGGGTCGCGGCGCTTCGACTACACCGCTCACGGAGACGCCATCAACACCGCGGCACGGCTCGAGGCGGCCAACAAGACCCTCGGGACACGGATCTGCATCGCGCGCGCCACCGTCGAACGCGTCTCGACACACGTCTTCAGACCCGTCGGAACGCTGATGCTGAAGGGCAAGTCGGTCGGCGTCGACGTGTTCGAACCCGCCACGCAGCCGACCGGGGCGCTAGCCAACTATCTCGACGCGTTCGGTCGGATGGTTGCAGGCGATGCCGGCGCGCTGCAAGATCTGCTCAGCCTGCACGCCGCCGATCCGAACGATCCGATCCTCGCACTGCACGCACGCCGCATCAGAGCCGGCGAGTGCGATGCGCTTATGGCCGCCTGAAAACCGGCACTGTCAGCCCAGGACGAGAAGAACCGCGAGCGCGACGTTCGTGACCTGATGCAGGAACTGATCGAACCCCATGAGCCACCAGAACCGCGGATCGGTCATCGCAAAACGTAAACGATGCGACGCCACGGCCTTGCCGCGGTCGATCAGTCCATGAACGACGAAGTCCACGAGCGCGATCCACCAGAGCGTCGGCTTGAACAGCAGCGCGATGCCGAGAGTGGCAAGCGCATGTGAGCCGACATGAACGCCGAGTGGCGCTTGCCAACCTATAACGCGCTCCTTGCCGCGGGCCATCCACTCGGTCTGCGCGACGAAGTCGATCAGGTAATGCTTGGCAGCCATGACCAGGAGCAGCGCAGTCAGCGGCCCGAGGGGAACGGTCGTATCGAAGGCTGGCATGGACCCCTCCACTGGTCGCGGTCCGGCAGCTTTACTTTGTCCGCATCAATGAGGTGCTAACATGAAGGCGCGACAATAGGAGCCAATATCTCGAATTTGTGAGCAGGCAGCCTTATTGATGAATAATTAATCCATTTGTTTTATGATGTTTAGGTCTAATCCGAGTCTGATCATATGAGCGAACTTCAGCTGCCGCGAGACGAGAAAACCGAAATTTCCTGGATCGCGGTCATTCGGCTTGCCGACGGTATCGATCGCCCGTGTACCGTAACAGACGTATCTTCCTCTGCAATGAAGATTAGAGTTCAAAACGAACTGGATCTTCCAGATATTTTCGTCCTAAAAATTGTTGGGCGGAGCCTGATCTTTCAGGTGAGGAAAGTTTGGCGAGGCGAGCATAGCGTTGTTGCTGTCGTCGAGAAGATCGCCAAGCTCCCGTCTCAGCCGGCTGTCTCGACCGAGACCAAGAGCGCAGTCCATGACGACGATCGCCGAACGCGTCTCGATACGCGCCGCCGGACCGGCTCGTTTTCCTGAACCCGTTGTTAGTGCCACCACGCTCGGAGTGTGCTCATGAATCGACTTTGTATCGTCTCCCTGACAATTGCCATGGTGGGGACCGGACTACCGGCACTTGCAGCTCCGGAAACGATCGGCGCGATTGAAAAGGTCCAGGCCGATGCGACCGCAAGCCAGGGCCACGAAACGCGTGCCTTGGCGCCGACCGGCCCATTACTGTTCAAAGACAAACTGCGCACCGGCCCCGGAGCAAGGCTGGAAGCCAAGCTCGAAGACGGCACCGTGCTGACGCTCGGCGAGAAGGGCCGCATGACGGTCGATGAGTTCGTCTACAAGCCGGGTTATCTCGGCGGCGCGATGAGCGTGAAGGTCGCACAGGGCGCCTTCTTGTTCGTGGGCGGAAAGGTCGAAGGACCGACGGGCGGCAACGTCGTCATCGAGACCCCCGTCGGTACGCTAGGCGTGCGCGGTACCACTGTTTGGGGTGGCCAGATCGACAAGGGTTATGGCGTGTTGGTGCTCGATGGTGAGGTTGAAGTTACGACCAATCGCGGCAAGGTCCTATTAAAGAAGGGTCAAGGTACGATGATCTACGGCGGCAAGGCCCCAATGCAGGCCGGCCCGTGGCCAGAGGATCGCACGACCCGAGCCGTGCAGACGATCAGTTTCGCCAAGCCGCAGTGACTAGTCGGCCTGAGCTCAAATGATAAACCGATCGGGTCGGCGGAGAAGTATTTCGCCGAACCGAATCATCCTATTCGCATTGGATCGGCGCAGTCATCTGAATAAACGCGTTGTTTATAGTTTTATTGATCGAGCCAGAGTGAATATTTAATCACAAATGTCATTATATGTCTGTATGTATGTGATTGAGCTCTCATGAGATCGTCAATGGCGTCCGTGCATCGCTTCGGACGGCGGCTAAACTCCGCTCGGATTTGGATCGCGCTGAGCGTTCTGGCTCCTATCGGAATGATGGCGGTGTCCGCATTCATGCTGCTCGCCCTTCGTCAGGATGCCTGGGACAAGGCAGAGCAAACATCCAAAAATCTCCTTCAGGTTCTCGAACGTGATATCGCTCGCAACATCGAGCTCTACGATCTTTCGTTGCGCGGTGCCGCCGACAACCTGCACGCCCCGGGCGTGCCGAAACTAATACCAATCCTCACTGATCAG
>NZ_BPQG01000099.1 GCF_022179125.1 Methylobacterium cerastii
GGGAACGGCTCCGGGGTCTGGCGCTGCCTGATCGCGGGCCAGGCGATGGACGACTCGATCGAGCGCTTCAAGGCGAAGGCCGAAGGCCTGCCGATCGAGTTCGTCGGCTGGGTCGACCCCAAGGACTTCCTCACCGAGATCGACGTCCTCGTCGTGCCCTCGTTCTGGGCCGAGCCCTCCCCGCGCACGGTCTACGAGGCCTACGCCATGGGCGTGCCGGTGATCGGCGCCGATTCCGGCGGCATCCCGGAACTGATCGGCGAGGGCAACGCCGACTGGCTGTTCCGGGCGGGCGACGCGCCCGACCTCGCCGCCCGCATCCGCACGGTGCTGGCCAACGGCCGTTTGAACCTGCCGGACGAGCGCGCGTTCCAGCACGTCCTGCGGGAATCGACCTCCGAGCGCGTCGCCGAGAAGTACCTCGACCTCTATGCCGAGCTCCTCGCCGAGCGCCGCGGCACCGCACCGGACCCGTCGGCGGCGCACGGCCTCCATCATGGCGCCTAGCCCCCTCGGCCCCGCCGCGGCAGCGGACGCGGCGGCGCCGGAGGACGTGGCGGGCCGCTCCGTGCGGGCGGCCGGGTGGGTCGCCGTCAGCTCGGTCGGCAACGTCGTCCTGAGTTTCGTGGTCTTCCTGGTGCTCGCGCGCCTGCTCGACCCGAGCGAGTTCGGGCTCGTCGCCGTCGCGGTCGTGTTCATCGACATCCTGCTCATCGTCACGCGGGGCGGCCTGCCCGACCTCGTGGTCCAGACCGAGCGGCTCGACGACGGCTTCGTGGACACCGCCTTCTGGGTGGCATTGGCCTCCGGCTGCCTCTACGGGCTGGCGCTCGTCGCGCTGTCGTGGCCGGTCGCCTGGATGCTGCGCATCCCGGAGCTCCAGCCGGTGCTGGCGGCGCTGGCGGCCACCTTCGTGATCGCGGCGGCCGGCGTGATCCACGAGGCGCGGCTGCAGCGCCGGTTCGGCTTCCGCAGCCTCGCGATCCGGGCGCTCGTCGCCAACCTGATCGGCGGCAGCGTGGCGATCGCGCTGGCGCTGAACGGCTTCGGGGTCTGGAGCCTGGTGATCCAGCGCCTGCTCGCCACCAGCATGACGACGCTGCTGACCTGGGCGGCCTTTCCCTGGCTTCCGGGCTTGCGCTTCGTGCGCGCCCACGCCCGGCGCCAGCTCGCCTTCGGCTCGCGCGTGTTCTCGACCCAACTGCTCCTGACGCTGAGCATCCGCAGCCAGGAGGTGGTCGCCGCCTACTTCCTCTCCACCGCCGACATCGGGCTGCTGCGCATGGCGTGGCGCTGCATCGACCTGATCAGCCAGGTCGCGGTGATCCCGTTGGCCGCCGTGGCGCTGCCGACCTACGCCCGGCTGCAGGACCGGCCGCGCGAGCTGGCCGCGGCCTTCGACGGCTTCGTCGCGATGTCGGCGGTGCTGGCGCTGCCGGCCTTCGTCGGCATGGCCGTGGTGGCGCCCCACCTCGTGCCGCTTCTGTTCGGCGAGCAGTGGCGCGAGGCGGTGCCGGTGCTGCGCATCCTGGCGCTGCTCGGGCCGGAATTCGTCGCGACCTCGATGCTGTGGATGATCTTCACCGCCTCCGACCGGACCGGCACCGCCCTGGTGCTGTCGGCGGGGCAGTTCACGATCACGATCCTGGCCGCGATGGTGACGGCGCCTTTCGGCCTGTCGGCCCTCGTCGTCGGGCACGTGGTGCGCGCCTACCTGTTCTCGCCGCTGGTGGTGCGGTCCGCCGGCCGGTTCGTGCCGCTCGGCAACCTTCGGATCGCGGCCCTGCTGGCGCCGATCCTCGCCTGCTCGGTGGCGATGGGCGCCGCCGTCTCGCTGGTGCAGGAACGGCTCTATGCGCAGCTCGGCGACCACGAGGGCCTCGCGGCGGCGATCGGCCTCGGCATCCTGGTCTACGGCATCCTCGCGCTTCTGTTCCTGCGCGCGCCGCTGCGCCGGAGCGTCGCGCTGATCCTGAACCGCAAGGCCGCCCTGGCCACCGCCGCCGCGCCGCGCGCCGAGGCGGTACCCATCCCCGCGACGCCGTAACACCGAACCTCGGTGAGCCCGGCTCATCGAGGTTCGGCCCCCGCGACTGCGGGGCGGCGGAAGTCCGCCGGACCTCATGGGATCTGACCCATGAGACATGGTCTAAGCAGTGAGGTGCGATCGATGCCGCCACGCGGGCCCGCCCTGCCCTGCCCTCCGGCCTCGTCGGGGCCGACCCGCCGCCTCGTGCTGGCGGCCGGCGCGTCGGCGCTGGCCGCGCGCCCTGCGCTTGCCGGCGCGCTGCCGTCCCACGCCTGCGCGGACTTCACCGGCTCCGTCGGCGTCAACACCCATTTCGGGCACGGCGGGACCCCCTACGTCGACCGGTTCGCACGCTGCGCGGCGGCGCTCGACGAGCTCGGGATCCGGCACCTGCGCGACGACATCGTGCTGCCGGGGGCGGAGGCGTCGGCGCCGCCGCAATTCCAGCGGATCGCCGAGCTGGCGCGGGCCGGCCACCGGTTCAGCCTGGTCTTCTACGACGGGCTCGACGTCGGGCCGCTGGTGCCGCCCCGGCGCCTGCCCGACGTCGCCGCCTGGTGCGCGGGCGGGCTCGAGATCGCCGAGGGCAGCAACGAGCCCAACATCGCCGCCGGCGCCGGCCGCCCGCAGGCCTCGGCCGAGCACCAGCGCGCGCTCTACCGGGCGGCGCGCAACGCCGGCGGCGCGCTGAAGGTCGCCGGGCCGAGCTACGTCCAGGCCAACGTCGCGGCCGCCGAGTCGCTGGCTAACGCCGTCGACTTCGGCAACATCCACCCGTACCCCGGCATGGAGCACCCGGAGACCACCGGAAACGGCGACCTGCGCCGATTCATTGCCGCCGCCCGGCCGATCTTCGGCCGCGCCCCGCTGCTCGCCACCGAGAACGGCTACCACACCGCGCTCGCCACCAGGAGCTTCCACTTCCCGGTCTCGGAGGCCGTGCGGGCGCGCTACACCCCGCGCCTGCTGCTGTGGAGCTTCCTCCTGGGCATCCGCCGCACCTACCTCTACGAGCTGATCGCCTCGGTCGACCGGGGCGAGGCCGACCCGGAAGGCCATTTCGGCCTGCTGCGCTTCGACGGCGCGCCGACCCAGACCTTCCGGGCGGTCGCCAACCTGATGCGCCTGTTCCGCGCCGGAGCCGCGGCCCCTGCCTCCCCCCTCGACGTGGCGATTGAGGCGGCCCCGCGCGACCTCCAGGCCGTCCGCTTCCTGCGCGCCGACGGCGCCGTCCTCGTGCCCCTCTGGCTCGGGATCGACGGCTGGGACCCCATCAAGCGCCGGGCCCGGCCCGACGCGCCGGCGCAAGCCGTCGCCCTGACGCTGTCGGCCGAGCCGAAGGCGGCCCGCCTCCACCGCTTCGCCGACGACGGCTCCGTGAGCGTGGAGACGCTTGCGCCCCTCCGGACGCTGACCGTCGGGGTGACGGACCGGCTCGCGTTCGTCGAGCTGACTTGATCGGGGAGATCGGGGGCTGGGTGTGCGCGCGAGAGTTGGCTTGCGACCAAGTGCGGACGATCAGACGGTCTGTTTTTGGGCCGTCGAATAGATCAACTACAGCAGCTTGGTCAGAGACCTGCAAGACCACCGCAGCAAACTGATCCATTGCCATTGTCCGCAGATTTCCTGTATCAGATGATTATGGATAGCATCGATCGTACAAGTTCAGGCTCGGGTCTCAGCATCGTCTACCTACTAACCAATCCCGCGATGCCTGGGCTCGTTAAGATCGGCCGCACGGCACAGGACACAGCCCAGGCACGGCTTGATCAGCTCTACACGACGGGCGTGCCAGTGCCATTCGAGCTGGTTTTTGCTTGCCGGGTCGAGGACGCGGTTCGCGTAGAGCAGGCCCTGCACATTGCCTTTGCTCCTCAACGCGTTAACGCGCGACGGGAGTTCTTTCGCATAGAACCGGAGCAGGCACTCGCAATCCTCCGTCTCCTACACATCGAAGACGCGACGCAGGTCGTCGAGGATCAGTCGTCCTCGATTTCCGAACAGGAACTTGGGGCTACACGGGCGCTTCGCGCGCGCCGACCAAACCTAGACTTCACGGTCTTGGGCATACCTATCGGTGCAGAGTTGCAATGTACGCGGAACGATGCCGTGGTGTTCGTCGTCGGATCTCGAAAGGTCCGTCTCGGAACAGACGAGCTATCGCTTACCGCGGCAACCCGTGAAGTCATGCAGCTGGAATACAGCGTCGCGCCCGGCCCATTCTGGAGCTACCAGGGCAGGTCCATCTCTGAGTTCTACGAGGACGCGTACGGCGAGCCGTCCGCTTAAGGACTTTTAGTACGATCGCCGAAGCCGAAGGTCTGCTTCCCAGCCGCTGTCTAATTTCGGCTGACCATCCCTATCAGACGGTACCCAGCTTCAGTCTTGAACCAGCAACGCCAAGTCGCAAACACCCCCTACCGCACCGCCCCTCGCGTGTTGACGAACAGCGCGTAGAGCGACTTCGTCGAGGCCATGAACAGGCGGTTGCCGTCGGCGCCGCCGAAGCACAGGTTGGCGCAGCGCTCCGGCAGGCGGATGCGGCCGATCGCCTTGCCCTCGGGCGAGACCACCAGGACGCCGTCGAGGTCGGCGCCCATGCCCCAGCCGCACCAGAGGTTGCCGTCGGCGTCGGCCCGGAACCCGTCCGCGGTGCCCTTGCCGCAATCGAAGAACACCCGGTCGTCGGTCAGCCGCGTGCCGTCTTCCACCACGTCGTAGACCCGGATGAGCCGGTTCGGCTGGGCGCGGGATTCGATGACGTAGAGCTTTGTCTCGTCGGGCGAGAAGCACAGCCCGTTCGGGCCGGCGATGTCGGCCACCACCACCGTGGCCTGTCCGGTCCGCGGGTCGAGGCGGAACACCTGGCCCGGCCGTTCGGGCCTGGCCATCGCCTCGTAGGGGTTGGGGCCGAAGGGCGGGTCGGTGAACCAGATCGAGCCGTCGGAGCGGCAGACGACGTCGTTCGGGGCGTTGGCGGGCTTGCCCTCGAAGCCGTCGAACAGGGTGGTGATCGTGCCGTCGTGCTCGGTGCGGGTGACCCGGCGGGTCTTGTGCTCGCAGGTGAGCAGGCGGCCCTGGCGGTCGCGGGCGTTGCCGTTGGCGTAGTTCGCGGGCTTGCGGAACACGCTCGTCGCGCCTGTCGCCTCGTCCCACCGCAGGATCGCGTCGCTCGCGACGTCGCTGAACAGCAGGCAGCGCATGTCGCCGAACCAGACCGGCCCTTCCGCCCAGCGAAACCCCGTGGCGATCCGCTCCACCGTCGCGGAGAAGATCCGGTACTTGGCGAACGACGGGTCGAGGATCTCGATGGCCGGATCGGGCAGGCGCTCGGAGGGCTCGAAGGCGGCAAGCGCCCGGCCCCTTGGGCCGAGGGTGGCGGCGCCCGCGAGCGCGAGCAGGGTCCGGCGATCGAGGGCGCCCATGGTGATCCTCCCGGCCGGCGTCGTCCCGGCCTGCATGTCGTCTCGTCGTCGGCGGGCCCGGCGCATGGCGTGCGCCTCCTCCGCCCTCAAGCGTGCGTCGCGAAGGCTGTCAGGTGATCGGGGCCGGGTTGAACAGCGTCAGGTCGTTGAAAAGGCCCCAGCGGTCGGACCAGGGTTTCTTGCGCCCGCTCGCCACGTCGAGGATCAGGCGGAACAGCTCCTCGCCGACCTCCTCGATCGTCGCGTCGCCGGTGGCGATGCGGCCGGCGTCGAGGTCGATCAGGTCGGACCAGCGCTGGCTGAGCTCGGTGCGGGTCGCGACCTTGATGACGGGGCATTGCGCGAGGCCGTAGGGGGTGCCGCGCCCGGTCGAGAACACCTGCAGCGTGATCCCGGAGGCGAGCTGCAGCGTGCCGCAGACGAAGTCGCTCGCCGGCGTCGCCGCGAAGATCAGGCCCTTCTCCGTCACCCGCTCGCCCGGGGCGAGCACGGCGGAGATCGCCGAGGTGCCGGACTTGGCGACCGACCCGAGCGCCTTCTCGACGATGTTGTTCAGCCCGCCCTTCTTGTTGCCGGGCGACGGGTTGGCGCGCCGGTCGGCCTCGCCCTTGGCGAGGTAGTCGTCGTACCAGGCCATCTCGCGCACCAGCGCCGCGGCGACGGCCGGGTTCTTGGCCCGCGGCGTCAGCAGGTGGATCGCGTCGCGGACCTCGGTGACTTCGGAGAACATGACCGTGCCGCCGGCCGCGACGATCAGGTCGGCGCAATGGCCGAGCGCCGGGTTGGCGGTGACGCCGGAGAACGCGTCGCTGCCGCCGCATTGCAGCCCGACCACGAGGTCGGAGGCCGGGCAGGTCTCGCGGCGGCGCCGGTTCAGGATCTCGAGCCGGGCTTCCGCCATCGCCATGATGCTGTCGAGCATCATCGCGAAGCCCTGGTGGCGCTCGTCCTGCATCCGCACGACGCCGCCGTCCTCGGCCGCGTCGCCGTCCGGCAGCAGGCGCTCGGAGACGAGCTTTTCGCAGCCGAGACCCACCACCATCACCTCGCCGCCGAAGTTCGGGTTGCGGGCGAGGCTCTGCAGGGTGCGGATCGGGATCACCGCCTGGGGCGCGTTGATCGCGACGCCGCAGCCGTAGGCATGGGTCAGCCCGACCACGTCGTCGACGTTGGGGAAGCGCGGCAGCAGCTCCGCCTTGATCTTGCGGATCGCCACGTCGAGGGTGCCGGCGACGCATTGCACGCTGATCGAGATCGCCAGGATGTTCTTGGTGCCGACCGACCCGTCCGGGTTGCGGAACCCCTCGAAGGTGTAGCCCTGGAGCGGCGCCGGGGGCGCCGGCACGCGGGTCGCCATCTCCAGGGCGTCGAGCGCGGGCGCGGTCGGGGTGGCGACGCGCGATTCCTCGACCCAGGCGCCGCGAGGGATGTCCTGCGTCGCGATGCCGACGACCTCGCCGTAGCGGCGCACCGCGCCGCCCTCGGGAATCGCCGCGAGCGCCACCTTGTGGCCCTGCGGCACGAACTCGACGAGGGTCAGCCCGTCCGGGAACGCGGTGCCGGCCGGCAGGCCGAACGCGTTGACCACGATGGCGACGTTGTCGCTCGCATGCAGGCGGATGGTGCGGGGGGCGTCGCCCAAGGCGGGCCCGGCCGGCTGGGCCGGCGGGGCTTCGATCACGGCGTCGATCACGGCGTCCTGCATCGGATGCTCCCTGGTGGCGGTCGGTCTCAGGCGCGACGCAGCTCGACCCGCCGGATGTCGCCGACGAGGAGGAGGTAGGCGCTCATCGCCACGAGCGCGTTGATCCCGACGAAGACCAGCGCCGTGTCGAACGAGCCCGAGGACTGGACGAGATAGCCGATGATGATCGGCGTGGTGATGCCGGCGGTGTTGCCGAACATGTTGAACAAGGCCCCGCTCAGGCCCGCCGCCTCCTTGGGCGAGGTGTCGGACACGACGGCCCAGCCCAGCGCCCCGAGGCCCTTGCCGAAGAAGGCCGCCGCCATCAGGCCGATCACCAGGGCTTGGGAATCGACGTAGTTGCAGGCGATGATCACCATCGAGAGCACCATGCCGGCGATGATCGGCACCTTGCGGGCGATGTTCAGCGAGCCGGTCCGGCGCAGGAGGGCGTCCGAGATCACGCCGCCGAGGATGCCGCCGACGAAGCCGCACAGGGCCGGCAGGGAGGCGGTGAAGCCGGCCTGGAGCACGCTCATGCCGCGTTGCTTGACGAGGTAGATCGGGAACCACGTCAGGAAGAAGTAGGTCATCACGTTGATGCAGTGCTGCGCCACGTAGATGCCGAGCAGCATCCGGTTGCCCAGAAGCTGCTTGATGGTGCCCCAGGTGCTCACCGTCGCGGTGCCGGCGGCCGGTGCTGCGTCGGCCCGCGCGGCCTTGGCGGGGTCCGCCGGGCTTGCGCCGACCTGCACCAGCGCGCCGCCCCGGGCGATCTCGTCGAGCTCGGCCGGCGTGACGTTCGGATGGTCCTCGGGGTCGTGGATCAGCCAGACCCAGAGCAGCACCATCACGAGGCCGATCAGGCCCATGGCGAAGAAGGCGTAGCGCCAGCCGAAGCTCTGGGTGACCCAGGCGGTGAGCGGCGCGAACAGCACCGGCGCGAAGTACTGGGCGGCGTTGAACACGGCCGAGGCCTTGCCGCGCTCGGCCGCCGGGAACCACGCGGTGACGAGGCGGGCGTTGCCGGGGAAGGACGGCGCCTCGGCGACGCCGACCAGCATCCGCATCAGGAAGAACACCGTGACCGCGGAAGCCGCGCCGAGGAAGCCGGCCCAGCCCTGGACGAAGGTGAAGAACGACCAGAAGAACACGCCGCCGGCATAGATCCACTTGGTGCCGTAGCGGTCGAGCAGCCAGCCGCCGGGGAGCTGGGCCGCGACGTAGGACCAGCTAAAGGCGGAGAGGATGTAGCCCATCTGCACGGGCGTGATGCCGAATTCCTGCGCGATCGGCACGCCGGCGATCGAGATGATCGCCCGGTCGGCGTAGTTCAGCACCGTGACCGCGAACAGCACGAGGAGGATGACGTAGCGGACGCGGAATCGCGTCGCCGCCTGCACCGGAATCGCCAGCGACATGGTTTCCTCCTGCGGAATCGCCCAACGGATGCGTGCCCGTCGCGGTCGGTTTTCGTCAGGGTTCGAGACTAGTCCGCCCGGTCGATACCTTCCAATCCAAACGATGGATCGATCGATGCCGTCGCGGCATCGATCGATCGAGCCAGGGTCAGGCGGCGCCGACCTCGTGGTCGGCCATGAGCTCCAGGGCGCGGACCATCGCCGAGTGGTCCCACGCCGCGCCGCCGTTGGCGACGCAGGCCGAGAACAGCTGCTGCGCCAGCGCGGTCGCCGGCAGGCTGACGCCGAGAGCGCGGGCGCCCTCCAGCGCCAGGTTCAGGTCCTTCTGGTGCAGCCCGATGCGGAAGCCCGGATCGAAGGTCCGGTCGATCATGCGCTTGCCGTGCAGCTCGAGGATGCGCGAGGTGGCCAGGCCCCCGGTGATGGCCTCGCGGACCTTGGCCGGGTCGGCGCCGGCTTTGGATGCGAACAGCAGGCCCTCGGCCACCGCCTCGATGGTGAGCGCGACGATGATCTGGTTGGCGACCTTGGCCACCTGCCCCGATCCGACCGGGCCGACATGGGTCACGGTCTTGCCCATGGCCGAAAACAGCGGCTGTACGCGCCCGAAATCGGCCTCGTCGCCGCCCACCATGATCGAGAGGGCGGCGTTCCTGGCCCCGACCTCGCCGCCGGAGACCGGCGCGTCGAGGTAGGCGCCGCCGCGCTCGGCGATGCGGGCGGCGAAGTCCTTGGTCGCGATCGGCGAGATCGAGCTCATGTCGACCACGGTCTTGCTGGTCTTGATCGCGTCGGCGACGCCGTCCGCGCCGAACAGCACCGCCTCGACGTCGGGGGTGTCGGGCAGCATCAGGATGACGATGTCGGCGTGGCTCGCCACCTCGGCGGCGGTGGCGCAGGCCGTGCCGCCGGCGGCGACCAGGGCCTCGGGCACCGCCCGGCGGCTTTTCAGGAACAGGCTGTGCCCGGCGGCGATCAGGTGCCCGGCCATGGGGGCGCCCATGATGCCGAGGCCGATGAATCCGATGTTCATGGTGGTGTCTCCTGGAATGGCGCGGCGCGTCCTCCCTCGCCCGTCGTGGGCGACAGGATTCACGCATCCCTGAATTCTGGCGGTTCGCTTTGCGCGCATCCCCTCGCCCCGCACGGATCTCGGGCTCGCCCGAGATCCGAACCTGCCTGCCGAAATCGGGCAGGCCCGACTTCGGTGGGGGAGAGGGCTTCGGCGACCTCGTCGTCGGCGAAGCGAGGCGGCAGCCGACGGCGGGGGGGGGGCGCCCCGGAGGAGGCTCATCCGGTCGCGCCCCCTCACCCCCGCTTCGGCTTCGCCTCCGCTCCCCAGCTGCACGACGGGGGGCAGCCGGGCCTCTCCCCGCGCGCGGGGAGAGGGGAACCCGCGCTGCCTTCGGGATGCGCGGCGAGACGTGTGAGCCCGGTCGCCCGCGAAGGGCGAGGATCTCGGCTCAGCCCTTGAAGCGGGCGGCGAGCGCCTCGGACTGGCGGGCGAGCAGGCCCATGTCGGAGCCGACCGCGGTGAAGCGGGTGCCGGCGGCGATGTAGCGGTGGGCGAGCTCTTCGTTGGCGGTGAGGATGCCGGCGTGCTTGCCGGCCTTCCCGATGCGGGCGACGGTCTCCTCGATGATCGCCACCACGTCCGGATGGTTCTGCTGGCCGAGGTAGCCGAGGCTGGTCGAGAGGTCGCCGGGGCCGACGAAGACGCCGTCGACGCCTTCGACGGCGGCGATCTCGTCGAGGTTGTCCAGCGCGCGGCGCGACTCGATCTGCACCGCCACGAAGATCTCGGCCTCGCAGCGGGCGTGATAGTCGGGGATGCGGCCGAAGCGGGCGGCGCGCGGCGCCTGCGAGAAGCCGCGCACGCCCCGCGGCGCGTAGCGGGTGGCGGCCACGGCGCGGCGGGCCTGGTCGGCGTCGTCGATGTTGGGGATCATCAGCGACTGCACCCCGGTGTCGAGGATGCGCTTGATGGTGATCGCCTCGTCGCTCGGCACCCGCACCATGGCGTGGGCGGGGCTCTCCATCATCGCCTGGACCTGGGCGTAGACGTCCCGCAGGTCGTTGGCGGAATGCTCCATGTCGAGGAGCAGCCAGTCGAAGCCGGAGCCGGCCACGACCTCGGTGGAGATCGGGCTGGCGAGGCTGCACCACAGGCCGATCTGCTGATGGCCTTGGCCGAGCGCCGCCTTGAAGCGGTTGGTGAGGACGTCCATCGGATGGTCTCCTGTTGGAATCGGTCTTGAATCGGACGGTTTCGACGCCCCACCCCCGTCATTCCGGCGCTCG
>NZ_BPQG01000100.1 GCF_022179125.1 Methylobacterium cerastii
CGTGGAACCGGGGGAGGATCACACCATCAAGCTGCTGTCTCGGGCCTTCCGGCAGATACCAGCCCCACGTCGGTCCCGACCCCTATCCGGGGACACAGCTACACCGCATCTGCTCTACCGGTCCAAGTAGGCCCATACCCTCAGCCCCATTCATCGCATCCCATTCGTTTCAATCAGTGTCGGCCAGCAAGGGGTGGGGGGTGTCGATTAATCGAAACGCATCGCGCGCTCAGAGGCGGATGGGAACCCGATTCTCGCAAACAGAAAATAAAAAAACGCGCGTAGGCGACGTGGCCTGCCTCCAGAACCCTACCCGTCCGATTCGGCATAGCCCGGGAACATACTCAAGTCTTGGCTCGATCAGCACCAGAATGCGACGACGACGGCCGAGGCGTCCTTGCAAATGAGCTTGTGGTAGCGGGTTGCGACGCGATGGACGCTTTTCAGGAGAAGAAGGCGGCATCGACGCACCGGCGCGCACGATGAAGGCGCCGCGCATGTTGTTCTATAGATGCCGGGATACCCCTGCGCGATCGACACGGTTAAGGAGGCGGCACGGGCGACATTTACGTCGGCCCAGCAGGAAACCGTATGACGTCGCTCTGGAGGTTCTTGTCGCCGCGGAGGTCGGATTTCGGGCCGATTTCCAGCGCCACATCGCGCGATGGAGACGTACCGGCCGATCCCGTTGCGGGTTCACGGAGCCCCCGAGACCCGAAGGAGTTTCGAATCCCGACCGGCCTGCGGGCGACCCCGACCGGCTTGAGGCGGATCCTGGTGATTGGCTCTTGCCTCGTCGAAGATCTGGTCTCCTATTCGAACGACAGCGGTGCGACGCCCGGGGACTTCGTCCTGTTCAACAACATCGGACGACTGCCCGACTCCCCGCCGCAGCCGATCGCCGCCTACGATGTGCAGATCGTCCAGATCCCGCTGCGCACCCTGCTGGCCGACGCGCATTTTGCCAAGCTCAAGTATCATCGCACCGAGGATTACCGGCTCGTCTTCGATCAAGCCGTGCAGCGCCTGAGCCTCGCCCTCGACGCGGCGATGCGCTGGAACCGCGAGACTGGACTCGCGAGCCTCGTCGTCAACTACTTTCGCCCGCAACAGGACGTGCTCGGGCGCCTGTTGCCGCGCAACGACTTGAGGAACTTCAGCTATTTCATCGATCGCCTTAACGAGAGTCTTGCCGATCTCGTCGCTGGCTATACGAACGGCCACATCCTCGACTTCGACGCCATCTCCGCTACGATCGGACGCATCCACGTTCAGGACGAGCATCTCTGGATGCTGAACCACAATTCGACGTTGAGCGACTTCGATGCCGCCCACGATCGCGCCCGCCTCCACCCGCCGCCGCCGGTCAGCCGGCAGAGCGATCTGCGGATCGCCGCGTTCTTCGATGCGGTCCACGCTGAGATCGAGGCGATGGTCCGGACGCTGCGGCAGATCGATGCCGTCAAGCTGGTGATCGTCGACCTGGACGACACGCTCTGGCGCGGCGTGCTCGCCGAGGAGTCGGGCGAGGCGAAGACCAACGAGGGCTGGCCGTTTGGCCTCGCCGAGGCGCTGGCCGTCCTTAAGGCGAGGGGGATCGTGCTTGCCATCGCGAGTAAGAACGACGACGCGACGATCCGCGCCGCCTGGGATTCTCAACTCGGCGACCGCCTGGAACTCGCCGATTTCGCGGTAGTGATGATTGGCTGGAATCCGAAGGTCGAGAGCGTCGCCGCGATCCTACAACAGGTCAACGTCCTGCCGTCGAGCACCGTGTTCATCGACGACAACCCGGTCGAGCGGGCCGCCATTGAGGCGGCGTTTCCCGGCATCCGGACGCTCGGGGCCGACCTCTATGGCATCCGCCGGACGCTTCTGTGGTCGGCCGAGACGCAGGTGCCGTTCATCACGGACGAATCCGGAAGGAGGACCGAGATGATCCGGGCGCAGGTAGTGCGCGAGGAGACCCGCAAGACGGTCTCGCGTACCGAGTTTCTGGGCAATCTCGACATTCGGGTCGCGTCGGACGTCATCACGACGATCGGGCATGGCCGCTTTCCCCGCACGCTCGAACTGATCAACAAGACCAATCAGTTCAACACCACCGGCCATCGGTGGACTTCGGAGGCGATGCAGGCGGCCCTTCAGGAGGGCGCGGTGATCCATGCCTTCTCGGTTGCCGACCGCTTCACCGATTACGGCCTCGTAGGCGCCGTCCTCGTGCGCGGCGCCGCGATAGAACAGCTCGTCATGAGTTGCCGCGTCGTCGGGCTCGACATCGAACGGCGGATGCTGGCGAGCATCGTCGACGGGCTGAAGCGGGACGGTTCGACCCGGGTCTCGGCGTGCTTTCTCGCGACGGACAGGAACGCACCTTGTGCCGACGTTTTCGCCGATTCCGGGTTTCGCGCCGAGGGTGAGGGGTGGGTGTTCGATCTCGACTGACCGCGCCCGCGGCGGCAAACCTTCGTTCGGGCGCATCCCCGTTCCCCGAACCCGCCGCCACGCCGTCGGCGCGTGGACGGCGGCAAACGGGTCCGATCCCGGTGCGCGATGCTCCGGCACGTTGTCTTTGCCGCGTCGAGGGCGCTTCCGGACCGGCAACAGAGGGTAGGCGGAACAGGACGCGATGAAGTTCTTTCGCAGCAAACGTCGTTCGCGCGTCGATCCGGTAATCGCGGATCATACCCGACGCGTTCAGGATTCTGGCTTGTTCGACGCCGAATGGTATCGTGCGACCTATCCCGAACTCGCGGGTTTCGGCCCGGGCCCGCTGGCGCATTTCTGCGAATACGGCCTGCACGAGCATCGCGATCCCGGGCCAAACTTCGACACGCGCCGCTACCTCGACGCCGTCCCCGCGGCCGGTACGGGTCCGCTGCCGCCTTTCCTGCACGCGATCGAGGCAGGCGAGGCCGAGACTGGATGTCCGGTCTGGCTGCGGAAAGACGACGCGTCGCTGCTCTACCTGATTCGCACGAGCGGGCTGTTCGACGACGCGTGGTACCTCGATACTTACCCGGACGTCGCTAAAAGCGGATGGGATCCGCTAGCTCATTACCGCGAATACGGCGCAGCCGAGTTGCGTGATCCTGGCCCGGCCTTCGATACTGAGCATTATGCGCTGACATATCCGAACTACCACGAAAATTTTCCGAGCCCACTTGTCCATTACTTGCGGCTGGGCCTTCGCCGCGGTTACCACCCAACGGGGGTCTCACGTTACGGGCGCTGGCTAGCTGAGCACGACGCTCTGAACGCAGTAGATTTGGAGCGGATCGCCGCCGAACCGGCGCGGTCCTCCGTGCACGTCGTCCTAGTCGCCAGTCGCGACGGCGCCAGCGGGATCGCTGCGATCCTTTGTGATCTCACAGATCAGGCTGGCGCCCCATGGCGCGCCACGCTGCTGCGGGGCCCGGACATGGACGAAGCCTCCTGGCAGACAGTCGTTGCTCAGACGGCGGCCGAGCCGCGGATCGTCTGCATTGCAGCGGCCACAGACGCGCTTGCCGGGCTCGTGGACGGGGATATTGTACTGCTTGCCACCGGGGCGAGCCGGCTACGGCCGCACGCTTGTCATGCTTTCGCGGCCGCGCTCGACCATTGTGCAGCGTACGCTGCTTACAGCGATCACGACCGGATCGACGCTGCCGGGACACGGCACGCGCCGGTATTCACGCCGGACATGTCGCCCGTCCTCATGCAGCAAGTGCCCTATGCCGGCGCGGTGATCGTCCTGCGTATCGTCCCGCCGACCCGCGAGCCGCTGAAACGTGCCATGGACCTCCTCTGGGATCCCGACATGGCCTGGGCGGAGCTGCTGCTCGGGCTCGACCCCGCACGGGTGATCCGTATCCCCCTGATCCTCCACCACCGCGCCGTGGACGCGGCGGTGCCGCCATCGCGCACGAACCAGCCCGTGCTCGATCCGTTGCGGACCGCGGCTCCAGTATTCCACTGGCCGCCGGAGCCGCTGCCCACCGTCCTGATCGTCATTCCGACTCGGGACCGGAGCGCCCTACTTCGGGCCTGCATCGACAGCATTTGGACGCTCACCGACTACCCGTCCGAGCGTTATCGAATCGTCGTCGTCGACAACGACTCGTCGGAGAGTGATACTGCAATATATTTTGCGGAAGTCGCTACGAATGAAAGGGTGGTTGTTGTTGTCTCGCCCGGCTCTTTTAACTTCGCCCAGATCTGCAATGTTGGCGCCGCGGGGGCGACAGCCGACATTCTCGTCTTTCTTAACAACGACACCACCGTCCGGCAGCCGAACTGGCTACGCCTTCTTGCCGGCCACGCCACTAGGCTGGAGACAGGTGCCGTTGGCGCACGATTGCTATATCCAGATGATACAGTGCAGCACGGTGGCGTTGTGCTCGGTATAGAAAGCATTGGAGCGCATGACCATTTATATCTATCGAATACCATTGCTCATAAAATCGATGTAACTCGCGAAATTAGTGCTGTCACTGGAGCCTGCCTCGCAATTCGGCGATCAGTTTTTGAGAGAATTGGGGGTTTCGATCCGTTACTGCAAGTAGACTTTAATGATGTCGACTTATGCTGCACTGCTTCTAAATCTGGATACCGCAACATCTACATCGCCGAAGCGTTGCTTTATCATCATGAATCTGTTTCGCGGGGTACTCTATCGACTCCAGCTAAGCGTGGTCGCAGTGTCCGCGAGGCGATCCGAGTGCGGCGGCGACATGCGGCTGTGATCCGGGACGACCCGTTCTACAATCCGAACCTATCGCGGGAGAAAATCGGCAGGCTTGCGGTGCCGCCGCGGGTGGTACCCCCGTGGCGGCGTCCGCCCTCCGGCGTTCGCAGGGTTCTGCTGCTGAGCGCCGGAGGCGGCATCGGCCGGTGGGTGGCGGATCAGGCGGCGTTTCTCACCGCGCGGGGCTTCGAGGTCATCCTCGGCGGCCCCGACCGGGAGGACGTGACCGCCGGCCCGGATCGCCGTCGGGTCCGACTCGCGGATCCCGCGGAGGCGGCGGTCTTCGCGACGCGCGAAGGCGTCGATGCGGTCATCGCCCACACCGCGCCGTTCTTTGCGGTGACGCAGCATCTTGGGCGGCGGCCGCTCGTCTACTGCGTCGATCACGGCGACGCGCCGCCGGGATCGGGGCCCGATCGCGACGCGCGGACGGACGCTATTCTCGACAAGCGCTACCACGCCGCGCTGGCGCGCCGCGTCTTCTCGACGTCGCCGTCTGCACGGGACGCCCTGTTCGGGCAGGAGACGGTGCTGCTTGCCCATGACCGCCCGGCGGGTGCGGCATGGTCCGAGGCCTGGGCTGTGCGACGCCCGGCGCTCCGCGAAAAATTCGGTTTCACCGGGCGCTTCGTTGTGATCAATCTCTTCGGCATGGACGCAGGAGACGCGCGGGACGATGGCATTGAGGACTTCGTCGCACTTGCCACCGAATATCCGTTCACCGATCCGGCACTTAAAGTTCGACCTCTTTTCGTCGCGGCCAGCCGTGGTCCCGTCGCCTGTCCCGACGAGCCTACCGACCTCGTGACGTTCGCGTCCCTTGGCGATGCCGACCTCTTCGACCTGTTGGCGGCCAGCGACCTCTATCTAACCCCGCAACGCCGGCAGGGCGTCGCGTGCGGCATTGCGCTCGCGCTCGCCATGGGGCTGCCGGTGGTCGCATCAGAGATCGCGGCTCATCGTGCCTATCCCCTCGAGATCGCGGCGGACCTGCCAGGGTTATACCGGCTGATCATGCCCCATGCAGAAAGCTGGCGCGCAGGCACTGTGCACCGGACGGCGGTACTCATGCCCGGCGCGGATCCTCTGGCCGTGCTGGCGGACACGATCGCCCTCGACTTGGACCGCGATATTGCCGAACACTGGATCTGAGCACCTCACGCGATGCCTCGAATTCGACGCGCTCGGATGCAAGTGCTTCCCCATGGGGCAGACTTCCTGCGGCTGGAGTTCCGTCGCAGGGTCAGGATTCTCAAAAAACCGCATGAAACCGGCCGACGCCTCCCACCGCGTGAACCATGCGGGTTTCACCCTGATCGAGATGACGCTGGTCCTGGCGATCATCAGCCTGATCGCTGCACTTGTCTTGCCGCGTGTGTCGTTCTCGGGGAGCGCGACGAGCTTGCGGGTTAAGGGGTTCGAGATCGCGGCGATTCTTAGGGCTGACCGCGATGAAGCCGTCCGCAGCGGGCGCCCGGTGACAAGCGTCGTCGATCTCGCGGGTGGCCGCGTGCTGTCCAGCGCCGAGAATGGGGTAGTCGCCATCCCAACCAACCTGTTCCTGCGCATCTCCGGCGCGGGGCTCGACGGCATCCGCTTCCTGCCGGACGGGCGGGCGTCGGGCGGAGAGATTTTTCTGATGCGGACCGACCGGTCCGGCATCCTGTCGGTCCGGGTCGATCCGCAGACCGCAGCGATCGTGATTGACCGGGGCGCACGTCTTGACGATTGAGGGGGACGCCCGCGCAACACACACCGCGCGACGTCTCCGCGTCCCGCCCGCGCGGCCGTGTTCGGCTGGCTTCCTCCTTCTGGAGGCGCTGGCGACGATGGCGATCGGTGCGATCATCCTCGTCGCGGTCGGGTCACTGCTCGGGCTAATGTCGCGGCAGGCCGACCGGACGGCGGAGCGCACCGAACGCTTAGACGTCGCCGGCCACGCTCTGGCCGCGCTCGCCCGCGACATCGGGTCGATCGCGCGCGCTCGTTGGGCCGGGCCTGGCCAGCGGAACTTCGTGTTCGCCGGCCTGCCCGACCGGATGCTGTTCTCCCTCGACCGAACTGACGCGGACCGCACACCCCGAAGCCTCGCGATCCTGCTGCAGGGGACCGAGACGAAGGACGGCAGCACCGTGCTTCGCGCCGAGGCGCCGCTCTCGCCCATCGATCGCGACGAGGCCGCACTCGATTTCGCGTCCGCGCACATGGTCTACTCTGGCACAGCCTCGGTCCGCTTCGCCTATGTGGTGGCGCCTGGCGAAGGCGCTCCCGAACTCTTGGTCGACGTCTGGCCCGCGGCCCAAACGCTGCCGATAGCCGTGCGCGTCGCCTTCACCGATCCCGCAAGTGGGGAGATCCTGTCGAGCCTTCGCGTCCCGCTTCGGATCGAGGCAGAGCCGGGCTGCGCCGCACCGCGAAAGGCGTTCTGCAGCCGCATCGATCCGCGCTCGCTTGAGGCCCAAGGCGAGCCCGGCGTGCCGACGGCCGGCATGGCCGCTGCGGTTGGGCGCTGAGATGCGCAGCCGGCAGGACGGCTTCATCCTCGTGGCGGTGCTCGGCATCATGGCCCTGCTCCTGAGCCTTGCCGGCGGGACGGCGCTGATGGTGCGCTCAGCGATCAATGGCGTGCGCGGTACCGCCGACGACCTCAGACTCGACGCGATGGTCCGCTCCGGCATCGACCTCGCGGCCCACGAACTGTTCGCACTGAAACTCCCGACGGCGCGGATCCGCGACCAGCGGATCGCCGTCGACGGCGGCACCATCACCCTGTCCGCAGTCGACGAATCTGGCCGGATCGACCTGAACTGGTCTGATCCCATGCTGCTGGCAGGCGCGTATCGCGCCGTTGGGCTGACCGGCTTAAAGCCTGAGCTATTCGCCGCCCGCGTCGTGCAATGGCGCGACCGCTACGAGGACAAGCCGCCGGCGAACGCCGATCCGGCCAAGATCAACCTCGCGGCCAAGCCCGTCGGCCGGGGCAAAGACGGCTTCCGTACCGTGGCGGAACTCCGCTGGTTGGCCGACGTCACGGACGACGATGTGGCCGCCCTCGCGCCCTTGCTCACCGTCGACAACGTCCAGGGCCGCGTGAACGTGCTGGAAGCCTCCGCGACGGTTCTGATGGCGCTGCCCGAGATGAGTCCGAGCCTCGTCGCGCAGGTGGTGGCTTTGCGTGCTGCGCCGCGTGCGACGATCGACGATCGACTCAAGCTTTTGCTGCCGAAGCAGCAGCCGTTGATCACCACGACACGCGGCACGGCCTTCCGCGTCCGCGTCATGGTCACCACCGTGGCGGCCGCCAACCGCAGTGTCGCCGTTACCCTGGCCCGTGCTCCGGTCCGCGACGCACCGTACTACGTCACCGCTTGGGAGCGCTGACCGGCTCCGAGGCGGCAAGGGTCAGATCCGGTTGGTCGGCTTGACCACGAAGTAGAGGTCGTCAGACGCCACGAGCCGGGTCTCGATCGCCATCCGCTCGATCATCATCGTCAGGTCGAGGATCGCCATGTCACTCTCGCTGCGGAAATTTCCGGCGCGGTCGGCGAGCAGGTTGCGCAGCAGCGTGCCCCCCATCGGCAGTACCTCGACCACGTCGAAGGCGGCAAACAGCATCGAGCGCAGGTCGGCGCTGCGGGGCGCCTCGCTTGGATCGTAGCTGGCTACCGCCGGGATGGTCGGCAGCGTCAGGCGTGCATCGATCCGGTCCTCCTGCTCCGCTTTCAGGTTCCGCCGCAGGTGCGCGGGCAGGTAGCCGAAGATTTCGTCGGCGAGCCGTCGGGCATCCCGGTCCATCTGAAGGCGCGGCGGCCCGAAATAATCCAGCCCAAGGATGAGCCCGTCCGGCGAGACGATCCGGTTGAGGAAGGGTAGAAACCGTTCGAGGTCAGCGCAATGGTGTAGGGAGTGGCAGAAGAACACCACGTCGAAGCTGCGGTCGATCGGAGGCGGATGGTTGAAATCGAAGGCCAGGAACTCGGATTCGAGCTTAAACGGCTCGATCTTGCGCCGGGCGTCCGCAAGCAGGGCCGCGTCGTACTCATAGAGCGTGATCTTCGACAGAGGCCAGTGTCCCTGGCGCAGGATCGCCTCTTCGATCCCGCCCGGCCCGCAGCCGAACGAGGCGAGGCTGAGATCGCGGCCGAGGCGCTCTCGCAGCGGTGCGAGGTGGCGGTCGAGGGTCCAGTCGAGCCATAAACCGCGCTCGGCGGTGGAGCGGCCGGTCATCAGGCGGGCTACGTAGTCGTGAACCTGCGGCAGGCCCTTCCAGTCGAGCACCTGGCGCCGTGCCTCCCAATCGGGGTCGAGCACCTGCCGCCACGTGGTCTCACCAAGTGTGACCGGCTCGCCCGAGACCGCTTCGTGCGCGGCAGGCGCCGGTTCCGTCGGGGCCGGCGCAGCCGGGATCGAGGCAGCCTCCGGCTCAGGAGGGATCGGATCCGGGATCGATCGCGCGGCTTTCGAGAAGTGCTTCAGGAAGGTCTCGAGGCCCATCATACGGATCGCTTTCAGTCTGCCTCGCGTCGCGAGACCGGAGGTTCGGAAACGCGCCGGTTCCAGCCGGATCGCGACGGCCACGGCCCTGTCTCGGTAGCGATTATGCTACCGCCCCCCGCCATCAGCTGATGCCGTCTGTCCGAGGCGGATGGTCTCGAACGTCACGACCGTTCCGCGGCGGGTCAGGACCTCGATGTCCTGGCGCATCGGCGTCCAGCGGATGCGCGCGGCGGGGTCTGCGGGATCGCAGGAGCCGGCCGATTGCTGGCAGCCGCCTTCCGCGTCGCGCTCGGCCTCGGGCAAGGGAAGCTCCAGTGCCGCGAGGCGGATGGTGTAGCGGTAGCCGTCCAGGGTTCCGGTGCGTCCGCCCCTGCCGATGTCCGATACGCGCAAAGGTTCGGCTAGAAGCGAGCGGGCGACGCGCTCGGCGGCGAGCCTGTCCTCCACCGCCACGAGCCCGGCGCGCGACTGCACCACGCCCCGCTGCACCACGAGGCTCAGGACAGCCACGATCGCGAAGGCTGCGAGCGCCTCGATCAGCGTGAAGCCCGCCGATGCACCGCGCTCGCGCGTGTCGCTTTGAACCCCGGCCGTCATTCCTTGCCGATCACGCCATTGCCGCCCTTCACGCCGTCGGCGCCGAGCGAGAGGATGGCGTAGGGTGCGGTCTTGCCCGGCGTCCGATACTCGTAGGGATGTCCCCAAGGGTCGGCCGGAACGCTGCCCTGCTTGAGGTAGGGACCACTCCAGTTCTCCGCGGCGGGCGGGCGCTGCACCAACGATTGCAGGCCTTCACTCGTCGAGGGGTAACGGCCATTATCGAGGTAGAATAGGTCGAGCGCCGAGGCGAAGGATTCGATCTGGAGCTTGGCCGCCTTGTCGCGCGAGCTCGACAGGTAGCCGAGCACACGCGGACCGGCGAGGCCCATGACGAGGCCAAGGATCACCAGCACGACGAGCAACTCGACGAGGGTGAAGCCGCCCTGCGCATCGCGCCGGGCACGCACGGATTGATCGAAGCGGGAACGTACGGAAGCCATCATCGGGACGAAACCTCAGACCAGAAGGTCGTTGATGCTCATGAGCGCGGTCATCACCGAGATGATGAGCCACGCGATCAGAAGACTTACCAGAACCATCACCGCCGGCCCCACCACCGCGATGACGCGACCTAGAGCCGCGTCGAGCTTGGCCTCGTAGAAAACCGCTACGCGGCTGGCACTGTCGGCAAGATCGCCGGACTCCTCGCCGACGCGGAGCATCTGCACCACGTGCCGGGGAAAGAGCTTTCCGCGCGACAGGGTCTCGGAGAGGCGCTGGCCCTGGCGCACGTCTGCGACGACCCGGTCGATCTCGGAGCCAGCACCAGGCAAGCGCACGACGCCACGGATCAGGCGTAGCGCGGTGGAGATATCGACGCGGTTGCGCACTAGGATCGCCAGCGTCCGGCAGAAGGTGACGGTGAGTTCGTTAGCTAGCACTGCTCGGCTGAACGGCAGGCGCGCGAGCAGGGCGAGCCACAGCCCGCGCTCGCTGCTGATCCGATTAAGCAGAACCGCGCCCGCAAGAAGGCCAGCCATCGACAGCACTACGACGTCGAGGTTACGGTTGAGGAAGCCCGACATCTCGAACACCACCAGCGCCGAGGGATCGATCTTGTCGCGGAAACCCTGAAGCGCGACCTCGAACTTCGGGATTAGGTAGATCAGGATGAAGAACAGCACGCCCACCGCCGCGATCACCAGGAAGCAGGGATAAGAGATCGCGGAGATAAAGCGCTTTCGGAGGCGCTCGCCGCGTTGGCGCTCGGCGGCGAGCCCGCTCAACGCCTCTTCCAGTCGCCCAGAGGTCTCGGCGACCTCAACCATCTTCACGTAGATCGGCGGGAACAGCTTCGGGTGCGCGGAGATCGCCTCCGACAGACTTTTGCCGTGGCTGAGTGCGGCATGAAGGTCGCGCAGCACCCGCACGAGCCAGCTCCGGCTCTCCATCTGGGAGAGGATCTGCAGCGCCTCGGTGAGTGCGACGCCGCCCTTGAGCAGCATCGCTAGATCCAGCGTCAGGCCGGTGATGTCCTCGGGTCGCGGGTCAGGCGTCAACCAGTCCCGCAGCGAGCGCTCGGCCTGCCGCCCCCCGCGGGCTTCCGCCTTGACCGAGATCGGCGTGCAGCCGATCCGGTCGAGATGGGCGAAGACTTCGCCGCTCGCCTCGGCCTCCATCGTCCCCTTCAGAATTTTGCCCGCGGAATCGAGAGCCATGTAGGCGAAGATCGACATCTACGGTTGCCCCAGCACGCCGGGCAGGATCTGTCCGACGAGCCACGTCGTCCAAAGCGCGGGGGCGAGGACGGCGCCGAAGGCAATCCGGTCGGTCAACGGAACCGCGCGCGCCAGAGCGGGTAGAATCCGGCTCAAGCCGATCACGGCGAGGCTGGTCAGGCTCGCGCCGAGGACCGCCCAGGAGAGTCCAACGGTGCCGAGCAAGACGCCGCCGGCAGCCGCGAGCTTCACGTCGCCAAGGCCAATGCCGTCATGGCCACGGAGACGGTAATAGCCTTCGCGCAACCCGAGCAGGACGCCGCCGCAGATCGCGGCGTCGAGAGACGCCAAGCCGATACTCGCAATTGGAGTCTCGCCCAGATAGGCGCCGTCGCCGATCCGTGCCGTGAGGCCGATAAGTCCTAGAGCCAGGGTCGCGGCGTCAGGAATCGTGAAATCCGCTAGATCCTGCCAGACGATCCGCAGGCCGATTACGGCCAGAGCGAGCGCGACGACTCCCGTCGCTATGGGGCCTGGACCGACCCAGGTCGCTAATGCTGCGCCAGCGACGGCAACAGCGATCACGAGCCCGGCGAAATCGGTCGTTTCGACGCGTCTAACGAACATGCGCGGTCGGTCAGTGCTTGTAGACCGGGCGGCGGGCGGGCAGCGCAGCACCGCGTCGAGCGCCTGCATCGAGCAGCTTGCCGCGGTAATCCTCTGCGACACGCTGTGCATCGCGACCCGATCGCACCACCACGGGTCGGATGAACACCACGAGTTCGGTACGCTGGGCGCCGTTGTCGACCGAGCTGAACAGGTCACCGACGTTCGGGATTCGATCGATGAACGGGATACCGTCGCGGGAGGTCTGCCGCTTTTCGCTGATCAGGCCGGCAAGCAGTACGGTCTGTCCGTTGGCCACCGAGATCGTGCTCGCGACGCGGCGCTTCGAGATCGTCGGCGTCAGGGTGTTCGAAGCGCCGACTACCGCCGAGATCTCCTGCTCGATCTGCATGGTCACGGCATCGTTTTGGCCGATGCGCGGGACCACGTTGAGGATGATGCCGGTGTCGCGGAACTCGACCTGGCTGACGAGCGGGGCGCCAGGCACGGTGATCCCCTGTGCCTGCGTCGTGGTGATCGGCACGGAATCACCAACCTGGAGCGAGGCGGGCTGGTTCTCAATAACCACTAGGGAGGGTGAGGACAGGATCTTGACGTCGGTGAAGCCGTCGAGCGCCGAGAGTACCACGTCCGGGCCGGAATAGCCGCCGACGAGGAAATTGAATCCGCCGCCGGCCCCCGCCGTCAACGCGTTGGTGGCGCCGCCGGCCGTCGCCGCGGCCGCGCTCAGCAGGCCGATCGATCCCTTGCCCTTACCCAACCCGATGTTCTTAGAGTCGAGAAAGTACTGCACGCCGTACTTGAGCTGGTCGGTTAGCGTCACCTCGGCGATGGTCACATTGACAGCCACCTGCGCCGGGGTCGCGTCGAGCTGGCGGAGCGCCGCGTTGATTTTTCGGTAGGTCTCGCCGTCGGCATAGGTGATGACCGAATTGTTCGACGGGTCCGCGCTGATCGAGACGCGCCGCGCCCCGTTACCGCGCCGGGTCAGGTCGAGGCTGTCGCTGCCGCCGCCGAGCGCTGTTGGGCCGCCATCGGCCATGCCGTTGCTTGACGCCGAGTCGCCGTAGGCAGAGGCGAACCGTGCCCGGAGGAGGTCGGTGCCGGTGTTCTGCTGGCTGCCGCCCTGGTTGCCGGAATTGCCCTGGCCGAGGCTACCATAACCGGATCCGGAATTTCCGCCGTTCAGGCCACCGCCCTGATTGCCACCAGCAAAATTCCGGCCCTGCCCCTGTCCGCCCCCGTTGAGGCCGCCGAGCCCGGCGCCCTGCGTTGGGGTGTTGGTGTTCATGTTGGAGTTGCCGGTCCCGAACAGGCCGTTGATGACGCGCGCCAGTTCCTTCGCGTCGCGGTAACGCGCCTTGTAGATGAACACCGTTTCCTCGGCGGCCTCGACCGTGCCGTCGAGCTTACGCACGAAGGTCTCAGCCCGGCGGATCAGGGACGGGTTCTTCGACATCGCCATCACGGCGCGCAGGCGCGTGATCGGCTTGAACTGGATTAGGCCCGAGCTCGCCCCGTTCTCGCCGGTGTCGAACAGCTGCGTGAGGTCGGCGACGACTGCCTCCGGCCGGGCACGGCGCAGCTCGAATAAGCTGACCGACTGCCCGCGCATCCAGTCCGCGTCAAAGGCTAGGATCGCACTCACCGCTTCCTGGCGACGCGGGCCGGGGCCCTTCACGATGATGGTATTGCGCCCAGTATCGAAGCGCAGGCCGTCTGCCTCAGTGACGAAACCCGAGACGAGCTTCGACATCACCGCGGCCGAAACATAGCGCAGCGGAACCACCGAGACACCGTAGCCCGGCACCTGCGCGTTGCCGAAGCTGACGTTTCCGATGCTGGTGGCGGCCGAGGTGATGCGGTAGCCAGCCGCGTTGCGGGTCATGGTGTAACCCTGGCCCGACAGCACGGTCTCTAGCGCCGAGAGCAGCTCGACCCGAGTCATCGGGCGGGGCGATGAAATCGTGATCTGGCCCGCAACGTCGGAAGCCATCGTGTAGTTGAGGCCGAGTGTATCATTAAGGATTGCGTGGACCACATCCTTCACCTCGGCCCGCTCGAAGTTGAGGCGGTAGCTACCGGCTTCGGCGGGCTGAGTACCGATCTCCACCGCTTCGGAGCCAAGCCCCGCAGTCGCCTCGACGTCCTCGGGGCTGAAATTGTAGGTCCGCCCCTCGCCACGATCAGGCGCGACGACCGCATCTCGCGACGGCTTGCCTGTGACGGTCCGGCGCAGCGGACGCGCCGTCAGATCCATCTCCGTTTCTGGGCCGGTCAAGCTGGCACGCGGGGGGGCAGTGTCACGGGCGAGGGCGACGGAGCCGAGGAGTCCCGCGCAACAAACCAGAGCAAAGGATAGCCGCGTCAAAGACATGGGAGATTTTTCCGATCCCGGCGTTTCGTTAACGTACCCTTCATTTTTGTCCGTGCCCACCGGGACCAGCGCCCTACAACAGCATTCTTACTATTGCGTGCCTGATTAGACACAGTCAAAGAAAATGCTACATAGTTAAGCCACTTTTAGTACACTCGTCATTGTGACGAATCGCGTTACCGCTAACTTCGCCGTCGACGCCGCAATTCCAGGCGTGCGACACGTTGGGAGAAAACGGACCATGATCGACAAGCAGAACACTGCAGAGAGCGAGCTTGCGGGCCTCGAGACCGGCACTCGCGTCGTCAACCTCGAAAAGGGCCGTCGCGCCTTCCTACAGACGCTCGGCCTCGGTATCGCCGGCGCCGCCATCCTGGGCAACACCACGACCCAGTCCCAGGCCCAGGCGCTCCCATCGAATGTGACCGATGCAGACATTCTGAACTTCGCGCTTAACCTTGAGTATCTTGAGGCGGAATTTTACCTGAACGCCGTAAATGGTACCGGCCTGAAAGCTGCGGACCTTCAAGGCGTCGGCGCCATCGGTGCTGTCAACGGCGGCGGCAGAGCAGTGCCGTTCACCGATCCGAATGTCCGCAAGTACGCTTTCGAGATTGCCGCCGACGAGGAGGCTCACGTTCGTTTCCTGCGCGCGGCGCTGGGCAGCGCAGCCGTCAGCCGTCCTCGCCTCGACATCGACTTCGCCTTCACCGCCGCCGCCCGTGCGGCTGGCCTGATCGGTGCGAACGACCGGTTCGACGCTTACGCCAACGACACGAACTTCCTGCTCGCCTCGTTCATCTTCGAGGATGTCGGAGTCACCGCTTATAATGGAGCTGCCGGCGCGATCCAGAACAAGACCTATCTAAGCGCTGCTGCTAGCATCCTCGCGGTCGAGGCCTATCACGCTGGCATTATCCGCACTACGCTTTACGCTAAGGGCCTGATCAATCAGGCGGACGCGATCTCAAATGCTCGCGATTCGCTCGACGGTAACACCGATCTCGACCAGGGCATTAGCGGAACCCAGTCTGCGACCCCAGGCTTCCAGTTCTCTGATGCCAACCTCGTTCCGACTAACGCCCAGGGCCTTGTGTTCGCCCGCACCCCCGGCCAGGTGCTGAACATCGTCTACCTCAACACCACCCAGAGCCCGGGCGGCTTCTTCCCCGGCGGCCTCAACGGAACCCTGCGCTAGTCGACGCACAGGTATCGTCGTCGGAGGGCAAGGCATCGCTCTCCGACGGGGTGAAACGTGGGTCGCCGAATGCGGTCTCTAAAGAGGCTGACCATTCGGCGATCGGCGCGGGCCTATCTTCATCGCTCTCGCGGTCGGCTCGGTGCGGCTTCTGCCGAGCGCCGATCTCGATCTTCGGCATACGCAACCGACCCCTCGGATCGTCGGCCCGAATCGAGACGCTTCCTCGAAACTTGAGCACACCTCACACCGTAGGCACCTGCAGAAACATTTTGCCGGAGGCGGGCGATGTCGAAGGTCCACTACGTCGTGCGGCGCAGCCGCATGGGCAGGTTCAACTTCACGCTCATAAGCGAGGCGGGCCGGATCACGGGTTCGGTCGTCGTATCGACCGCAGGTAGAACCCGTGCCGACATCGAGAGCGACGCGCGCGATCGAATACGCCACCTCGCTGAAACGTTCGCGGGGATCGCAGGCCCGACCATGCCCGGCTTGGACGATACAATATTGAGGAAGTGTGGGCAGGCCATCAGCAATCCCCTCAGCGCGATCACATCATGAGATTGCCGTGTGGCTTGAAGGTGTGGCGATGCTCCAAGATACCAATGACGGTTGAGTCTTAGGCAGTCGGGCGGGCCTCACGCCCGCCATCAGTGAAAATCGCGGGGCAATCCTACGCAGATAGCGGCCGGCGGTACCCCATTCGGCGCCGCTGAGCACCAAGATGGGTCATCGCCCCAGCTGAATGCCGATCGGCGGAGGACCGCCTGGACGCGCACCCGGAGGGCTTGATGCGCCCACGCTAAAGAGCCGGTACGTGGTCTCGCGCGCACCGTCACGAAGCGTGACGCGATCGGGGCCGATAGCCTGGACACGCCATGTTTCGACCGAGTCCCCGAGTTTGAGGCTGAGCGAGGAACCGCCTGTTGGACGGCGCAGGATCGCGACGGCTTTGTCCACACCGGCGACGACCCCGACGAGGCGCAGATCCGGCGGCGGAGCTTCGACCGCCACTGGCGCCGGTGGAGCGGTAAAAACCTGTCGCGGTGGCGGTGGGCGGCGCGACGGCGCGAAGAGCGGCCGTCCCTTGAAGGCATCGAGCGTCCCGGGATCGAGCGTGCTCAGCGGGTTTAGGTTCTGCACTGGGCTTGGTAGCGGGCGGTCGTTCGCAACTTGAGCCGACGTCGGCACGATCGCCAATTCGAGAAGAACGAGAACTAGAACGACGCCGGCGGCGCTGCCGCGGCGTCGGGCATGACGATGTGGGCGGATCATTGCGTGCTCTCGCGGCGGTAGCCGCGGATCGCGAGTGCGACGCGTAGGGCTGGATTGGCTTCCTCGCCCCCCGTGCTACGCCCCGACACCGGGCGGATGTTCACGGCCTCGACCGTCAGCAGCGGCAGGCCGGTCTCGACCGCCTTGAGCAGATCGAACAGCCCTTCGTTGCCGATGTCGAGGCTGAGGCGAAGCTGGATGCTGCGCTGAGGCGCGGCGTCGGGTGCTTCGTCGCCGCGAACCTCGATCAGCCGGCCGCCAGCGCGTTCGACGAGGCCGGCGAGACGCTGCTGCAGTTCTGCGCGGGCGAGGCTCCCCGTTTCAGCCGTCAGATAAAGGGCTGAAAGGTCACCGCGCGTCGGCACTGGACGACCGGCTTCCGCCCGGATCCTCGACTCGACCTGGGCGAGATGGCCGACTGCGGTATTTACCACTGCATTGGCCGCCGACCAGCGCGCGAGGTTGGTGATCGTGATTGCGAGCAACAGTAGCGGTATGCCAACGCATAGCGCAACGGCAAGCGGCCCGAACCAGCGGGCGTCACGGGCTTCCACGAGCGTCATCGCGCCGCGTCCGGCACGTCGCCGCGTATCGCTACCAGATCGAAGGCGTCCCGTTTGTCGGCATCGCGGATCACTGGCGCGGCGAAACGCGGGTTCTTCAAGCCGGCATCCACTTCGAGGCGTGCGATCAGCGCCGGCGCATCGACAGAGCGGCCCACGAGGCGAATCCGGGTCGGTTCGATGTCGAGTTCGCGCAGTACCGTGTCGTCGGGCAAGGCGTGGCTCAGCTTATCGATGAGCACGATCGTCGCGGTATCGACGCGCTTGCCCTCTATCAGGGCGCGTTCGCGTGATGTACCAGACCCGCCGCGCAGCGCGAGCTTCGTGCGTAGCGCCGAGAGCCGCTGCTGGACATCCTCTGCGTCCGATGTGGCCGAAGCTGCTACGATCGCTGAGAACAGGCAAGTAGTCGCGAGCCCGCCGAGTAGGATCGCGAAGCCGCGGCCGATACGTGCCCGAAGGCGGCCGTCGGCAGCCTGCGTACGCCCCTTGTAGAGGTCGAAGCGTAGCGGCGCGTCGAGCGGTTCCGCAGCACTGCCCAGCGCCGTCGCTGTGAGCCCCGCACCTGCGAGGCGTGCCAGGAACGGCGCCACGAGATCGACGGATGTCGCGAGCAGATCGACACCGATCGTGCCATCCTCTGAGACGCCATCGACGACGCTGTAGGCATAGAGAACGTGGTCCGCCCGCCAGGGCGTCAGGCGCTCCAAGCGGTGCGCGATGATCGGCTGGAGATAACTCCGCCCAGCATCGGGAAGACGCAGCGAGCGCGTCAGGAACACCTCCGGCGGCAGTCGCAACTGCACCGCGCCCGCGTGGAACGCCTCCGGCGCGCGCACATTGTCGGCCAGATGCAGCGGCGTGCCAAGACGTTCTTTCCGCAAGCTGTAGAGCATGAGTCCATCCGGCGCGATCACGACGACGTGGCTCACGCCCGTCGAGAAGCGGGCAACGAGTGGCCGGAGGGTCGCAACAAAGGAGTCGAGCAGGGCTGCGCCGATCGTCTGCACCGCGGTAGCTGCGGGACGGATCGTGGCAGGCATCATTCCAGTAGAGAGCGTCATCCCGAAATCCGCATAACCTCGTCGAGGGAGGTGAGCCCATGGCTCGCCTTCTCGATCCCGTCGTCGAGCATTGTGGTCATGCCGACTGCACGCGCCGCCTGGAGCAGGATACGGGGATCGGGCTGGCCGCGGATGAGGTCACGCAAGTCGTCGCTGACAGCGAGTGCCTCGAACACCCCGATGCGGCCGCGAAAGCCGCTCTCGTTGCAATGAGCACAGCCGGTCGCTGCGTAAAAGTTGTGACCCGTCGCCTCGGGGCCGCCGCGGCGGGCGCGGAGGTCGCGAGCGACCGTGAGGCCCTTTGGATCTGGAACCCGGCAGCGCTCGCACAAGCGACGAACCAGCCGCTGGCCTATCACCCCGCGCAGGCTCGACGCGATGAGATACGGCTCGACGCCCATATCAACAAGGCGCACCACCGCGTCGACCGCGCTGTTGGTGTGCAGCGTCGTCAGCACGAGGTGGCCGGTAAGAGCGGCCTGGATGCCGATCGCCGCGGTCTCGCGGTCCCGCATCTCGCCGACCATGATTACATCTGGGTCGTGGCGCAGGAACGATCGCAGAGCTGTGGCAAAGGTGAGGCCGATTGCCGGCTTGATCTGGGTCTGATGGATTCCGGGGAGCTGGTACTCCACCGGGTCCTCGACGGTGACGATCTTGCGCGCGGGATCGTTCAGCAGAGAGATCGCGGTGGCGAGCGTCGTAGTTTTGCCGCTGCCGGTGGGGCCGGTGACAATGATGATGCCGTGTGGCTCAGCGAGCAGCCTGACCACCGCGTCGCGGTCGCGGTCTGACAGGCCAACGCGCTTGAAGTCGAGTAGCCGCGTGTCCTTCAGCAGAATGCGGAGCACTGCCGTCTCGCCGTAGAGCGTCGGCATTATCGCGACGCGCAGATCCGCCTCGGTATTGCCGACCTTGACGTTGGTGCGCCCGTCCTGCGGCAGGCGGCGTTCGGCGATGTCGAGGCCGGCGAGAATCTTCACCCGCGAAATCACCGCGGCTGCCATGTGACGCGGCATCGTCTGCTGCGCCCGCAAGTGACCGTCTACGCGAAACCTGACCTTCAATTCCTCGCGTCCGGTCTCGATGTGAATGTCGGTGGCGCCCGCCTGGATCGCACGCTCTAGCATCCCGTCGATGACGCGCACGATCGGGGCGCCGCGGGCGAGATCCTGCAGGGTCTCGATGTCATCGGAAAGGGCGTAGTCGGTCCCAGTCTCGCTCTCGACCTCGTCGCGTGGCGCGTCGGCGGGGCGACTGCGCTCGAACAGCTCCTCGATTTCTTCGAACGAAAGCACTGCCAGCGGCACCGCCCGGCCAAGCGCGAGGGCGACTGCGCGGATCGGTTCGAGATGGCCGGGGTCCGCGGTCACCAGCAGCGGGTGCCCGTCGCGCATGACCGGATACAGGTAGGCCTCGCGCAGGAAGTCGCGGGACAGGGCGTCGAGGGCATGGGGAAGTCCGGCGATCGCGTGGCTGTCGGCCCGCGGGACCCCGTGAAAGACCGCGACCGCATCCGCGAGGTCGACCGCCGAGACCGTCCCGCCCCGCCAGATCGCTTCCGCCGCGCCGCCGTTGGCGCGCGGCTGTGCCGGTACCGTCGCGACCCCGCGCCGACGGCGAAGGAACTCTGCCAGGGTTTCACCCTGGATGGCAACGGCGGGAGCGTCGATCTGCATACGTCCTCCTCCGATCCAGCCGGTCGCCCGTGCGCCGGGCGCCGGGCGCCTCAATCGGTCGGAGCCTACACGGATTGTCCGTCTCACGACCAGATCAAGGTTAGAAATCGCGCCAAAACCATTGGCTGTGTCAGCTTAGCGACATCGATGATACAATCTCATGACCAAGCTCTTCGGAAAGCGACATCTTCACTGCAGGCCGTGGCTTCATCCGGGTTGCGCACGCACTGGCGCTCCCGTACCACGCTCATCCTCCGGGGGCGGAGCCGGCGCCGCGGGCGTCATGCGTTCGAAACGAGAATTCTAGCGATGCGATCGTTTGATGAGGATAACGGATGACCGCGTCGTTCGACCGTAAAGGCCCGTCCACCCGGTACAACGCCCGCATCTTCCGCCTTGGAGCCGATTGGGTGCTCTGCAGCTTTTGCCTGCCGACCTCAATGCCGATTCCGCTCGAGGTCATCGCGCCCGACAACGTCACGCTCGAGACCTGGGCGTTCGCCGGCATGACCGCGCGGGAGAGGCGGCCGACCGGCTTACTGCTGCTGCGCACGCGAGGCGACGCTGCGGAGACGGTGTTTGCACGCGGGACAAGTCTCGTCGTCGCCACCCACTTCCATTCCATCACCCTTGCGACCGGTCCGGCCGAACCGGCGGGGACGCTTTCACCCGGCGACGCCGCCGTGATGGCCAGAGCCGTTCTCTCGTCGATGACGCCTCGGAACGCCGCGGCCCTGGCCGACCCGATCACCCTGTTGGCGCCGGCTATTCGCGACCTTCCGGTGCCGAAGGACGGGCCGGTGGTTACGCTCGTCGACGATCCGCTGGCCTGCAGCATCTCGGGCACGGAGGTGCCGAACTACGTCTTGTTCGATTCCGGGCCCGGACTTCGTTGCGCACGCGTCGCGACGGCGCGCATGACGTTCTCGCCGGTGTCGCGGATGGATCTCGAACTTGATCCTCTCTGGGGACCGGAGGTTGGGCAACCCGAGCGTGCCTTCTTGATCGCAAATGGCGGCTTCGCCGCAGCGCGACTGAGCGCGGCTGCCAGATGAGGGCTGAGACCCCGTCGTCCACTCTGGCACCGATCGCCACGGTCCTCGTGGTCGCGCCGATGCCGGCCGCGCCAGCCAGCGCCGGTAACCGCAAACGGCTGGCGCTCACCTGCTCAGCGCTTCAACGCGCGGGCTTTGCCGTCGACTTCGCCTACTTCGCTCACGAGGATCAGGTCTACCGCCGCTTCGGCCAGCACCCGCCAACCGATCTCGCGGCGATGCAGGCGGACTTCCAGCGCACGTTCCTGATCGAAGCGAACGAGACGATCCCGCTGAAGACGCGCTCCCTAACTTTCGGGATCGACGAATGGGGCTCGGGAGCGCTCGACCGGTTCGTGGCGTGGTATGCCGCGGAACACCCCGACACTGTGGCGATCCTCGTTAACTACGTGTTCCTGTCGCGCTGCCTCGATTACGCACAGGACATGCTCAAGCTCATCGACACGCATGACCGCTTCGCCGACCGGCAGCTGCAGTACCGTCCGTTTCGAGCTGAGCCAAACTTCTACTACACCGACCGCGAGAGCGAGGCGGCTGCGCTCGACCGCGCCGACGTGGTGCTGGCGATCCAATCAGAGGAGGCGGCTTACTTCGCAGGGTTGACCGATCGGCGGGTACTGCTGCTGCCGCCGGTATTTCCGGTCCGCGCACCGTTCTCGGCGCCGCGTGCGATCGCACGGATCGGCTTCGTTGGGCACGGCAACGATCCCAACCTGTTCTCAATCAGCAAGTTCGCTCACGCATGGGCCGCGGGCTGGACGCCCGACAAGCCGGAATTGCGGATCGCCGGCGAGATCTGCCACGCGCTCGGCGGCCTCGACCTGCCAGGAGTGATGCTGCTCGGCTACGTTGACGATCTCGCAACGTTTTACGCGGAGACCGACGTGATCGTGGCGCCGATGCTGATGGGCAGCGGCCTCAAGATGAAGGTCGCCGAGGCCTTGTCCTACGGCGTGCCCGTTGTCGGCACCGCGATCGGCTTCGAGGGGTTCGGTGCCGAGGCGTCGGCCCATCGTTGCGCAGACGTCGCCGCAGTTAAGGCGGCGATCCTGGCGCTGCGATTGGATCCCGCCGCGCTCGCAGCGTTGACAGAAGCTTGCGCCACACTGTTTGCGCGCTTCAACACGATCTCGCAGCAGGCCGAGGCCGAACTCGCCGACGTAATCCACGCTGCAAGCCGCAAGCAACCCGTTGCCGTCGCGGCGACCGCCGCATTCGTTGAGCCGATAGCGCAGTCCTGGCCGATCGGTGTCCGCTCGGCAAACTCCGCGCTTCGGGACGATCCGGCCTACGGACAGCTGCTGGCGACCGAGCGCTTAGGCGAGGAGGCGGCACGCGCGATTAGGTACGCGCCGGAGCGCCGCCGCTGGTTTGCCGGATCCACGCCGGCACCGGAAACGACGCCATCGCTCGGTCCCGTCGCCGTGGCGTTGTCGCCGGAATGGGTCCGAGGGAAACGCCTGCCGCGTGTGATTCGCGAAGCCGCCGCCTGTGCGTTCCGCGACGCTCGGCCCGATTGGGCGACCACGGCACGGTGCGTCGGCGCTAGCGCGAACGGGTTTGCCCTAGCGCTTGTCCTGCCGAGCCACCTGCTCACCGGTGTTCGTGCGGTTGTCGCTTTCTTGGTCGAGCCCAATGGGGGCCGCGCGCACGAGCTTACGCTCGACGGGATCGCACCACTTGGCTTGCCGCCAGGTTTCGCCTTCGAGACGCAGCGTCCAGAACTGACACCGGTACCTGCGGTGGTCAGCGTGTCGGGCATCGGACTGGCTCCAATCGCCCCGAACGGGACGGTGCTGTTCCTCACAGACGACCTGATCGGCCGGATCGCAATCGCACCCGCCCGCGGGAGTATCCAGCCATGAGCGACATGCCCGAGACCGATCTGCTCGATAGCCCCGCCGGCAAGGATGGTGTCGTCGAGGAAGGCGGCGCCGAAAGCGACGTGTCCAAGGGTGACGCAGCCAAGAGCGAAACCATCGTGGCCGAGTCCTTCGATGCCGTCGATGCCGACGTCGGGCGCCGGGTGGTGATCGCCGAAGCGCGCCTGGTCTGGGACGCCCTTTTTCTCAACGACGTGCGGATCATCTTTCGGCAGGAAGATGCACCGCTCGTTTCGATCGTCATTGTTTCGTTGAATGCCCGGCATATCCTCGCGCTTACCCTGTGGCGCCTCGCGGCGCAGCAGGGGCTTGCGGGCGTGCCGTTCGAGGTGATCGTCGTCGATAACGCATCGATGCCCGAGACCGGTGCCCTGTTCGACCGGATCGATGGTGCGACGCTCATCCGAAACGTGGCGAATGCCGGGTTCGGGTCGGCTTGCAACGACGGCGCGGCACGCGCGCGCGGCCGTTTTATCCTGTTCCTCAACCCCGACGTCGACCTGATGCCGGGCGCAGTGCGGGCTATGGCGCAAACCTTCACTGATCTCGACCATATCGGGATTGTCGGGGCGCGCCTCGTGTTCCCCGGCGGCATCCTGCAGGAGGCGGGCGCCAACTTCCAAGAGGATGCGCAGATCACCTACCCCTATCTTCGTGGGGTGCCCGACCCGTTCGCACCGGAAGCCGGCTTCACCCGCGATGTCGGATATGTCTCCGGCGCCGTGCTGATGATCGAGCAGGAGCTGTTCCAGACGCTCGGCGGCTTCGACGAAGCCTACGCGCCAGCTTATTTCGAAGATACCGACCTCTGCGTTCGCTGCCATCAGGCCGGGCGGCGCGTGATCTACCAAGCGCGTGCTAGCGCGGTGCATTTCGAAAACGCTACCAGTGCTAAGCGCGCCGACGTGGAGGTGCTGCTCGACCGTAACCGGGCACTGTTTCTGGATCGGCATCGCAATTGGCTATTCCGCCAGGGGCCGCAGCACACGGGTATTGCCGCCCGCGACCATGACCCATGGGCGTTGCGTGTTCTGTTCATCGACGACACCGTTCCGCATCTCGACATGGGCGCCGGCTATCCGCGCGCCAACCACATCGTGAACACGATGGCCGAACTCGGCTACGGCGTAACGCTCTATCCGATTTACCGAGCCGATGCAGAGCAGGCTCAGCGCTGCCGTGACATCGACCAACGGGTCGAAATTCTTGCCTCCGAGGGACGCGACGGCCTCGCCCGGTTAATCGGCGAGCGCACGGGCTATTTCGACGTCCTCTGGGTCAGCCGGCCGCATAACATAGCTCTTGCGATGCAGCTTCTGCTTGATGCTGGATTAAGCCCGCGCGCGTTTGTGAAGTCCCGCGTTGTGTTCGATTCCGAAGCCCTTTTTGCCTCCCGCGCCTTCGTTGGCGCCGTGATGAAGCAGGGCTTCGGCACTGCGGCCGATCTTGCAAGGGATGCAATCTCCGAGACGCGATATTACGCGATTGCCGATCAGGTAGTCTGCGTCTCGGAGGCCGAGGTGCGGCTGCTCGCGAACTACGCCCGCGTCAACTCGACGGTCCTCGGTCATGCCATGGCGCTGCCAGAGGCCTTGGGCCCACGATTCGCCGATCGGGCTGGTTTCCTGTTCATCGGCGCGTTGGGGCAGGACGGGCAGCCGAACGTCGATTCGTTGGATTGGTTTTTCGACGCGGTTTGGCCTCGCCTGCGGGCGCGAATGCCCGACACAACGCTGCGGATCGTCGGCACCATCGCGCCCGCGATCCGCGCCCGCTACACGAGGCCCGGCGTCATGGTGATGGGCCGGGTGCCCAAGGCCGGACCGTTCTTCGATGCAGCCCGCGTCTGCATCGCTCCGACACGCTTCGCCGCCGGCATCCCGCACAAGGTGCACGAAGCGGTACGGCACGGACTTCCGTGCTTCGTCACACCGATCCTGGCCGCGCAGATCGGCTGGGAGGAAGGCGTCGGCTTCGAGAGCTGCGACTGGCTAGATCCGGAGGCCTTCGCCGAGGGGCTCGTGCGCCTCCACGAGACCGCCGACCTCTGGCGACGCGTACAGTCCGCGGGACTAGCACGCATCCGCTCGGAATGCGCGCCGGAGATCTACCGCGAACATCTGCGCCGGATCTGTGAGGCCTCGACTTTCGCATGACCGAGCCGCGCACGACCGATTGCCTCATAATCGACACTGCCGCACCGCGCCTCAGCCGAAGGCTCACTGGCATTTTGCGCCGCTTTATTTTTGGCCGGGTGCCGAAGTTGTTCGACAGCGCTTTTTACCTGCGCAGCCATCCCGATGCGGCAGCCTCCGCCCTCGATCCCTACCTGCATTACAGCCTGATTGGTGGGCGCCGGGGTTACGACCCGAATGCGGACTTCGACACTTCATTCTATCGGCTTCAGACAAGGGCCCGGCAAAATCCCTTGCGGCACTACCTCAAGGTCGGTGCTGCTAAAGGTCTCGATCCGCATCCGCATTTTAGCACGTTCAGCTATCTTGGACGCTATCCAGACGTGGTGGGCAGCAAGGTCAATCCGCTACTACACTATCGTGAAAACGGCCGGCCCGAACTCCGCATCGCCGATCATTCGAAGCGCTTGCCACGGACGATCCCCCCGCTGTTCGGAATTCCGACAGCTCATCATTGGGAGATGCCAGAAAGCGGGCAAGCGCACTTCAAGCTGACGCTGCTTCGAACGGTGTCCGATCATCCAGCAGCAGAGCCAATTAAGCGGCTGAGACTGTCCCTCGGCCTGGATTTCGAAACGGTCGACCAATTTATCGCCGTGCTGGCACGGGTCCCGACTGGCTTACAGGATGTCGTGCAGCTCACTTTAAATGCTGATCCTTCGCGTGGCGCCAGCGTGCCGAGCTTAGTTTTGGCGCTCAATCATTGCTATCTTCATCCCATTGCAAGCGACGGGACGCGGATCATTCGCTACGCGGAAGCTATTCTTTGGGACATCCGACCGATTAAGCCGCGTACCGTGGTGATACTTCCAGATGGCACGATCCAGTTTTGAGCCAGCGAAGACTTCGTCCGTGGAAGAACTCTTTACAATATGCGCAAACGCGGTCCGAATAGTAACTACACTATAGCTTTGACGAGTTGCGTACGCAGCATACTCCGGCAATATTATGTAGAGCCTATGAATCATATGTGCCGGGGAGGGGCGGCTCGTCCGCCTCAGTCTCACTCACCGGCTCATCCTCCGCCATCAACGTGACGCGGGTAGCCTCAGCGAAACTCATAGCGAGGGCACGAATTTTATCACTAGCCTGCCGCTTGATTTCAGCGCTGGATTGACCTTCACCTCGGATGGAGACAAACCCCGTGAAGCGCCCGGCTTCGGTGATCAGAACGAAGTTGAACCGACCGGACCGGCTACGTCGGACGATGTAATGCGGCTTAGTCAAAGATCCGTTCTCCGCAGCTGCCATTTCTGGTCTCTACGAAGAGAGCGTCGCTTAAGTTTCTTCTTAGCGATAAAGGCGCGCTGGGTAAGGGGCGCGCCTAGGTACGCCAAGCTCCCGATGCTCAATGCCTAAACCACAGCATCTTAAAACCTACTTGCCAGATTGGATGTCTATGTGGATCGTTCGTCCGGTTTGGTCGCTGGGCCAGGACTCGCGGGGCCTCTTGTGATGCGCCCGCGATGCGCGCAAAGGCACACGGATCTCGAGATCAAGATCCTGCACCAAGTCGTCCATGCTCGCCCGGATACGACCGCTACTGTCGCCATATATGCATGGAAGCGGTCCAACGTAGCAGGCACTGAGGATGGCGAAGCTAGCGATCGACCACATCGTTCCCACAGCTGTCGGCAATCACGCCTCGTATCTGTTGGAGGACAGAGCGTTCTTCCACCGCCGTCAAATTAAGGCGTATGGCACAACCCTAGCAAAGCCACGCGAGCTTGCCTCGCGGGACTCCGATGCCGTAGTTCAGTCCTTTGATAGCAGAGCTCGTCAGTGTGTTGATCTACGGTCTGCTATTATTTTGATTGGCCAAGATTACCGCAGACGACCTCGTAGGCCCTGCGGGAAGAAGCCGCCTGGGCTCTGCGTAGTGTTGAGGTATGCGATGTTAAGGACTTGACCGAACGTCCGTCCGAAAGCGAGGCTGTTGCGATCGGCGGGAACAAGATTAGCATCGGTCTGAGAAAAGCCGGGCGTCGCCGACTGATCTCCACTAATGCCTTGATCGAGATCAGTGTTGCCGTCGAGGGCATCGCGTGCGTTCGAGATCGCGTTCGCCTGCGTGATCAAACCGCGGGAGTATAGGAGCGTGCGGATCGCGCCCGCCTGATACCCTTCGGTGCCCAGGAAGCCGGAAGCCGTCATATGGACGTTCTTGTCTTTAATGAACGGCGCACCGCCGATCAGGGCCGTGACGCAGACATCTTCTAGCAGGAAGGCCCCCAGGAGGAACGTGCCGTCGCTAGCATAAACGTCGAAACGGTCGTTTGGCCCGACGAGCCCGGCCGAGCGAGCCGCGAAGGTGAATGCGAAATCGAGATCGAGCTGCGGCCGGCCAATTCGGCTCGCATCGGGTAGTGCGGCGCGGAGTGTTCGAACATGGGCTTCTTCATCGTAAGCGGTGTCTGGACG
>NZ_BPQG01000101.1 GCF_022179125.1 Methylobacterium cerastii
TACGCGTTGATGGCGGCGACGACGCCGGCGCCGACGGTGCGTCCGCCTTCGCGGATGGCGAAGCGCAGCTTCTCCTCCATGGCCACCGGCACGATCAGCGTGACGTCCATGGTCACGTTGTCGCCCGGCATCACCATCTCGGTGCCTTCCGGCAGCACGCAGACGCCGGTGACGTCGGTGGTGCGGAAGTAGAACTGCGGCCGGTAGTTGGTGAAGAACGGCGTGTGGCGGCCGCCCTCCTCCTTGGTCAGGATGTAGGCCTCGGCCTTGAACTTGGTGTGGGGCTTCACCGAACCCGGCTTGCACACGACCTGGCCGCGCTCCACGTCCTCGCGCTTGGTGCCGCGCAGCAGCACGCCGACGTTGTCGCCCGCCTGGCCCTGGTCGAGCAGCTTGCGGAACATCTCGACGCCCGTGACCGTCGTGGTCTGGGTGTCGCGGATGCCCACGATCTCCACCGTCTCGCCGACCTTGACGATGCCGCGCTCGACGCGACCCGTCACCACCGTGCCGCGGCCCGAGATCGAGAACACGTCCTCGATCGGCATCAGGAACGGCATGTCGATCGGACGCTCCGGCTGCGGGATGTAGTCGTCGACCGTCTTCATCAGCGCCAGCACCGCGTCGTGCCCGACCGCCTTGTCGCCGTTGTCGAGCGCGACCTTGGCCGAGCCCTTGGTGATCGGGATGTCGTCGCCGGGGAAGTCGTACTTCGACAGCAGCTCGCGCACCTCCATCTCGACGAGCTCGAGCAGCTCGGCGTCGTCGACGAGGTCGACCTTGTTCAGGAACACCACCAGCGCCGGCACGCCGACCTGGCGGGCGAGCAGGATGTGCTCGCGGGTCTGCGGCATCGGGCCGTCGGCCGCCGACACCACCAGGATCGCGCCGTCCATCTGCGCGGCGCCCGTGATCATGTTCTTCACGTAGTCGGCGTGCCCGGGGCAGTCGACGTGCGCGTAGTGCCGGTTGGCCGTCTCGTACTCGACGTGCGCCGTCGAGATCGTGATCCCGCGCGCCTTCTCCTCGGGTGCCTTGTCGATCTGGTCGTAGGCCGTGAACGTCGCCCCGCCGGACTCCGCCAGGACCTTCGTGATCGCCGCCGTCAGCGACGTCTTGCCGTGGTCGACGTGACCGATCGTGCCGATGTTGCAGTGCGGCTTCGTGCGGGCAAACTTCTCTTTGGCCATGGT
>NZ_BPQG01000102.1 GCF_022179125.1 Methylobacterium cerastii
CTCGTCGACCGGCGCCAAAGTGACCCTGACGGGGACGGCGACCGACACGGTCGACGGCACCGATGCGGTGGTGTTCACCGAGGGCGGCAAGACCGTCACCGCGGACACGGTGTTCGGGCTGGGCTCGCACACGGTTCTCGCGACGGCGACGGATGCAGCCAAGAACGTCGGGACGCAGAGCCTGACGTTCACGGTGGTCGATACGACCAAGCCGGTGGTGACGGCGTCTGCCCCGGCGACAGTGGAGGCGACCTCGTCGGCCGGTGCCAAGGTGCTCCTGACGGGTTCGGCGGCCGACACGGTCGACGGTACCGACACGGTGGTGTTCACCGAGGGCGGTAAGGTCGTGACCTCCGGCAGCACCTTCGGCCTAGGTCAGCACACGGTGCTGGCCTCAGCCACCGATGCGGCCGGCAACGTCGGTACGAAGGCGATCAGCTTCGCCGTCGTCGACACGACGGCGCCGGCTGTACCGACACTGGCGCTCGTCAACGACACCGGGATCTCAGCGACCGACCACCTCACGCGCGATGCACGCATCGCCGTGACCCCGGCCGAAAGTGGGGGAACCCTGCGCTACGTCGTCGATGGCGGTGCTGCAGCTGCTAGTTACGATCCCAGCCAACTCACGCAGGGGGCTCATACCGTTGCGGTGACGCAGACGGATGCGTCCGGCAACGTCTCGGTAGCGGCAAGCCTCGCCTTCGTCCTCGACAGCGTGGCGCCAACGGCGCGGGCGGATGCCGCCTCCGGCACCGGTCTGGCGGCCCTGACCGGGCAGCTGTTCGCCAACGATACCGATGCCTCGGGGCTGCACCTGGTGTCGGTGCAACTCGGCAATGGGGTCGTGCGCGCCGTTCCGACGTCGGGTAGCGTCCAAGCCTTCGATCCCAACGGCACCCTCACCGTCTCGGCCAGCGGCAGCTATAGCTACAGCCCGACCGCACCCGGCCACACCGTCTTCACCGAAACGGTGGCGGACGCGGCCGGTAACACCAGCCAGACCACGCTGACCTTCGACGTGGCCAAGGCCGCGATCCCGGCTGCCTTGAGCTTCGGCTTCGCGCTGACAGAGGCGCACTTCGACTTCAGCAACGGTCACGACGTGATGATGGCGCCCAACGGCCGGATCGTGGATCTGACCGGCGTCGCCACCATCGCCTTCACCGATGGTACGGTGCAGGAGCGGGACGGGTCTCCGCTCGTCGATGATCTCTACTACTCCGCGACCAACCTCGACGTCTGGCGGTCGCATGTCGATCCAGATCAGCACTACGCCCAGTCCGGCTGGCACGAGGGCCGCAACCCGAACGCGGCGTTCTCGACCTCCAGCTATCTTGCCGCCAACCCGGACGTGGCCAAAGCGGGGGTCAACCCGCTGACGCACTACGATCAGTTTGGTTGGCATGAGGGCCGCAGCCCCGGCGCCAACTTCTCGGCGGAAGCCTACCTCACCCTCAACCCGGACGTCGCTGCTGCTGGGGTCGATCCGTTGGCTCACTACCTTGAGTTTGGCCAAGCCGAGGGTCGCGCGGTCTTCCCCGGTCTGACCATCGCAAAGGGCAGCGGCGATCACCTCTTCGGCGTCTTCGACGCGACCTACTATCTGGCTCACAACCCGGACGTAGCCATGGCCGCAACGGTGAGCGGTATGGCGTCCGATACCTTCGCCTTCCGGCACTACCTGACGCTCGGGGCGCATGAGGGCCGCGATCCGGACGCCTACTTCTCGACCGCCGGCTATCTCGCCGCCAACCCGGATGTGGCCGCCGCCGGCGTCAACCCGCTGCTGCACTACGAGCAGACGGGCTGGCTCGGGGGTCGCGATCCGAGTTCGTCCTTCCACACGGACGCGTATCTCGCCGCCAACCCGGACGTGGCAGCCGCACGGATCGATCCGCTGCAGCACTACTTGGAGTTCGGCCTCGCAGAAGGGCGCCACCTCGCCTGACCTTGGAACGGGCTCAGGGACATCGTTGCCTGAGCCCATGTCCTGACAGCGCGGACCGCCACTCGCGATTGCCAATCCGAAAGGCGGCTGGTTTCAACCCTTTGCGGAAATCAGGGATGTAAGCTTGGAGGTCGAGGGGACAACCGTTGCCCTTAGCGGCATAGACCCTGGTCGCCGGGGAATTTGAAAACTAATCAAACAAAATCAAAGAGTGCTTGTTCTCGAGTTTGGCCTCGGTCGAATCGCGGAGTGTCCTCCTTTGAAAACCAGAGCTTTTTGGTCAGGCTTTGGATACGAGCGGACCATTTTTCATTCAATCAATGAAATCAGCTACCGAGCTTCCAGGATCGCGATGTAGAGCACGAACGTTCAGATGCTCAAATACGCGACAGGCGTATAAAACGAGATGGAGCTGCAGGCAGAGCAATTATCACTCCAGATCCGGCTGAGTGTGGAGTAAGATAGGTCAACGTAAGATCGTACGCTGACCTCGGATCGGTATCCGCTCATGACAGCAAAAGACAACAAACTGGATCGTTTGGAACGATCCCCTCCCACCGATCGTGAGCAACGCGCGATCAAGCGGGCTGCTGAACGCTACCGCGCCCGAGCCGAACCTTTCGCCTACGGCAGTCAAGCTGGTCAGACGAACAAGCTCGACTGGCGCGGTAAGCATGACGACGACGCAGGGCATCTCCTCACAACGATCGACACGTTCGGTACGGCCTCACCCGAGTTCGCCCAGCACAATATCGGCCGTGTGGCGGCCGTTATGCGGGGGCGTGGAGAAAAACTGCCCTCCGACATGGCCTTGAACGCCGGGTTGGCCGCCGTCAGTGGGATTGCCCCCCAGGACGAAGTCGAGGCGATGTTGGCCACGCAGATGGTCGGCGTCCACGAAGTCGCAATGGAGATGCTGACCCGCGCCAAACTTGCGGACACCACCGATGCGTTGGAGCGGTACGGCGCGCTCGCGACCAAGCTGTTGCGCACCTACACGACCCAGGTCGAGGCGCTGGCCAAGCTGCGGCGCAAGGGCGAGCAGACCGTGCGGGTGGAGCACGTCCATGTTTACCCCGGCGGTCAGGCAATTGTCGGCAACGTCACCCAGGGGGGAGGGGCGCCCAATGGAAACAGACACCAACCCCATGCACCCGAGCGGACGTCAGAGAAACCAGCCTTCAGCGCTCCTGTCGGCACCTCGATGCGGTGCGCGGACACGGGCCGGGAGTCCGTGCCAGTCACCGGCGGTGGAGGGGAAGAAGCGATGCCGGATGCACGGCGGCGCCCACGGCAGTGGCGCACCTCGGGGTGAACGCAATGGCGCTTACCGACATGGGATGCGCACGCACGAAATGACCGAACTGCGGCGCGAGGTGCGCGAGCTGACCCGGATCTCGCGACAATTGATCGAGGCAGGGCTCTGACGAGAGGCATATCCTGTGGCTAACGGTACAAACTACAACCAAATCAGGAACCAATGTGGTACGTGGTCATTCTCGAATAATAGCCAGCTCCCTTACGGAGCTATGGTCCGGATGACTAGCCAGGTCAATTCCGGGCGACCATGATCGGCCGGAGGGCACCGGCAGCAAGCAGCGCTTCACGCGCTGCAGGAGTAGGACCTGGTCGCCCCGAACCTACGGATAACCAAGCAGCTGGTCGGTTGCTCTTGGTTCGCTCCGCGTCAGACCTCGGGAGAGGTGAAGCGGCGAGTAAAGGCCGACCGCCTGACCCCGGCCTCCCCGATAGGGTTTCGTCCACCGACACGTGTGACCGGTACTGCCTGCTTCGGCGCGTCAGGTCATGGCTTCGTCTCCGGCAGGCGAAGCCATGCCCCGCCCAACCCCATCAACACGTCAGGACCGCAGCTTAAGCAGCAGAGCTTGCCGCAAGTTTAGGACGTATAGGGGCCTCGAAACAGATCGCCCATCGCCCGCCTGCGGAACAAGGTTCGCCAGCGTCGGCGGCGGTGCTCGGGCCGGTCGTGGTTCATGTGGCACCGCTGGCAGAAGGCAGCCAGGTTGGCGTTCGCATTGTTGCCGGTGTCGTGATCGCGGTGGGCTGCGGCCAGGACCACACGGGTCATCCGGACGACGCTGAGCTCTTCGAAAGTCGGCGATGCGTGAAGCGAACGCCCGTGACCATCGCGCCAGACCCCGATGGAGGCATCCCACCACCGACCATCGCCGAGGCAGTAGACCGTCTGTCCATGCGGCCGCCCGCAGGCGTCACAAGCCCCACCCGCTCGTCGGAACCGGATCGTATCCGACAACTGCGGCCAGTCGATCGGGTAGAAGAAGCGATGCTCGCGCCGGATCGGCATCGGCTCAGCTAGTCCTGTTGCTGGCCGCAGCCATCGCCTGACTGCGCGCTCGGGCCTGCGGGAAGTAGCTGTAGAAGGTGTCCCGGCTGATCCCGAGGCGCTTGGCGATCGCCGCGATCGAGATCGTGCCAGTCTGGAGGAGGGCACGGCCGACCTCGATGTCAGCCTCTGTCAGCTTCTTCGGCCTGCCGCCCTTCCGGCCACGTGCCAAGGCCGCCTTCAGCCCTTCCATCGTGCGCTCGCGGTTGAGGTCGAGGAAGTACTCAGCCATGGCGCCGTGCATCTGCAAAGCGAAGCGCCCGTGCGCCGTGTCGGAGTCGAACTGCTCGGTCAGCGATCGGAAGTGGATTTCCTGCAGGCGTAAGGAGTCGATGGTGCGCATCATCTCGACGAGTGACCGGCCGAGCCGATCGAGCTTCCACACTACCAGCACGTCGGTGGGTCGCAGGTAGGCCAGCGCCGCCTCGAACTCCGGCCGCTTGGTCCCGGCCTTGCCGGACTTCTTTTCCTCAAACAGCTTCTCGCAGCCGGCCTTGGTCAGCGCATCGCGCTGCAGGTCGAGGTTTTGATCAAGGGTGGAGACGCGGGCATATCCGACGAGCATGTCGGGATAGTGATTCAGGCGCGTTTGATCCGCAATAGAAAACCAGTCATATTTTCCCGACAGAAACCAAGCTGTTTCAGGTCGGCAGCGAGTAGATCATACCCATTGTCCGAAAAACGGTCGGATAGCCGACA
>NZ_BPQG01000103.1 GCF_022179125.1 Methylobacterium cerastii
CCTGAAAACAGCGCTTACGATCGATGTGTGCGGCAGCGACATTAGGATTTGCGGCAAGATAGGCGTTGGTATGGAACGCCGCTGAGAAATCGCGGCCTTCCTTCCACCCGGATTGATCGTAGTGGGCGAGTAAATCGATATGAGCCACGGCCACCGCCGTCTGACATCATTCCGGTCTACCAGGGGTGCCGATCCGCTGGGTTCTGATCCGCGATCCTGAGAACCGCTTCGAGCCGCAAGGGCTGCTCTGCACCGACACCGCACGAGACCCGACCCAGATCGTGACGTGCCTCATCCTGAGCTTGTCGAAGGATCGTCCGACGCTGGCAGGTCGAGGTCACCCTCCAGGAAGCGTGTGCCCATCTCGGCGTCGAGACACAGCGTCAGTGGTTCGACAAGGCTATCGCTCGTACGCCCCCTGCCTGCTCGCCCTGTTCTCCATCGTCACTCTGCTCGCCACCCGACTGACAGCACGTGAGAGGCGGCAGGTCGCGGCGACAGCGTGGTACCCCAAATCGCAGCCGACCTTCTCCGATGCTCCCGCAGCCGTCCGTCGAACTATCTGGCACGAGGAAGCTTCTTCAATGTCAGGCCGCAGGCGCGACCGCAGGAAACCTCGGTTCCGTCTTCCACCAGCCTGGGCCTACGCCCTGTGCCAGGCGGCCTGAATGGCCAAAGTCGAGCAAAGAGCCTCAGCCAGCCCCATAGGCAAGATACCTCAGTCCCGAGTTCCAAATGTGGTGCAACACGATCGTGCGCGCGCATAGCCGGTGTTCGCCGCTTCATCGGCAACCAAGCATTCACGCGAGCCGCGGTTTCGCCTGCATTGAGAGCGACACACGATCGGCTCTCGTGGAGTCCTTGCCCGTGCGTCACGCTCTCCTTCTGCTGATCGTCACTCTTGCCCTCGCTGCGCCTGCCAAGGCGCAGACGCGGTTTGCGGCGCCGCATCCGCAGCCGAGTGCGGAGAGCACAGCGGGCCTTCCAAAGCCTTTGGGATCAGGCGCAGTGTCAAGCGAAGCCGCGAATGCGCAGGCGCGCGCTCGCATGGACAAGTTCGAGCGGCACATCGCCACTCGTAGCGACCGTGCGATCCTCTCAATCTGTGGAGGCTGTAATTCAACAGCAGCACGATCAAATCGGGCACCCCGGCGCATCGAGGCCAACGCCGAGGAACCAGAGTCTCTGATCGAGGACCCTGCGCAGGCCCCCGCAGACTGACGATCCGAGGCATGCTGGGAGTCTTTGCGACCATCCGACTTCATGCGCGTTGTACGCCCTTAAAGAGAGCTGATGCGCATGTCCAACGCTAACGATTTAGAATTCAAATCGACGTTCGTGCTGATGAAGATCGGGCACGACCTCAAAGAGAGTCTTGAGGATACCGTTGAAGCTCTCATTCCAGAGCCTCTTGAGGCCGTTGCAGCTGAGATACAGGACAAAGATACGGGCAAAAGCGTAATACCGCTTAACAACATACGGTATGCACCTCACGATGACGACACTTTGTTTTAACAGAGACTACCGAGAGATCGCGTCCTCGCGGAGCTGGATCGTGTCGAACGCTATCGTGACCCCTAGGTTGACACCCGACAGCCAAGCGTCATCGTTCGCGCAGTCGGTCCCATTACAGAGGTTGCGAAGCCCGGGCATGTACCGAACCTCCAAGCGAGCTAATTTTTAAAAATTGCCGATCGCGCCATTCTGTGATCGGTAAAAGCGGGGCGTTCCTAGAGATTTACGCCGGCAGACCGACAAAAAAAGCAGTCCTCCGCGCTCTGTCCGTCGAAAACTCAAACCTGCAGTCACGGACTACACGCCGATACATCAATTCATACTATAGTGGAACCGACCCGTGTCCAACAGTACGCCTCCGGTGAGGGCCGCGGTCGAGGGCATCGCGCTCTGCGCTGAAGCCTGACCTTAATGCTGGCGTTAAGGTCGGCGGGTCGGGGTGATGCGGGTCGCGCTGCTGGAGGATGCCGAACGGCGGCGGCGCT
>NZ_BPQG01000104.1 GCF_022179125.1 Methylobacterium cerastii
GGATCATTTCCCGATCTCCGTCAGCCTGTGCCGGGCTCCGCGGGCGCCCATGCTGCAGGATGCGCCCGAAGCCTCGAAGGAGGACCACCGCGACGCCCGGGAGGCGGTCGAGGCGGTACGATGACCGCCCGTCCGGGAGCCCATCCACGACATGGCGGCGACCCACAAAATCAGGGCAATCTAACACTTGGTACCCCCCCGGAAGGTCCGCATCGTGTGGGAAGCGGACCCCGGCCTTGCGTCCATAAGCGGACGTTCCGCATCCGACCCATGCCAGCCGTACCGACTGACGTTTGCACTTCTCGCAAGCGGCCGTTCAACAGGGCTTCCAGCTTCGCTCATTCGAACGATCACCGGTGCTGGTGCGCGAGGCGCCCAGCCCTGTACCTGCCGCACCACCCCCCTTGTCGGCGCTCTTCGTTAAAGCGGATTAGGCGTGCAGGGCCGTGATGACCTTGCGCTTGTGCGGCAGGACCGGCTGCCATCCCCGGGCCTAAAGGGCTGCGCGCCGACGTTGCAGTCCGGCGGCGCCGATCGCGAGGTGGATGCGTCGGTTCGGGACATCGATTTCGATGGGGTCGCCCTGCTCGACCAACCTAATCAATCCCCTTCGGCAGCCTCCGGTGCGGATCGGTGTTGAACCATGACCCTGGCAGAGATGCCCCTAACTGCTTGGTAGAACGAGGAGATCTGAATTTTAGGTGGGGTCGCGATCGGGGCCGATCGCGACCCCACGTCAATGGCTTTTGGGCCGATTCCGTAATGACTTAGCAGGGCTATAGGAGCGATCAAACTTTAATGCCAATCTACATACTGAACTAGTCTCGACCAAAATACATCACGCTGAGATTTGTTCAAGAAGCCATTTAGGTATAGACGAATCACCCCACGTCAAGTATTACTATTTAACATTTTCTGTAAATGGCAGACAGAAAAATCATTGCAATTGCCATGCTCAGTGCCACCAGCGGACTCATGTATCGCAAAGCCTCTAACATAAAAAGGAATAAAATTCCAATGAATGTTATTATCATCGATCGAATCCAAGCTAGGTCTGTGATGGTACACGAGGCGAAATACGATTTTGGTTGATGATCTGCATGATCTGCATGATCTGCACGATGCGGATAAAGTGTTTGGAGATGCGCTTAGTTTTTGATCGAAGCCGAACCAATACCATTGACATGTCCAAACAGTCGAGACCGAGACTCTTCGGCATCTCGGCCCGCACGCTCACACGATCAGGCTTGGAGGCCATTCCAGTAAACTCAGTATTTTCTACTGATGAAAGTGCAATTTTTGTCAGTCCGACCGTGTCGTTATAAGGCGATAGATTGGGGTTTTAGAGATCGTTAAGACATGTTAACAAGGCTTGAAGTGCCGGGTATAAGGTGCGCTTTCGTTTAGCGCATGAGGCCGGCGAAAGGCTAGAGCGCTCGATGCACCCTGACGATAAACGAACAGATTCCTGGGATTCAAACCTGGGGCTTGGTGCGCTCGTGTTAATGACAGGCCTGGCCGTTGTCACATTGCCAATGGCGGCGCTGGTCTTCGCGTTTGACCAAGTGTCGTTGCTGATGAGCAATGCGGTAAAAGCCTTTCTCCGCAAGGCGGCGACGTAATAGGTGATGTGGGAGACTCCAAACAAGAATCTAGAGCATTTTCTCTGATTCCTGGAGCATGAAAATGCTCTCACCCTTTGTGCTAGGCATTCTCTTCTAGCGAGGTGGCATCTGCCGCTCTTGTGTATGCTCTCATTCCAATAGACGTCATCTTGCGAGTCGGCACTCGCGGCTTGTCCAGGAGCCAATGCCCACCTGCCTTGGGGCCGGGTCTGCGTGCCTCGGACGACGCCGACGAGGTCCCGATGACGTGGGCGCGGGATCTATCCGTCGTCGAAAAAGTCCTTGTGGCTCCGCGCGTAGCCCCGGTAGGCTCGTGACATGGCCGCGATGGTCTATCAGACTGACGACCGTCGTCCGATGGGCCCCATCCTCACCCGATGTCCGATAGTCCGTTGCGAAACTATGCAGGTACGCTCGCTCCCGGTGCGGAGGAATTCCGGCACGCCCTGACGTCACGTCACATGGCCGCTGGTCACGAGCGTCCTCGAGACGGCATCCGGCGCCGGCCGTGCCACCTGGACGATCGGGCACCTTGCTCGTAGCGCACATCAGGCTTGGCCAAAGAGCTTGAGCGACACGGCGGAGCCGTCGATCGCCTCGATGCCGCCCGCGCAGTTGATGGTATGGAGCCGAGACCCCGTCCAATCCGGACCAGGCTGGATGCGATGGCGTATTATTTGAGCAAAATGGCTTTCGCTCAGTTCGGTGACTTCGGCCAGGACTAAGGCGCCTCCATAGCGCTGCGTACAGTCCTGCGCGGGCCGCCACAGCCGACCTTCGTGGATCCGCATGCAGCCCGCGGGCCGCGCCATACCGGCATCAATGATGATGGGATTGTGCGGATGGGCGATCCAAGGCCCGAAGAGGTCGGAAGCGGTGAACAGACCGAGCGTATCTGAATAGGAGCCTGTCCCGTCGTAAAGGGTCGCAAACATCCACCATCGGTCGCCATGCTTCACCACTGTCGCGTCGCTGGCCACGAGATCGGTGAGAAGGTCCCGGTCCCGGACCCAACGCCAGGGGTACGGGTCAGCGCGATACAGCGACACCGTCCGGTTCGCCGCGGTTTCCGGGATCATCCAAACGTTTCCCGCGTGCGCGAAGACGAAGGGATAGGAGAGATGAAAGCTTTCCTCCAGGACCGGGATCGCAGGCCCGACCGGTCCGTCTGGGCCGAATGCGAAGGCTGAGATCACCGCCCGGCCTACATGGTGATCGAAATCCTCAACAAACAAGGCAGACTGGCCCTGCCAGGAAAAGGGGAAGGGGTCGGCATAGAAATGATGGCCTGGGCCGGTGAGGACCCGCCAGGGGGCTCCGTCGAGGGTGCCCTTGTCCCAAACCGTCTCGCCCGAGCGCGCGAAGCGCCATCCCGTTCGCCAGTGGTCGGGATAGGCACAAAGCCGGTACATGCGCCGAACGAGCAAGCGAGCCACCCGACGCAAGGCATAAGCGCCCAGGGATCCAGACCCGATCGCCGTGATCGGAACGGCGGGCGCACGCCGATCAGGTGCACGGATCGCCATCGCGACAAGCTGGACGAGACGCGTGGCGACGGCCTCGTAGGCATCGCAAAGCGTCGCCACAGCGTCCAACGCAACGATCCCCCGGGCCAGCACGACCTCGTTGTTTTCCACGACCTCAACCAGCGGCGGTCGGCCTTCAAGCAAGGCGTGGAGTAGGGACGCCTCATCGTGATGTCCGTCGAACCGGATCCGCCAGATGGTTCCCTTTTCAGAAGGCATGGTCGCGCCGGGCAACACGAGCCGAACGCTCTCCGGCCCGTGCGAGTCCGGCATAGCTAGGCGATCCGGTGCGATCCGGACGCTCGGTCGCTGTCTCGGTCGAGGCCATAGAACGCGCTCCAGAGCAAATAAACTTTCCAGACCGGGAGGGCAGGGTTCGGACACACCAGTCCAATGAATGCTGGGGTGAACATCCATAGCCTTCAATGTATCCACGAGTTCCGTATGCCATTGACGAACGGACGTTCGAGATAGGCATAATCCAAACTTTAAATGTACTCGTCCGGAGGCAGCGCCTAACTTAAGATTCATTGTGACGCCGCCTTCAAAAATTCTTTTCTATTCAACATATCACTCAGTGTTCGAATAATTTGAATGGCCGGATTTTCGCGCCCAAAAAATCACTAGCCGAACTGGCAAAATCGCATATTCGTTCATCCTATTAGAGCCAACGCCGGAACGGTCCTCGAACTATATCTCTAAATCTCTTGATAGCCATTCGAAGGCAGCGGTCCCTCAAGTTCACTACATCAGAGGCATGAAATACGTATGCCCGGTCGAAAGCCCGCCCCCACTTTTGTCAAGAGAAGCCTAACGATCGCGAGCCATGGAAACCTCGCTCTAAACGGGCGATTCATCAAACAAGGTCGCTATGCTGGCTACAGCGTCATAAGACAGAAAGGCAATCGACTTGGATTGAAAATCTTAAAACTATATGTGGAGAAAGCTGGTTGGACCTCCTGGCCATGAAGTTGTGTCTGCGTTGCTTAATTACCGGAACACGGGCGGGCGGTTCACCCGGCCGGCGAGGCTCGTGCATGACGTCGCAGCAGGGTTGAGACGTTAAGGAGCCCGGATATGAGACCTGCGCGTCGACCGCTCAATCCGCCACGTCCGGGTCGCCGGCATCGCCTCGGCGCCGAACCAGACCTTGGTCCAGGCGCGCGTAAAATTGGCCATCATCGTTCGGGAGATGCGGATCGGTATGGGGTTCCGGTTCGGCTTTCAACAACTTTACCCTATAGGCCTCAAGCTCTCTCAACGGCTCGTCTTCTCTGCCGGCGGCAAGAACGATGCGGGACCGTCCGTACGAAACTGGGATCCGCGACGGCCGAATGTGCCAGAAGGATCTAGCCAAGCTGCCGCGGCGCGCCTGCGCAGGGTCGGCGCCTCACGGAAGCCGCCGCAAGGCCATGTCCTCGGGCCAAGTGCCGGATCTGCACGTCGCGACCGCTGGCGCCGACGACCGCCCCGGCCTGATCCGCGTTCGCGCATACCGTGTCGCAGGCCCCCTGGGACCGTATCGATCTGCTCCGCTTCGACCCAGTATGGTGAGCCGAATCGTGGCCGAGCAGGTGTTCGTCATATTATTGAGCCACTGGTGCTGGACTGTATGTTCGCCGCGAAGGGGGGCTAATCTGCCGCTTCACCTGCTGTCCCGACCAGTCGTCCGAGACGCCGTCGGCGTCCCGCTCCCCGCCCACGGCTTCCAGAGCTACAAAAGTCCCACGTGGATTCTAGGTAGTTTGACCAAAGCAGCTATGGTGGCACGCCGGTTGCTCGCCCCTTAATACGCTGGTGGTTCACGCCATACTTTGTCCCAAATAGGGACTGGTGGTGAGGAACTTGCCGATACGAGGTGCGGTCGGGTCTGTCCGTCTTACAACCGGCCGAGAGGAAGATGATGCCGAGGCCTGCTTCGAACGGCTTCCAAGATTGGCCGGTTCAGGCCAGGGTTATCCGTTTGCGCGAAGATACCGTTCCGGTTTGGCACGTCCTGCAGAAGCGGAAACTCCTGCTGGCGATGACGATGGTGCTGGGGGCAACATTGGCTGCGTCTTTCGCGCTGTATTTTCCGCGCAACTATACGAGTGAAACACAGATACTTGAGGATCCGCGGGGATTAAAGATTTTTTCGTCAGAAGATCTTACGCCGCAGGGGCAAGCCGCGGACATGACGACGGCTTTGGTTGAGACGCAGCTTCGAGTTCTGACTTCCGACAGCGTTCTTCAGAGAGTGGTTGCGCGTCTGGACCTGATGCACGATCCAGAGTTCGACGGATCAGAACGCAACCCCATCCAGGCTGCAATCGCATTCATCAAACGACGCCTCGGTTCCGACGGAAAAGCGGAACCTCTTGAGACCGTGGCGCTCAGGAGCCTTCAGGATAAGGTGCGTGCGCAGAGGTTGGACCGCGGCTTCGTGATACAGCTTCAGGTCACGGCCCATGATGCAGACAAGGCCGCGTCGTTGGGGCTTGCGGTGGCGAAGACGTATATTGAGGGTGAGGCGTTAGCCAGGCGCGAGACCGCTCGCCGCGCCGGCGGGGAGGTACGTGACCGTTTGGACGATCTCGCCACGCGGGTTAAGCAGGCGGAGGAGGCGGTCGAAGCCTTCAAGGTCAAGAATCGGTTGGTCGGGGCCAGCGGCGAACTCGTGAGCGCTCAAGAGTTGAGTGCCCTCAATCTGCAGATTGTCACAGCCCAGACGAAGACCAGCGAGCTTAAGGCTCGCGCGGATCAGATCCAGTCGCTCGCCAAAACCGGCGTCGTGCCCGACAACCTTCCAGAGAGCGTGAAGTCCTCCACCATCACGTCTTTGCGAACCCAGTTTGCGGAGGCCGATCGCCTGCAGGCGGACGCCGCGGCCCGCCTCGGTCCGCGCCACCCTGATACACTTTCGCTGCGCAATCAAATCGACCGCCTGCGCGGCCAAATCAACGCAGAATTGTCTAGGATCGCCGCGGCGGCCCGTAGCGAGTACGAGCGCGCGCGCGTCAACGATCAAGCGCTGGCGCGTTCTCTGCAGAGTCTGAAAACGCAGGCGCTCGACGTCAGTCAATCGCTCGTCCGGCTCCGGGAGCTCGAGCGGAAGGCACAGGCCAGCCGTACCGTGTATGAGAGCTACCTGGCGCGAAGCCGTGAGATCGGTGAACAGCAGGGCGTCGATACGGGAAACGTTCGGATCATTTCGCCGCCCCTCCCCCCAAACAAGCCGACCGGACCTTCGGCCACGCTGATCGTTCTAGCCGGGGGCGTGCTCGGGATCGCACTGGCCGCGGCATCAGCGATGTTGTTTGAGGGAGTCAGGCGGCGATCCGCACTTTAACGCTGACCGGGGGGCATCGATCAAGGTAATAATCCCGAGGCCGCTGAGCGGCGAGGGCTGGGAGTCCAAAGCGACCCGAGCCATTGTCGACCCATCACGATCGCATCGCCCGCTTATCGTGGGCCGGCCACAACGCTCTGACGAGCATCAATTTATCATCGAGGTTGAACGGAATAGTAATCGGGTCCGCGCCTATCGCGGACAGCAGGGTCTTCGCCGGAATGATGCATCAAGTTTTAGGCGGCACTCTCGCGAATGACGAGGTTTCGCTTGGGGAAATCGGACAGAGGTTCCTTGGCGGCTACCGCATTCTGGTAGTGTCCGTCCTCGGGGCTGCCTTTCTGGCCATGGCGTATGTCGCGGTATCGCCCGCGGACTACCGCTCGGAGGTACGGATCAGGATCGATCCGAGACAGCTGCGGATGCCTTCCCCTGAGCTCGAAGCGAAGGCGATCGCAGACAACCGGATGGCGATCGCGTTTCTGGATAGCCAGGTCCGCGTCCTCAAGTCTTCCACGGTCCTTGGCTATGCGATCGATACAATCGGATTGAACCACGATCCGCATTATGCGACGGCGGCGCCGTCACTCTGGGCTCAAGCATTGCGTTTCCTACCGGGGAGTACCGAAAACGGAGGCCCGGTACGGGTCAAAGATACTCCTACGCTCCAATGCGAGGCTGCGCCCCCGATCACATCGGCGTGCCGCACTCCTACGTTCAGGGCTGCGCTCGATCGGCTTGCCAAAGACGTTACCGTTCGGCGGGCAGCGGGCAGCTATGTAGTGGTCGTCCAGGCGCGGAGCAACGAGCCCGCGATGGCGAAGCGGATCGCCGACGCGATCACGACAGCCTACATCGAGGATATCCGCAGGACGCGGTCTCGCAGGCTCGCTGAGGCGGGCCGCCAGGTCACATCCGGCCTTTCGGCCTTGCAAGAGGCCGTCGAGCTCGATGAAGACCGGATCGTCGAGGCTTCGCGACGCTTGCAGATCGTGCGGGGCTCCGACGGCAGCGTGGTCGACCAGCAACTAAAGGAAATGACGAAGGTTCTGGGGGAAGCGCGCCTGCGATCGCAGGATCTGCAGACGCAGAGCGATTACCTTGCCAGACTGTCTCGATCCGATTCCGGTTTGGACGCGGTACAATTTCCCGACTTTCCAGGGATCGAAGCTCTTCGCGTCCAGGAAGCGTCGCTCGCACGTCAGGAGGGAGCGATGGTGGCCAAGCTCGGCCCACGTCACCCGGACGTGATGCGGTTATCTGAGCAACGCAAACGCAACCGTACCCTTCTGCAACGCGAGCTTACCCGGACCGCCGAAGCCATCCGCAACGAGGCTGGCCGGGCCCGCGCCGTCGCCGGGGCGCTCTCCGTCCGCGCCGAGGAACTGAAGCGAACGGTGTTGGCGACCTCCGCGGCGTCGGTCGAGGTACGCCAGCTCGAAAGGATCGCGAAGGCGGACGGGACCGTCCTCCAGGTAGCCCTCCGCCGCGCAGCCGAACTCGATCAGGTTAGTTTGATAAGTCCCTATGACGTGCGTCTTCTCGGTCCTGCGGACACGCCCAGGGGACCGACCGTGCCACGGTCGAGCATCGTCGCGGCCGCCGCCTTGGCCGGCCTATTCGTAGGTGGCGCATGGGTTGCGACACGGTACACGCGCGTCGACAGGCAGGTTCCGTACGGGATCGCGTTCCGAGGATCGATATGCGCATGACGACCCGGACCGCCTTCCTGATGCCGCTTTACAATCCGGATCCCAAGGCTCTTCGAAGAACACTCGAATCGCTGCGGGCCCAGACCGTGTCGGCCGACATCGTCGTTGTCGACGATGGATCGCATCCGCCCGTCGAGGGCCTGTGCGGTGGCACGGATGTCACCGTCATACGCCTAGACCGCAACGAAGGCATCGTCGGCGCGCTCAATCGCGGGTTAGTCCATATTGTGGAGAAAAAATACGACTATATCGCCCGTATGGATTGTGGCGACACCTGCCTGCCTGAGCGAATCGCTGCCCAACAAGCTTTCATGGATCGGGAACTCGACGTGGATCTCCTGGGGGCTCTGGCAACAATTGTCGACGAGGATAATCGATACTTGTTCACCGAAGGCACGCCAGGCGATGCCGAGGCCGTCCAGCAGAAGCTTTGGGACAATGCCGCCTTCAAGCATCCAACGTTTTTCCTGCGAGCGCGATCTCTTGCACAGCTCGGGCTGTACTCGCGGCATTATCCACATGCCGAGGATTATGAGTTCGCCCGGCGCTACGCCAAGTACGGCGTTATTGCGTGTCTCGATACTGTCCTCATCGTCTACGAGAAGACGACGAGCGGACTGAGCATTCGTAATCGTGGAGCACAATTGCGGTCTCGTCTACGAGCACAGCTGCGTTACTTAGATTGGCGGCGCATGGCGGCATTCCTCGGTGTATGCCGCACGCTCGCGACCATGGTCATGCCGGCCAGCGTCTGGGCCCGCGCCTCGAAACTTTATTGGCAGAGGATGGAAAAAGGGCGTCATCCTTGCCGAACGGACGGCGGTCTGTGAACCCTATCACGAAGGCGACGCGTCGGTCGCGGATCGCGATCACGCTCTTCGCCCTGGCGATACTCCTGCTCCCGATCACAGGGTTGACCGGGCTGGACGCGCTTGGTGAACTGAAGGGCTCGGCGAGTGTCTACGTCCTACTTCTCGTCCTCGTGGTGATGTGCTTCTATGGACGGCTGGCGAGTGTGACGTTGCCCCGTGTCTTGCTCGTCTTCATCGCGTTCCTGACAACCTGGATCGTTGTGGATGCTGCACTCAACATCGAATTGATCGCGACAGCCGCACTGGGAGTTCGATCCGGCGGCGGGAAATTTCTGACGTCGTCGATGGTTATAGGTTTCGGCATCGCCGTATCTATCGTCGCGGCGCATATCTTAGGCGATCGGCACTGCGTCCAAACCGCGTTTCTTCGTCCCCTGAGTTGGGGTGTCCTCTTGTGCGCGGTCTTCGCAGTCCCAGAACTCCTGACGTGGGTGTCGCCGGCCATGACGCCGGTCTATATAGCGACGACTGCGTTGTTTCACACGGTGGAGACCGAACAGGGCCGAGTCATCGGCCGACTGACGAGCATCACATTTGAGGCTCCGGATCTGGCCTACTTCACCGCGACGGCGTTGCCCTGGCTCCTGCTCGGATCGCGGTTGACGTTCGCCCGAATCGGCGAACACGGCCGGGCCCTTGCACATTTAGCGTCCGTGGCAGGCCTCGTTCTTCTGCTGCTGAGCCAGTCGCGTACGGGATTCCTAATGCTGGCAACCATCGTCGCGGCCGAGACCGCGTTCTGGGTGGGCCTCCGACGACTACGCCTGCCTGCCGCATCGATTTCGATTGCGCTCGCCGCATGCATCGTCTGCTATGTCTTTTTCATCTCGCATTGGATCTCGACGATCAGTGCAACGGCAGTCGCCAATGAAGACGTCTCGACAATCACGCGATCTGCCCTCCTCACCGCGCAACTGTCGATTTTCGCCGAGCATCCATTCATCGGCGTCGGTTTCGGTCAATACGGCTTCTACGTACCCGATGTTCTGCCGTCCTGGGCCTGGAGCAGCTACGAGATCGAACGATTCTTCGAGACCCAGGGGGAATTTCCGGCCTCGTTCAACGTCTTCGGGCGGATCGGGGCCGAACTCGGCATGCCTGGACTGCTGATATGGTTCGGTTTCTGGATCACAGTCGTGCACCGGGTCGCCGCGTCAGCTTCGTCGTTGCCCGACCGGTCGTTCGCACTCTACGTCAACCTTGCGATCCTGTCGTCTACGCTTACCCTCCTCGTCGGGGGTATTAGCACCGATGCCTTTCGGCGGCCGGAAACCTGGATTCTGATCGCGATCGTAAGCCTCTACGCCGGTCGGAGTGGCACGCGTCAGGAATCCGTATGAAGCTTCCCGGCATAGGGCGCGGGACAGGCCCTGGAGCGTGGACCCTGGCCGCATCGGGATGCATCCTGGCCGCGTCCATTGCACTGGCCGCCTGTGCCGAAGAGGTCGCCACCGCCCCCCAGGACGTCGCCGCGACCTTGGCGGTCCAACTCACGGACCAGTCACTGCGCACGGTGCGTTGGCGTGAGGACCTTGATCTGGCGGTACGGATCGGAGCGTCCGTGGTTCGGGTCGATTTCAATTGGCCCTGGACGGAGACCGAGCCCGGCCGCTACGACTGGTCGACTTATGATGCGTTGGCGACCGAATTCTCGAAGCGCCGGTTGCGGCCGCTGTTCATACTACATCGGCCCAATCGACTTCATGGGCGATCGTTGGACTCGCGCGACTCAGGGGACCAGGAACCCGTCGTAGCGCCGCCGCGCAGCGCGGACGAAATCACTGCCTTCGGGCGTTGGGCCGCAGCTGCAGCCCTCCATTTCAAAGCGCTCAGGCCGATTTGGGAAATCTGGAACGAGCCGGACGGTGAAGGCTTCTGGCCGCCACGGCCGAACCCAACGGAGTACACGCGTCTGGCTCGTGCGACGTGCGATTCGATCAAGCGCGTGGTCCCCGATGCCTTTGTGGTCGGGCCGGCCGCTGCGGAGATGCCCACGGTCTGGGACGCTACGAAGCCGTTGGTGAACGAAGTCCTGAGGGATGTCGGACTGATGCGGTGCCTGGATGCCGTTAGCCTACATACCCATCGTTTCGGACAGACGCCGGAGACGGTAAGTCGTGATTACGCTGTATTCCGCAAGATCAGAGCCGGTCTGTCCGCCCGCGAGATCCCCATTGTTGATACTGAATGGGGCGATTCGGTTTATCGCTCGGGGCTCTCGGAGGCGCGCCAGGCCAGTTGGCTGACGCGCATGTTCCTGACGAACATCGTCGAGAACATTGCCCTGACGAACTGGTACTGTCTTGTCGATACCGGCGACGACGACGGGGAGATGGAGGATCGGTTCGGTCTTGTGACCCGGACGGGCCGCCTGCGTCCCGCGTTCCTGGCCTACCGGACGCTGTCCCAGGCGTTGCGCGGCCACACGCTGCGCAACGTGATCGCCCGCTTCGATCCGGAAACGGCGAAGGGTACGACGGTCCTGATGTTCTGCAGGCCGGACAATGCCTGTAAGATCGCGGCCTGGACGACGGAGATGCCGGACGAACCCTTACGGTTCGTCATCCAGGGGTGGGGCATTTCAGGCCCGATCATCGGACATCTCGGCCAAAGGCTGCCATCAACACCGCAGGACGATACCTCGGCCACGCTCTCGCTCTCGACCAACGTGCAGTTCGTCCCGATCAAGCCGTTGTCCAACGATCAGAACGGGACCGCACTCCGAAGGTGATGGTCCCATCGCCCGCAAGCCGCGCCGGGGACGTATCGTCGGCAAAGCGTCGCCGTCCCGCCTGACGTGCGTGGACGCGTGGTCTGTTCCTGAGCCGCTCAATTGCATGCCGGATCAACTCGTGGAACCGATCCACCACGCATCCAGAGGATCGGCGAACGCCGGCACCAAGCGAGCGAGGCCCATCAAATCCAGTCTGCGGGCATTGGCCGACCACGCGCCGACATAGGATTAATACCAACTCTCATTGATCAGAACCCATGGGCCCATTGGCGCAAACCGATGGACATGATGCGCCAGGGTTGGGCGATGAGCTTTTTCCAGGCGTTACAGCAATGATCGATGATGTCGTCGTAGGATGGGTAGACCCGGTTTCCGAGCCAGTTGTCGCGAAGGAACTGCCAGAGGTTCTCGACCGGGTTGAGTTCGGGTGAGCGCGCCGGCAGGGGCAGGAGGGTGATGTTGTCGGGAACCGGCAGCTTCCTGGTGGTGTGCCAGCCGGCCTGGTCGAGCAGGAGCACGGCGTGGGCGCCAGGAGCGATGGTCGTTGCGATTTCTTCGAGGTGATGAGCCATGGCTGACGTGGTGCAGCGGGGCATGACCAAGCCTGCGCCGACGCCCCGGGCCGGGCAGATCGCTCCGAAGATGTAGGCCGAGGCCGTGCGCTGATCCTTGGGTGCTGCGGGTCGCGTTCCACGCTTGGCCCAGCGCCGGGTCAGGGAGTTCTTTTGGCCGACACGAGCCTCGTCGCAGAACCAGACCTCTATCGGCTTGCCGCCGACGGCCTGCGCGATGTCCGCCAGACGGTCGGGGAAGTCTTTTTAAAAACGGCCGCGGCGTCCGGATCCTGGGCGTGATGGCGCGGGCGGGCCGAGGGCTTGCGGTAGCCCATGGCTCGCAAGACCCGGCTCAAGGTCTGCTCGGAGACCGACACGCCGTGATCCTCGGACAGGATTTGGGCCAGATCGCACAATCGCCAGCGTACCACACCGTGTGCGGCCGGCGTCGGTCCCTGGTCGACCAGCGCCTTGAGGACATCGCGCTGGTCGGCGTTCAGGCGCGGCCGGGCCCCGGGGGCCTTGCCGTCGACCAGCCCGTCCGGTCCATCGGCGTTGAAGGCCACGACCGAGTCGCGCACCGTTTGCAACCCGACCCCGCCGATCTCGGCCGCCTCCGAGCGCAGACCACCCGCGGCGATCACCGACAGCGCCAACAGGCGGCGGGTCTGCGCCGGTTCACGCAAACCCTTGGCCAGACTGCGCAAGGCTTCGGCATCGAAGTCCGATCGCAGCGGCACCGGAGCAGCCATCGCATCCTCCTCAGACTCCAACCCCAAGGAAAGAATCACGACCGAGATGCCGACGCTACCCCACATGAGTCCTGCTCATCGAGACTTGGTACAACAATACAACTTCTAGATGAAATCGCATATAGAAATACACGTGCGCTTCAGTAGTCTATACCGAGCTTATCTAAATCGTGTAACCGCCTGCTTTAGCCTATAAGCCAGTACGCTATAGGCGAATTTCAGGCGACATAACGATGCCCAGGCACAGCGGCGGCGAACCGCTCCGCCCCATCGAGATCCTCCATGCCGCGGAGACGGGAATCGGGGGAGTAAACTCGGTCGTTATCGGCCTGGGTCAGAAGCAGATCGGGCGTCTGGGCGAGGGTAGTGTCCACGTCCTTGTCCCACGGAACCATGCCGCCGAATATGCCGGGACGGGAATCGTCACGCACGTCTTCGAGAGACGATTGAGGAGCGTTCGTTCGTTCGTTGCTTTCACACTCTGCCTTGCCGGGCTATTGCTGAAGCTAAGGCCGTCGTTCGTCATACTGCATAGCTCGTTTGCGGGGCTGGCAGGCAGGATCGTATTGGCCCTCTTCTGGCCGTGGTACAGACCCGTAGTCATTTACTGCGCCCATGGTTGGGCGTTCACGATGTCCGTTTCTGCGCAACGCGCACGAATCTTCGCGGGAGTTGAGCGCGTGCTCGCCCGCCTATCTTCAGCGATCGTCTGCATCAGTGAAGCTGAGTATCACGCCGCAATACGGTTCGGTCTCCCTACCCGTCGGCTACATCTTGTTCCAAATGGGACGCCGCGGCCCGACGGCGCTCCATGCCCAAACCCCTATCCAAGCCTTGATGGCACCATCAATCTTCTATTTGTCGGTCGCCTCGACCGACAGAAGGGGATCGATCTGCTCGTAACGGCTCTCACTAATGCACCGTTTCTCCCGATCTCGCTGACGGTCGTCGGACGTGCGGTGACCGATCCGGTCAAGCTCGAAAGACTGTCCAACATCACTTACATCGATTGGCTTCGCCCACAGGATCTTGCGCCCTATTATGCCCATGCCGACGCGGTGGTCGTTCCCTCCCGCTGGGAGGGGTATGGGCTTGTGGCGGCCGAGGCGATGAGTTTCGGGACGCCGGTCGTTGCGAGCCGCATCGGCGGCCTCGCGACCCTCGTCGAGGACGGCGTATCTGGCTTCCTGTTCGATCCGGCGTCGGCCGGCGAACTTCATGACGTCCTGTCCGGACTGGATCGCGAGACGCTAATGGGGATGCGAACGGCCGCGTTTCGTCGATGGGAGCAGGTCGCGGACATCCAGGATATGGAAAGACGATATTTCATTCTCATGCAGTCACTCGCCGCGAATGGCCATCGCGTAAAGGCGATCGCCGCGGCCGCAGACATTGTTGGAAGTCAGGCGGAGAGTCGATGATCGGCGTGTTACGCCTTCTACCGGTTCGTGAACCGGCCTTTCTCGGCCGGCTCAGGACGGGAGCGGTAATCCTAGTCCTTAGGGCCGGGGCGATCGCTTCGAAGTTCGGCTTGACCCTATTCATCGCCCATTTTCTCGATCTTGAAACGTTGGGGATCTACGGGTTGATGACGGGTGCCGTCGTCGTCGTTCCTATCCTCATCGGCCAAGGTGTCCTTGGCACTCTTGGCAGGAACTCCGTCGATCAGAGTCTGACCGACCTGCTAGCGGACTTCGCCCCATACTGGGCGTTTCTCACGGTAACATACCTCGCCGTCATAGCGATGTCGTTCCCCTTGATATGTCAATATTTGCTGCCACATCTGGTTCTTCTCGTCGGCATTCTGATTTTTATTGAGCACTTGAATGGCGACATTCTCGTAATTCTCAACCATCGTCAGCGGCCAGAGTTTGCTAATCGTCTGCTCGTCATTCGTACGGCGGCATGGATCGTCTGCTACACAGGATTGGCCTACTATATTCCCGGGATGCGCACCCTCACGGTCCTGTTGACCTTCTGGCTGGCCGGTGCCGGCGTCGCGCTAGCCTGCTTCGTCTGGGACTGCCGCAATTGGCCATGGCATGTTGCCTATGCACAATTCCGCGACACGAAGGCCCTCGCCTGCCTCATAGGGCGGTCACGAACCTTATACCTCAACGAGATGACGAACACTGGTAGCCAATATCTCGATCGCTATCTCGTGGGAGCGATGCTCGGCCTGGAACTGGCCGGCGTCTACTTCCTGTTCTGGTCGTTTGCCAATGCGCTCAGTAACGTCATCAGCACGAGCCTGCTCCAGGTGCAGCAACCCGCGATCATCATGTCGCGACCCAACCCCGAGGAGCAACGGAGGCTGCTCGGCGCGCTTCGGGTCGAGGCAGCGGTTGCTAGTTTGGCGCTCGGCCTCGTGACTGCGTGTCTCGCCTACGTAGGCCTCGTGCTCTATCCCCGCCCAATTTTCAGCAGCCAAAGATTCGTCTTGCTCGTCCTGCTTTTGGGATTTTTGGTGCGCATGGCGTACGAGGTCGAGGGCATCGGCCTCTACACACGCCACGAGGACCGAAACACTTTGTTCAGCGCCTTGCTCGTGCTCGTGCTGTCCGTTGCCGTCACGCTGTCGGCGACCCCGTTTCTCGGCCTCCTCGGACCCGCTTCTGCCGTCGTCGTGTCCTACGTCACTGGCGTATGGTGGCGCTTGGACCGCAACAAGAAGGCCTATGCGGGATCCACGATTCGTTCACCGCCGGGCATGAGTAGCTGAGTATGGCTGAAGGCTACCTGACGGGCGATGCCACTGCGCACGCAGGCGCAACCGACGTGGCGCTGTTCATGCCGACCCTGACCGGTGGCGGCGCAGAACGAATACAGCTGATCTTAGCACGATATTTCCTCGCGCAGCATCTCAAAGTCGACGTCGTCGTCTGCAAGCGCGTTGGCTCTTTGGGCGACAGCATTCCGATCGGTGCGCGGCTGGTGAGCCTCGACGCCAAGCGTGTCTTGCTAAGCCTGAAGCGGTATGAGCGGTATCTTCGTAAGGCTCGCCCACGGGTCGTCATCAGTTCCGTCGAGAACGCCAGTGCCGTCGCCTGCATGGCGCGTGCGCGCGGGTCGCATCGTCATCGTCTCGTTGTCCGGCAGGACAACGCCTTAACCGGGGCTGCGACGGTATGGCGAGACCCTCGTCGATGGGCGTGGCTGATTCTTCTGTCGATCGTCTATCGCTATGCTGATCACCTTATCGCGGTGTCGCGAGGCGTGGAAGGGCAGCTCCGGCGACTAATCGGCAAAGGCGGTCCCCCTATCGGCCTCGTCTACAACCCGGTCATCTTACCGGATTTCGCGACGCGGCTTCACGAACCTTCTATGGCTGCGCGACCCCTATGCCGACATCCGATGATCGTCGCGGCGGGCAGGCTCCATCCGGTCAAGGATTACCCGACACTGCTGCGAGCCTTCGCTCTGCTCCGCCGCAGCATACCGGCGACCTTGGTCATCCTGGGCGAGGGTGATGCGCGTGCGGAACTCGAAGCCCTCGCAGGGGAGCTTGGCATCGTCCATCATGTCGAGTTCGCCGGTTTTGTCTCCAATCCCCTACCGCTGATCCACGTTGCGGACGTGTTCGTCCTCTCGTCGCTGTCGGAAGGCTTAGGAGGCGTCCTGGTCGAGGCGCTGGCAGCCGGGACACCTGTCGTCAGCACCGATTGCCGGCATGGGCCGAACGAGGTTCTTGGAGGGGGCCTGTACGGTCGCCTGGTTCCGGTGGGCGATGTCGAGATGCTGGCCAACGCAATGAAGGAGACACTTGACGATCCCCGTCCGCTCCCGCCCGTTGAGCTGAAGGCCCACCTGACGCAGTTCTCCTTCGACTTTGCAGGTCGGCGCTACATGGATTTTCTGCTGTCTTAAGGCGAGCTTTCGGTCGACCCTTGTGATCCGATTGCATCGTTGCACTGTACGGAGGCACCGTGAACGACGAACCCATTCAAGAAGCCGCTAACGCTCTCCGCGCGATGGGCTGGAAGGTCGTGCCGACTTGCGATGACCTCGGTTTATGGCAGGTAGATGATGAGCAGCTTGGTGATGCCGATCTCATGGCGCTTGCTCGTCTCGTTGGGCTGATGACCGGCCCAGAAATGATCCATTGAAGCCCGGCGATATTCAACGCTGGCGCCTGCCGCTCAAGCTGATCGGCTGGGGCTACGACGCGCCGGGGCGGAGATGCTTTGAACGTCACTGAAGACTTGGTTAATCTCGTAGCTGAAAGTTCGACCAAAGCTAGTTCAGGGGTGGAGAACGATCGGTCTTGATTCTGATCTCACATAAAAATTGGATCTGCTCGTTCTATCAGGTAGTTAGAGACGACTCTGCAAAGTGCATGCTCCGACGCCGATCCATACCCTGAGAAATTCCACTGTCTTATCACTTATCTGGATAGGGGTTACGACCAGCTTTGGTCTTCGGCAGACGCCGCCGAACAGCTGAGATGGGCGCAAACCCGTCAATCATCGCTTCGCGGTGGGACGTCTGCTTCTTACGAATCGCCGTTCAAAACCGGACCGGCAACAATCCACCCGACCCGGTCGTGCGGACGGTCAGGACCCGACCCAACTCAGCGGTGCGAGACGACATCCTCATGCCCGAGAAGCGGACGTAAGCCCCCCTCTCACGCGGACGACAAGAAATCGCCGAAAGCCATTTGGCTGGGTTAGTAGCGCGATGTGCCAAAGCAGATGGGGTGGATGGCTCCCGCTCCAACTGACGGCATCTCGGTGCCAAGATGTGGTTGCTGTCGAAGCAGCAGCCACGCAGATGCAGGAGCCATCCCCATGGAGATCACCACCGTCGGCATCGATCTGGCCAAGAGCATTTTCCAGGTTCACGCCGTTGATGCAGCTGGGCACGTCGTCGTTCGCAAGGCGCTGCGGCGGGCGCAGGTCGTGCCGTTCTTCGCCAAGCTGCCTCGATGCCTGGTCGGCATAGAGGCGTGCGGCACGTCCCATCACTGGGCCCGGGAACTGACGAAGCTCGGCCATGAGGTTCGGCTGATGCCGCCCGCTTACGTGAAGCCGTATGTGAAGCGCGGTAAAACCGATGCGAACGATGCCGCTGCCATCTGCGAGGCGGTGACGCGCCCGAGCATGCGCTTCGTGCCGGTGAAGTCGACCGAGCAGCAGGCGGCGCTGGCGCTGCACCGGACGCGCGACCTGCTGGTCAAGCAACGCACGCAGTTGGTGAACATGATCCGCGGCCTGCTCGCCGAGTTCGGGATCGAGATGGCGCGGGGCCTGCGGCACGCGCTCGAACTGGCAGCCCGGCTCTCGGCCGGAGACGCAGCCGAGGTGCCGCCACTGGCCCAGCGCGTGGTGACCGGGCTGGCCGATCAGATCGGCGCCGTGCAGATCCAGCTCACCCGGCTGGAGAAGGAGTTGCTGGCCTGGCATCGGGAAAACGACCTGTCGCAGCGCCTGGCGACGATCCCCGGTGTCGGTATCGTCTCGGCGACAGCGCTGGCCGTCTCGGTGAGCGAGCCCGTGCGCTTCCGCTCCGGTCGGCAGTTCGCGGCCTCGTTGGGCCTGACACCGCTGCAGAACTGCAGCGGCGGCAAGGAGCGCCTGGGCCGGATCTCGCGCATGGGCGACCGTTATCTGCGCCGCCTGCTCGTGGTCGGCATGACCTCTCTGATCCGGCGTGCGAAGGCGACGCCGACGTCGGTCGACCCACGGTTGCCGGCGCTGCTTCAGCGTAAGCCAGTGCGTGTCGTGACCGTGGCAGCGGCCAATCGCACGGCGCGGGTCGCCTGGGCGATCATGACCCGCGGCGGCACCTACCGCGCACCCGCGGCCACGGCCGCCTGACCGCAGGAAGCGGAGCACTTTTCCAGGTTGCGAGGACGATGAGAGTTGATGGCGAACCGGTCAGACCGGGAGCCGGGACACCCCGCTGAATGTCCAGGGCATCATAGCCCGCAAAGCAGAGTGGGACCCAGCTCGCGGATACCATCAGGGCCAGCGGTCACATGAACGACTGCATCAACAGGCCGGACACAAGACTGCACCCGACCAACGCGTCAGAAGCTCAATTCGTCACTTGCAATGCGGGAGCCATCCACACAGGACACGCATGCATCGCCGCAACCACCATCCGAGACGCACGTTCTGCCGACGTTTGAATAGCCGACGCGGGCTACCAACAGAGCTGCATCCGTTTTCGCCAGCGGAACTGCAACCTCGACGTGCCACACCAACCAGTCGATCTGATCGTCATTACGCATGAGAGCTTGGGCGAGCCGCTCGGCGTGTAGACGCATCAGCGCTGCTTACGGCAGGGGATTACCCCTCAGATTGTGGACAATCTTCAGGCAGCCTCCCGCTCCTCGGGTTTGAGGACCGCCCTGGCGAGAGCGTCCACCATCGAGCGTTCGAGCTTGTCACCCATGCTGTAGAGGATACCGAAGGCTTCCTCGGGGCTCTTGGCGTCCTTGTACGGGCGCTTCTCGATGAGGGCCGCGTAGATGTCACAGATCGTCATGAGACGGACGGGATCGGCTATCCCGTCGCCGCGCAGCCGGTCGGGATAGCCGGTGCCGTCGAGCATCTCATGGTGGTGGAGGGCCGTGTTGAGCGTGAGTTCGTCCGTCACGCCGCCGCGGACGAGGATGTCATGGCCGATCTTGGCATGGGTACGCATCACGGCCCATTCGCCGTCGTCGAGCTTGCCTGGCTTGTTCAGGATCTTCAGCGGGATGCGCCCCTTACCGAGGTCGTGCATCAGTGCGGCGCGAATAAAGCGCTGCTGGTCGGCCTTCGGGAAGTGCAGGTTCATCGCCACGGCGGCGGCCAGTCCCGCGACCTGGAGGGAATGCTGGTAGGTGGTGTCGTCGTGGACCCAGACGCTGTCGAGCCAGCGTGCGAGGCCGCCATGCCGAATGGCGTTGATGACGGGATCAACGCCCGCGTCGACGGTCGGCAGGTCGATGGCGCCGCCCGCATCGACGACTTTCAGGATGGCGCCCACTGCCAAGCCGGACTTGGCGAGCCCGCGGTTGACGATCCGATCTACGATGCTTTGATCGGGATGCGTCGTGTTCACGACCGCCGCCGCGAGTTTGCGCGGCGGCGTTGCCGCCGAGAGGCAGATCTTGGCGCCGACGGCCTTGGCGCGCATGAAGTTATTCTCGCCTTCGCTGCCGTCGACCTTGCGCAGCATGCTCATAAGCGGCGCCTCGCGCATGCCCTTGTTGCGCAGGATTTGACGTAGGGACTTGACTGAGGCCTCACGATTGAAGGCGATGTCCGTGACAACGCCCTCGCAGACGTCCCCTGAGAGGTCGCCGTGATCCTGGTTGTAGAAATCCGGCCCTGTCACGCGCACGTCCATGGCGATCCCAAGGGCCTCGGCCACTGCCTCGCCACGGTCTAATCGGTCCGTCACGAGCAGGATGTAGCCTTCCTTCGTCTCGATCACCGGTTGCCCCATCACAGCACCACATGTTCGTTGAAAGTGATCGGGCTGAAGGGGAGTTTGAACTGAACGGCGATCCCATCCGCGGTTTGTCGTACAACCGTAGCGAACCGCTTCCCCACCGTGACGGCCGACCCAAGATCAGGGCGTTCGCTCGTAGCGAGTGCTGCGCCAGACATCGAAAGATCAAGGATCTCAGCAACAATCGTCTGGCTGTTCGGAAGCCTTACGTTGACAGCCCTCTGAGCCGGTACGATCCGAGGATTACTTCGCTGGTCGGTCGTGTCGCCGGCGCGGGCACGGAGCCACGTCAGTCGATCCTCAATCCTGGTCTGACGCTCTCCACTTGCTTCGACAAGCATAGTGAACCCGGCGGGGCTCACCTCACCAATCAGCCCAGGCACGACCCCGACCGCGTCAAGGTAGCAAGTCGCCTTCATGCCGCGTCGAACCGGCAGCATTCCGCCGCGTCTTATTATTTCGAAAACTGAGCTTGGTGAGATCCGGGCAACGCAGAGTGCTTCGATGCCGTTCTCTAAAAGAAATCTTCCTTGAGTCTCAATCATTGAGGCTACAGCACGCAACTAGATTACTATCTGCACCCTATATAGCAGGCTATAGGTTTACAAACTATCTCAGGTTGAGAAAAATGCAAAATTCGCTAGGGAGCCAACCTTATTGTGGTGCCGGCATGGTGACCGTGACTGCGACGGCTCCGGCTCTGGCGGGATGCAACGGGGGCAACTGACTGGCCCCGGCGTTCTCTAGAGAAGTGCGAGGCCAAGTTCCTCAGCGCTTGATCAGCGTGAGAGCGTTGTTCCCTTATGCGGAGGGCCGCCGCAGCCGCCACGTTGGGCGTCCGTCATTGAGGGTCGACTCCGGCTTCTTGGATTACCGAGATGGCGCGAAGCAGTCGACTTCTCCATTTTGCGCGAAGGTCTGCTTCCTCAATCACACGTCCCTAAAGCAGACCGGCAACAATCCACCCAACTCGGTCGTAGAGCGGACCGGCAGATCCCGACCCAACTCGGCCGTACGAGACGACATCGTCGTTGCCGGAAAGCGGACGTAAGCCTCCGCTCTCGCGGACGGCAGGTAATCGCCGAAAGCCCGCTGGTTGGTTTCGGTAGTGTCATGCGCCAAGCCTGATTGAGGCTTGGCGTCCTCACCCACACCTCTGCCGTAAGCAGCAGTAGGCCCCCGAGCCGATGAAGTGGAGCGTCTGGCTGAGGCCGTACATACAACCGTTAATTGCAGGTTTGACGGTCGAGGCCGAGGCTCGCAAGAAGTGCCTAAACCCACGCTTATACAGACAAAATGGCAGCGTCTCGATCCTCACGGTATCCCATTGCAGCCGGGATGAGCCCGTTAATCAATTCTAAGTAGATCGCACCCATCAATCAACTCGCGCAGA
>NZ_BPQG01000105.1 GCF_022179125.1 Methylobacterium cerastii
ATCAACGGGGTTTGGTATTAGCCGTGTCGTTCGAACTTGAGCGATTGGTCAAAACCGGTGACCTACCCTTCGACGGTAGTTGGGAGAACTATGCTCGGCCTACGGGCAAACATTTCGTAATTAGAACAAATCGCGCTCTGATTACAGCTAATCAAGTCGAAGATGCTAGCAAAAAACCACGCAAAGCTGTTTTCCGTGCAAATTTTGAGGAGTCCAATCAATCTCTATTGTTTGAAGACGATGAAGCAGAGCGCCGCAGAAAAATTGAGCAAGCAATCTTAGATGGTGAGCGGCGGTCATTGCACATACTTCATGGATATCAAGATCTCAATTTCGCACACATCGCTTACCCAAGCCCGGACAAAAATGGTCACATATTTCGGACCAATAATTTGATGCGATTGCCGCACGTGGCGATCGGCATGTTGACCCCACCCGAAGGTCCTACGGAGTCACCAGACCCTGAGATCATCGAGAGCATCGAACGGCATTTTCGTGACAATGACTAAGGTTTTATCTTTCCCGGATCGTAGTTCTGGCTTCTCTCCTGCTCGGCTAGTCGAAGCCCGGCTCGCCAAGCAGAAGTCGCGTGCCGAATTAGCGCGAGAGATAGATCTTAGTGGGCAAGCTATTGGTCACTATGAGACTGGCGAACGCCGTCCAGACATGTCTGTAATTATCCGTATCGCAAGCGCGCTAGAACAACCCGTTCCGTTTTTTCTAAAGCCAAGCCCTTCTATTGAGCGCCATCAAGGTACTCGCTATTTCCGTAGCGTGGGCGCTCGATCCAATAAGCTTAACTACGCTCTTGACGTCAGGGCTAAATGGCTCTGGGAACTGGTAAACCTCGTTGGATCCGAAATTCGTTTTCCGGCGCCCAATTTGCCCGATATTCTCCCTCCAGAGCACGGCATACATTACACTCTTGAAGAGTTGGAGAGTGCTGCAGAGCGCGTCCGGAGGCACTGGGGGCTAGGTGACGGTCCAATTGCAAATGTCGTAGCGCTGTTCGAGACTCATGGCGTAATAGTTACAAGACTCAGCTTAATATCAGACGATGTAGACGCCTTTTCATGCTGGATCGAAAAGCGTCCTTACATTTTGCTTGGCTCCGAAAAGCAGTCAAGTTGTCGATCAAGATTTGATGCAGCCCATGAGCTTGCTCATTTGCTACTTCATCGCGATATAGCACAAGAAGATTTAGAGGAAAAATCCGTCAGAGAACGCATAGAATTGGAGGCTCATGCTTTTGCTGCAGCGTTCCTATTTCCTCGCGTGGCGATGATGCGTGAGTTTTTTTCAACCCGTTTAAGTCATCTTAAAGGACTTAAATTACGGTGGCGAGTTTCGATGCAGGCAATCGCACACTGGGCAAAACGGCTCGGAATTATCGACGATTATCAGTATGTGTTGTTTAGAAAACAGATCAGCTCAAATAAGTGGAACAAAATTGAGCCGCTTGATAGAGAAATACCCATTGAAATGCCGCAATGGCTCCTCAAGTGCTGGCGCCTCTTTGCTGCAAGGCGCGCCTTACCCGCTCAAGGCGTAGAAGATACAATTGGCTTTTCGCTTGATCTGATTGCGAACTTATTTGGCGCACCTGGGGAAACTAGCCTGCTCACGAGATCGGTTGTCGCAACTGGATAGCGGCGCGTCATACTTGACGCAAAAAAAGTTCGGTTTCAAACTGAGACACTATCAGCCAACGGCAGCTCTGGATTCCGAGCTCGCCGTCGGCGCCGCGGAATGACAGGGTCGGGGCCGCTTACCCGGCATCGGACACCCTGCCCCTACACCACCACCGTGATCGCCTGCGCCGCCCGCGTCAGGCCGGTGTAGAGCCACCGTGCCCGGTGCTCGCGGAAGGCGAACGATTCGTCGAACAGCACCACCTTGTCCCACTGCGAGCCTTGCGCTTTGTGCACGGTGAGCGCGTAGCCGTAGGTGAACTCGTCGGTCTCGCGGCGCAGGAACGCCGGGATCTCCTCCTCGGACCCGGAGATCACGGCGCGTAAAACCTTGATGTCGACGGCGCGCTTGCGCGTGCCCCCGTCGTCCTCGGGCACCACGTCGAGGCGGATCGTGTCGGGGCGGGGCGGGGCGCGCAGGGCCTGCACGGTCCAGGTCGAGCCGTTGAGCAGGCCCTTGGTGCGGTCGTTGCGCAGGCAGACCAGCTTCTCGCCCACCGCCGGCATCGGGTCGACGTGGCCGGCGAGCTCCCGCAGCCGCCCGTTGTAGAGCCGGCGGGTCTTGTTCATGCCCACCAGCACCTGGTCGCAATCGAGCACCTGGGTCGGGTCGATCGACCGGCGCGAGACCACGCGGCTGGCGCCGTACGCGCCGAGCTCGAGTCGGCCGCCCTCGCGCACCGTCATCGCCATGCGGACGATCGGGTCGTCCTTGGCCTGGCGGTGGACCTCGGTGAGCATCACGTCGGGCTCGGCCTCGGTGAAGAAGCCGCCGCCGCGCACCGGCGGGAGCTGGGCCGGGTCGCCGAGCACCAGCACCGGCTTGTCGAACGACAGCAGGTCGTGGCCGAGGTCGGAGTCGACCATCGAGCACTCGTCGATGACGATGAGGTCGGCCTTGGCCGCCGGCCCGGCGCGGTTGAGGGAGAAGGCGGGGCCGCCCTCTTCCGTCTCCTTGGTGCGGTAGATCAGCGAGTGGATCGTCGCGGCGTCCGCGCAGCCCTTCTGCCGCATCACCGAGGCCGCCTTGCCGGTGAAGGCGCCGAACACGACGGAGCCCTCGACGTCGTCGGCGATGCGGCGGGCGAGCGTGGTCTTGCCGGTGCCGGCGTAGCCGAACAGCCGGAAGACCTGGGCGGCGCCCTTGTCCTTGCGCCAGGCCGCGATGGCCTTCAGCGCCGCGTCCTGCTGCGGGGCGAAGTGCTTGGGCGTGTGCGAGTGGTTGGGCAAGTGGTTGGATAGGTCCTCGTGCAAGGGCTTGTGCAAGGGCTTGTGCTTGTGCGCGTCCTCGGCGCGGTCGTCGCTCACGGCCAGCGCACGGTGGGCGGCAGCGAGGACAGGATCGAGGCGACGTTCCCGCCGGTCTTCAGGCCGAAGATCGTGCCGCGGTCGTGCAGCAGGTTGAACTCGACGTAGCGCCCGCGCCGCACCTGCTGCTCCAGCCGGTCCTCCTCGGTCCACGGCGTCGCGACGTTGCGCCGGACGATCTCGGGATAGGCCGCGAGGAAGGCGCCGCCGACGTCGCGGGTGTAGGCGAGGTCGGCCTGCGGGTCGCCGGTCCAGTGGTAGTCGTAGAAGATCCCGCCGACGCCGCGGGGCTCCTTGCGGTGCGGCAGGTAGAAGTACTCCTCGCACCACCGCTTGTACCTGTCGTAATCCGCAGCAGGAGCGTGGGCATCGCACGCCGCCTTGAGGCAGGAGTGGAAGTGCTGCGTGTCGGGGTCGTCCTGCGTGCGCCGGCGCTCCAGCACGGGGGTGAGGTCGGCGCCGCCGCCGAACCACGTCTTCGTGGTCACCACGAAGCGGGTGTTCATGTGCACCGTCGGCACGTTCGGGTTCCACGGATGCGCGATCAGCGAGATGCCGGTGGCGAAGAAGCGCGGGTCCTCGGCGGCCCCCGGCATCTGCGCGCGGAATTCCGGCGCGAACTCGCCGTGGACCGCCGAGACGTGGACGCCTGCCTTCTCGAACACCCGGCCGTGCAGCATCGCCATGGTGCCGCCGCCGCCCGGGAGGCCGGTGTGGTCGGTGCGCTCCCAGGGGGTCTTCTTGAAGGTCTGCGCAGCGTCCGGCGCGTCCGGGTGGAAGGGGCCGCTCGCGTCGGCCTCCAGCGTTTCGAGCGCGGCGACGATGCGGTCGCGCAGCGTCGTGAACCACGCGGTCGCCTCGGCCTTGAGCGCCGTGATGTCGGCCTCGGGCAGACGGGGGAGGGCGGGTGTGTCCGGCATCGTCATGGAGGCGGATGTCCCATTCCGCTCACCCGCCGTCAATTCACCGACGGCGAAACCGGGCCGCACCCCTCGCTTGACTTCGAGCACGCTCGAAGTCGTAGCCTCCAGAACATCGTGCCGAGGGCCAAAGGGTCCCAGGAGCACGGGGTGCATGCGGATCGGCGAACTCGCGCGACGCTCTCGGCTGACGGGCCACACCATCCGCTACTACGAGCGGATCGGGCTGCTGCCGTTCGTTGGCCGCGATGCCTCCGGGCATCGGGACTACGACGCGTCGATCCTGACCTGGATCGGCTTCCTCGACCGCCTCAAGACCACCGGCATGCCGATCCGGACGATGCTCGAATACGCGGCCCTGCGGCAGGCCAGACCGGCGACGGCCCCGGACCGCAGGCTGCTGCTCGAACGGCATCGCGTGCAGGTCCGCGCGCACGTCGCCGCGTTGCGGGAGGCCCTGACGGTCCTGGACACGAAGATCGCCGGCTATGCCGACACCACCGAAGGGATGAACGATGACGACGGACCAGCAGAACCCGACGACGGAAAGCCGCTACGCGCGCGGCGCCCGCGCGCTCGCTGAGATCGACGGGAAGGGCGGGGAGCACGTGGTGGCGGCGCTCGCCGACATCGCGCCGGACTTCGCCCGCTACCTGATCGAGTTCCCGTTCGGCGACATATACAGCCGCCCCGGCCTCGACCTGCGGTCGCGCGAGATCGCCACGATCGCGGCGCTGACCACGCTGGGCAACGCCGCCCCGCAACTGAAGGTGCACATCGCGGCGGGGCTGAACGTCGGCCTGTCTCGCGACGAGATCGTCGAGACCATCATGCAGATGGCGGTCTATGCCGGCTTCCCGGCCGCCCTCAACGGCCTGTTCGCCGCCAAGGAGGTCTTCGCGGCGCGCGCGACGGCCTGAAGCCGACCGCGCGCCGCGACCACCGGATGCGGTGGGGTTCGCGATCAGCCGATCTGCTGGCTCTGGGCGCCGCTGTCGGGGCGTGCCGGGCCGAGCACCGGCTCCTGGCCCATCGGCGCGTTCTGGACGACGTTGTAGACGCCCTTGCCGTCGAGCGACGGGCCGCTGGTCCAGCGCCCCTCGGGGGCCGGGGAGCCTTCGACGCCGGTGGCGAAGAAGCTGTAATTGTACTTCTGGTGCTCCTCGCTCTGCGGGAAGCTGTTCGGGATCGGCAGCGAGCCCTCGTAGCCCCCCAGCTCCTCGATCACCGCGAGCCATTGCTGCTGGTGCATCGTGTCGCGTGCGATGAGGAAGCTCCACATGTCCTTCATGCCGGGATCGTTGGTCGCGTTCGACAGCCGGACCGCGAGCACCCGCCCCGTCGTCTCGGCGGCGACGTTGCAGTACATGTCGGCAGCGAGGTTCCCGCTCGCGTAGACGTGGCTCATGTCGAAGGGCACGCCCTCGCAATTAGCCGGGAAGGCGGCCATGCCGGTCGAGAGTAGGTGCCGGTGCAGCATGCCCTCGACCACGTGGCGCGGGTTCTCTCCGCCCATGACGGCGCCGACCACCTTGTCGGCGACGCCCGCTTCCTGAAGCTTGGTCGGCGCGTTCTCGAGGTTCATCGCGACGGCGGTCGCCAGCATCTCGATATGGCCCATCTCCTCGGTCGCCGTGTTGAGGAGCATGTCCCGATACTTCGTCGTCGGCCCGCGGGAGCCCCACGCCTGGAAGAAGTACTGCATGCAGACGCGGATCTCGCCCTCGATGCCGCCGATGGCCTGCTGCAGCATGCGCGCGTAGACCGGGTCCGGGCTCTCGACCTTGACAGGATACTGGAGCCGCTTGTCGACATAGAACATATGTTATTTCCTTCGTGGAAAGTTGAGTGAACGACAAGCAAAGATGATCCCGCGCCTCTCGACGCGAAGTTCGCTCGTCTTACCCCCTGAAACCTTGGTTTTCTGAATCGGTTCACGCCGTCACGGCAGAAATATCCTCCGCCGCCCCGCGTCTCTCGCCTGCTTCACCTGCCTGCGCGGGCCGCAGGAGACCGTTCGCCCTCTGGAGGTGCGGCGGGCATCGCGTGCGGTTCAGGGCGTGAGACCAGCCCTTAGGACGACCCCTTGCGCGGTCCCTTGCCCGGCTCCTTGCCGGATCGCCTCGCCGCAGATCATCGCCGCGGCCACGGCGACGTTGAGCGAGCGCATGCCCTCTCGGATCGGCACCACCACCCGCGCGTCGGCCGCCGCGTGGACCGCCCCGGGGACGCCGGCCGATTCGCGCCCCATCAGGACGCAGTCGCCGTCGCGGAAGGCGAAGTCCGTGTAGGGCAAGGCGCCCGCGGTGGTGGCGAGCACCAGGCGGATGCCCTCCTGCACGCGCCACGCCGAGAACGCCGCCCAGGAGCGGTGCCGGGTGATCGCGACGTGGTCGAGGTAGTCCAGCCCCGAGCGGCGCAGGTGCCGGTCGGACACGTCGAAGCCCGCCGGCTCGATGATCTCGACGGCGAGCCCGAGGCAGGCCGCCATGCGCAGCAGCGTGCCGGTGTTCTGTGGGATGTCGGGCTGGTAGAGCGCGAGGCGGAGCATGGCCAAAGGGGATATCCGCTCCGGCCCCGCCGACCAATCCGCCTCGGCGAGGCTGGCCGACCGGCGCCCGCGCATGGCAGCCCCGACGCGCTGCGGCATCGCCTCCCGCTTGGCCGGGACCGCGGCGCGCTTACATGAGGATCACGCCTCCCCGACGCAAAGCACCCGCAAAACCATGTTCCTCGACTGGCTCGAGCGCCGCATCGACCCGTTCGCGCCCTTCGACGCGGAGCGGATGCCGCCCAGCACCGTGCTGGGCTTCGCCGCGTTCTACCTGCGGCCGATGCGGGCCGCCCTCGCCGCCCTGTTCGTCATCGCTGTGGTGGCGGGCACGGTCGAGGCCTCGCTCTACCTGCTGATGCGCTGGTTCATCGACCTGATGAACGGCGCCGACCGCACGACCCTGCTGCAGGAGCACGGGCTCGGGCTGGCGCTTGCCGCCCTGTTCCTCGTGGTCGTGCGCCCGATCACGATCTGGCTGCACGAGGTCGCCTCGAACCAGCTCATCGTGCCGCAGACCACCAACCAGGTCCGCTGGCGCACCCACCTTTATACCCTCGGCCACTCGCTCTCGTACTTCCAGGGCGACTTCGCCGGCCGCCTTGCCAACCGCATCGTGCAGGTCGGCCCGGCGGTGCGCGAGATCGCGGTCGTGTTCATCGACACCTTGCTCTACGTGGCGATCTACGCGATCACCGCGGTCGGGCTGTTCTCGTCGATCTCGGTGTGGCTGGCCCTACCGGTCGTCGTCTGGATCGCGGCCTACGCCGCGCTGACGGCGTGGTTCGTGCCCCGCGCCCGAGAACGGTCGCACCGCACCGCCGAGACCCGCTCGGCGCTGGTCGGCCGCGTGGTCGACAGCTACACCAACATCCTCACCGTCAAGCTCTTCGCCCGCGACCGCGAGGAGCGCGCCGCCGTGCGCGAGGCGATCGACAGCAACACTCGGACCTACCTGCACCAGTTCCGGCTGGTGACGCTGACGACGACCCTGCTCGGCATCCTCAACAGCGCCCTGCTGCTGGCCACCGGCAGCCTGTGCCTCGTGCTGTGGCAGCGCGGCGGCATGACGACGGGGGAGGCCGCCGCCGGCCTCGCCCTGGTCCTGCGCCTGCTCGCGATGTCGGGCTGGGTCATGCAAACCGTGCGCGGCGTGTTCGAGAACGTCGGCGTGATCCAGGAGAGCATGCAGACGATCAGCCGTCCGCACGGGCTCGTCGATGCGCCCGACGCCGCCGTGCTGAAGGTCGCGGGCGGCGACATCCGCTTCGAGAACGTCGGCTTCCATTACGGGCGTGGCGACGCCAACGTGATCGAGAACCTGTCGCTCCACATCCGGGCCGGCGAGAAGGTCGGCCTCGTCGGCGTCAGCGGCGCGGGCAAGACCACGATCACCTCGCTCTTGCTGCGCCTGCACGACGTCGAGAGCGGCCGCATCACCGTCGACGGCCAGGACATCGCGCGCGTCACGCAGGATTCGCTGCGCGGCGCCATCGCCATGGTCAGCCAGGACACCTCGTTGCTGCACCGCTCGATCCGCGACAACATCGCCTACGGCCGCCCCGACGCGACCATGGACGCGGTCGCCCGCGCCGCCGAGCTGGCGCATGCCGACGCCTTCATCCACGACCTCGTCGATCACAAGGGCCGGCGCGGCTACGACGCCCAGGTCGGCGAGCGTGGGGTGAAGCTCTCGGGCGGCCAGCGCCAGCGCATCGCCATCGCCCGGGTGATCCTCAAGGACGCTCCCGTGCTGATCCTCGACGAGGCGACGTCGGCGCTGGATTCCGAGGTCGAGGCGGCGATCCAGGAGAGCCTCGACACCCTGATGCAGGGCAAGACCGTGCTCGCCATCGCCCACCGGCTCTCGACCATCGCGGCGCTCGACCGCCTCGTGGTCATCGACGAGGGCCGCATCGTGGAGGAAGGGACGCATGCCGAGCTGATCGGCCAGGGCGGTCTCTACGCCCGCCTGTGGGAGCGGCAATCGGGCGGCTTCCTGCCCGACCGGGCGCCCAAACCCGAGGCCCGTCAGATTTCCGACGCGTTGCCGGGGTAGGTCTCGTCGATCACGCGCGCTTCCCTCCCCC
>NZ_BPQG01000106.1 GCF_022179125.1 Methylobacterium cerastii
CGAGGGGCGAGGGGCGAGGGGATGCGCGGAGACGTTCCCAGAAACCCCGTTCCGCCCTTCAGCCCAGCAGCTTGTCCAGCGTGATCGGGATCTCGCGCACCCGGATGCCGGTGGCGTGCCAGACTGCGTTGGCGATGGCGCCGGCCGAGCCGGTGATACCGATCTCGCCGACGCCCTTGATGCCCAGCGCGTTCACGTGGGAATCGTCCTCGTGCACCAGGATCGCCTCCATGGCCGGCGTGTCGGCGTTCACCGGCACGTGGTACTCGCCGAGGTTGTCGTTGAGGAAGCGGCCGGTGCGGGCATCCATCGCCGCGTGCTCGTGCAGCGCGAACGACATCCCCCAGATCATCCCGCCGTAATACTGGCTGGTGACGAGGCGCGGGTTCACGATGCGGCCGGCCGCGAACGCCCCGACGAGGCGGGTGACCCGGATCTGGCCGAGGTCGGGGTCGACCTTCACCTCGGCGAAGACCGCACCGTGGGCGTGCATGGCGTAGGTCTTGGCGGCGGCCGGGTCGGTCGAGGCCTTTCCGGTGGCCGTGAGGCTCCCGCGGCCGGCACGCGCCAGGATGTCGGCGTAGACCTCGCTGCGGCTCTCGTCGTCGCGGCGGAAGAGCCGGCCGTCGCGGGCGACGAACCCGGCGTTGCCGGCCCCGTAGAGCGGGGAGGCGGGGTCGTTGGTGGCCAGCTCTGCGAGCTGCGCCACCACCGCCTGGCCGGCCGCGTGGATCGCTCCGCCCGCGGTGGCGGTGTGGGCCGAGCCGCCGGCGATGCCGGCGTTCGGCAGGTCCGAGGAGCCCATCTTGAAGGTGAGCGCGTCGAGGCCGATCCCGAGGCCGTCGGCGGCGATCTGGCCGAGCGCCGTCCAGGCGCCCTGGCCCATGTCGTGGGCGCCGACCTCGATCGTACCGGTGCCGTCGGCGCGCAGCTCGGCCTTCGCCTGCGCCTCGAACATCAGCGCCGGGAAGGTCGCGGTGCCCATGCCCCAGCCGACGAGGAGGCCGTTCGCGTCGCGGGTCTGCCGCGGCGCCTTCGGCCGCGCCGACCAGCCGAAGCGTTCGGCGCCGCGGGTGTAGCACTCGCGCAAGGCCTTGGACGAGAACGGCTTTCCGGAGATCGGCTCGACCTCGGCATAGTTCGCCAAGCGGAATTCCAGCGGGTCCATGTCGCAGGCCAGCGCCATCTCGTCGATCGCGCTTTCCAGGGCGACGCTGCCGGCGGCCTCGCCGGGGGCGCGCATGAACAGCGGCGTGCCGGTGTCGACCCGCACGGCCTGGTGCCGGACGGCGATGGCCGGGCTGGCGTAGAGAGTGTGCGAAACGCCGCCGGCCGGCTCGAAGAAGTCGTCGAACCGGCTCGAGGCGGTCAGCGTCTCGTGCTCCAGCGCCGTGAGCTTGCCGGCCTCGTCGGCGCCGAGGCGGAAGCTCTGCCGGGTCTCGGCGCGGTGGCCGACCGGGCCGTACATCTGCGAGCGCGCGAGCACGAGCTTGACCGGCCGGCCGACGAGGCGCGCGGCCATGCAGGCGAGGATCTGCGGACCCGAGATCAGGCCCTTCGAGCCGAAGCCGCCGCCGAGGAACGGGCTCTCGATGTGGATGTTCTCCGGCGGGATGCCGAACAGCCCCGCGAGGCGCCCCTGCGCCATCGCCATGCCCTGGCTCGGCGTGTGGAGCGTCAGCCGGTCGCCGTCCCAGGAGGCCACCGCCGCGTGCGGCTCCATGGCGTTGTGGTACTGGGCCGGGGTCGCGTAGGTCGCCGCGATCCGCCGGCTGGCCGTCGCGAGGCCCGCCTCGACGTCGCCGTGGGTCTCCTCCGGCGGCTGGCCGACGCCGATGCCGGGGGGCGTGAACGGCGGCTCGGCGTCGAGCCCGATGCGCGGCGTCTCGGCCTCGTAGCGCGGGTTCAGCAGGCGCGCGCCCTCGGTGGCCGCCTCAAGGGTCTCGGCGATCACCACCGCGATCGGCTGGTTGGCGTAGCGGACGGCGGAATCCTGCAGCAGGTCGAGGCGGAAGATGAAGCCGTGGGGCTTGTCGTCCGGGTGCTGGGCCAGCGCCGGGGCGTTGTCCGGCGTCATCACCGCGACGACGCCCGGATGGGCCTCCGCCGCCGCCACGTCGAGATGGGTGACGCGCCCGCGGGCGATCCGCGCGGCGCAGAGCGCGGCGTGCAGCGTGCCGGCCGCCACGTTGTCGGCGGCGAAGGTCGCCCGGCCGGTGACCTTCAGCGGCCCGTCGCGCCGGGTGAGCGGCTGGCCCATGCTCGATCCGTGGCGGGCCCGCTGCGGCGCGGACGTCAGTGCGATCTCAGCCATGGGCGGCTCCTGCAGGGGCGGCTGCCGCCGACGAAGGGGAGGGGGCGGCGAAAGTGGCGGCGAACGGCGAGGCCGGCAGCGCCGGCAGGCGCTCCGGCGTGCCGGCGGCCGCCAGCGTCAGCGCCCGCACGAGGATGCGGCGGGCGAGTTCGATCTTGAAGGCGTTGGCCTCGCCCGACGGCGTCGCGCCGGCGAGCGCCGCGTCGGCGGCCTTCCGGAACATGGTCCCGTCCGGCGCCTGGCCGGCGAGCAGGCTTTCCGCCTCGCGCGCCCGCCACGGCTTCAGCGCGACGCCGCCGAGCGCGAGGCGGGCCTCGGCGATCCGGTCGCCGTCGAGGCGCAGGCCCGCCGCCGCAGAGACCACCGCGAAGGCGTAGGAGGTGCGGTCGCGGACCTTGAGATAGCGGGAATGGGCCGCAAACCCCGCCGCCTCCGGCGGCAGCCGCACCGCGGTGATCAGCTCGCCCGGCGCAAGGTCGGCCTCTCGCTCCGGCGCGTCGCCGGGCAGGCGATGGAAGGACTCGAGCGCCACCTCGCGCCGGCCCGCCGCGCCCTCGATCTCGACGACGGCGTCGAGGGCCGCCAGCGGCACGCAGAAGTCGGACGGGTGGGTGGCGATGCAGTGCTCGCTCCAGCCGAGCACCGCGTGCAGCCGCGTCGCCCCACCGAGCGCGGCACACCCCGAGCCCGGCGTGCGCTTGTTGCAGGGGGAGGTGGCGTCGGCGAAATAGGGGCAGCGGGTGCGCTGCATCAGGTTGCCGGCGGCGGTCGCGGCGTTGCGCAGCTGCGCCGACGCACCCGACAGCAGCGCCTCGGCCACCGCCGGATAGGCCTTGGCGAAATGCGGATCGTGGGCGAGGTCGCTGTTGCGCACCAGCGCGCCGACCCGCACGCCGCCGTCGTCGAGGACGTCGAGGCGGTCGAGGCCGGGGAGGCGGGTGACGTCGACGAGGCGGGCCGGCGTGACGACGCCGCCCTTCATCAGGTCGAGCAGGTTGGTGCCGGCGCCGAGATAGGCGGCGCCGGGGGCCTGCGCCGCCGCGATCGCCTCAGCGACGCTGGCGGGACGGGTGTAGTCGAACAGGTTCACGCCGCGTCCTCCCGCATCATCACGCCGGCGGCTTGGCCGTCGCCGGCGGTCTGGGCGGCCAGCACCGCGTCGCCGATGCCCGCATAGGCGCCGCAGCGGCAGAGGTTGCCGCTCATGCCCTCGCGGATCCGCTCGGGATCGGTCCCCGCCTGACCTTCGGCGATGAGCCCGACCGCGCTCATGATCTGGCCCGGCGTGCAGAAGCCGCACTGGAAGCCGTCATGGGCGATGAAGGCCTCCTGCACCGGATGCAGGCGATCACCGTCCGCCAGGCCCTCGATCGTGGTGACCGAGGCGCCGTCGAGGCTGATCGCGAGCGCGAGGCAGGCGTTGATCCGCCGGCCGTCGACCAGCACCGTGCAGGCGCCGCACTGTCCGCGGTCGCAGCCCTTCTTCGAGCCGGTGAGATGGAGGCGCTCGCGCAGCAGGTCCAGCAGGGTCACGCGGGGATCCTCCAGGAGGACCTCGCGCGCCGTGCCGTTCACGGTGAGCCTGAGAGGTATCATGCGGTCTCCGGGCATGGCGCAGCTTGGAACCGAACCAGATAGGACCACGCCGCGCAAAGGCCAGTGGACCTGCAATCGCAGGTCGCCAGGCAAGGTGCTGATTAGGGCGCGGGGCAGGGCGCCGGGGGGGCACGAAGGCGAGGACGGAACGGGTAGGGGGACCGGAACGCGTCGCCTCCCGCGGCCATCCCTGCTACCCTGCCCCGGTCATGAGCGATCACCACCCGGACCTGACCTACCGCCTCCGCCAGCAGGCCATCCTGTCCGAGTTCGGCGTCGAGGCCCTGCGCGGCGACGACGTCGACGGGTTGCTGCAGCGGGCGACCGAACTCTGCGCCGAGGGCATGGGCGCCGAGTTCTGCAAGGCGCTGGAGCACCTGCACGACGAGGACATGCTGCTGGTGCGCGCCGGCGTCGGCTGGGGGCCGAACGTCGTCGGCAGCGCCCGCGTCGGCGCCGACCTCGCCTCGCCCGCGGGCTTCGCCCTCAAGACCGGCCGGCCGGTGATCTCCAACCACCTCGAGAACGAGGCCCGCTTCCGCACGCCGCAGATCATGGCCGAGCACGGCATCCGCCGGGCGATCAACGTGCTGATCGAGAACCGCGAGGGCGCCTTCGGAGTGCTCGAGGTGGACGACACCCGCGAGGGCATGTTCACGGAGGCCGACATCGCCTTCATGCAGGGGTTCGCCAACCTGCTCGGCGGCGCGATCGAGCGGCAGCGCACGGAAGGGCTGCTCCGGCAGGCTCTGACGCGGCAGGACCTGCTCGTGCGCGAGATGAGCCACCGGGTGAAGAACAGCCTGGCCATCGTCGCGAGCCTGCTCGCGCTCCAGGCGCGCAACGCCGACGCGGGCCCGGTGCGCGACGCGCTGATCGACGCCCGCACCCGGGTGGAGGCCATCGCCGGGGTCCACGACCAGCTCTGGCGCCAGGGCGACACCACGCCGGGCGAGATCGACCTCGGGCAGTTCCTCGAGACGCTGGCGGCCAACCTCCAGGGCAGCGCGCCGAGCCACCGCATCCTGTGCGCGGCAGAACCGCTGCGGGTCTCGGCCGACCGGGCGATCCCGATGGGACTGATGGTCAACGAGCTCGTCACCAACGCCATCAAGTACGCCTACCCGGACCGGACCGGCGAGGTGCGCGTCGGCGCCGCCTGCGCCGGCGGGATGCTCGTCCTCGACGTGTCGGACGACGGCGTCGGCCTGCCGGCGGATTTCGACATCGGCCGGGCCTCGCGCAGCCTCGGCATGCGGGTGATCACGAACCTCGCCCGCCAGCTCGACGCCCGGGTCGCGACCCCGCGCGGGCAGGGCGCCCGCTTCCGCATCGAGATCCCGCTCGAGGCGTGAGCGGACTCCGCTTTGCATCGCGCCGGCCCGTCATGCGTGATGCGCCGAAACCCTTGCGAGCCGGATACGAGGAGACGCCATGCCCCGCTTCCCAATCATTCCGCCGATTCCGGCACCGATCGCCGCCCTGGCGGCCCTGTCGCTCGTCGCCGCCGCGCTCCCGGCGCTCGGCGCCCCGGCCGACCCGATTCCCCCGGCCGCGCCGCCGCCGCCCTCGCCCCAACCCCCGCCTCCGGCCTCGTTTCCGATGGCACGGGTGGTGCCCAAGGGCGAGGCCCGCACGATCGCGTTCTTCACCTCGCTGTTCCCGGATTGCTCCTCGCAAGGCCCGGTGGTGATCCGGACCCTGGACCAGCCCCGGCACGGGGCGATCGACGTCGCGCCGGCGGATTCGTTTCCCCGCTACGGGGTCGGGTCGACGCTGGCCGCCTGCAACGCCCGCAAGGTGCCGGGGGTGAAGCTGACCTACACCTCGGAGGAGGGGTTCGAGGGCGTCGACACCTTCCGCATCTTCGTCATCAACGCGGACGGCACCGGCTACGAGTCCGACGTGCGCGTCACGGTGCGCTGAACCCCGCCGCCGGCCGACGGAATCGGCGCCGAAACGGGGGCGGAAACCTGCCCTCCAATAGCACTTCCGTCATTCGCATAAGATATATTATGGAACATAGAGGGGCGATATGCTGAGGTGATGGGGTGTTCGCCCCCTCCCAACCCATCTGGCATGCCAGCCGAAACGGTCTCCGTGACCGGTCAGCATCGAAATCGTCCGACGAGCGGCGGGCGAGGGCGGTCCGAGCCCCCTCCCCGGCCTCGCCTGTGTCACGCGGCCAGCGCGTCCGCCAGGCGGCGGATGTCGGAGACGACGCGCCCGTCGGCGAAGCGGCAGGCCACCTCCTCCGAGGCACGGCCGCTCGGGCGGATTCGGATCGCCGCCGGGCAAACGAGCTCGTCGCGGCGCTCCAGCGCTTCGGCCGCGTCCATCGGCGCGGCGCGGCCGCCGCCGAGCCCGCGCCACCACTGCACCGCCTTGTCGCGGGCGAATCCCGTCCGCTCCAGCGCGAGCCGGATGCGGTGGGTGCCGGCCGGGCAGCGCAGCACGATATCGAGGCCGTCCGCCCCGCGCTCGACGCGCCAATCCGAGACCGCCTGCCAGCCGTCCGCGCGCTCCGACAGGATCGGCAGCTCGCCGTCGGCTGCGGCCTCGTGCCGGGCGACATCCTCCGCGTCCTCCGGCTCGATCCAACAGGGCTCGCAGGTCGAGGCGTTGAGCGCGATCAGCGCGCCGCAGCCGGGGCAGGGCTTGGCCCGCGCCAGCCCTTCCCTGCCCTTCACCGCGGCGGCGGTGCGCGCGGTGACCACGTCAACCGGGCCGTGCATCCGCACCAAGCCGGCATAGTCGAGGATCAGCGCGTCGCGCTTGCCCGGCGCGTTCCGCAGGGCACGCCCGACCTGCTGCACGTAGAGCCCGGTGCTCTGCGTCGGGCGGAGCAGGGCGATGAGATCCACCTCCGGCACGTTGAAGCCGGTGGCGAGCACGCCGACGGAGGTCAGGCAGCGGATCCGCCCGGCGCGAAAGGCCGCGACGATGCGGTCGCGCTCGCGCCGCGGGGTTTCGCCGGAGATCGCCTCGCAGGAATAGCCCTCCACGCGGATCGCGTCGCGCACCGCGTCCGCGTGGCTGAGCCCGGCGCAGAAGGCGAGCCAGGCCCGGCGCTCGCGGCCGTAGCCGACCATCTCCTCGACCGCGGCGCGGGTGATCCACTCGCGGTTGACCGCGGCCTCGAGCTGGCTCGGGATGTAGTCGCCGCCGCGCTTGCCCACGCCGGCCACGTCGAGGGCGGTCAGGGTCGCCTTCGACAGGAGCGGACAGAGATAACCCTGCCCGATCAGGTCGCCGGCATCGACCTCGTAGACGATACCCTCGAAGATCCGGCCCGCGCCTTCGTCGAGGCGCCCGCTGTCGAGCCGGTAGGGCGTCGCGGTAAAGCCGACGACGCGAAGCTCCGGCCGCAGCGCCCGCAGGCCGGCGAGGAAGCGCCCGTAGCGGGTCTCGGCCGAGCGCGGGATCAGATGGGCCTCGTCGACGACGACGAGGTCGCGCGGGCCGATCGCGTCGAGCCGGTCGGCCACCGACTGGATGCCGCAGACCAGGACCTGCGCCGCCGCCTCCCGCCGCCCGAGGCCGGCGGAGAAGATTCCCGCCGGCGCCTCGGGCCAGTAGCCGGTGAGCTCGGCGAAGTTCTGGGCGATCAGCTCCCGGCTGTGGGTGACGACGACGATGCGGGCGAGGGGATCGGCCTGCAGCGTCTCGCGCGCGAGCGCCGCGATCACCAGCGCCTTGCCGGCGCCGGTCGGCAGCACGATCAGGCCGGCACGCAGAGGCTGCCCCCCTGCCCCGCTCCAGGCGGCGGCAAGCGCATCGAGGCTGGCACGCTGGTAGGGTCGCAAGGTCAGCATGAGCTGGCTCTAACGCACGCAGGCGGACGCGTCCGTGGCCCGTTCGCCGCGCCCGCCCCGGATCAGGGCGCCTGCAGCAGGTAGACGTCCATGATCCAGCCGTGGCGCGAGCGCGCGGCGGCGCGCTGGAGGCGGATTTCCGGGCCGACCGTGCCGAGCCGGCCGGCGATCAGGAGCTGGTCCGGCGAGCCGAGATAGGCGCCCCAATGGATTGTCAGGTCCGGATCGAGGTGGTCGAAGCGCGGGTCGGCGTCGAGCATCACCACCACGCTGCCGACGCCCTCCGGCAGGCCGTCGGCGATCGCCCGTCCGGTGGTGATGTGGACGGCGCCGCCGATCCGGTTCAGCGGGATGCGGTGGGCGGCGGCCAGCATCTGCACGCTGGAGATACCGGGAATCACCGTGTAGGCGAAGGCGCCCGCGTCGCGGGCGAGGATGCGCTCCAGGATGCGCAGGGTGCTGTCGTAGAGCGCCGGATCGCCCCAGACCAGGAAGGCGCCGACCTCCCCTGCCCCGAGATTCGCCGCGATCAGGCCGCCGAGGAGGTCGGCGCGGGCTGCGTGCCAGGCCTCGACCGTGGCCGCGTAATCCGCAGGCCGGCGCTCGCGTGGTGGGTCCTGCGCCACGACCAGGCGATAGTCGTCCCGGATGTGCCGGGCGCAGATCGTGCGGCGGAGGGCGACGAGGTCGTCCGTGTCGGCCCCTTTGTCGAGGACGAACACGACATCGACGTCGGCCAGCGCCTGCACCGCCTGAAGGGTGAGGTGCTCCGGGTCGCCGGTGCCGATTCCGATGACACGCAGGGTCCGCATGGGCTCAAGGATTCCACTATGCCCGAACCGACCTTGAACTCGGCCTCGACCGCCCGGCGCGCTCTCGCGCTGCTCGACCTGACCGACCTCGGCGACACCTGCACGGCGACGCAGGTCGACGCGCTATGCCGGGACGCCCGCGCGGGCG
>NZ_BPQG01000107.1 GCF_022179125.1 Methylobacterium cerastii
CCGCTCGCGTCAGTGCACTAGAAGGGCTCGGGCAGCCTCGCCACGGAGGCAAACTTTTCAAAAAGGTGAATTCATCCCGAACCCAGGGTCGGACCCCTCAGCGATGACAAGAGAGCAGGTTTTTTTATCCGATCTTTTCGTTCAAGCGGCGGTGTCGTTCGTGGCCACCGTTGCCTACGCGCTGCCGAAGGGGTCGACGACGCCGGTCGACCAAGTCGCCGAGTCTTCCCAGAACGGCGATGACGTCCTCAACCGCATCAACATCTATCTCGGAGCCGCCCACGACGACGCGGCGGCGTTCGACGACCGCAACAACCGGGAAATGATGGCCGCGTTCATGCGAATACCGCCGCCGGAGTTGCGCTAAAATCAGCAGCGGACGCGACCTCGCCCCCGAGTAGGCAACCGACGGCTCGGTCCCCGGCGAAACCGATCCGGACCCGTATTTCCGACAGACGGCCCATGGCCCGGCCCTGGTGGATCAGGATAGGGCGGTCGTCCGCCTCGATGGTGCCGTCGCGAAGGAGGCCAAACGCAAGGGCCGCCGCTGCGATGCCCGTTGCGGCATCCTCCGGGTAGCCGGACGACCGCGGGAACTGGCGGGCCTCGAACACGCGTCCCGGCCTGTCCACGACCGCGTAGGGATAGAGCCCGGTCGAACCGATGCTGCGACAGGCGGCCTCGATGGCGGCCGGATCGGGGGCAAGGGCATGAAGGCCCTCCGGTAGACGCATCGGAACGAGGGTCTTCACGCGGGAGGTGGCGGCGTTGTGAACCGGGAGGTCCGCGAGGGCATCGCGACCGATGCCCAAGGCCGTACAGACGGCGTCCACGCGATCCAGCGCGAGCGGCACGATACGCCCGGCGGGTTGGGTAATCTCGACCCGCCACGTCCCGTCCTCGCGCTCACTCACGAACCCGGTGACGGGACCGCTCGCCGTGGCGATCCGGACCGGGGCCGTCGTCACCCGTCCTTTCCGGGCCAGGACCCAAAGCGCACCTATGGTGGCGTGGGCGCACATCTCCATCTCGTGGTTCGGCACGAAGAACCGGAACCTGTGATCGTGCATGTCGTCCTCGGCCGTCAGCACGAAGCCGCTCTCATGACCGTGCCGCCGTGCGACGGCCTGCATCGCGCCCGCGTCCATGGCGCCGGCATCCACGACCACGGGGCAGGGATTTCCTCCCGAACCGCCGGACGTGAAGACACGGACGACCTCAACTTCGCTCATGGCTTTCGCCCCTGGATCGTGGCGCCCACACCTCAGCGGCGCCGTGAACCCGTATCCTTGCAGGAACCGTGAGCGGCCGCGCGACCGTGCGGGCCTTACCTTGCGACCGGGCGGGCCACGACGTTCGAGGAGGAACGGATGTCCATGGCCGCCATGCCGTCACGCCGCCGCAAGGCGCGTGACAGCGCCGAACCGCTCTCGAAGCCGACCCGAAACGCGATCTCGTCGACGGCAAGGTCCGTGGAAACCAGCAGGTCCTTGGCGGCGTCGAGGCGCTGGGCCCGTTGGAACGCTCCGACCGATTGACCGACCTCGGCTTGGAACAGGCGGGTCAGATGCCGACGCGAGACGCCGAGGCGATCGGCCAGGAGGTCGAGCGGGACGTCCTGGTCCATGCGTGCGGCGACGAAGGCCTTCGCCTCGCGAACCAAGGCCGCGCCCTGTCCCCGACGCGAAGCCGAGGGGAGGGCCCGGCCCCGTTCGATGGCGCCGAGGCACCGAATGAGCAGCGCGGTGGAGAGATGATCGCGAACGGCCTCCGAGCCCACCGCGTCGTCGCCGTCGCGAAGCAGTGTGTGCAAGGTGCGGATTTGCGGTGTGACTAGAAACATGCCGCTTGTGCGGATCGATGCTCGGACGCGTTCGAGCGAGCCGATCCGCGTCTCGATGCGCCTCAAGGCCATGTCGTCGATGTACAAGGCAATGTGGGTCTAGCCGGAACGACAGGCGCTCGTGTCGTGAGGGTGCATGGCGGGGACGACGGCGAAACGGTCGTCGGAGACCCAGTCACCGTCGCGTCGCCCCTCGTGTTTCAGGTTCAGGACGCCGAACCAGGGCAACAGCATCATGAGGCCGTCGTGCCAGTGCCACGGCCTGGCGTAGTCGGTGCCACCGTCGACGATCGTGATGTGCCCGTCCCCGTCGCCGATGACCGAGGTGGGCTGCGCCGTCTGCCTGAGAAGGGCGAGGGACCTGAGCATCATGGGATGCTACCGCGACCGGGGTGATGCGGCCAGTACCGTCGAACGAACCGTGTGATGCCCCGGCGATCGAGGATGGTGACGCAGGATCAGGATCCTCGGGATCTCTTCGCCGACGGGGCCGTCGTTTCGCTCACAAGCCGACCCCCGGTCCGCTGAACGACCATGACGGGTGGAAAGCAGTCTGACTGCTCTGGAGCAACGCTGCGTTTAAGCAGCCGAGCCAGAATGCGGCAGCACGAGCGTACCCCGCGCAAAGAGGCTTGCGCCTCGGACCGCCCGATCATTCTGCCGGTTGCGGCGTGCCTTCGGCGCGTTCGGTCGGCTTCGGTGATACCTCCGGCCTTCCCAGCAGCCGCTCGGAGGCGACGTAGAAGGTCGGCGTCACGAACAGGGTGATGAAGGTCGCCACCAGCAGGCCGCCGATCACCACCGTGCCCATCGAGACCCGGGCGTTGGCGCCGGCTCCGCTGGCGATGGCCAGCGGCACCGAGCCCATGATGAAGGCGAACGAGGTCATCAGGATCGGGCGCATGCGCAGGCGCGCCGCGTCCTGGGCGGCCTTCAGCACGTCCTCGCCCTGCTTGCGCAGGTCCTCGGCGAAGGCGACGAGGAGGATCGAGTTCTTGGCCGCCAGCCCGACCAGGAGCAGGAGCCCGACCTGCCCGAAGATGTCGAGGGCGAGCCCGCGGATCGCCAGGAAGCCCACGGCGCCGAAGATCGCGATCGGGGTGCCCAGCAGGATGACGAAGGGCAGGCGCAGGGATTCGTACTGCCCGGCGAGCAGCAGAAAGATCATCAGCGTGCCGAGCCCGAAGATCAGCGGCGCGTAGCCGCCGGCGATCTTCTCCTGGTAGGCGACGTCGGTCCATTCCACCGCGTAGGTCGAGGGGAGTTTGGCCTCGGCAAGCGCCTCGATCGCCGCGATGGCGGTGCCGGAGCTGGCGCCGGCCGCCGTGTCCACCGCGATCTCGATGGTCGGGTAGGTGTTGTAGGATAGGACCGCCGTCGGCCCGGTGACGAAGTGCGTCTGGATCAGCGAGCCGACGCGGACGGGCTCGCCGCGGCTGTTGAGAACGGTGAGTGCCTCGACGTCCTCGATCGTGCGGCGTCCCGAGGCCTCGCTCTGCACGTAGACTTGGTAGACGTAGCCGAAGCGGTTGAAGAGGTTGACGAAGCTCGAGCCGACATAGGTGCCGAGCGCGTCGAACAGGTTCTGCAGTGGCACGCCGAGCTGCTCGGCCTTGGCGCGGTCGATCTCGAGCCGCAACTGCGGGACGCCGTAGCTGGTGGTGGGGATGGCACGGCCGACGGAGGGCAGCTTTTCCATCTCGGCGATGAAGCGGTCGGCGGCCTGAGCGAGCTTTAGGCCGCCGGTGCCGCTGCGGTCCTGAAGCTCCAGCGTCAGGCCGCTGCGCGATCCGAGGCCCGGCAGCGGCGAGGGGTTCACCACGCGGACCTGCCCGTCGGGATCGTGCTTGAAGCGCGTCTTCACCGTGGCGATCACGTCGTCGACGCTCTGGGTGCGCTCGCCCCACGGCTTCAGCGTCGGGATCTGGAAGCCGTAGAACGGCGCGATCGCGTCGGCGAGGATGCTGCGTCCGGTGACGCCGATCGTGTGCTCGACGCTCGGGATTTCGCGCAGCGCGTCGCCGAGGCGGTCGACCACCGCGTTGGTGCGGGCGACGGACGCGCCCTTGGGCAAGACCACGTCGGCGAAGAAGTAGCCCTGGTCCTCGTCCGGCACGAAGCCGGACGGACGCGCGACGGTCATCCACACCGTGAGGGCGGCAAACGCCAGGAAGGCGACGCCCACCAGCGTGACGTGCCCGGTGAGCCACCCGATCGCCGCGACGAGGCGGCGGCTTGCGCCCTCCAGCACCCGGTTGAAGGCGCGCAACGGGGCGCGCCAGCGGCTCTCGTCCTTGGCGTCCGCCGCGCGGTGCTTGAGGATCAGCCCGCACAAAGCCGGGGTGAGGGTCAGCGAGACCACCGCGGAGATCATCACCGAGATCGCGATGGTGAGCGCGAACTGGTTGTAGAGCTTGCCGGTCAGCCCGGGGATGAAGGCCACCGGCACGAACAGGGCGGCGAGCACCAGGGTGGTGGCGATCACCGGCCCGGCGACCTCCGTCACGGCCTCGCCGGAGGCCTCGCGCGGGGCCATGCCCTCGTCCATCAGGCGCTCGGTGTTCTCGACGACGATGATCGCGTCGTCGACCACGAGCCCCACCGCCAGCACCATGCCGAGCAGGCTCAGGGTGTTGAACGAGAAGCCCAGCAGCGCCATCGGCCCGAAGGTGCCGACCAGCGCCACCGGCACCGCGATGGCCGGGATGAGCGTCGCGCGCCAGTTCTGCAGGAACAGGTAGGTGACGACGACCACGAGGGCGAGCGCCTCGAACAAGGTCCGCACCACCTCGAAGATCGCCTCCTTGACGAACTCGGTCCGATCGAGGGCGATCTTGTACTTGAGTCCGGGCGGGAAGCGCTTGGCGAGGTCCTTCATGGTGGCGCGGGCGCCGTCCATGACCTGGACGGCGTTGGCGTCCGGGTTCTGATAGAGCCCGAGGGTCGCCGACGGAGACCCGTCGAAGCTCGACCGGACGCCGTATTGCTCGGAGCCGAGTTCGACCCGGGCGACGTCGCGGATGCGGACCACCGAGCCGTCCGGGTTGGCGCGCAGGAGGATGTTAGCGAACTCCTCGGGCTGGCGCAGGCGCCCCTGGGTCACGAGCTGCAGCTCGAACGCGGTGGCCTGGTCCACGGGGGGCTTGCCGAGGGTGCCGGTGGTGATCTGCGCGTTCTGCTGGCTGATGGCGGTGGAGACCGCCCCTGGGCTAATGCCGAGCGCCTCCATCTTCAGCGGGTCGAGCCACACCCGCATCGCGTAGCGCTTGTTCGAGAAATTGACGATGCGCCCCATGCCCTGGACGCGGCGCAGAGGCTTGATCACCTGCGTCTCGGCCCAGTTGGCGAGGAACAGCTCATCGTAGGGGGCGCCGTCCTCCGCGTAGAGCACGATATTGCCGAGGCGCTGGCGCGAGCTCTTGGTGATCTCAAGCCCTTGCGCGTTGACCGAGGGCGGCAGCTTGGCCTCGGCCCGGTTGGCGCGCGTCAGCACCTCCGCCGCCGCCGCGTCGAGGTTCGACCCGACCTCGAAGGTCGCGTCCATGCTGACGCTGCCGTCGGTGTTGCTGGTGGAACTGATGTAGAGCAGGTTCTGCGCGCCGTTGATCTCCTGCTCAAGCGGGATCGCGATCGCCTCGTAGGCCTGCTCGGCGCTGGCGCCAGGATAGGTCGCCTGGATGTTGATGATTGGCGGCGCGATCTCGGGGAACTGCGCGATCGGCAGCGTCAGGCCGGCGACGGCGCCGATCAGTGTGATCAGCACGGAGATGACGCCGGCGAGCACCGGCCGGTCGACGAAGCGGGCGAACATGCGGGGGGCGTGGCTTTCTGTCCTAGGACACCTTCGTGGAGCCCGCGTTGCAACGTCCGGCCCGCATGCGTGTTCCTCTGCCGCTGGGCGGTCGCGGTGACCGGACCCGGGGAGCTCGGGAGCAGCGTCGGTGCGGGCAGCAGTCAAGTATGGCCTCGGGGCCGGGATCGTAGTCCTGGCAGGCGCGGGCGGCTGGTACGCGGCCGGGCGCCCGACGCCGCACCGGATGCTCGCCGCCCTGCCGTTCACCGCGGCCAAGCCCGCCGCCACGCCGGATGAGGCGCCGCTGGAAGTCCGGGTCGTGACGGCGCGCAAGGTGCCGGTCCCGATCAGCTTCACCTACACCGGCACGATCATCGCCCAGCAGGACGCGACGCTACAGGCGCGGGTGACCGGCAACGTGACGGAACGGCCATTCGAGCCGGGCGGCCACGTGAAGAAGGGGCAGGTGCTGTTCCGCATCGATCCGCGCCCGTTCGAGGTGGCGTTGCAGACCGCCAAGTCGCAGCAGGCCCAGGCCCAGGCCCAGCTCACCTTCGCGCAGGCCGAGGTGGACCGCACCGAATCCCTGGCCGACAAGGGCTACGCGACGGAGCAGCGCTTCCAGCAGTTGCAATCGAACCGCAGCTCCGCCGTCGCGCAGGTCCAGGGCGCCGAGGCCGCGATCGCCCGGCAGAACCTCAACCTCGACTACGCGGTGGTGAACGCGCCGTTCGACGGGCGCGCCAGTCTCTCGACCATCAACCCCGGCGACCTCGTCATCGAGAACCAGACGCAGCTCGTCTCCGTGGTCCAGCTCGATCCCATCGACGTCCAGATGGCGCTGTCGGCGGAGGATTCTGAGGCGATCCGCGCGGCGATGACGAAGGGCGGCGTCACGGTCGCGGTGCTCGACGCGAAGGGCAAACCGGTTCGCGAGGCCAAAATCTACCAGCTCGACAATCGGTTCGACCCTCGGACCGCCCGCCGGCTCGTCCGCGCCCTGATGCCGAACGTTGACGAGCGCTTCCTGCCAGGCCAGTTCGTCCGCGCCAGCATCCGCACGGGTACGAAGGAGCGACTCCTGGTGCCGACCGCCTCCCTCGACGCGCAGCTCGCCCAGCAGATCGTCTACGTGGTCGACGCCGAGGGGAAGGTCCAGCAGAAGCCTGTCACCACCGGCGACGCCTACGGCGAAAACACCGCGATCCTCGACGGGCTCTCCGACGGCGACCAGGTGGTGGTCGATCACCTCCAGGAGATGCGCCAGGACCTCAAGGTCGTGGTGCGGCCGGCGGGCGAGGTCGCGCCGGACGCCGGCCCCGCGGGGGCCGGCACGCCGGCCGCCGCGGAGCCGGGCTGAGCGGGATTTGCGCGAGCCGCCGCACCTCATCCTCACGCCGTCGTCACTCAAGTCGTCACGCCACCGGAACGCCATGTCGATCCTCCGTCTCGCGCCAGCCCTCGCCGCCCTCCTCGTCCTCCCCTGCGGGTCGGCGGTCGCAAAACCCTCCGGCTGCCGGGCCACGCAAGCGGCCTACGCCGCCCTGAAGCGTGGCATGAGCTACCATCGGGCGGTCGAGCGCCTCGGATGCCCCGGCCGGCGGGTGACCCACATGACGATCGGCCGGACCGAGCGGACGACCTATACGTGGCGCGGTACTGGCAGCTACGGCGCCAACCTCACCGTCTCGGTCCGCAACGGCCGCCTGACGAGCAAATCGCAGCTCGGTGTGAACTGACGGCACCTGGGCGACCAGCCGCCGAGGAACGCTGCTCGCCCGAACAGCTGCTTCTGGAAATTTCAGTTCCTACGGGGCGCCATGCAAAATGTCCCAGGCCAGCTGGAGGCAATTCGGAGCAGATGATGCGAACCTTCCTGACGGGCGTCGCGTTAAGTTGCACTCGGGCCGCGGCCGGCCAGGTATGAGCAGGCTACCCGCGCGGGCTTTGGCGGCTTCTTGCGCGCTGGCGGCACTCTGCGTGGCGGTGTGGTTTCCCGACGGGCTCGATTGGCCGGCGCGGGCCGCGCTGCTGGCGTTCGGTGGGGCTGCCATCCTCTGGATCTTGACCGACCTGAGCGCCGCCTACGTCGCCGTCGCCGCGGCCGTGTCCCTCGTGGCGGTCCGGGCCGTGGAGCAACGGGCGCTGATCGAGGGCCTGGGCTCGAAGGTGGTTTGGCTCGTGATCGGCACCTTCGTCCTTGGCGCAGCGGTGGAGAAAAGCGGGCTCGCGGGCCGGCTCACCGCCCTGATCGCCGGGCGGGGGACCACGGTCGGAGGCCTGATGTGGCGTCTGACGTTCGGTATCGTCCCGCTCGCCTTCCTGATCCCATCGACGTCCGGGCGGGCGACGGTGCTCCTGCCATTGCATCGCAGTCTAACCGAGGCCGATGACGACCCACACCTCGCCAAGGCCACTGGCCTGCTGATCCCAGCCCTGATCGTCATCTCGACGATCTGCAGCCTCACCGGCGCCGGCTCGCACCTCGTCACCGTCGACCTGCTGGAACGACTGTCCGACCGCAGCATCGGCTTCGGGCAATGGATGCTCTGGGGCCTGCCGTTCGGGTTGGCCGCATGCCTGATCACGACCTTCCTAGTCGGCCGTCTGTTCCTCGATGCAGAGACGCGAACGCGGAGGTTGGCGGAGATCGAGGCCCCGTCCGGTCCGCTCTCCGCCGAGGAGTGGCGGACCGGAGCGGTGGTACTCGCCATGCTGGGGCTCTGGCTGACGGAGGGGTATCACCCGTTCGGCATCGCCACCGTAGCGGTCGTGGGCGCTGTGATCCTGACGATGCCCGTCGTCGGCGTGCTCGACTGGGATGATGGCGTGAAGGCCGTGAACTGGGGGCTCGTGCTCTTCATCGCCGCCTCCCTGGTTCTCGGCCGCGCGCTAATCTCGACGGGCGCCGCGAAATGGCTGATCGGCTCGGCGCTGTCGGCGAGTGGTCTGCACGGTGACAGCCCGACCGTCCTGATCCTGCTCGGAGTGACGGGGATCGGCCTGACGGCGCATCTCTACATGGTGTCACACACCGCGCGGGTCGTGGCGCTGCTGCCACCGCTTATCCTGCTGTCGGACAGGCTCGGCCTCAACCCGGTCGCGGTCGCTTTCCTGGCCAATGCCGGGATGGATTACTGCCTCACCCTGCCGGTCTCCTCGAAGGCTTTGCTGATCTTCCAGGGCGACGAGCGACCGACCTGGAGCTCGTCGGACCTCCTCAAGCTCAGCGCGTTCCTGGCGCCCGCCTACGCGGCGCTTATGGTCGCCGCCTACTATCTCTTCTGGTCGCACGTCGGCCTGGCCCTGTGACGTCGGGTCAGCCAGCTCTGCCAATGGCGCCGCGAACCTGACGGGGATGAACCCAACGGACGCTCCTGCTTCCGCGTGCCCGCGAGGGCGCGGACGTCGGGGGCCGACGACGATACGACCGCAAGCGACTTGACCGACGCGTACGATTAACGCGGCTTCGGCGCTTCCTCGGTGGTTGATCCGAGCGTGCCGGCCTTCGCGCCAGGCTTCCCTTCCCCGGCGCCCGACCCTGCGGTCGTCATATCCGTGCCCGGTCGCGTGACCTCACCGCTGGGGCGGGTCCCGACGCCCATCCCACCGGTGCGGACGGCGTCGTCCTTGGGTGGCTCGGCGACTGGGGCGGCAATCGCCAGCGAAGGAAATGCCGCGACGAGCAACATGAGCGTGAAACGGGTCATTCGGTCGTCCTTCGATGGATCGGAAACGAGGATGTGGCACCGGGGAATGTCGTGCGCCCTCACGCGGGCTGGTCGCCGTTGCGCACCTTCACGAAGCGGGCATGTCTTGCTTTCAGGTCGGCAAGGTCGTTCAGATCGGCCACGTCACGCCTGGCCGCAGCGATGACGAGATCCGCATGGCGGGCGAGCTCCGCGGTCCGGTTCATCAGGCGTTCGACCTCGGCGATGCGGGTGAGCACGTCGAGCATCCGGGCGAGCACGTGCACCGAGCCGGCGGCGTTCTGGCGGATCATGTGGAACATGGAATCGCACAGGCCGTCGTAGTCGGTCACCGGCACGACGAGTACGACCTCGCCGTCGCGCGCAACAGCTCCGGTGGGCAGGTGGCGCGCCGCCACCCGGCACAGGGCGTCACCGAGGTGGTCGACGACGCTGCCGGCGGTGAACGGGTCGTTGATGCCCGGCGAGAGCGCCCGGACCGCGATCTCGACGAGCTGCCGGATCGAGTATTCCAGGTCCTGCAGGGCGGCCGGCCGCCGCCCGAACGTCAGCGCCCGCCGAATGACCGGCTCCGCACCCTCGATCCCGGCGGAGAGGAACGCGACCGGGAACCCGCTCGGCACGTAATCGCCCGGGCGCACCCGCAGGGCGACGGTGACGCGGTGCTCGCGGGCCCAGTCGGCCAACCCGTCCTCGTCGACGGCTTGCAGGTAACCGCTGCCGTCGGTGCGGACGCCGCCACCGGTCGGTAGCCGGGCCGGGAGCGTCATGCCTGCGGTGTCGCGGGTGCGAGCCCAGACGGCGGAGCAGAGGTCGCGATGGACCGCGTCGACCACCGTCTCGACGTTGATGCTGGCGGCGATGTGATGGACGAACCAGACCAGGGTGGCGAGCGAAAGCAGCGCCAGCACCATCGCCCCGGTGATCGCCAGGTGCGGGACGAACGGGCTCTCCTGCACGGTACGCACCGTGCGCAGGACCATCAGCGCGTAGGCGAAGGTGCCGAGGAAGATGCCCAGGACGATCTGGTTGCGGGCGTCGCGGGTGAAGTTGCGCAGCAGGCGCGGGCCCATCTGCCCGGAGGCCAGCGTCAGGGCCGCGATGGTGATCGAGAAGGTCGTACCGGCGACCCCGATGGTCGAGGAGGCCACCGCGCTCAGCAGCGCCCGAGCCCCCTCGGCCCCGCCGGAATAGCCCCAGTTCTGGTTTGGCGAGGAGGCGTCGTAGCCGGCGAGGTGGGCCGTCTCCAGCCAAATCCCGAGTTGCGCCAGCGCAATGCAGCCGAGAACGATCAGGGCGGGCCTGAGCCAGAACAGGTCGCCCAGGAACTCGATCCAGGCCTGGAGACGCGCCTTCATACCCGCTCCTGCTTTCCTGCTTCGTCTTTGCGTTCGAGGTCTTCACGGTCCTCGCGAAGCACCTGCCAGCGGGCTCGCGGCGGGCTCTTGCCGGCGGGCCAGCCCTCGCGCTGGCGGGTGCGGTCGCCGTCGGCTGCCTCGGTCTGGTCGTGCAGAAGGACTTGGCTCGTCGGGTACGGCAAATCGATGCCGGCGGCCGTGAGCGCGTCCTTGACGTTCGAGATCGCGTGGTCGAGCGCGTCCACCGCGTCGCGCCTCCGGGGCGGGTCGATCCAGAACCGCGCGGTCATGTCGACGCCGGCGGCCCCGAGTCCCGTGACCAGCGCCTCCGGCACCGGGTCGGCGAGCACGCCTTCGGTCCCGCGCAAGGCCTCGATAATGACGCGGCGGGCCTCCCTCATGTCGTCGCCGTTGCCGATGGTCAGCGGGAAGGCGAGCCGGCGCTTGTCGTGAGCGGTCATGATCGTGATCTTGTCGACGAACAGCGTCGCGTTCGGGATCAGGATGCGCTGGTTGTCGTAGGTCCGCAGCACCGTGGCCCTGACCCAGACGTCCTCAACCGTGCCCTCGTGCGAGCCAGCTCGGATCTGGTCGCCGATGACGAAGGGGCGGGTCAGCAGGATGAGGATGCCGGCCAGCAGGTTCTGCAGCACGTCCCGGAAGGCGAAGCCGATGGCGACGCCGCCGATGCCGAGCAGGTTGAACAGGTCGGCTGCGGAGACCGACGGGAAGGCTACCGAGGCCGCGACTAGGAACGACACCAGGATGGTCATACCGCCGGCGATGCGCCCGAGCACCGCGGCCGAGCCGGGCGAGGCTTCCCGCATCTCGGCGGCACGGCGCACGGCGGCGCGAACGCCTCGGGCCACCAGCAACCCAATCCCGAACAGCACGAGGGCGATGACGAGCCCTGGCACGAGGGCGGCGGTCGAGCGGCCAAGCCCTTCGAGGCGTCCGAGCGCTTCGGAAAAGATCATGCAGTGTCCCGATTCATGCGAAAGCCGCCGGTGGCGGATGTGCCAGCCGACGGCGCTCGTTGGTCGTCCGCGAGGGCGGCAGGCCCCCGCGGGTCACGTTCCAAACGGATCAGCGACGCGGGCCGCCGGTGGTTCCGCCGTACTGCTGGCCGCGAGCACCACGCGAGGGCATGCTGGCGTTGCCGCGGCTCGCCGAGCCCTGCCGCATGCGGTGGCGCCGGTGCATGCGCACCTGCATAAGGTCCGCGTTCGCGGAAGGGGCGACGCCAGTCACGTTCACCGGCAGGGCCGCCGACGGCATCGTGGAGGCACCGAGACCGAGGCCGGCCAGGAGCGCCGAGGCAAGGATGGTGTGCTTCATGGTCATCTCTCCTTTTGTGCGGCCGATCACTTCTTCATCTTCGAGTAGGTGAACTTCGGCGCGTTCTTCAGCGTGTCCTTGTCGGTATCGGCGTGGACCATCCACTTGCCGTCCTTGTCGCTGATGGCCAGCGTCGACGGGTCGAGCACGACGTAGCTCTCGCCCATGCCGAGGAAGCCGCCGACGCTGACGACGACGCCGGTCAGCGTCTTGCCGTTCTCGATGACGAGATCCTCGACCTCGCCGACGGTCTCGTTCTTGTTGTTGTAGACGGTGGTGCCCACGAGCTTGGACGACATTACGTCGGCCGGCTTCACGGTGACGTACTTGAGCTTCACCGTCGCGGTGTCGGCCATCTTCATCCCCATGCCGGAGGACGTCATGTCGGAGGACGCGGGCATGGCCGTGCCCGGTGCCGGGGTCGTCTGGGCCAGGGCCGGGACGGACAGGCATGCGAGCGCGAGGGCGGCGGTGATCGTGCGATAGGACAAGACATTCTCCCGATTGTCGTTTCGAAGATGCAACCGGGATCGTCCCATCGGGACCGGGCTCTTACCCACCCCGGCTGCACGGTTCGGGGCCCTAACGTTCGCGTTCAGGAAACGTTCAGAAGAAAGAGGCCGCGCATAAATGTTTGGTCATGATTTTCCCAGAAACGGCCCGGTAAAAATGCTGGATCTGAGTGGAAAATCCAATTTCCCGCAGTAAGCGCTTGGTCCATTCGAGATGGAGAAAATTTAATCCCTCTTCTCTTGCGTGCCGTCGATGAAATTCTTGTGATCTAATCCGTGAAACGGAGAGGCACATGGGTCCGTAACGTCGTCACGAGCCTCGATGATCGAGCCGTTATGACGTCAACAGGACTTTCAATGATGCGTACGATTCTAACCGCCGCCCTCCTCGCCTCCGGCCTGGCCTTCGCGGCGCCGGCCTTCGCCGAGACCGCACCCATGGTCGGCGGCGCTCCGATGATGGCCGACAAGACCATCGTGGAGAACGCGTCCAAGGCCAGCAACCTCACGACCCTGGTCGCCGCGGTGAAGGCCGCCGGCCTCGCCGACACCCTGAGCGGCAAGGGTCCGTTCACGGTGTTCGCCCCGACCAACGCGGCCTTCGCGAAACTCCCGGCCGGCACCGTCGACACGCTGCTGAAGCCCGACATGAAGAAGACGCTGACGGGCGTGCTCACCTACCACGTCGTGCCGGGCAAGCTTGACGCGAAGGAACTCATGGCCAAGGCGAAAATGGGCGGTACTGAGGCCAACCTGAAGACGGTCGAGGGCCAGGTGCTGACCGTGAAGATGGACGGCGACCGTCTGGCGCTGATCGACCAGAAGGGCGGCGGCGCCTTCGTCGAGCAGGCCGACGTGTTTCAGTCGAACGGCGTCGTGCACGTCATCGACAGCGTCCTGATGCCGAAGTAACCCGACACCACGGCCGGCCTACCCCTCTCACGGGGTGGGCCGGCACCGGTGACGGCTTGGAATGTCGGATACCACCCGAAAGCGGATCGTCTCGCATCGTCGGTTTGACGGCCGGAACAGGAACTAACGGGTTCGGCGAGGTTTCAGATCGACACCCCCGATGACCGCCGAGCCGACAGGACCCATTGCATGAGCTCGCCCACCCTTGCCCGGCTTGCGTCCAGTCCCGTCGTCAGGCGCATCGTCGGAACCGTCATGATCGCCTCCGGCTTGGCGCTTGCCGGCCCCGCGGTCGCCCAGTCGGCAGCCAGCTCCATTGATCAGCCGACGCCCGGGACGTTGCCCTCCGGAACCTCGACGACGAAGGGCACCGGAAACGCGCGCCACGAGGGCAACGGTCAGGTCGCGCCGCCGAGCGCGATCCAGTCCTCGACCGACGTCATGCAGTCTGAGGGCTCGGTCCAGGGCAAGACCCAGGGCGGCCGGACCGACCCAATCAAGCACCTGCCCAAGGACATGCGCTGACCGACGATTGATCGGAACGTCTGCGAGCCTGCCAGACAGGAAGATCGCATATCAAGAACCATCCCTCCGGGGACCACTCCCGGAGATTATCTTCCATGTTCTTCGATACCTGGTCCGGTCTGCTCAGGGTCATCGTCGTCGGGCCCCTGGCCTACGTCGCGCTGATCCTGTTCCTCAGGATCTCGGGCAAGCGCACCCTGACGAAGCTGAACGCCTTCGACCTCGTCGTGACCGTGGCGCTCGGCTCGACCCTGTCCTCCATCGTCCTGACCAAATCCGTCGCGCTGCTGGAAGGGGTGCTCGCCCTCGCGACTCTGATCGGGCTGCAGTACCTGATCACTTGGTCAAGCGTCCGCTCGGCGCGGGTCAGGTTGCTGGTCAAGGCCGAGCCGACGTTGCTCGCCCACAACGGACAGCTGGTCGAGGGTGCGATGCGCCGCCAACGGCTAACGCGGGACGATGTGCTCTCTGCCCTACGCACGGAAGGGCTCGACGACCTCTCGCAGGCCGCTTCGGTCGTGCTTGAGACAGACGGCTCGATCAGCGTGCTGAAGACGCTGTCCGACCGCGCGGACGGCCTGACCGCCGTCTCGTGGCCGAAGGAGAGCCAGCCTGCCGAGCGCCGTTTGTGAAGGCCCTCGTCCGCAATACGCTCGTCCTGCTCGCAACCGTCCTGGCCGCCGCGAGCCTGATCCCGCTGATCCCGACCGAGTGGTGGGCGGTCCGGCTGCTCGACTTCCCGCGCCTACCCTTCGCCGTCGGCTCGTTGGTCGTCGGTCTGGCCTTGTTCCCCTTCCTCAAGGGATCTCCGAGGTCGACCCTTCCGGCTCTCGGGCTGGCGACCCTCGCACTGGCGGTCAACGCCTGGATCCTGTGGCCTTATCGGCCCGCGGGTGGGATGCGGGTCGACGCATGCCCGGCCGAGCGCCGTCTCTCGGTGCTGATCGCGAACGTGCAGTTCGGGAATCGGAACGCCACGCCCTTGGTCGAGGCCGTCGCACGGGAGGAGCCCGACCTTTTCCTCGCCATGGAGACCGACGCGTGGTGGGACGAGGCCCTGAAGCCCGTGCTCGCGTCGATGCCCCATGCCCTGCAGCGGATCACGGGGTCGTACTACGGCATCCACTTCTTCTCGCGGCTGCCCCTGGTGAACGGCGGCATCCGGGATCTCGGAGGGCAGGACACTCCGGCTGTCGTGACCGGCGTCACCCTGCGCAGCGGCGAGGTCATCGACTTCATCGGTCTTCACCCGAAGCCGCCTCAGCCCTGGCAATCCGCTCGCGGACGGGACGCCCAGCTCTACGCAGCGGCGTCTGTGCTGCGTGAACGGGTCGAGCCCGGCGTCCTCGCCGGCGACCTCAACGCGACGCCCTGGGAGATCGCGGTGGAGCGCATGGCCAGGCTGTCCGGGCTGATCGACCCGCGCCGCGGCTACGGCTACGTCGCGACCTGGAACGCGCACTCGTCCTGGCTGCGCTGGCCGCTCGACCAAGTCTTACATGAGGGCGGCTTCGCGACGGTTTCCATCGAACGCCTCGACGCCTTCGGCTCGGATCACTTCCCCTACCTCGTGCGTCTATGCCGCCGGACCGGCAAAATCCCGATGACATCTGTTCAGCGAAGTGCCGAAGACGTCGCCACGGCCAACGCGGTGCTTGCAGCGGCGGGGACGACCGAACGACTGCAGTCCCGATGAACCTACGTGCCGCAAACGGCCTCGCAGCCCGCCTCGAAGCGGGTCGGAGACACCCATGATCTCGATCTTCGACCTCGCCGCCCTGCTGCTGACCCTCTCGGCCCTGTTCGGCTGGCTGAACCGCCGCTTCCTACGGATGCCGCACACCATCGGTCTGCTCGTGATGGGGCTGCTCGCCTCGCTCTCGCTCGTCGGCCTCGACCTCGCCTTCCCGGCCCAGCACCTCTACGCGGACCTCACCCAGGTGCTCGGCCAGGTCGACTTCACCGACGTGGTGATGAACGGCATGCTGGCGTTCCTGCTGTTTGCCGGCGCCATGAGCCTCGACCTGCGCATGCTCCGCGACCGAGCCTGGGCCGTCGCGACGTTGGCGCTGGTCGGCACCCTGATCTCCACGGCCATCGTCGGCGGCGCGTTCTGGCTGGCCGCTGACCTCATCGGCAGGCCGGTCCCGCTCGCCTGGGCCTTCGTCTTCGGATCGCTGATCAGCCCGACCGATCCGGTGGCGGTTCTGGCGACCCTCAAGAACGTGAAGGTTCCCGAGGCATTGGAGGTCGAGATGCAGGGCGAGGCCCTGTTCAACGACGGCATCGGCATCGTGCTGTTCACGGTGCTGGTGGCCTTCGCCGCGGGCTCGGGCGGGGAGGCCACGAGCGCCAGCGGCGTGGCGAAGCTGCTGCTGCAGGAAGCCGGGGGTGGCCTCGTCCTCGGGGTGGTCACCGGCTACGTCGCCTACCGGGCGATGCGCGCCATCGACGACTTCCCCGTCGAGGTGCTGATAACCCTGGCGCTGGTCGCCGGGACCTACGCGCTTGCCCAGAAGCTCCACTTCAGCGGCCCGCTCGCGGTGGTCGCCGCCGGGCTCCTTGTCGGCGACCGGGCTCCGCGCGACGCCATGAGCGAGCGAACGCAGGGCTACGTCTCGGCGCTGTGGACGCTGATCGACGAGGTGCTGAACTCGGTCTTGTTCCTGCTGATCGGGCTGGAGGTGCTGGTGCTGCGCTTCGAGCTCGGTGGGCTGGCGCTCGCAGCCTGTGCGGTGCCCATCGTCCTCGTCGCCCGGCTGGTAGCCGTCTCGACCCCGCTTCTCATGTTCCGCTGGGGCGGCAACCTCTCGCCGCGCAACGTGCCGTTCCTCACTTGGGCGGGGGTGCGCGGCGGCATCTCCGTGGCGCTGGCTCTGTCCATTCCGGAAAGCGACGCCAAGCCCGCGATCCTGGCGGCGACCTATGCGGTGGTGCTCTTCACCATCATCGTCCAGGGCTCCACCCTCGGCATGGTGGCGCGGCGTACGCTGCGCGCCGGCTGATTGACGCCGTGCACGGCGTCGGCCCGCGTTGGCCGGCGCACCTCCATCGGACAACGTAACCCCACATGGTCTTCACCGTCCTCCTCGTCCTCATCCCGATCTCGGCGGCGCTGAAGTACCTCGTCGGCGCCTCGCCGCTCCTGGTGTTCGCCTCCAGCGCCCTCGCCATCGCCGTCCTGGCGGATTGGGTCCGACGCGCCACCGACCAGTGTGTAGGGCGGTGACAA
>NZ_BPQG01000108.1 GCF_022179125.1 Methylobacterium cerastii
CCTGCGTCGGGTCGAACACGACCGGGTCGACCTTGCCCTTGAGGTAAAACACGGCAAGGCCGGCGCCGGTCGGCATCTCGGGCTCTACAACGAGGCTGGCACCAGGCGCTGCGTGCAATCCGAGGCCATCACCCTGGATCATCAGGGCGTAAGCGTCGTCGGAAGCGTTGGCCGGCGCGGGAATGGTGCCGAGCGAGGCAGGCACCTGCTCCGTAGCCGATGTCGGCCTCTCCGGTTCGGGTGCCGGCGAAGCGGTGGCTTTCCTCTTCGTGAACCGGCCCGCGGTGTCGCGAAGCCGGGCAGCGCGGTCGCGAAAAGCGGCTGTCGCATTCGGCTTCCGCGCGGCGGTGTTCGGTTTCGACATAGCGACCTCCATCACGCGATCGGCAGGAAGCCGTAGGCGAGCACGCCCCCGGCGATGATGAGGAAGGCGGAGACAAGCTCGCCAGCGAGGTCGAGGAAGCGCGGCGAGCGCACGTGAGCGGTATCGGGCCGGATCGGCGCGATGGCCTCCCATGCCTCGACGGTGCCTGGGACGGCCTCGTCGTGTTCGATGGTGGGCTGCGGGCGGGCATAGATGGTTGCTGTGAACCGACGGCTGGCCGGCTTCAAGGCGAGCGGGGGCATTGCCATAACCGGGGACTCCGGGGCTGAAGGGATCAGGGCATGTCTGGAAAGGCCGGCGCAGAGCGCCGAAACCAGTTGTTGTTCCGAAATCGGAACGAGGTTATGATTATGCCTGCCTCAGACAGCCGTCAACCGAAATCGTAACAGGGTTATGAAATGCAGGCTGTCCAGTGCAAGATGGCTCGAACGGCGCTCGGCCTGGGCGTCCGTGACCTTGCTGCTGCTGCTGGCGTGTCCGCTGATACCGTCGCCCGTTTTGAGCGCGGAGACGCCCTGAAAGAGCGTACTGTTGCAGCCCTCCAGGCGGCCCTTGAGGCCGCTGGCGTCATCTTCATTCAGGAAAATGGCGAGGGGCTTGGGGTACGGCTTAGGAAGGCTTAGAGGCACGAACACCCCGCGCTCGGCAAGGCGGCAGGGGCTGTCGTGCGCTGGTGGCTGGTCAACCGCGGCGCTAGGAACCTGCCCATTGCATCGACGTTCACGGCTCGTGTACCCATCTGTGAGATATCCCCGTAGGCACCACTCTTTCGCTCGTGCGGGATAGGAAATGAGGGAATGGGCCTTTTCGTCGTGATTGTCAGCACGGCTTCGCCTGCTGCGGACAGAGCGGTCGGAACCGCTTATCCGGAGAAGAGCTTCCGTGTGAACGACACGTCATGGGTGATCTCCACTCACGGCGAGACCTCCCGGCAGGTCTCCACTCGTCTCGGCTTCAATGGCGAGGGCGGCAACGGCGAGGGGCCAACGGGAGCTGGTGTGGTCTTTGCAGTCGACGCGTACTGGGGTCGCTTCAATCGAAATTTGTGGGAGTGGATGCGCGTAGTCACCGAGGAGTCGGATGGCTGACCAGTTTGACGATCCGGGTGCGTTAACGTCGCCGGCGGGGAAAGAGGCGACCTCCGATCCACGGCATGAAATCGCGCGTCGAGAGATGCAGCAGCTGATCGCCTCCACCCTAAGTGAAATTCAAGTTGAGCAGGGGCGTCATGCTGAAAGATTTGACGGCTTTACTAAGTCATTAAACAAACTTGCTGATAAGATTGATGCCCTTACAACCGGCTCAGCACTAAATTCGCGATCCTTAGCAGATTTGGGCACATCGGTCAGCGATGCAAGAAAAGATGTAACCGGGCTTAATTTGCTTGTAGCTGCAAATAAAACGACGCTTGATAGGCTTGAACCTCGTATAGAAGCTCATCACGGGCTGTATAATAAGTTATCTGGAGCTTTTTGGGGTATCTCTCTGTTGATCTTAGCGTGCGGAGGGCTTCTATATTGGACAAATTCGGCTCGCTTAGATAAACTAATGAGACTTCTTGATAGTCCAACTATTGATAGACTTATCAAGAAAGATGGCAAGTAGCTAATATATGCTTCGCCGAGCCAAGCATCACGCCGCGTGCGTTAGAGTCGTGCCCGGCGAGCGCCAACCGCCGCTCATTTTGCTTCCCGTCTGTATGCCTCGACAAGTCTGCTGCGGTAGGTATCCTGCTAAAATGTGCGCTGCTTTCGCCGCGGCCAAGCGGCCGGGGTTGCGTCGTTGCGCGTAAGATAGAGTCACGCTGCCTAGAGAGACGTCCGAATGTCGAACACTCCCGGTCAACCTTCTCTTGCGGACCTCGCGAAAGCGCAGATCGAGCGAAAAAGGGCTGTTCAAGAACGAGTGGATGAGGCGGCGAGGCAAGACAGAGAAATCAAAGAACGTCGAGGCAATACCTGGGCCACTATAGTTCATGAAGCTCGGCGCTGCTGTGCAGATGTTTCCGATGAGCTTACCGGTCTCGGAATGTCTGTCAGCTATGAAGCGATCACCGCACCAGCTAACAGCATGACGTTCGGTGAAATGAAGGTTGCTGTCAGGCAATCATTGAATGAGCCACCTAAAGAAGAACTTCGTATTGTGTGTTCGATATCTGGACATGTCGCGCTTCATAGTCAGAACTCAGGAATTTATGCTGGCGATAGCCCAAGCCTATACCTTGATAGATATAAGGACGGCGACATTGATCGAGAAATTCGAACCTACATTGCTGGTGTATTCGAGAAGTAAGCGCACATTTCGACAACCGCACTCGGCGGGCTATCATGCCGGGATGCGCTACGCTCTCGCCGCGCTCGCCTTCGTCGGTTCCGTCACGGTCGCGAGCGCGACGATGGAGCCTTTGAAGGACGGACCCGCGCAGGTGTCTGGCGAGACGTGTCGAACCTGGGCCGGGCAGCAATCCGACGACGCAATCTATCAGTGGGGCATGATGGAAAGCGGCGGCTCGTCCAGGGATCTCGCCGTAGCTCGGTTGACCGTGACCTGCCTTGGCGACCCGAAGCCGGCGATTGTCGGCTTCGGGTCTAGCGCGGGGTTCGATCGCGCCTATTGCCAACGGCATCCGAGAACGGTCGTCTGCGCGCGCCTCCGCTAGCGAAGCGCGGTCTGAACGTTGCGGATGTTCATATCGCCAGCTGCCGAGACACCCCGCGCCACGGCCGACGCCGTTGCGGCCGGATCGTTCGCCCCCTGGACGTTCACCGTGACCGGAGCATTGTTGTTCAGCGTGCGGGACATGTCGGTGCTGTTCGACGTGGACCCCATCGGCTGCGATCCGAGATAGGCATTTAGGTCGAAGCCGCCCGGCGACATGCGAGAGGAACCAGGGCGGAAAGCCGGTGCGCTCGCCGTCGGCACATCTCGAGGCGTCGTATAGGGCTTATAGGGGCCGTTCGGCGTCTCGGGCTCGTAGGCGAACCGATTGCCTCCGACGACGCGCCCGTCAGCGGCGTGCTTCCGCCCCCACGGCCCGGCATACCAAGCCGCGCGGTAGGCGTTCGAGCCATTCGTGTTGTCTGGCATACCGCCCGACGCGATGGCCTTGATCCGGCTACGAATGAACTCGCTTTCTTTGGCACCAGCCGCCCGATTGCCGGCATACTGACCTCGCGCAAGCGCCACCTCCATCAGGTTGCCGCTCGGCCCCCATCCCTCGCTGCCGACGCGGTTGAGCATGTTGTTCACTACCGCGTCCACGCTCTCGCTGTTGTTCGCGATGGCTTCACCCGCGATCTTGTTGACGACACGCTGGTCTAGGTCGGCATCGCCGAGAGAGTAGACCGGGCGGTATCGGCCCGGTGCGCCCGGCGCCCGCGCCTGTGTCGAGCCCGTGTCGCTTCCGCTGACGCCGACCGCGCGCTTGACCGCATTCCAGCCGCGCCGCATCAGGCCCGGCTTCTCCGCCCCCGTGTCGTTGGCCGCCGCACCGACGATGCCACCGCCGGACCCACCTCCTGCGGCCTGCGCCGATCCACCGAATAACTGTCCGGCGATGCCGCCACCGAACATGAAGTCGAAATACTTCTTGATCGGCCCGCTGTTGAAAATGTTGCCGAGCTTGTAGAGGGCTTCAAGCAGCGCCGACACGATCGTGACGACCCGCTCGACGCCCGTGTAGAGCTTCGACCAGAAGTCCGCGAAGCCGTCCCAGGTGTCCTTCTTGGACAGCCACTTGCCGACCGCCTCTAGCGCATCACCGATCTTGCGAAGGATCGCCTCAACCCGCTCCGGGTTCGCCGCTATCCAATCCCGGAATGCGTTGACGACCCTTTCGATGACGGGGGCGAGCACCTGCGTGAGCTTATCGCCCAACACTTCCGTGACCGCATGCAACGACCCGAAAGCACGCGAGATGCGGGCTGCCGCAGCAGCCGTCTCGTTGCCGTCCACGCCCATCGTCTTCTGAAGGGCTTTGTACGCGCCCTGGAAGTTTTGGATTTCCTTCCGGTAGCGCGTGAAGTGCTCGTAATCCTCTTCCGTTATCCCAAACTGCTGCGCGATCTGGGCCGCAGTGAAATACGGGTTCTTGGCCTTCGCAGCATCAAGAGCGTTGCCGAGGACTTCGCTGGAGTCGCCCTTCGTGCTGACACCAAGGCTTCGGATCAGCCCGTCAACGCCGGGGTTAGTTCGACGAGCCTTCGAAAAGCTCTCCAGCATTCCCATTGCGCGGGAAGCCGAACTGCCGGTCTGCTCAAAGGCGTGTCCGAGCGCCTTGATGTTGTTGACCGAAGCGCCCGTCCGGCCGGCGACATAGTAGTAGCGGTCGAACTCGCCGAGCGACGACCTGAGGTGCCCAGCGATAGCGGCGAGCGCGGCACCAGCCGCAAGCGCGAAAGCCGCCACACCTGCGCCGGCCACACGAGCCGCAGTTGCCATGCTTTCAGCGCGCTGCGCTAGCTCAACAGCCCGCTTCCCGCCGGCTGCATGCGCTTCCTTCTCGGTCTTCTCTAAACCGGCGAGTTGCTTCTCTGTTCGAGCCAGCGCCTCTTGCTGGCGCTTGGCGCCGACCTCATCGACCTTGAAGCCGACAGACACAAGGAATTCTCGGAGTACGTTGTTAGCCATGCCTAGTCTTCCTTCGGTCTGACAATGTAGGTAATGGCTTCCCGAAGTTTCCCCGTGTCCACGAGAGGGGTCATCGGCCCAGGCGAGCGCCTGTTCTTCTTTCGATGTAGTCGATCGTAGACAGTGCGTGCGGAGAGCGGCGGGGCGATGCCGTCCGTGATGACGCCGCGGACGCTATTCTGAGCGAGGATGCCGACGCGCTGTAGGGCCTTCTGACCCTCCGCTTTGCCGGTCGTCCGGTTGCCGCTGGCAACGGTTGCCTCGACGGCGCGGGCGCCACCCTTCGCTAGCTTGTCGGCAATCTTGTCTTGGATGCGCTCGATGCCAGGGAACAGAAAGGGTCTCGCCGGGATGTTGGCTTCCGGGGCGCCGAATTCATGGATGTAGCCGAGCGCCGCGTTCGTCAGACCACTGTCGGCATGTGTGCCAGCCTCGGCCGGGATGCCGACCACGACTTCCATCGAGGCGAGGTCGCGTAGCGTGCGCTCAAGTTCGTAGGTCAGATCCTTCCCGCGCTTGACCGGCATCAAGCGGCCCCTCTCGGCGGATCGGGAGCAAGCGATGCCAGGTGCTCGGATGCGTAGGCCAGCGCCCGCTGCGCAGCCTCGCTGTAGCCGTCGATCGCATCCATCAGCACGGCCATGGTCGTGCCGGGCTGGGGCGTGAGCGACACCACACAACACGGCGGCACGCCCTCGGCCTTTAGGAGCACCTTGTAGGGGCCTGTCAGCCTGTGAGCGGGCTGGGATGCCACGACGACACGGACGCCGCCCACGGTCCAACGTGTGCCAAGCTCGACAAAGTCGGGAGACGCATGCGGCGCCTGTCTGCGGGGGAGCGGGATCACGTCGCCCATCCTAGTGCCCCATCATCGCGTGCATCTCGCGGACGGCGGCGCGGATATGGACAAGGCACCGGTCGTCCAGGCCGCCGTAGAGGGCGAAGCCGAGTACCGCCGCGGACGCGATCCGCAGAGCCACCTCGTCGTCTACCTCGATGCCTTCGCCGGCGAGTTGAACGGACACCGCGCGGCGGGCTGTGGCCATCTCGGCACCATTCACAAGATCGTCGGGGCCGCCCATGTCACTGCGCTCCCAACTGATCCACGTCCGAAGGAAGCATGAGATCGCCAAGTGCCTGAGGCCGGTCCTTCAAGGTGCAAGTCAGTGTCGTAAAGTAGGCCTGCCCGCGCGTGTCGCCTTCATGCTCAACACGCCAGACTTTGTACGTTCCGTCTCCACCAATCGCGAGGCGTCCGCTTCCGATATAGTCCTCATTCGTTGCACCTGCGCCCGTTGATGGGCTCAGCGCTGCCTGCTGGATGCTGGCGTTGTTTAGCTTGATCTGGCTGCCGGGATAGATGTCGTAGTTTAGCAGCACCCGGACGATGATGCCTTCGATCGTCTGCTCGGGCAGGCCGACCATGCCGGTGTCGGCATTGATGACGTGAGTGTTGCCGGGCAACGTGCTGTCCTGTTTGAGGACGTTCACCCGGTCGCCCTGTATCCACCACGAGGCGCCGACGGCTTGGCACGTCTCGCGGAACAGATCATGCGCCATGCTGTGCGCGACGTAGTTCCGCGGGAACTTCCGGGTCGGCAACTGGTCCACGAAACCGGCTTTGAGACCGAGCTTTTTGAACGCTTCCATCCCGAGATCGACGCGGTCCTTGTAGGTGTGGCCTGAAGCCAGAGCCTTGTTCACCACCGCGTAGTTCCGGCCGTTCTCGCCAGAGGTCGCAACTGCGTGAGCGTAGGTGTCGGCGACGCTCTCGCGTCCCGTTCGAAGCTGTAAGAGCTCGCCCTGGAAAATGAGGCCGGCGCCACCGTCGCGATATCCCGCGCGCAGTGTCACCTTGCCCTTTTCCTTCCGCATCGCGGCAATGGTCGAGGGGGCGGGGTTCGTGATGATGATGTTGGCATGATGAGGCGTGCTGCTTAGGCCCTGTCTCGTCCCGAACACGATGCGCAATCCAGTGTCGCCATCGGACGCGATCTCGACATCGTTGATCGTGGCGATCACCTGCCGAATGTATTGCTGGCCCATGGATCAATCCCAGATCTGAGTTGCCGGCCCCGAACGAGGGGGGCGTCCGGAGCCGGCGTTCCGGTCATTTGAGGCACGCCATCCGGTAGGCGCGACACGGCAATGGAGGGCGCCGTGCTAGTCGCGTTGCTGATTGCCCGGCCCTGTGCGGGGTCAGACTCACGCGGCGTTCGGGAGCGGTGCATCGGGATCGAACGTCAGGCTGTGAATAGCCGCCTTCCACTCGGCATAGGCTGGTGTCGGGAGGGCGATGCCAGAGTCGGGCGAGAGGATCGGCTGCCGGATGCGATTGGCTTCGTCCATCAGCTTCCGGCGCGGATCGTCGGCCGACATGAAGCCGGGGCTGCGCTCGGTAATGAGGTCAATCGCCTGGGCGTACTCAGCAAGCTCCTGCCGCAACGGCATCGAGGCCGCCACAAGTGCAGGAAGGGCCTCCCAGAGCACCGCCGTCCGGCATTCGCGCAGATGGGCCTGTGCGGCTGCGACCTTGGCTTCCTCGTCGCTCAAAGCACCGCTGAGGTCATCACGCGCCGCACGGTAGGCAGCAAGCCGCCGTTCGGCTTCGGCCTTGCGTTCCTCAGCCTGCACCAGCCGCGTGTTGCTCGGCGTATCGTCACCCCGCATGACGGACGCCATGACCTCGTCGCGCTGCGTCGCCCGGGCGTCGCGGATCTCAGTCTCGGCGGTCTCTACGTCGAGGAAGGCCATGGTGATGAGGTCGCTCGCCCGATCGCTTGCCCCCCGGACCTTGGCAAGGCTGGCTTCCTGTGCGGACACATCCGCGATGGCTTCAGCGAGCGCGGCACGCGACGGATCGCGCGACGACACAACGTTCAGTGCGGGACGGCCCATCTCAGTAGCCGATCACGCGCGAGGGCTTGCCGCAGACAAACGACATGCTGGGCTCGCTCATACGATCCATGTGCGGGAACTGCGCGGCGGTCGCCGCCCGATCTACGGCGAGCGGTGTCCGCATGCGCGCAGGCGCGGTCACCTGGTCCCCGCCAAGCCGGCCCATGTCCGGGAACTCCGCCTCAAGGCGTGAGCGATCCGATGCGAGAGGTTGGCCCGTGCCGCGGATCACGAGAGGGCATCCGCTCCGACCAGCCATGGCGCGGCCACGCATGATCGGACTGTGCTCGGCGCTGTCGTAGGCCAACATGTTCTTGGTGTTCATGGTCGTCTCCGTTCGTTCAATGGGTCCAGGGGATGAGGTTGGCGGCCGGCGCTCACATGATCCGGCCGAACTGATGCCCGAGCCTCGGTCGCGCCTTCCCGAAGGCGGCAGCCTGCTCAGCCGTCACGACGAGCGGCTGTGATTGGCTCTCGACGTGCACCACCGCCCCGGCGACAGCATTCGCCACGTCGTCGTGGGCGCCCTTGTGTGGCGGGTGATCGATGATGTCTCGGCCGGTGCCGCGCGTTGTTCGGCGCTCCAGCGCGACAAGCTGCCTTTCGAGTTTCGGCACGTTGAGCAGGCGCACACGCTGACTGTTCAGCACCGGCAGGAAGTCGCGGTAGATGTCGGTCTTGCTTCGCTCAGAGGCCACGTAGGTGACGCCCTGCAGCCGGAACCGCTCGGCCACCCACGCGCCGGCATAGCGGTCGCCCGTCACCTTCCGAAGGCCATAGGATTTGAGCAGCGTGCAAAACCGCTCGACGACCGCGTCGGGGTTCGCGCCAGGCTGTTCCTCGCGGACCGCATCGAGGATCGTGATGTCCCCGTCGGCGTGCGCAATCGCCATCGTCATGCTGTCGGCACCGCCGCCCGACGGGTCCACAAAGGCGGTGTAGCGAGTCGAAGGCGCGGGACCGCGCTCCAACAGGCTCCCGTCCTTCATGCAGGCCTGCACCGCCTCCAAAGTGACGAAGGCTTCGACATCCTTGCGGAACTCGGCACCCCACTCGGCTGCAGCCGCAACCGGATCGTCGGCGTAGGCCTGCTGGATCTCCTCGGCGAGGGTCGTGCTCTTGTGCATCGCCAGCGACGGCGCCTGCAGCACCAGAATGCGCGGGGTGCCGTCTGGGCCGAAATGGCGGCGATAGGTGTCGTACAGGACGCCCTTGCGTGCGTAGGGCGACGACAGAACGAACAGCGGGGCGCCCAGGGTCGCAAGGCCAGGGCGGAGAGCCCGAAGCACCTCTGCATCCGGGTTGGCGCTGCCCTCGATCTGCCAGAACGCGATCTCGTCGCAGATGGCAGCGACGGGCGTCGGGCCACGCACCGTCTTCCAGCTTGCCGTCATCACCTGGATGTCGATTGCGTTCGTGAGCCGGATCGTGTCGGCCGTCGGCGCGCCGTCGAGCAGTTCGGCGAACATCGGAACTTCGGTGAAGATGCCGAGCAGGTAGCGGAACGCCTCGCCGGCCGTGTCCTTGGCCGCGGCCATCACCGGGATGCGGCCGCGCTGCCCCGGCGCCAGGTCGCCCTCATAGTCGACGAGGCCGGCGAAGTAGGCTGCGGCCACCGCGAACGCGCGCGTCTTGCCGCCCCGTCGCCCGACCACGCCCCAGACCTCACGGCAGGGCTTCTCAGGCTCGCGCACGCGGCCGGTGAGGGCCGTGAAGACCACCCGCTCGTCGTCCGTCAGGGGCTCGCCTTGGGATGCGATGAGGACGACACGCCATGCGGCCCAGGTCTCGCCGGGGAGGATCGTCCCGAAGATCTCGGGATCTTCCAAGGCGTGCCGCATCGTGGACAGCCGCCTCATGACGCGGTCCGCGATGCAAGGTGGTCGCGAAGGGTCTTCCGCTCGGGAGCCCTAGGCGGGCCCATGCGGCGGCTCTGACGGTCCATGCGGTCGCCCAGCTGCCCCATGGCCTCGGGATCAACCGGGCGCCCTGCAGCAAGCTCCGCGTGCATGATGGCGAGCTGGACGGCCAAGCCGGCGTAGGCGCGGCAGGCCTCCCGCTGAGCAACCGACATGAAGCCAGCGCCACCACGCTCAGCTTCAAGGTCGTCGACCAGATCCTTGAAGCGCCGGGCGGACGCGGAACTGCCGTGGACAGCCGTTAGGAACGGGCGAGCCCCGTTGGTGAAGGCGGAACGCTGGTTTGCGGATCGAGCCATTTAGCGGCGACCTAACCGGCGAACTATTAGAGCTGCAACGTTGTCGACGGGCATGATTGCTCGGCCTCAGATCAGTCAACCAAGTATACACGAGGATTTATGGTTGTCTAATCTGCGGTTATTACTGTCCGCCGTTGTCCGCCTGTGTTTGCTTGCGTCCGTTGCTACCGACTGATCGTGTGGGGAGTGCGGGGTTCGTGCGCCGGGTTTGCGGCTTCATCCGCCTCCAGGCAGCCGGCGAATTGGCCGGCACGCTCGCCAGAAACCTCCACAAACATCGGTAGGAACGTGGGTAGGCCGAAGCGACGGCGTTTCAGAGCGTTCAGATTACTAAAGAAAGTTCGTCGTGGAGGCGGAAGATATATCCGCCATGCGCCATAGCGCGCCGCGAAGTCTGGCCAGAGATTTTTATGGGGAGGCGGGCCGCGCGTCCCGCCGTTCCTAACCCCCAATGCGAATAGTCGGGCTCACACCGAGCCAGAGTAGCGCCTAGCGGATGCCCCCATCCACGCAGCTCTGCCTATCGCCCTACACGCCGCCAATATAGCCTTTGCTATACCCAGGCCCACCCCCAGCGGTTTGATCCGAGCCTCCACCTCGCAAAGTGGAGTGGCGGCAGGTGGAGGAAGTGGAGGCAACCGGCCCTCCACCACCACCCTATATAGGGGTGGAGGGGTGGTGGTGGCGGTAGCTGGCAAGGTGGAGGTGGAGGCTGCTCAAAATTTTCCTTTAGACTTCTCCCTCCCCACTCAATCAAAGCCGCTGGAGCAAGCCAGGTACTAAGTAAGGATGGGTCAATGGCTAAAATCATAATACCTCCCGACGCAACTATCGAAAGCATACTGCCAAGTATCAGAGAGCCAATTGAATACGTCAGATCTGTATTCCACAACTTCCACGAGACAAGGCGCGACCATCCCAATTGCGTATTAGCAATTGGAGTAACAGGAGAAGGAAAATATCCCAACTACAAATTCTACATCCCATGGGAAGCCACTCATCTTGAGGGCCATCGTGTGGTTATGCCATTTGGCGACGGCATCGAGGCATATAATGGTACTACCCACAAAGTACTTGTGGGCGGCAAATATCGCGCTATGTTTAGTACTTGGAGCACAAAATCCACTAGCTACGAAAAAGTTAGAGATTTGCTCGGAGTAATTCGGGGACGTAAACTTAAATTATAATTCTGGCGAACAATTTTAGTTCAATAGCGTCGCGGATTGTGCCTGCAGGGGTGATTTTGTACCGCTTAAAGAGGACAAGCTTCACTCAATCGCCCACGTGGCTCGCCGCATTCCCGACCTCCACGAATGGTCGGGGCTTGTGCTTTTCATCCATGCCAGTGACGACGACGAACATGCCGGTGCCGATCCAGGCACGCAGCAACCCCTTCACCTTCTCCCGGTCTCGCTTGTCGTCGGGGTTCAGCCGCAAGGCATGAGCGATCGGCCGCCCGACCCACTCGCGAGCCTGGACATTCTCGTGCCACGGGCCGCCGGCTCGTACCGCCATCTGCGCCGCCTGAAGGTCCGCCAGCGTCACGCTTTCGAACGGATCAGGCTTCTCCCACGCCGTGACGACGCCTACGCTGTCGCCGTAGTCGAGCATGCCGGGCGGACCATTGCCGAGCGGCACCGATGCCAGCTTGAACCACTTCGACCCGTCGGACGCCGGCGGCGCGAGGTTCGCCTTGCCACCGTCCACCCGGAAGTGAAGCCGCGGCTGCTCCACGCCCAGGCGCTCGCCCTCTTCCCGCGACATAGGGTTGAGCACCCGCGCCGCTCGGGCCTTCGATAGGAGCGCGCTGGCGCCGCGGCTGTCCTCGACTGTCACTTCATTGCCGCCGGTCTTTCGGGCGTGGTGCACAAGCTCGACAGCGCAACCGCAGTGGTCGGCGATCTCAGCCCAGACGGTGGCGACGGCGTTGATGGCGCCGTTGTCGTTCTCGCTCACGGCATGGCTCGACACAAACGGATCGATGATCAGGACGTCGATCATGTTGCTGAGGATCGTCGCCCGGATCTGCTCGATCACCGGATGCGCGATCATCAAACCCGCTCGATTTTGCTCGGCGACGACGACGCGGGTGTCGCGACCTGAGTTGACGAACAGACGACCGGCGAGGTCGCTGTCGTCCAACTCATAGTGCAGCGCCGTCGCCATCACTCGGCGTTGCAACTCGTCCATCGGGTCTTCGAGGTTGATGTACCAGACCTTGAACCGGCCGTGCGGCTGGCTCCCGATCAAGTCGCGGCCTGTAACCATGCTCAGCGCCTCGGCGATCACCAGCGACGACTTGCCGATGCCGCCGGGGCTCACGGTCGCCGAGATGAACTTGCGGATGAGGTGCCGACCGAGAAGCCATTCGCGCACCGGGATAGCCGACGGCTCGATCCATTCGAACCGCGTCGCCTTGATCGTGGGTCGCGCCGGTGGGTCATCCTCAGCACGGCCTCGCAGCGGCGGCCACGCGCGCTCCGGGCCAAGCGCGCGCAGCGCCTCGCCAAGATCATCGGAGAAGGGTTCATGCCTCATGCGGCTGCCCCTTCTGGCGCAACGTTCCGTTCGCCTCCTTCAGCATGGTCATCACGCTGATGGCTTGGCGCATCGCGGCGGTGGCCTTCCGGGTGGAAAGCTCCAGCCCCACGTCGTCACCGACGGCGCCATAGTCCACGCCCATCGAGGCATAGAACGCCGCCATGTGCAGGCATTCGCCGACGAACTGGCGTAGCGCGCCGGGCGTGCCGTGGGCGATGTGGTCGGGTGCGTCGCTCATCGGCTCGCCTCCCGCGGGCCGAGCCCGCTTAGCTCTGCGACGAGCGCCGCAACCTCAGGAGAGATGCCAAATCGACGAGAAAGCCGTTGGACGATCGGTTGGTTGGTGCTATTTTCGAAAGCGTCGATCTGGCAGACGACAGCTTTCGAGGGACGTGCAGGCCTGGCAGCCTCGCGTCCCTCAACTGTTTTCAGCATGCGCTACGCCGCCTCCATCATCAGAGACGCGACGTAGGCGCGGACGCTGTCGTCCGTGACCCGGCTGGCAGTGCCGATCTTGACCACCCTCAGCTTGCCCTCGCCGATCAGGCGGTAGAGTGTGGTGTGGCCGATCCCGAGAATGTCCTGAACATCCTTGGGACGATGCAAAAGCTTTCCCGTTGACGCGCGCAGGTCTACCTGCGGCGCCTGCATCTGTTGCAGAGCCATGACTGAAATTCCTCAGCGCGCCGCTAGTGTTCCAGCGGCTGTCCAACGTTCTGGGGACTGATTACTTGGCTGTCGAGCAGTGCTTCGGAAGCGACTTCAAGGGCTTCGGAAAGACTTCAAGACTTTTCCGAACTTATCCCCAGAGCGGCCTCATTGATCCAGTTTTGGACCGTCCGCAGGGTCACTTCAGGCTTGCCGGCCAGGGTCCGCTCAGCGTTCACGGCATCGCGGATTGCATCGGCTGCTTTGTATGGAAACCGCAGGTCGGCGCCAGCCGCCACAGCATGCCGCTTAACCATCTCAATGCGGCCGATCTTATCTTTGCTGAGTTGGCGCTCCCGTCCGCCTCTCGCGATCCTGGCTTGCGCTTTGAGTGTTTCTTGGACTGCGCTGTCGGTCAGGCGGACATATTTCGATGTCATGAACACGCCGGATAAAACGGTCATGATCGAAGCAACAGTGCACTCCTGAAAAAACGATGGGTTAGTCTCGTCGATTATTTTGGACAGGAGCTTGAGAAGGTCGCTCTTGTCATCGTGCAAAATCCTGACGCCATGTTCTAGCTCCCATCGATCAGCTTCGCTCAAGGATGAGTTTTGTAGCGCCTTGCTTCCGGCATCCTCAATGCTGTCGATAAGGTTGGTCAGTTGCTGTTTATAGGCGTCGTAAAAACTACCGTTCGCCTGCTCGATGCTGGGAGCCCAATCGTCCGTCTGCTCGTCGTCTGTCATCGGGTCCCTCGGCTGAATTCCGCCCAGGCGTCCATCAACTCGCGTCGCTTGGCGAACAAGTCGCCGCGCCGGTAGGCCGCCTCGACCTTGTTGTCGATGACATGTGCCAGCGCCATCTCGACTACCTCCGACGGGAACGCGGTGGTCTCTGCGGCCCAGTCGCGGAAGCTCGACCGGAAGCCATGGGTCGTGATGTCCCCTCTGCCCAGGCGCCGGAGCAGCATCAACATCGCCATGTCGGAAAGGGGTTTGCCGCTCCGGCTGCCAGGAAACACGAACGTCTCGTCGAGGCCCCGCACCTCGGCCAGGATTGCCAAGGCCGGCTGAGACAGCGGCACCCGGTGCTCGATCTCGCCCTTCATCCGCACGCTTGGCACGGTCCAGATCCCGGCCTGCATATCGATTTCTGTCCAAAGGGCGCCCACCGCTTCGCCGGATCGGGCAGCGGTAAGGATCGTGAAAGCCAACAGCCTGGCGGCGATGCCACCTCGTTCGTCGACCTCCACCATGAACTTCGGGATCTCGGCGAAGGGGAGGGCAGGGTGATGCTCGACCTTCTTAACCCTGGACCGCTTCGGCAGCAGGTTGGCAAGGTGGCCCTTCCACCGCGCCGGGTTCTCTCCCTCCCGGTAGGTGTTGGTCTTCGCCCAGTCGAGGATAGCCTCGATCCGCCCACGCACCCGTGCTGCAGTCTCTGGCTTCGTCGTCCAGATCGGATCAAGGACCCGCATCACCAGTGTGGTGTCCACCGCCTGGACAGGAAGGTCCCCGATGATTGGGTAGGCGTAGGCCTCCAGGGTGGCTGACCACTGCGCGACATGCTTGCCGTTCCGCCAGCCGGGCTTGTGAGCCTCAATGTAGGCTTCGGCACAGGTGCGGAAGGTGACGGTCCGTGCCGCTTCCACGGCAGCTTTCTGAAGCCGCTCGCGCCGCACTTCGATCGGGTCGACGCCCTCGTAGGTGAGCTTCCGGCACGCCAGGGCCTTGTCACGCGCCTCGGCCAGAGAGAAGGTGCTGACAGGACCGAGGCCCATCTCCCTCGCCTTGCCTTGGAGGGTATACCGGAAAATCCAACTCTTCCCGCCCTTGCCGGTGACTTGGAGCCACAACCCGCCGCCGTCCCCGTACATGCCGGGGGTCTTTAGCTTCGCGACCCCAAGTGCTGTCAGTTTGCCCTGCATTCGCTCACCCACGGCGCTACCCACATCGTAGGCCCGAATTTGGGAGAATGCCAGCGGATCGTGGCGGAAGCCGTCTCGGAGAAACTGCTGCGAAATCAAACCGGTAGTGGACGGCAGCGAACGGCTAAGGAAAGGGGTTTGTCGGACCCCCTCTCCGCCACGGCCCCATTCGCAGCTATTCGCTGCCATCCACTAAACCATACAAATCGCTGCAGTTTTTGAAACCTGCCGTTCGCGGCGGGTCGCTGGCGTTTGCGCAAATTCACGCTTACGATGTTAGTAGAAGTGTGGGTAGCTATGACGTGCAAGGTAAGCTGACAGCACTTGGCGTAGCGCGCCTGAAGACCCCCGGCATGTACGGGGACGGCGGCGGCTTGTGGCTTCAGGTCTCAGGCAAGGGGGCCAAAAGCTGGATCTTCCGGTTCACCCTCGACGGCAAGGCCCGCGCCATGGGGCTGGGCTCAGCCAACACCTTTTCCCTCGTCGAGGCTCGCGACCGGGCGCGGGAGTGTCGGAAGCTGACAGCCGAGCGTCTGGACCCAATCGAAGCTCGGGCCGGTCGGCGACAGGAGGCTGCAATCGAGGCAGCCCGTGCCACCACTTTCCGCACGTGCGCCGCCGGCTACATCGAGGCGCACCGTGCCGGATGGCGCAACATCAAGCACGCCGCGCAGTGGACGGCGACGCTCGAAGCTTATGCTTATCCGGCCTTTGGCGATCTGCCGGTGCAGGCCGTCGATACCGGCCTAGTGATGCAAGCCCTCGAACCCATCTGGTCGGCGAAGCCCGAAACGGCGACGCGGGTGCGCGGTCGGATCGAGTCGGTTTTGGATTGGGCGACGACGCGCGGCTACCGGCGCGGTGAGAACCCGGCCCGGTGGAAGGGCCACCTGCAGAACCTTCTCCCGAAGCGATCGAAGGTACAGCGGGTCGAGCACCACGCCGCGCTACCCTTTGCGGATCTGCCAGCCTTCATGGCCGACCTTGCCAGGCGAGACGCAGTCGCGGCCCGCGCGCTGGCGTTCGCAATCTTGACCGCTGCGCGAACTGGAGAGGTCCTTGGCGCGCGTTGGTCAGAAATCGATCTGCAGGCCCGTACATGGACCGTGCCGGGCGAGCGGATGAAGGGCGGGCGGGAGCACCGCGTGCCGCTCTCTGACCCAGCGGTGGTGCTTCTGGAACGGATGCAGACGATCGGCGCCGCCGGCTTCGTGTTCCCCGGTGCCCGACGAGGCAAGCCGATGAGTGGCATGGGCATGCTGATGCTGCTGCGTCGCATGGGCCGAACCGAAATCACTGCGCACGGCTTCCGATCAACGTTCCGGGACTGGGCTAGCGAGACGACGCACTTTCCATCCGAGGTCGTGGAAATGGCGCTGGCGCACGCAATCGAGAGCAAGGTCGAGGCGGCTTATCGGCGGGGCGACTTGTTCGCGAAGCGACGCGAGCTGATGGATGCCTGGGCCACGTACAATGAGACGTTGGTTTAGGAGTGCTCAAGCCATGGATTATGGTTACGACTTGGCCGCACTAATCAATAGTGGCCTTAAAGACGAACGAGAAGCGCGTAGGCATATTCTAAAGCGAGTGAAATCCATTGCAAAAACCATAGAGCGATCGAGCAAAATCGATAATCCTACAAAGCTTCAATTATCGTTCAGCCTTAAAGACTCGCGACGCATTATCGATCAGTTGACCCATATCATCGATATTTCGCCTGAGCAGAACATCCCGAAATGGGTTCTAAAATTCCGGCTTATGAGATTGGTAGACGCAATGCTCGAAGTCGGAAGCCACAACGGAGCAGGCTACGCTAGTGTTATAAGCTCTGCGAATGCTAATATGAAAAAATCTGAGGCGGCTATAGATAAGAATATTGTATTGAAGAGACATATTGTCAGTGAAGCAATTCATCTTGGTGTTACCTTGCGAAATTCAGAGCAAGTAGCAAAAGATCTTGAGGACGGTGTTCGCAGGCGCGCTAACAAGTCAAAGAAGGACCGCGGCTACGGGCGGAGGACGATCCAAAGGCAAATTGCTGAAATACTCGCTGAACAAAGTGCCATCTCGGGGAATGGCATCCCCTAGCCATTGAGCCCCTAAGTACGGGGCGCCAATATCCGTCCGTATTCGCTGGCAACACGGCGAACATCGAAGGACAGCAGCCATGAACACCGAGAGGTTTCAGGCGCCGCAGGGAGATCTGCGCGCGTCGCCGGAGAAGCTTGCCTACACAGTGCCCGAGGCGCTGTACGCGACCGGTCTGGGTCGAACCACGCTCTATGCGCTGATCGCCGAGCGGAAGCTGCGGACGATCAAGGTGGGTGCTCGCACCCTGATCCCGGCTGACAGCCTACGCGGCTATCTCGCGTCGCTTGAGATGGAGGCGGCGTAGCATGCTGAAAACAGTTGAGGGACGCGGCGCCTGCAAGCGCACACGTCCCTCGGAAGCTGTCTCTCGCCAGATCGACAGGTCCGAAATTAGCACCGCACCACGAATTGTCCAACGGCTTTCGCGTCGGCTCGGCTGCGGCGTCGAGGTTGCGGCCGTCGTCGCCGAACTTGCGCGCCTCGGGCCGCGGGAGGTGACTCGATGACTGCCGCCCCCGAGATCTGTATCGCAGCGATCGACCCCGGCTTGACCGGCGCGATCTGCTTTTTCTTCCCGGCACTGTCGGACCGCGTGTCCGTCGAGGACATGCCGGTGGTCAACGGCGAGGTGGATGTCTCCATCTTGGCCCGACGTATCCGCCAACTCGCCCCGACCTTCATCGTCGTTGAGCAGGTGGGTCCGATGCCACGAGACGGGTGCCGGCAAGCGTTCGGGCTTGGCACGGCCTACGCGGCCGCCAAGGCGACGGTCACGCTTTGCACGGTGCCGTTGCACCTCGTCACGCCGCAGGTCTGGAAACGGCATCACCGCCTGATCGGTGCAGACGATCCGAAGGAAGCCGGGCGCGCACTCGCGCTCCGGCTGTTCCCCGCCTCGGCCGAGCACTTCGCCCGGAAGAAGGATCACAATCGATCCGACGCCGCGCTGATCGCCGCCTACGCCGCCGCAGCCATCACCAGCGGGAGAGCCGAATGACGGAACACCCCGATCATATCGCTTACGGCACTCCCGGCGCGCTGCGCCAGTTCGTCGGCGAATGCCTGCACATGGCGGCGTTCTACGCCTCAATGGGCGTCGACTACGGCGCCGTTGGCGACGACGTGGGCCTCGAGCTTTCTACCCGGAAGGCGACGGCTGCCATGCGGCAGGCCATCAGCGTCATGACGATGCTGAAGGAGGCCAACGGAACGTTGCGCCAGAAGGGGAAGCCGCATGAGGCATGAACCCTTCACCGACGACCTTGCCGAAGCACTGCACGCCCTTGGCCCCGAGCGCGAATGGCCTCCGCTGCGTGGCCGTGCCGAGGATAATACCCCCGCCCGACCCGCGATCAAAGCGGCGCGGTTCGAATGGATCGAGCCGTCGGCGATCCCAGTGCGCGAATGGCTTCTCGGCCGGCACCTCATCCGCAAGTTCATCTCGGCGACCGTGAGTCCCGGCGGCATCGGTAAGTCGTCGCTGGTGATTGCCGAGGCACTTAGCATGGTCACCGGCCGCGACTTGATCGGGAGCCAGCCGCACGGCCGGTTCAAGGTCTGGTACATCAACCTCGAAGACCCGATGGACGAGCTGCAGCGTCGTGTGATGGCAACGGCGCTGCATTATGAGTTGGACGACAGCGACCTCGCTGGCCGTCTGTTCGTCAACTCGGGTCGCGACACCCGCGTCGTCGTCGCCGAGCAGAACCGTGCCGGTCTGATGATCGCGCACCCGGTGATCGAGCAGATCCGGGCGACGATCCTCGCCAACATGATCGACGTTCTGATCATCGATCCGTTCGTGTCGAGCCATGCCGTGAGCGAGAACGACAACGGCGCCATCAACGCCGTGGCGACTGTCTGGGCCGAGATCGCCGACCATTGCGGTTGCGCCGTCGAACTCGTGCACCACGCCCGAAAGACCGGCGGCAATGAAGTGACAGTCGAGGACAGCCGCGGCGCCAGCGCGCTCCTATCGAAGGCCAGGGCAGCGCGCGTGCTCAATCCTATGTCGCGGGAAGAGGGTGAGCGGTTGGGCGTGGAGCAGCCGCGCCTTCACTTTCGGGTGGACGGCGGCAAGGCCAACCTCGCGCCCCCGGCGTCCGACGGGTCGAAGTGGTTCAAGCTGGCATCCGTGCCGCTCGGCAATGGGCCGCCCGGCCTACTTGACTACGGCGACAGCGTGGGCGTCGTCACCGCCTGGGAGAAGCCCGATCCGTTCGAGAGCGTCACGCTAGCAGACCTTCAAGCGGCGCAAGCGGCGGTACGAGCCGGCGGCCCGTGGCGCGAGAACGTCCAGGCCCGCGATTGGGTCGGCATGCCGATCGCTCATGCCTTGCGGCTGAACCCTGACGATAGGAAGGACCGGGAGAAGGTGAAGGGGCTGCTGCGTGCCTGGATCGGCACCGGCATGTTCGTCGTCGTCACCGGCATGGATGAGAAGCACAAGCCGCGACCGTTCGTCGAGGTTGGGAGGGCCGCGAGCCATGAGGGCGATTGACTACAAATCTCTCCCCCGAAGGCGATAGGTGCCGGCGACAATATGATGATGGTAGCGATAGCATCGGCGGGGCGCTTATGCCCCTGGGTGCGGTCAGCGTACTAAGCTCTTCTTCCGTGTTTTGAAGGTAGCTGTGCGCGCAGTTGGCCAACTTCTTCAATCGTCATGAACTCGGTGCTCCAATGACCGTTCATTTCTGACGACGTCGCAACTTCAAGAGGCTCGTGGTTGTCGTAGAAGGCTCCGAAAATCTGGCTGTTGTCATCAGGAGTGCCGTGCTGCGCTCCGTGTACGATCCGATAATACGGTGAGATCCCCCGGCCGGTCACACCTATACGAACGGCTGCACTAGCGTGTACTCGCTGACCCGCATGCAATTTGGTCAGCACGCCGCAAATGTACGCTTCAGGTTTTTTCAGAGTGCCCTGAACCGATGCAATCGTTGCATCAACGGGGAGCTTAACGCGCGCCATCCGGCCCTCCTGCTTGTCGACGAGCATATGTCAGACAATGGGATCGCGCGAGCGGTCAGAACTGAACCGTAAGGCTTGCCCTTTGCGGGACCCGCAGCGGCCGCCTCCACCTCCACCTTGTCAGCTACCGCCACCACCACCCCTCCACCCCTATATAGGGTGGTGGTGGAGGGCCGGTTGCCTCCACTTCCTCCACCTGCCGCCACTCCACCTTGAGGGGTGGAGACTCAGATCAAATCGCTAGGGGGGTGCCAAGGTATAGCAATGGCTATATTGCCGGCGTGTAGGGCGATAGGCAGAGCGGCGTGGTTGGGGGCGCCCGATAGGCGCCACTCTGACTCGGTGTGAGACTGGCGATTTGAATAGAGGCTAGGCACGACGGGACGCGCAGGCCGTCCCGGCAGAAAAATTTCTGGCTGGGCTGTGTGCCGCCGAAGGTGGGGGACGCGTCCCTCACCTCGTAAGGTGCGGAATAATCCGCACCTCCCTCTGCACATGGCGGATATCCCTTCCGCCTTCGCGGCGGACTTTCCTTAGCAATTCGAACGCTCTGGAATGCAGGCGCTTTGAGCTACCCACGCTCCTACCGACATGCACGGGCATTTCTGGCGCGCGTGCCCGCCAACTGCGCGGCTGCCTGGAAGTGGATGAAGCCGCAAACCCGGTGCACGAACCCCGCATTCCCCACGCGAGCAGTCGGTAGAAACGGACGCGAGCAAACAAAGGCGGACGGTAGCGGACAGTAATAATTGAAGATTAGACAACCACAAATCCTCATGTATACTTGCTTGACCGATCTGAGGCCAAGCAATCATGCCCGCTGACAACGTTGCCGCTCTAATTGTTCGCCAGTTGGGTCGCCGCTAAATGGCTCGATCCGCAAACCAGCGTTCCGCCTTCACCAACGGCGCCCGCCCCTTCCTGACGGCTGTCCACGGCAGTTCAGCGCCCGCCCGGCGCTTTAAGGATCTAGTCGACGAACTTGAGGCCGAGCGCGGTGGTGCCGGCTCGATGTCGGTTGCCCAGCGCGAAGCCTGCCGGGCCTACGCCGGCTTGGCCGTTCAGCTTGCCATCATGCACGCGGAGCTTGCCGCTGGGCGCCCGGTCGATCCCGAGGCCATGGGGCAGCTAGGCGACCGCATGGACCGTCAAAGCCGCCGTATGGGGCCGCCCAGGGCTCCCGAGCGGAAGACCCTACGCGACCACCTCGCATCGCGGTCCGCGTCATGAGGCGGCTGTCCACGATGCGGAACGCCTTGGAAGATCCTGAGATCTTCGGGACTATCCTCCCCGGCGAGACCTGGGCCGCCTGGCGCGTCGTCCTCATCGCATCTCAGGGCGAGCCCCTGACGGACGACGAGCGGGTGGTCTTCACGGCCCTCACTGGCCGCGAGCGCGAGCCCGACAAGCCCTGTCGTGAAGTCTGGGGCGTGGTCGGTCGGCGAGGCGGCAAGACGCGCGCGTTCGCGGTGGCCGCAGCCTACTTCGCCGGCCTCGTGGACTATGAGGGCGACCTGGCGCCGGGGCAGCGCGGTCGCATTCCGGTGATGGCCGCAGCCAAGGACACGGCCGGCGAGGCGTTCCGCTACCTGCTCGGCATCTTTACTGAAGTTCCGATGTTCGCCGAACTGCTCGATGGCGCGCCGACGGCCGACACGATCCGGCTGACGAACGCCATCGACATCCAGGTGATGACCGCAAGCTGGAAGACGGTGCGTGGCCCGACGCCCGTCGCCGCCATCTGCGACGAGATCGCGTTCTGGCAGATCGAGGGCAGCGCCAACCCGGATGCGGAGGTGCTTCGGGCTCTCCGCCCCGGTCTTGCGACCCTGGGCGCTCCGCTGTTCGTGCTGTCGTCGCCCTACGCTCGCAAGGGCGTCCTCTACGACACCTATCGCCGACACTTCGGATCGGATGGCAGTCCGCGCATTCTCGTGCTGCAGGCGCCTTCGCTGGCGATGCACAAGAGCACGACGCTCGCCGAGGAGATCCAGCAGGCCTACGCCGACGATCCAGTCGCCGCGGCGGCCGAGTGGGGCGCCGAGTTCCGCAAGGACGTCGAAGCGTTCGTCACCTTGGAGGCAGTGCAGGCCTGCATGAAGGACGGGAGCCTGTTGGAGCGCGGTCCCGCGCCTTCGACTCGCTACACCGCCTTCGTCGATCCGTCGGGCGGTGGTGCCGACAGCATGACGATGGCGATTGCGCACGCCGACGGGGACATCACGATCCTCGACGCCGTCCGGGAGGAGCAGCCTGGCGCAAACCCCGACGCGGTGGTCGAGCGGTTTTGCACGCTGCTCAAATCATATGGCCTTCGGAAGGTGACGGGCGACCGCTATGCTGGCGCGTGGGTGGCCGAGCGGTTCCGGTTGCAGGGCATCACCTACGTGGCTTCCGAACGCAGCAAGACCGACATCTACCGCGACTTCCTGCCGGTGCTGAACAGTCAGCGCGTGCGCCTGCTCAACGTGCCGAAACTCGAGAAGCAGCTCGTAGCGCTAGAGCGCCGAACAACGCGCGGCACCGGCAGAGACATCATCGACCACCCTCCACACAAGGGCGCGCACGACGACGTGGCGAATGCTGTCGCCGGGGCGGTGGTGCACGTCGAGAGCCAATCACAGCCGCTTGTCGTCACCGCCGAGCAGGCAGCCGCCTTCGGCAAAGCCCGACCAAGGTTCGGGCATCAGTTCGGCCGGATCATGTGAGCGCCGGCCGCCAACCTCATCCCCTGCACCCTTTGAACGTAAGCGCTGTTTTCAGGCC
>NZ_BPQG01000109.1 GCF_022179125.1 Methylobacterium cerastii
GATCCGCAAGTCGATCTCGCCGGATGCCATCATCAGCTTCGAGGACGGCAAGCCCTACAAGGCGCTGCGCCGGCATCTCACGATGAGAGGGCTGTCGCCCGAGGCCTACCGTGCCAAGTGGGGCCTCCCGGTCGACTATCCCTTTGTCTCGCCCAGCTACAGCGCGCGTCGCTCCCTGATCTCCCGCACAATCGGGCAGAACCAGCGCTTGCGCTTTCAGCAAGCGGCGGAGTGATCCGAAGACCTGCTCGAAAGTTCAAACCGACACTGCGCCGGTCTGCGTTTGGCCGGCGTGGTGTCGGTAGGTTTTACTGGATCATGTCGGGTCCGTTTATCAGCTTAATGAGGCGGACAACTCCCATGAGTTCGGCATCACCGAGCTGCTCCCCATCTACCAGCCATAGGCCGAGTTCATCGCCGGCAGGCTCCACTTTCCAGCCCATCCCGCGAAGAACGTCGGCGGCTTCTCGATAGGGATCGTCGCTCATGGTGCCTCGATGCACCCCATCAGGATCGCAGTCCGCACCATTCCGCGCCGAAATTTTTCGTTCCTGTCCGGATGGGCAACGGCCGCTTTTGCCGGCTGATGTACCCTCACCGCGTTGGCGAGATCCAAGCTGTGACCGCTCTTGAACCGGAAAAGGCGCGTCGTCAGGTCTGTCATGAACACGTCCACGGCGGCGCTCACCTCGTCGTCGGTGACGATTTTGGCCTTGAGCAAGTCGCGGGTGATCGTGGTGCTCATTGCCACTTCTCCGAAGTCGCCATCAGCCTAAAGCTACTCCACCGCTTCTGGATGCAACGAAGGTGTGCCGCGGTAAGCCCTTAAGATGAGGGGGCAACCATCGTGGACCCGGCGATGCATCAGCGTACGCTTCACAACTGAGGTGTACGAACCGGCGACGGCGACGCGGCCGTGGCAAACCGGACAGCGTTTCTCAGCCTTTGCGTACTTCCCCTGCGCCTCGATGAGGCTGACAGCGAGCCAAGCTCCGTCAACCTTCACTTCGCAGCGCCTCCCATCCAGCTCGGTCATAGCCTGAATTGACACGCTGCCTCTCCGTTGGCCAGTGTAGCGCGGCAACGGTCGGCAGACCTTGTGTCTGTACGAGCACTCGTACAGCACCAGCAGCTTCTCTCAATGGCACTGTCCAACTGCGGACGCTTGGGACCAGGATCACATATCAAGTACGCGTCCGGTGATGGCCGCGGTTGATGGCATCGCGCACTCGGCTGAAGCCTGACCATAATGCTGGCGTTGAGGTCAGCGGGTCGGGGCTATATGGGTCGAGTTGCTTGAGGGGGCCGAACGACGGCGACGCTGTTCGTTCGAGGACAAGCGCGGATCGTTGGTAAGCGCTGTTTTCAGGCC
>NZ_BPQG01000110.1 GCF_022179125.1 Methylobacterium cerastii
CGGCGCCGGGGGGCTGGCCGCCGAGCGCACCATCGACGTGCAGATCAACCGCCTGCGCCGCAAGACCGAGGTCGACCCGGCCAACCCGACCTTCCTGCAGACCGTGCGCGGCGTGGGCTATCGGCTCGCGGTGGATTGAGGCGATTCCGGATCGGGCGCGGGTTCCTTCTCCCAGGGTGAGAAGGACAGGATGAGGGGCGTGAGGCGTCAGGAAGGACCGCGCCGGTCGCAACGTGTCTGCCGGATTCGGTCCGGCAGCAACATGGGCTCGTCGATCGGCCGACGCTGTCGACCTTGCGCGCAGTTCGGTGGCGTTACGCCCCTCATCCCAACCTTCTCCCCCTGGGAGAAGGAGCCATGTCGTGGAAGACGCGGGATTTCCGCCACCGTCGCGCCGTGAGGCCTTTATGGAGCAGATCGCTTACGCGCGGGGTTTGCGTCGCACGCAGACGCGAGCCGGAGCCAAGCTCTGGTCCGTGCTCCGAAGGCGCCAACTGAACGGGTGGAAGTTCCGGCGCCAGTGCCCCATCGATCGCTATGTTGCGGATTTCGTCTGCATCGAGGCGAACCTCATCGTGGAAGTGGATGGCGCGACCCATTCCACGATGCAGGAATGCGAGCGGGATGCGGTTCGCACCCGTACCCTTGAATCCTGCGGTTTCGCGATCCTGCGCGACACCAACGCCGAGATCGCCGAAAACCTCGACGGCGTGCGCGAGACGATCCTCGCCGCGGTCGAGCGGCGGCTCTCCGTCTGATGCGTCTCAGAACCAGCCCTTGATCCGGAACACCACGATCGGGATGATCGCGCTGGCGAGGATCAGGCTTAGGGCGTAGGGGTAGCCGTAGGCCCAGTCGAGCTCGGGCATGTGCTTGAAGTTCATCCCGTACATCGAGGCGATTAGCGTCGGCGGAACGCCGACCACCGAGACGACGGTGAGCACGCGGAAGACGTTGTTCTGTTCGATGTTGATCAGGCCCAGGGCCGCGTCGAGGAGGAACTGGACGTTCTCCGAGAGCCGCGTCTCGAACTCGTCGAGGGATTCGATGTCCCGGCGGATCGTCTCGAAGCGGGCGTCGGTCTCCTCCTGAGCCAGCACCTGCTCGCAGGCGCCGGCGACGAAGGGCACGATGCGCTCGAGCCCGAGCAGGCTCGCCCGGATCTTGCCGAGCACCTTCCCGCGGCGGGCGATGCCCCGCAGGATGCGCCGCAGCGCCAAGTCCCGCCGGCGCGGGGGCGCCGCCTCGTCGGATTTCGCGGGCCGGGCGCGCACGTCGAAGTCGAAGATGCGGGTGGAGAGCCTGTCGAGCTCGGCGCCCATGTCCTCCAGGGAGTCGGCCAGGCTGTCGACGAGCTCCTCCATCAGCAGCAGGAAGACCGCGATCCCGGTCTTGGCCTCCTCGCCCTCGTGGACCCGCTTGCGCACCTCGGCGAAGGCGCGCAGCTCATGGAATCGCACCGTCACGAGGTGGTCCTTCGTCAGCACGAAGCCGAGTGGGTTCAGGACCGAATCGGTGCTCTCGAAGGTGATCATCGGCGTCGAGAGCGACAGGCCGTTCTTCAGCCGGCGCAGGCGGCTCGAACTCTCGACCTCCGACAGCGCCTTGCGCGAGGGCACCCGGACGCCGGTGGCCTCCTCGACCGCGCGGGCCTCCTCGGGCGTCGGGTCGTTGAGGTCGATCCACACGGCCTGCGTCGGGACGGCGGCGCCGCCCGCCTCGCTCGGCGCGAGCGCGCCCTCCGGTCCGTGCAGGCTCAGCATGGCAGGATCTTCCGTCGGCGCGTGCGATCAGGGGAGAAACCCGGCGCGCGACGGCCGTCGCAGGGTGCGACAGACTTGACTCGCCAAGGGGCCGCGGCTATCTCGCCCGCAGCCTTGGCACTCATCTTTCGAGAGTGCTAACGGCAGGGTTGGACGCGGACCACCGCGGCATCAACGCCGTTTCGCGAATTCAAACAAGAGGGCAGCTCATGAAGTTCCGTCCGCTGCACGACCGGGTCGTCGTCCGCCGCATCGAAGGCGAAGAGAAGACCAAGGGCGGCATCATCATCCCCGACACCGCCAAGGAGAAGCCGCAGGAAGGCGAGATCGTCGCCGTCGGCCCGGGCGCCCGCGACGAGGCCGGCCGCATCAACGCGCTCGACGTCAAGGCCGGCGACCGCGTCCTGTTCGGCAAGTGGTCGGGCACCGAGGTCAAGATCGACGGTCAGGACCTCCTGATCATGAAGGAATCCGACATCATGGGCGTCGTCGCCTAAGGTCTTCGGACACCTGACTTAAACCGCCCTTCGAGGCCCGAACCGGTCTTGGGGCTTCCCCACCAACGAAAAGGAATCCTGCACATGGCAGCGAAAGACGTTCGTTTCTCCTCCGACGCGCGCGACAAGATGCTCCGTGGCGTCGACATCCTCGCGGATGCCGTCAAGGTGACGCTCGGCCCCAAGGGCCGCAACGTCGTGATCGAGAAGAGCTTCGGCGCGCCGCGCATCACCAAGGACGGCGTCACCGTCGCCAAGGAGATCGAGCTCGCCGACAAGTTCGAGAACATGGGCGCCCAGATGGTGCGCGAAGTGGCCTCGAAGACCAACGACATCGCCGGTGACGGCACCACCACCGCGACCGTGCTCGCCCAGGCGATCGTCCGCGAAGGCGCCAAGTACGTCGCCGCCGGCATGAACCCGATGGACCTGAAGCGCGGCATCGACCTCGCCACGGCCGCCGCGGTGAAGGACATCATCGCGCGCTCCAAGAAGGTCGCCTCGTCCGAGGAGGTCGCCCAGGTCGGCACGATCTCGTCGAACGGCGACAAGGAAATCGGCGAGATGATCGCCCACGCCATGCAGAAGGTCGGCAACGAGGGCGTGATCACGGTCGAGGAGGCGAAGACCGCCGAGACCGAGCTCGACGTCGTCGAGGGCATGCAGTTCGACCGCGGCTACCTCTCCCCGTACTTCATCACGAACGCGGAGAAGATGGTCGCCGAGCTCGAGGACCCCTACATCCTCATCCACGAGAAGAAGCTGTCGTCGCTCCAGGCGATGCTGCCGGTGCTCGAGGCCGTGGTGCAGACCGGCAAGCCGCTGGTCATCATCGCCGAGGACATCGAGGGCGAGGCGCTGGCCACCCTCGTGGTGAACAAGCTGCGCGGCGGCCTCAAGGTCGCGGCCGTGAAGGCTCCGGGCTTCGGGGACCGCCGCAAGGCGATGCTCGAGGACATCGCGATCCTGACCCAGGGCCAGATGATCGCCGAGGACCTCGGCATCAAGCTCGAGAACGTCACCCTGCCGATGCTCGGCCGCGCCAAGCGGATCCGCATCGAGAAGGAGACCACCACGATCATCGACGGTTCGGGCGAGAAGGCCGACATCGAGGCCCGCGTCGGGCAGATCAAGGCGCAGATCGAGGAGACCACCTCGGACTACGACCGTGAGAAGCTCCAGGAGCGCCTGGCCAAGCTCGCCGGCGGCGTCGCGGTCATCCGCGTCGGCGGCGCGACCGAGGTCGAGGTCAAGGAGAAGAAGGACCGCGTCGACGACGCGCTCAACGCCACCCGCGCGGCTGTCGAAGAGGGCATCGTCCCCGGCGGTGGCACCGCCCTGCTCCGCGCCAAGAAGGCGGTCGCCGCCCTCTCGAGCGACAACCCCGACGTCCAGGCCGGCATCAAGATCGTGCTGAAGGCGCTCGAGGCCCCGATCCGTCAGATCGCCCAGAACTCGGGCGTCGAGGGCTCCATCGTCGTCGGCAAGATCACCGACAACACCTCTTCCGAGACCTACGGCTTCAACGCCCAGACGGAAGAGTACGTCGACATGATCCAGGCCGGCATCATCGACCCGGCCAAGGTCGTGCGCACCGCCCTGCAGGACGCGGCCTCGGTCGCCGGCCTGCTCGTCACCACCGAGGCCATGATCGCCGACTCTCCGAAGAAGGACAGCGGCGCCTCCATGGGCGGCGGCGGCGGCATGGGCGGCATGGGCGGCGGGATGGACTTCTAAGTCCCAGCCACCATCGCAAGGTCGGAAAGAGGGTCGCCGCAAGGCGGCCCTCTTTTCGTTTGCGTCCGCCATGCTTGGGAGACTCTAGATTTATTTTTTCTCCCGAATGGCGCTGGTGATCGGCCCGCGAGCGATATGCGCATATGCTAAAATTTCAGCAAGTCGCTCTAAAATATCGTTTATTTCCAGCCACCGCGGGTACTTTCAAGGGAGAGCGATCTTCCAAAGCCAATCTAGCATATGACTTGAGGTTGATTTCTCGACCTGGATGAGATTTCCTTCCGTTCGGCGGGGGGAGACGGGTTTGGACGTCGAGGGCTTCATCGAACGCTGGACCGCACGCGAGGGCGGTGCGGAGCGCGCGAACTACCAGATGTTCCTCAGCGAGCTCTGCGACGTGCTCGGCGTACCCCGACCGGAGCCGGCCGGCGGCGACACCGCCCGCAACGACTACGCCTTCGAGCGCGCCGTGCGCCTGCGCGCGGGCGACGGCGGTACGGCTCCCCGGCGCATCGACCTCTACCGGCGCGGGCACTTCATCCTCGAAGCCAAGCAATCGCGCTTTCCCGGCGCGAAGAACGCGCCGCGGCAGGTCTCCGCCGCCCAGCTCTCCCGGCTTGCCGCCGAACCGGAACAGCTCGGGCGCCGGGCCGCCACGAAGGGCTGGGACGTGATGATGCAGAACGCCCGGCGCCAAGCCGAAGGCTACGTCTTCCTGTTGGATCCCGAGCATGTGGCACCGCCCTTCCTCATCACCTGCGATGTCGGCCACGCGCTGGAGGTGTTCGCCGATTTCTCCGGGACCGGGCGGGCCTACGTGCCGTTTCCCGACCGCCAGGGCTTCCGCATCTTTCTCGAAGACCTGCGCGACCCGGCGGTGCGCACCCGGCTCGCGGCGATCTGGACCGACCCGGGCAGCCTCGATCCGGCGCGGCATGCGGCCAGGGTCACTCGCGAGATCGCCGCGCGGCTCGCCGCCGTGAGCAAGGCGCTCGAGGCGGACCATGCGCCCGAGGAGGTCGCCCACTTCCTGATGCGCTGCATTTTCACGATGTTCGCCGAGGGCGTGGACCTGCTGCCGAAGGGCAAGTTCACCAAACTGCTGGCAGAATGCGCCGAAAGCCCGGGCGTCTTCGCTCCGCTCCTCTCGGACCTCTGGGCCAAGATGGACGCGCCGCGGGAGCAGGATCGCTTCTTCTCGGGGTTCCAGCAGCACCTGCGCCTCTTCAACGGCAACCTGTTCTCCAACGCGACGGCGTTCCCGCTGGCGCGCGAGGAGATCGGGGAGCTGCTGGCGGCCGCCCGGAAGGACTGGACGGAGGTCGATCCCGCGATCTTCGGCACGCTGCTGGAGCAGGCCCTGGACAAGGCGGAGCGGCGACGGCTCGGCGCGCATTACACGCCGCGCGTCTACGTGCAGCGTCTCGTCGAGGCGACCGTGATGCAGCCGCTCCGGGCCGACTGGCAGGCGGCGCTCATGAGAGCGGAGACCGCCCACCAGGGCGGGGACGAGAAGGCGGCGGTCGGCCACGTGCGTGCGTTCCACCGCACGCTCTGCGCCACCCGCGTCCTCGATCCGGCCTGCGGCACCGGCAACTTCCTCTACGTCGCGCTCGAGCTGATGAAGACCCTCGAAGGCGAGGTGCTGGAGACGCTGGCGCGCCTGGGCGAGCCCGAGAACATGGGGCTGGATCGCGAAACCGTCGATCCGCACCAGTTCCTCGGTTTGGAACTGAACCCGCGCGCCGCCGCGATCGCCGAGCTCGTGGTGTGGATCGGGTACCTTCAGCAGCATTACCGGACCCGCACCGGACACCCGTCCGAGCCGATCCTGCGCGCCTTCAAGAACATCAACTTCGGACGCGGCGAAGGCTACGATGCCGTCTTGACCTGGGACGGCTATCCGCTTCCGACGATCGTCGAGATAAATGGCAGACGCGTCGAGACCTATCCGAAGGCCCGGCGGCCGGACTGGCCGGACGCCGATTTCATCGTCGGGAATCCACCGTTCATCGCAGGAAGCGACCTGCGCGGCGAATACGGACACGGCTATGCCTCAGCCGTCTGGGCCGCCTATCCGAACGTCCCCGGCGGCGCGGACTTCGTGATGTGCTGGTGGGATCGGTCGGCCGTCCAGCTTGCGGGGCCGATCCTGAAACGGTTCGGCTTCGTGACGACGAACAAGATCGCACAGGGATTCAGTCGCAAGGTCGTCGCCCATCACCTGGGTCTCAAACGCCCGATCCGCATCGCGTGGGCGATCGACGATCACCCCTGGTATCGCGGAAAGGGCGGCGTCGCGCAGGTCCGGATCGCGATGACGGTCGGCGATCGAAAAACGACGGCGGGACGCCATCTAAGAATCAAGCAGGAAAAGCTCACCTCCGACGAGCAGATCGCAGTCGAATACGTGGAGGAAGACGGCATCATCAACGCGGACCTGACGATCGGCGCCGACATCACGAAGTCAAAGGCGCTTCTCGCGAACCGAGGCTGCTCTCACGACGGTGTGAAGTTGCACGGAAAGAGGTTCGTCCTGAACGAGGCGGAGGCTGGCCTGCTCGGGGTCGGGACACGCGCGGGCATCGAGGAATTCATACGGCCGTACCGGAACGGACTCGACCTGCGATCCGTCAGACCCTCCAGGCTCGTCATCGACATGTACGGCCTCGCTCCCGACGACATCCGAGCGCGCTATCCCGAGGCCTATCAACGTCTGCTCGAGGTGCTCGACGAGCGTCAGGACGCCATCGACCAGGTCCGCCTCAAGGGCCGCGAGCCCAGCAAGGATGTTCTGGCGTACCGGGACTTGTGGTGGCTCTTCGGCAAACCGCGCCCCGAGATGCGTTTCGCGTTGGCGAATCTCGGCCGGTACATCGGCACGATCGACACGGCGAGAAAACGCCTCTTTCAGTTCATCGACAGTGATATCCTATGCGATGACAAGATCGTCGTGATCGCGATCGAGGATGCGGCCACCCTGTCCATCCTGTCGTCCCACATCCACGTCACATGGGCCGAGCGCTCCGGCGGCTGGCTCGGCGTCGGGAACGACTCGGTCTACTCGAAGACGCGTTGCTTCGACCCTTTCCCGTTTCCCGAACCGTCTGCCAAGCTGAGGATGCAGTTTCGCACGATGGGAGAGGAGCTGGATTCGACGCGCAAGGTCATCCAGGAAGAAAATCCCGACCTGGGCCTGACGGAGGTCTACAAGCTGCTCGACCTGATCCGTGCCGGAGCCCCGCTCAGCAGTCGGGACGAGGACGTGAGAACGCGCGGGCGCGTCCTCATCCTGCGGGAGCTGCACGACACGATCGACCGGCTGACCGCCGACGCCTACGGATGGCCGCACGGATTGTCCGATGCGGACATCCTGGTCCGGCTCGTCGCGCTCAATGCGGAGCGGGCCCGCGAGGAGGCTGCGGGCCATGTGCGTTGGCTTCGGCCCGACTACCAGATCCCGCGCTTCGCCGGAGAGATCGGGGCGAGGACCGAAGACCTGGATCTCGGCGAGGCCGAGATCGCGATCGGCAGGGACTTGCCGGCGTTCCCCACGGACCGCAGCGAACAGCCCCTCGCGGTCGTAGCCATCCTTCGCAGAGTCGACCGCCCGATGGACGCGGCCGCCCTCAGTCGCGGGTTCAAGCGCGGCGGCAGGCGCATCGAGGCGCGGGTGGCGCAGATCCTCGCTACGCTCAGCCTCTACGGCCACATCGTCGAAGCCGGCGACGGTCGCTTCCTTGGACGACGCGCCGCCTGATGCGGTGCGGCGGCCCGGTTCAGCCCGCCCGGCGTCCGCAGCGGACGTAGGAGGCTGTGCCCTTTCCGCTCGTCCAGGTCAGGCGGTCGCCGTCGACGACGAGGCGGACCTGCGACGACCAGCGCCGGCCGCGGTCGGCGCAGTCGGCGGCCATCACCCAGGCGTTGCCGGTGCGGCGGCCGTCGTGGAAGCTGCAGATCGTCCGCCCGGCGCTGGCGCGGTCGGGGGTGATCGTCGCGGGGATGTAGCCGCGCCGGCGCGAGCGCCGGCCGCAGGCGGCCTCGGTCGGCCCCCAGGTGCCGACGTACTCGGCGCGATCCATCCGCGGGACCGGCGCCGGGGCCGGCATCGGCGCGGCGGCGACGGGGGCGGCCTGGGGCTCCACGGCGACGCTTGGCGAAGGCGCCGTCGGGGCCTGGACCGCCGCGACCACCGGCTGCGGCAGCGGGGGAAAGCCGAAGGCGGGGGGCTCGGGCAGGGCTGCGGCGGCGGGTCGGAACGGCATGTCCTCGTTGAGGAACGTGAGGCTGTAGCCGAATAGGATGCCCCAGCCGGCGGCGAGCGCAACGAACAGCGCGATCCAGCGCTTCGACACGGCACGAACCTGTCCGCCGCCCTGCTCCGCCGGGCCCGCGTCGAGCCCCACCGCCATGGCCATCCCGTCCTCCCCTCAGCGGACCGTGCGCACCGGACGCCGACACCCCTCGCGACCCTCGACCGACGCCGTGTCGGCGCCAAGTCGCCGCCAAGTCGCCGCCCCGCACGTCGGGTCCGGGCACCGGTCGCCAGGACCATCCGCTCCTAGAACCTTGGCGCGAACGCCGCGGGATGCGCCAAATACGCATCGCGGGCGACGAAATGTTAACCGGTCTTCCGTCTCGGGAAATCCCTAAACCGCGCGAATACGGCGGCGTGGCGGCGACGGATTGCCTGTGGGTCTTCGACGTAACACTTCCGACGTTGCATTCGTGCCATGGCGGGCCTGCCGATTCACTGCCATGTTCGGCAGCCGATCCGTTTGGGATCGCTCCCCCGAGGCACCCGATCCCCCGCGATGAGATGCTTCGCCACGGCCCTTGTGATCGCCCTCGCCGTCGGGCCGGCTGCGGCGCAGACGCGGCAGGCGACGCCGCGGATCGCCTGCGCCGACGCGATGGCGCTGGTGAAGCGCGGCGGCGACGTGACGATCGCGGTCGGCGCCGGACAGCCCGAGCGCGTCGTGCGCGACCGCAGCTTCTGCGACCTGTCCGAGATCGCCGAGCTCCGCCTCGTGCCTACTCGCGACAACCCGCAATGCCCGATCGGCTATCGCTGCCGCGAGCCCGGCTTCGAGGATTGGAACTGGTAGGCCGCCCGTTCACGCGCGGTTGAGCGTCGCGCGCCTCTTGGTGCCACGATCTCGCCACGACCCGCCTTCACTGCCGCCGGGAGGGCTCCGACAACGGAGCCGACCACCAAGATCACCGGGAGACGCGCGTGGCCGCACTTCGAAGCGGGCTCGGCTTGCAGGCCGTGCTCACGGCGCTTGCCGCCCTCGTGCTGCTGGCGGCGCCGGGCGTGCCCTCCCCGCCGCTCTACGTGTCGCTCGCGGGCTTCGCGATGGCCGGCATCCTGCTCGCCTCGGCCAACCTCTCCGCCTACCTGAAGGTCTTCGTCGCGGTCTACGGGATCGGCTACCTCGTGCTGGCCGGCGGCAAGACCCTGGCGGCGATGAGCCTGCTGCCGCCGACGCTGGCCGCCCTGCTGCCGCCGGCCTTCGCGGCCACCGGTGCCGTCGTGTTCGGCGGCCTCGTCCTCGCGATCTCCTACCTCAAGCCGATCCGCGCGATCACCCTGATCGCCGACCCCTACTTCGCCAGCCGCGAAGCGCCGACCGCGGAGATCGGCCCGTTCCGGTTCTTCGGCAACACCGAGGGCAAGGTCGGGCAGCGGCTGGTGGCGCTGTCGATCTTCATCACCTTCGCGCAGGTGGCGCTGCAGCTGCGCCTGAACTTCTGGTTCCGAGACCTGTTCAATGCCCTGCAGGAGTACAACGCCGACGCGTTCTGGTACCAGCTCGTCTGGATCTTCGCGCCGCTGGCCACGGTCTGGGTCGTGGTCGGCATGTTCGACACCTTCGTCGACGCGTCGCTCCACCTGCGCTGGCGCACCTGGCTGACCCGAAGCTTCTACGAGCGCTGGCTCGACGGCGGCACGCATTACCGCATCCCCTTCACCGGCGAGCACGCCGACAACCCGGATCAGCGCATCCAGAGCGACGTCAACCTGTTCATCTCGCAGACGACGACGCTCTCGATCCGCCTGCTGTCGCAGGCTGCGACCCTAGTCTCGTTCATGGTCATCCTGTGGGGGCTGTCGCGCGACTTCGTGCTGCCGTTCACCGACACCGTCGTGCCAGGCTTCCTCGTCTGGCTCGTGGTCGGCTACGCCCTGGTCGGCACCTGGCTGACGCATGTGATCGGGCGGCCGCTGATCGGTCTCGACTTCCGGCAGGAGAAGGTCGAGGCCGACTTCCGCTTCTCGCTGGCCCGGTCGCGGATCTATTCCGAGCAGATCGCGCTGCTGCGCGGCGAGCGCGCCGAGAACGTCAGGCTGAAGAGCCTCTTCCACGAGATCATCGACAACTACCTCGGCATCATCTACCGGCGGATCAAGCTCGGCAGCTTCACGCTGTCCTACAGTCAGATCAGCGTGGTGTTCCCCTACATCCTCGCGGCGCCGAGCTACTTCCTGAAGAAGATCACCCTCGGGCAGTTCCAGCAGACCGGCGACGCCTTCTCGAGCGTGCAGTCGTCGCTGTCGTTCTTCATCAACTCCTACGTCACGATCGCGGCCTACAAGGCCAACACCAACCGTCTCGGGTCGTTCAAGCGCGCCATGACGCTGGCCGAGGCGTATTCCGCGGCGACCGACGGGCTCGGCCACGGCAACGCCAGCAAGGCCGACGTGACCGCCACGGGGCTGACCCTCGCCCTGCCCGACGGGAGGACCATCGTCACAGCCGACGGCCTGTCCCTGACCAAGGGCGCGGCGACCCTGCTCACCGGCCCGTCCGGCTCGGGCAAGTCGACCCTGTTCCGCGCGATCGCCGGCATCTGGCCGTTCGGCAAGGGCCGGATCGACGTCCCGGCCGGCCAGTCGGCCCTGGTGCTGCCGCAGCGCCCCTACATCCCGCTCGGAACCCTGCGCGGCGCCGTGTGCTACCCGAACACCACGGACCAGTTTCCGGACGCCGCGATCCGCGAGGCCCTCGTCGCGGCGCAGCTGCCGGCGCTGGCCGACCGCCTCGACGAGGTCGACGCCTGGGACCAGCGCCTGTCCGGTGGCGAGCAGCAGCGCTTGGCCATCGCCCGCGCGGTGCTGGCCAAGCCCGAATGGCTCTTCCTCGACGAGTCGACCACCGCGCTGGACGAGGCGAGCGAGGCCGGCATCTATCGCATGCTGCGCGAGAGGCTGCCCGGGACCACGATCGTCTCGATCGGGCATCGCTCGACGCTGCACGCGTACCACGAGCGCCGGGTCGACATGCAGGCGACGGGTGACGGATTGTTCAGCCCGCGCGAGCTTCGCGCCGTCGCGCCGGCCGAATAGAGCATCCGCCGCAACGAAGGCTCGCATGTCGAGCCGGCTTTTCAATGATCGAAGGGCGAGACGGGACGAATCACCAATCGCAATTGCCGATCGGGAATAAGAAAGGAACCCTCACGCAGTCGTGACGTTTGTACCCCGCTATCAAGAAACTGCGGAGAAACGCATGACCAAGATCACGACTTTCGCCAGCGCCGCCGCCCTCGTCCTGATGTCGTCGGCAGCCTTCGCGGCGCCCTGCTCGACCGGGACCACGGTCACGCCGAACAAGGACGCCAGCAAGTCCTCGACGGTCGATCCGAGCGCCACCGCCAACACCAGCCCCGGCGCCAAGGGCGAGTCCCCCGGCACGGTCGGCGCGATGAACAAGGCAGGCTCCGCCGCGACCGCCACCTCGCCCGCCGACGTGAACGCGCAGGACAAGGGCAAGCCGACCGCCGCGCAGGCCGCCAGCAACGATTGCTGATCGACTTCGATCGCAGCTGAGATCGCGCCCGCTCCGGGAGACCGGGGCGGGCGTTTTCGCGCGTTTAGAGCATGTTGCATGATCTATTGCGTGGTCGCATTTTCTTCACGCGAGCCGGCGTCCACCTCGCTCGAAAATGCTTTAGCCGCGCAGCCCCGTCGCCACGAGGGCGCACTTCCGGATTGCGTCCACGTCCGGCGCACCGGGCTTCACCACCCAGCTTCCGCCGACGCAGAGCACCGCACCGAGCGCCAGCCATTCCGGCGCCGTCGCCTCCGAGATGCCGCCGGTCGGGCAGAACCGGACCTGGCCGAACGGCGCGGCCAGCGCCTTCAGCGCCTTGATCCCGCCCGAAGCCTCCGCCGGAAAGAACTTGAACCGGTCGAGCCCGTGGTCGAGGCCGCGCATGATGTCGGCGGCGTTCGAGACCCCCGGTAGGTAGGGGATGCCGCGCTTCAGCGCCGCCTCGGTGAGCGGCGCGGTGAGGCCCGGGCTGACGATGAAGGTCGCGCCAGCCTCGATCGCCGCGTCGAGGTCGCGCTCGTTGAGCACTGTTCCGGCGCCCACCACCGCGCCCTCCACCCGCGACATCGCGCGGATCACGTCCAACGCCGCCGGCGTGCGCAGGGTGACTTCGAGCGCTGTAAGCCCGCCCTCGACCAGGGCGCGGGCGATCGGCTCGGCGTGCTCGACCTCCTCGATCACGAGGACGGGGATCACGGGGACGGAGCGCATCAGCGCGTCGATGCCGGTCATGGTGCGTTCCTTGTCCGTTGATCTCAAAGGCCGGCGGCGGCGAGCATCGCCGAGGCGCCCTGCTCGGCTCCGTCCGCGCCGTGGCGCATGAAGGCGAACAGCTCGCGCCCGGTGCCGGTGGCCGGCGGCGGTGCCACGGCGCCGTCGCGGGCGGCGAGTTCGGCGTCGTCGACGAGCACCTGCAGCAGGCCCTCTTCCGCGCTGAGGCGCACGATGTCGCCGTCGCGGATCTTAGCGATCAGGCCGCCGCCCAGCGCCTCGGGGCTGAGGTGGATCGCCGCCGGCACCTTACCTGAAGCGCCCGACATCCGTCCGTCGGTGATGAGGGCGACCTTGTGGCCGCGATCCTGGAGGACGCCGAGCTGCGGTGTGAGCTTGTGCAGCTCCGGCATCCCGTTGGCGCGGGGACCCTGGAAGCGCACCACCACGACCACGTCGCGCTCGAGCTCGCCCGCCTTGAACGCCTTCAGCACGTCGTCCTGGTGGTCGAAGACGCGGGCCGGTGCCTCGATCGTGCGGCGATGCTCCTCGACCGCGCTGGTCTTGAAGGTGGCACGGCCGAGGTTGCCCTTGACCAGCCGCATCCCGCCGTCCGCCTGGAACGGCGCGGCGGGCTTGCGCAGCATCGTGTCGTCCAGGCTCTCGGGCACCGCATCCTCGAACGTGAGGTCGTCCCCCGAGAGCTTCGGGTCGCGGGCGTGGTCGCGCAGGCGCGCGCCGGACACGGTGAGGATGTCGTCGTGCAGCAGCCCGGCATCGATCAGGCTCGCCATGACGAAGCTCATGCCGCCGGCCGCGTGGAAGTGGTTCACGTCGCCCGAGCCGTTCGGGTAGACGCGGGCGATCAGCGGCACCACGGCCGAGAGCCGGTCGAAATCCTCCCAGTCGAGGACGATGCCGGCGGCGCGCGCCATCGCCGGCAGGTGGATCGCGTGGTTGGTCGAGCCGCCGGTGGCGAGCAGCCCCACCACCGCGTTGACGATCGCCTTCTCGTCGATGCAGCGCCCGAGCGGTCGGTAATCGTTGCCCGATGCGCCGATCTCCGACAGGCGGTGGATCGCAGCGCGCGTGACCGCCTGGCGCAGCTTGGTGCCCGGGTTGATGAACGAGGCGCCCGGCATGTGCAGGCCCATCACGTCCATCATCATCTGGTTGGAGTTGGCGGTGCCGTAGAACGTGCAGGTGCCGGCGCCGTGATAGGAGGCGGATTCGGATTCCAGCAGCTCCTCGCGGCCGACCTTTCCCTCGGCATAGAGCTGGCGGACGCGCTGCTTCTCCTTGTTGGCGATACCGGTCGGCATGGGGCCTGCCGGAATCAGGATCGTCGGCAGGTGGCCGAAGCGCAGCGCGCCGATGATCAGGCCCGGCACGATCTTGTCGCAGATGCCGAGGAGCGCGGCGCCGTCGAACATGCCGTGGCTCAGCGCCACCGCGGCCGACAACGCGATCGTGTCGCGCGAGAACAGCGACAGCTCCATGCCGCGCTGGCCTTGCGTGACGCCGTCGCACATGGCCGGCGTGCCGCCCGCGACCTGCGCCGTCGCGCCGACCTCGCGGGCGAACAGCTTGATCTGCTCGGGGTAGCGTCCATAGGGCTGATGCGCCGACAGCATGTCGTTGTAGGCGGTGACGATGCCGATGTTCATCGCTCGGCCCGAGCGGATCGCGGCCTTGTCCTCGCCCGACGCCGCGAAGCCGTGGGCGAGGTTGCCGCAAGCGAGCGTTGGCCGATGCACGCCGGATTCGCGCTCGCGCCGGATCAGGTCGAGGTAGGCGGCCCGGGAATCGCGCGAGCGCTCGACCACGCGCGCCGTCACGGCCGCGACCACCGGATGGATCTCTGTCATCGCAAGTCCTCTCAACGGCCCGGATGCGAAACGCTCCGGGGCCGTCCTGTGCGCTGCCGACTTTGGGCCGGCCGGCGAAGGTGCAGATCCCTACGCCCCCGACCTGACCACAAGATGGCGGGACCGGTCGGGGGCTTCGGGCTCAATACTGCCAGAAGATCCGCTGCAGCTCCTTGGTGTCGCTGGTCTTGGTCAGCGCCACCGCCGCGAGGATCTTGGCCTTCTGCGGGTTCAGGTCGTGGGCGACGACCCAATCGTAGGTGTCGTCCGGCTGCTCGGCGTTGCGCAGGACGAACCCGTCGGGCACGCGCGAGGAGCGGATGATCAGCGTGCCCTTCGCGCGGATGTCCTTCAGCGTGTCCACGAGGTAGCCCGGCACCGAGCCGTTGCCGGTGCCCGCGTTGACGATCGCCTTGGCGCCGGCGTCGACCGCGGCCTTGTAGGCGCCGGGGAACATGTTGCCCGAGCCGTAGACGATGGCGACCAGCGGCAGCGCGTCGATCGTGTCGATGTCGAACTCGGAGCTGGTGCCGTGGCGCTTGTCGAGGCTGCGGAAGAAGTAGGTCTTGCCCTCGACCACCATGCCGAGCGAGCCCCACTGGCTGAAGAACGCGCTCGGAACGATGTTGGTGCGCTTGGTGGCGTCGCGGCCGGACTGGATCTGGTCGTTCATCGTCACCATGACGCCCTTGCCGACCGCCTCCTTGCTGCCGGCCACCGCGACCGCATCGAGCAGGTTGAGCGCGCCGTCGGCGGAGATGGCGGTGGAGGGGCGCATCGAGCCGACCACGACGATCGGCTTGTCGGTCTTCACCACGAGGTTGAGGAACAGCGAGGTCTCCTCGAGCGTGTCGGTGCCGTGGGTGATGACCACGCCGTCGACGTCGCTCTGCTTGACCAGCTGCGACACGCGTTTGGCCAGCTGCACGAGCTGCGCGTCGGTGAAGCTCTCGGAAGCGATCTGGAAGACCTGCTCGCCGCGGACGTTGGCGATGGCCGACATCTGCGGCACCGCCGCGATCAGCTTGTCGACCCCGACCTTGGCCGCCTGATACGTCGCGCTGTTGGCCGCGTCCGCGCCGGCGCCGGCGATGGTGCCGCCGGTGGCGAGGATCACCACGTTCGGCTTGCCGACCTTGGCCTCCACCGCCGCGTCGGACATCTCGCGCCCGATCGCCGCCCCGGGCAGCGACAGGCTCGCGAGGAGAAGGGCCGCGAGCGCGGCGCACCGGCTGGATCTGACAGGAAGCATCGACACCCCTTCGCATGGATCGCCGCGGCGCGGCGCATCGGCCGCATCGTAGGCCGGCCCATCCGCGAGGCAAGAACGAAGCCGTTCGTTCGCGCGACCGAGCCGCGCGACCGTCACGCCGGATCGAAGCGGCAGCTTGAGCGTTGAAGATGGGTCGTCCCCCGGGAAAGGCGCCGCCATGCTGACCTTCGCCAGCCTTCTGCGGGAAGTCGAGGCCAACGCCCCCGCCCGCGAGGCGATGTCCCTCCTCGACACGGCGCTCGCCCGCCGCACCTCCGACGAGCAAGGCGCGTTCTGGCGGGCGATCGACATCTACTACGTGTCTCGCAAGGCGCCCGGCGCCCAGGCGAAACCCGAACCGCCTGCATTGGTCGCTGCGACGCAGGCACCGTAGCGCCCGCGCTTCATCCGTCCGTGTCCACGCTTCGGTCACGTCGGACTTGCGCGCCGGCCTCGCTTCGGCCGATCACGCGGGACGCGCGGTCGCCAGCGGCCCGGATCAAGCAGGAACCCTATGTCCGAAACCGACGACGAGCCGCTCGACGCCGTCTCGCGCCTCTACGCGAAGATGCTGGCGATGGAGATCGTGATGGGCGTGCTGATCGGGCGCCTGTCCGAGGAGGACCCGGAGGTGCGCGAGGACGTGAAGCGCGACGTCGCCGTGCTCCTGGCCGACATGCCGATCGATGGCGCAAGCGAGGAGCTGATCGCCGGCGAAGTCCGGCGCGCCGCGGAGGCCCTGACCAGCGTGCGCATCGCCTGAAAGCCGCGCCGTCAGGCGAAGGGGTTCTTCACCACCGTCGGCGCGGTCGTCGATTCGGCGACCTCGGCCGGCAAATCCGCCGCCTCGAGCGCGGCGACCACGGCGTCGATCGTGGCCTTCAGCGCGCGCGCCTGCGCCAGGCCGACCTTGTCCCGCGTGATGTCGAGGGAGCCGTGCAGCGCGATCGTGTCGGGGCCGTTCTCGAACGCCAGTGCGCCGACGATCCTCACCGCCGCCGCATCCGCAAAGGGCTCGAAGGCGGGCTCGCCATCCTTGGGCTTCGTCATCGCAAAGGATCCTCAGAAGATCGCGCGGAGCAGCTGGCGCAGGGCGCGGTGCAGGGCGCGCGCGGCCTCGTGGCCGAGCCAAGCGCGCCAAGTCTGCTCCCGACCCTGGGGGCGGTGGTCGGCGACGTCGTCGCGGGAATAGGCGCGCGGCTCCGGCAGCGTCATCGCCGAGGCCTTCTGGCTCGGCGACAGCGACGGGAACGCGTCGATCCCGGCGACGCCGCGCAAGGCATCGAGGGAGATCGCCTGCCAGGTCCCACCCGCATCGTTGGGCGCAAGGTAGGCGCCGCCCTCCCCCGCGCCCGGATCGTAGATCGCCTTGAACATCTGGCTCGGCACCAGCACGCGGCCGTTGATCGAGGCGAGCGCGTCGCCCGCATAGACCGGCCCGGTCACGACGAAGAGCTGCCCGCGCCGGGTCGCGAGCCGGCGCGTGCTCTCCTCGATCGCCGCCCAGAGGCTTCGGTTCAGGGCGCGGTTCTGCGGGACGACGTTGGCCAGGCTGAAAGATTGTGCCTGCGCCGCGCCGGTCGGCATGTCGCCGGCCGGCGCGAGATGGCCCCGGTCGAACCCGCTGCGGACGTAGTCGTCGAGCCGCGCGCGCTCGTCGGCCGGGACGCGGTCCTCGTCGTGGAAGGCGTCGATCCGCTCGACCCGCCGCGCGTCCGAGACGCTCGCCCGGGTCAGCCGTTCGGCGGCGTAGAGCGGCGCGCGCGCCACCCCGGAATGCAGCACCGCATAGGCGTCGAAGCAGAGGGGCAGCGTCTTGGCGGCGAGCTTCGGATTCGTCAGTTCAGGGGGGCGGTTGTCGACGAACAAGGCCGGGCAGCGTTCCGCGGCGCGAACCGGACCGAGGCCGAGGATTAGGGCGACGAGGGCGATTCGTCCGCGGCTCAAGAGCACGCGCGAACCCTGCGCGGCCCCGACGGCGTCGGGCGCTCGCGCCAGGTGCAGGGGCGACCGAGCGTGCCCTCGAATGGGCGGACGTCGCGGTCGGGGGCGCCCGGCACGGTGCGAACCGGGCAGTCGCCGAGAAAGGCACACGCGAACGTGAACACGTCGTCGACCGGGCGCGGCTCGGCTTCCGCGCGCGCGCTGAAGACGAAGGCGAGAATCGATAGGAATCCGGACAGCACAGCACGGAGCAACGCGGGCCTCATGTGGCAGCGAGGGCACGAAAGTGGGAAAATCCAGGGATGAAACATTGATCGGATCCCACAAGGTCCGTAATTGGCACTATCATGACAGCGGCCGTACCAACGTTCCCGCGAGCGGGCGACGGCGAAACCGGCCGGAACGACCCCGTCGTCATACGGGAGGCGGACCGCGCATCGGCCGCCTCGGATCGACGCGGCCTGCCACTGATGCCCTTCGGGCCGGAAGTCATAGCGAGCGAGTGGTTCATTGACACGTCAAGAAACATCCCCCTCGATTTTGGACGGTTTGTCTGAGACGTCTGCGTTGCGTCTGTTGCCGGAGAGCGACCTTCCGGCGGTTGCGGAGGCGGTTCGGTCTGAGATGATCGAGACCGTGTCGGTGACGGGCGGGCATCTCGGGTCCGGGCTCGGGGTGGTCGAGCTGACGGTGGCGTTGCACCACGTGTTCGACACGCCCGACGACCGGATCGTGTGGGACGTCGGGCACCAGGCCTACCCGCACAAGATCCTGACCGGCCGGCGCGACCGGATGCGG
>NZ_BPQG01000111.1 GCF_022179125.1 Methylobacterium cerastii
GTCGCCATGGCAAGCAGGACGGCCAGGACCTTCAGGGCGGTCGTGAGGTACTTCAAATGTCATTCCGGCGGTGAGGCGCTGCGAAGGGTCGGATCGGGGCGAGGATCACCCGATGGGCACGACCATCGCAAAGTGCATCCCGCCGGCGTCGATGGTTCGCTCGAACCGGCCGCGCAGGCTCCGCTCGATGGTCTGCCTGAGGAGGCGGGAGCCGAACCCGGTGCCGTCGGCCTTTTCCGCCTTGGAGGGGGCCACGCCCTCTTCCCAGGTCAGCTGCATCTCGTGCCCGTCGACCCTTCCCTTGAGCCTGAGGGTCCCGCCACCGGAAAGGGCCCCGTACTTGGCGGAGTTGGTGGCAAGCTCGTGGAAGATCATCGCGTAGTCGTTGACCTGCGCCGGCGCCGCGGTCGCGCTCACGTCGATGGCGACCTCGATGTTGGCGCCGTCGCGGTAGGGGGACAGGATGCGCTCGGCGAGATCCTGGAGCCTGACGTCGCCGAGGTCGTGCTTGTGTGAACGGGTCGCCAGTGACGTCGCCTCGTGCAGGACGCCGAACCGCCGGGACAGGTCCTCGGCGAAGTTGGGCGTCGACTTGGCCTCGCGGGCGACGATGGCGGTGAGCGCGCGGGCGACGGTGAACATGTTCGAGACACGGTGTTCGAGCTCGGCCGTCAGCAGGTGCTCGGCCTCCTCGGCCCGCTTGCGGTCGGTGATGTCGAGGAAGATGGCCTGAACCCACTCGCCGACCTGGCCGGCGTCGCCGCCGACGCCGCGCGCTGAGATCCAGCGGGCGTCGGGTCCGTCGCCGATACGGAAGTCGAAGCTGTAGGGACCCGGATCGGTCGCGCTCGCGTCCCAGTCGATCATCATCCCATGCCGGTCCTCGGCGTTCACCTTGGCGAACAGGTCGTCGATGGGGACGACGGACTTGGAGGTGCCCCAGAACTCCTTGCAGAGGGCATCCAGCTGGGCCAGGCGCCGGCTCGGCGACCATGCCCACAGGGCGACACCGCCGCGGTGGATCGTGCCGGTGAAGTTTTCGAGCGTCCACTCGTAATCGGTCGGCGTCGTATCCCCGGCCATGCAATTCCTTGGTCGATCCTGAGTCTCGGCGATGCCTTTCGCATCGCCGCGAAGGTAAACCCTTCGATGGGGAATTGGGTCCACGGCCAAGGTCAGGACGGTACCGAAGGCGAGGCCGGTAGCGGCACGTTCGACATTACGTTTGCCGCAAGCAACCCATCCAAGCCTGGCCTGTTGAGATGCCATGTCGATGAAGCGCGCCCTCGAAGCATCGGTCATCCTCGTGGTCGAAGACGACGACCTCGTCCGGATGAATGCCGTCGAGATGCTGGAGGACGCCGGCTTCTCGGTAGTTGAGGCGCACCATGCCGACGAGGCCTGGGCGATCCTGCACGAGCGTTCGGACATCGGGGTGGTCTTCACCGACGTCGACATGCCGGGCTCGATGTGCGGCGTGACCCTGGCCGAGCGTGTTACCGAGAACTGGCCCGATATCCGTTTGGTGCTGACGTCGGGGCGCCACCGCTTCGCTCACGACGAGGTGCCGGACCACGGCTTGTTCGTGCCCAAGCCTTACCGGGCATCCCAGGTCATCGACGCCATACACAAGGCGGACTGAAGTCGGAGTGGGGACTCGTTAGTCCCTCGTGATCTCCGCCAGCGGCGCCTCAGCCGTGAATACGATGCCCCGCGGGCGGTATTCGATCTCGGCCGTCCCGCCGATCTCCTGGGCGAGCGCCCGCTCAATCATGCGGGAGCCGAAACCGGTTCGGGTCGGCCGCGACACTCGGGGGCCCCCCACCTCCTGCCACTGGAACCAGAGCCGGTCGGAACCGGACCTGTCCGCAACGTCCCAACTCACGATCACACGTCCGTCGTCCAGCGAGAGGGACCCGTACTTGACGGAGTTCGTCGCGAGTTCGTGGATGGCGAGGGCGAAGGCCAGGGCGACGCGAGGTGCAAGGCGCAGGATCGGACCGCCGATCTTGAAGCGATGGTCCTGCTCGACGCCGAACGGATGCAGCGCCGCGATAACCACGTATTTTCGGCTGGCTACTCCTGGCGGGAGTTGTCTTCGCAACTCTCGCGCCCATCGGCCTCCGACCCGTCACAGATGCCCCGGTCTCCCTTGAGCGGTTCGGCGCCTACGCGGTCGTCAGCTTCCTGTTTGCCTTCGGGTACCCGCGTCACCGCTGGCAGGTTTTGGGACTGTTGGTGATGATCGCCGGAGCGATGGAAGCGATGCAGAACCTGGAGCTGACACGGCATGGCCGCTTTGGGGACTTCGCGGTGAAGGCCGCTGGGTGCTGGTTCGGAGTGATGCTCGCGGTCGTCCTGGCGTTCATCCCAGCGAGCATGGCGAAGGCCGAGGGGCGAGCGTAGGAGGCCTAGCCTACTGCGGGGCGAACAGCGTGATGTTGCTGTTGATTTGGTACGCGCTGGTCGGCGGCGTGTTCACGAAGCGGAGATAGAGCGGGCTCTCACCAAGGATTGCTCCGAAGGCCGACGTGACCGGCATCGGGAAGCACCTGGCGAGTGCCGCGTCTGCGGCTTCTTGATAATGCCGCTGTGCCTCCGCATCGCCCTTGAGCTGGCGAGCAATGATGTGCGGCCTCCCCCGGATGGCCCCAGCCTTGTCGAGCCCGAAGCGGTAGGCCAATAGCGAGCCGTCGGTTCCCGCTGGGACTGTCCAGCACTTCGCCAATGCGGCACGGAGGTCTGTCCAGTTGTTAGCCTGCGAGGGGGCTTCGGGTTCCGCCCTGGCCGGCATGGTAGCGACACACGCGGCCACCATCGGGAGGAGGGCATAGGCGGGAATGGGTCGCATCGACGAGCGCTTTGTCGGCACGGAACAACGGATCGCGCTGTGATGGTCAACGCTCCAGATGCCGAAAGGTGCTCAAAGCCGACCCGACTCACCCGGTCAAGCTCGCTCTCGGCATGCCTCCGAGGCTTACGGTCGCAGCTTAAAGGAAAGCGAGCCGTAGCTGCCAGTGCGATACGTTCGATCGCACCCTATCGTTCATTTTCATTGCGTCTTCAGTAATTAATAATTTTTCTGCGCTTGCAGTATAATGGCTCGCTTGATAATTGGTACAGCCACCAAGCGTAACAAAAATAATGACGACAAGTGTCTTTTGGAACAGGAGCGAGGCACGCATGATTAGCGCCTATGCTTTCACTTCGATAGGCCGAACATTATTGTTAAGCAGCCACACGGTGATCGCTGGGGGCGAGATCAAGACTCGCCTGTGCTATTTGTCTCAGCCAACCCTCTGCGTTCTCAGCTCGTAACTCTGATGCACGCATCAGCTCATAGGCCTCCTGAATCGCCGCGTCTGCCCTCTCTTGCATAGCCAACAAGCGCGCATCTGCTTCCGATTGAACTTGCAGAATCTTCAGTTTCGCCTCATCTCGAGCGTTCGTTAGAAGGCCTTCGAGGATACGTACCTGCTCCTGAGTCCGCTCAAGTTCCACTAGAAGAACAGCACGCGCAGTAGCTTGCTCGCGCAGCTCCGCTTGTTGCTGCTCGGATGCGCTCTTCGATGCCGCTATGTTTTCCAGAACTTTGGTCCAGTCTGATCTAATCTGGGCAGGACCTAATGAGCACTTATCAGACGACTGCCGTGACTCCGAAGAAGCCGCTAATTCGACAACCCGCCGCGACACGCCCTCGTGGTTATCGGAGCAGACGGTAGCCATCTTCGCATCCAGCTCATTCCAAAATGCCGTATTTATGGCGGTCATCATAAAGTCCTCGTCTTCATAGGCTCAGAAAGCGACGCAATTGCAGCGGATGTTGCTCAGCTTCGCTTCATACCCGCCTTAGATGCGCTGACAGGCTCCACCACGAACTCCGTTTCGATCGCCTCGGAGATCTGCACAAGCCAGCCTTCTATTGTAGCCGTCCGCTCCTGGGCGATACGAGCTCGTTCTTCGGAAGCCTGAATCAGCTTGTTCGCCTGAGCCTGAACATCCCGAGTGCGCTTCTCAGCAGCTTGGACCCTAGCATGAGCGTCCTGCATGTCTGCACGAACTTGCTCCAAGAGTTCCTGAACACGAAACTCTTGCTCTTCTGCGCGGCTCTCAACGGTTCGCATATATTGAGCAGCGCCCCGCACCCGTTCCAGCACCTCCGGCCAATTTTTTCCAAGAGTTGAGCTTCCGACTGCACTATGCCGAGTAGCGGTGATATCGGCCGCTGGGGTTAGAAGGACAACCTTATCTCCGTGCAGTGAGCCATGCACCTGCGGATCCGATCCGGGAACGGCCTCATCCCTCATGAACGTATCTACAAGAAGTTGCCTTGCCTGCTCCATCGCCTATCCTCGCTGTTCTTCCGCGTAGACACTCGTAATCGAATTGATTGCCTTGGTCGCTTTAGACTTGAGCCTGATCCAGGCTCATGTGGCCGCCGAGAAGTAGGTTTTTAGCTGCTGCATCAATCCTTTGAAGCCACTTCTCTGCGGTGCTTGCTCGCAGGTCCGCAACCCGCACTTGTTCTTCAGCGGTACGTACCCAGGCATCGGTTTCGGCGCGGATCACACTTACACGCGCCTCAGCTTCGGCGCGAATTTCCTGCACCTGAGCATCTGCGTCTGCTTGTACCTTCTGCAAGCGGACATCCGCCACTGTTTGGATCTCTTGCACTCGCATCTCTGAGAGCTGCAAAAGCTGCTGTGTCTGCTTTAGGGCTCTCTCAAGGCCTTCGAGGGCAGCTTGATGAGACACGCTCTGCTCCCTCAGACGCTTCTTTTGATCGCCAGCTAGGCCGGCCATGCCGTTGATGATGTCGAGGGTGCTCATCCAATCGCCAACCTCAACGGCTTCTGTATCGACACCGGATGGAGAGGCGCCGACATCGTTGACTGCCGCCTCGGGTATGAGGGGAGATGGGTGTAGGGTCGGTTGTGGACTAAAGGCCGCTTCGCTCGTCAGTGGCTCGATCGTGCTAAACGAGGGCTTGAGCAGGAGGATCTCAGCCGACGGCTTGTCGGCGATGCTGTCGAAGCTCGCTGCAACTTGCGTCAGGATTTGAGCCCAGGAGACTAGTGGGGCCGCAGCCATGGTGTGCTCTTCCCTATGAGCTCATCTTGATGACGACACAGCCATCTCATCATAGTTAACGAAGCGTTAATAAGCGACGCGTTTTAACCTAAAATTCAGGAAAGTTGATCGATCTTAACCTCAAGCCGCCCCATGGGCCTGTCTGCTGGTATCTCTAAACTGCATAGCGAGCGCTGATCCGACAATCGAGTAGCACACGCTCGACGAGGTCCAGCTGCTGTTCGCGTTCGCTGGGATCTGGCTGGTCCGCCCCCATTGAAGTGGTCCGCCCTTTGGTATGGCTTTTGAGCCTGGAGGACGGACGAGATGGCAAAGCACCCGAAGCCCGAGGAGATCGTCGCGAAGCTACGTCAGGCGGACGTGCTGATCTCACAGGGCCAGAGCGTGGCCGATGCAATCCGCGCGCTCGGTGTGAGTTCGGTGACGTACTACCGGTGGCGGCGTGAGTTTGGCGGCCTGAAGTCGGATCAAGTTCGACGGATGAAGAGTCTTGAGACCGAGAATGCTCGGCTTCGAAAGGCAATCGCCGATCTCACCCTCGACAAGCTGATCCTGCAGGAGGCGTCCCGGGGAAACTTCTGAGCCCCGCGCGCCGACGCGCCTGTGTCGAGCACATC
>NZ_BPQG01000112.1 GCF_022179125.1 Methylobacterium cerastii
GGGCGAGACGCCGACGACGGTGGCGCCGCGGCGCTCGCTGGCATCGAAGCCGTAGCCGGCGTTGATACCGAAGTAGGCGCCGGTCCAGGTGAACACCGGAACGGGCGTGAACACCGGCGGCGGTGCGCGACGCGGAAGGTCGGCAGCGGACGCGGCGGCGGTGAGGCCAACGAGCACGGTGGTGGCGAGGAGAAGGCTCTTCATTTTTTCTGGGTCCTGATTGGCAAAGCCGAGGTGGTTCTAAACCGGGTTGCCCGCTCGGTCTGTCGCTTTCCTGCAACAAGCTCGGCTAGATGAACCGGAAGCCGTCAACGAAAGGTGAAGGTTACGCCCGGCTTACCCGATGTCGTTCGCGTGTGTGTTTTGGCGCACATGGCTGGGGGAAGAAGATCAAATGGATTTCCCGCCGGGGTTCTGTTGTTCAGATTTGCGCGCCGCGGTCGCGGAAGGCGGCCCAGTGCTTATCAAATGATAAAGGGCGCCGCCGGCGCCGGCACTTTATTTCCGGTCGCAGACGTGGCTCCGTTCGTAAGGCCGGGATTAACCCTGTGGCGTCATCCTCCACGCGAACGGACGCACGGGCGACCCGGGGGGGATCACGATGGGCGAGGATTATGAACCGGCGCCGTCGCACGGCACCCTGCGCTGGGCGATCCAGACAGCCGGCATCGCCGGTTTGTTCGGTCTGGTGGCCGTCCACCACTTCGCGCAACCGGATCGCATCCCGCCCGCTTCGACCCACGTCGCCCAATCCGGAATAGCCCGCGGCGTCATCGATCCCGAGACCACCGGCTCGATCGCGCAGGGCGCTCGCGCGGTGAGACTCGACCCCTGCGGCCTGTCGGGCGGGACGCACGCGCTGCGTCCGTGAGGACGGCACGGCCGTTTCACACGGGGAAACCCCCCTCGGCCGGCGGCCTCCAATTGACAAGTGGTAGCAAGGGCCTAAGTGTCCCGCGCATCCGCAGGTGCGACGGGCTTGCGTTCCGACAGGCCGTCGCCGCCGTCGCCGCGAGGACGTTCTCCGCGCCGGCCTGCTTGACCCCGCGCGTAACGGTTCTCAAAAGATTATGTCATTTGCCGATCTCGGATTGAGCGACAAGGTCCTCCAGGCCGTCACCGCCGCCGGCTATACGGAACCGACGCCGATCCAGAGCCAGGCGATTCCGCACGTCCTAGCGCGCCGCGACGTGCTCGGCATCGCGCAGACCGGCACCGGCAAGACCGCGGCCTTCACCCTGCCGATGCTGACCATGCTCGAGAACGGGCGTGCCCGCGCCCGGATGCCGCGAACCCTCATCCTCGAGCCGACGCGCGAACTCGCGGCGCAGGTCGTGGAGAACTTCGACCGCTACGGCACCAACCACAAGCTCAACGTCGCGCTGATTATCGGTGGCGTCTCCTTCGCAGACCAGGATGCGAAGCTGACCCGCGGGACCGATGTGCTGATCGCGACGCCGGGCCGGCTCCTCGACCATTTCGAGCGCGGCAAGCTGCTTCTGAGCGGCGTCGAGCTGCTGGTGATCGACGAGGCGGACCGCATGCTCGACATGGGGTTCATCCCCGACATCGAGCGCATCGTGAAGATGGTGCCGTTCACGCGCCAGACGCTGTTCTTCTCCGCGACCATGCCGCCGGAGATCGAGCGCCTCGCGGACATCTTCCTGCACAACCCTGAGCGGATCGAGGTGGCGCGCGCCGCCTCCACCGCTTCGACCATCGTCCAGCGCCTGGTCGCGACCTCGTCGGACGGCAGCGCCAAGCGTGATCGCCTGCGGCGGCTGATTCGCGGCGAGGCGGACCTCAAGAACGGCATCATCTTCTGCAACCGCAAGCGCGACGTGGCGCTGCTGCAGAAGTCGCTGGTCAGCCACGGCTTCGATGCGGCTGCCTTGCACGGCGACATGGATCAGCGTTCGCGCACAACTGCCCTCGACGCCTTCCGCGGCGGCGAGACAGCGCTGCTGGTGGCCAGCGACGTCGCCGCCCGCGGCCTAGACATCCCGGCGGTGAGCCACGTCTTCAACTTCGACGTGCCGAACCATCCCGAGGACTACGTCCACCGCATCGGCCGCACCGGCCGCGCCGGCCGCTCGGGGGCGGCCTTCACCCTGGTCAGCCGCAGCGACGACCGCTCGCTGCAGGCGATCGAGTCGCTGATCGGCCAACCGATCCCGTGGATGGACGGCGACCTCGATACCGCTGCGACCGCCACCACTGTGCCCGCGGCCGAAGAGGACGGAGAGCCCCGCACCCGTCATCGCGGACGCTCCACCGACACGTCGCGGCGCGGCCGGAGGGCTCCGGCCGAGGCCGATGCGCCGCGCGAGGCCCGGTCGTCCAGGGCGCGCCGTGGGTCGCCAGACGCCGAACCAACGGCCAACCTAGAGTCGCCCCCTCCCGAGGAGGCGCCTCCGCGCCGCGAGGCCCGCAGCCGGCAGGACGAGCCTCGGCGCGAGACTCCACAGCGTCAGAGGGCCGAGGTTCGGCCGCGCACCGAGCGGACCAGCGCTCCCCCTCCGCGCCCGGTTCAGGAGCGGTCGCGCGACGACCGCGGCCACGGGCGGCGGCGCGACGAGGACGGCGACACGCCGGTCGGCCTCGGCGATCACGTGCCCGCCTTCATGTTGCGTTCGGCGGCGATCAAGAAACAGGACTGACGTCATATCCGCGACCTTGGCCTTAACGGTCCGTCCACGCTCCTTGAGGTAGCTTGTGACGTCGGTTCCGTTCGCATCACGCGCCGGGACCGTGACGGACCGACGGGGATCGGATGAGCGACGGGCAGTACGCAGACCGTGATCGCAGCTTCGCCTTGGCGCAACGCGCCCAGGAATTGATGCGCGATTACGGGCCTTCCGCGACCCCGCGGGCCTATGCCGTCTGGTACACCTACGTGTCCGGCGACCGCCCCTTGATGAACGACGCGATCAAGCGGCTCACCGCGCAGAGCGAGGGGCTTTCGCCGACGGACATCGACGAACTCTACGACACGTATCTCGACGGCTCGCGCTACGCCGCCGCCGCCGGGGAGACCGGCGCGACGATGCTGGCCGAGATCGAGGGCGTCATGGAGATGCTCGACCTCTCCCTCGGCTCGGCGGCGCAGTACGGTGAGTCCCTGCGTGCGTTGAGCCTCGACCTCTCGGTCTCGACCCTGAACCGCGCACGCCTGCGCGAGATCGTGGCGACCCTGGTCGCCACCACCCGCGAGGTGGCATCCAACAACCGCACCCTCGAAGCGCGGATGCGCGAGAGCCGCACGGAGGTCGAATCGCTGCGCGAAAAGCTCGAGGCGACCCGGATCGAGAGTCTGACCGATCCGCTAACCGGACTTGCGAACCGCAAGCACTTCGAGGAGATGCTGCAAAAGGCCCTCGACGGCGCGGCCCGCGGCGCCCAGCCGAGCCTGATCGTCCTCGACATCGACTTCTTCAAGCGCTTCAACGATCTCTACGGCCACCTCATCGGCGATCAGGTGCTGAGGCTGGTGGCGGTCGTGATGCGGGAAAGCGTCGAGAAGGGCGCGATGCTCGCCCGCTTCGGCGGCGAAGAATTCGGCATCCTTCTGCCGAACGCCACCCGCGAAACTGCCCGCGCCATCGCCGAGAAGGTCCGCATCAGCGTCATGGGCCGGGAGCTGATGAAGCGTTCCACCGGCGAGTCGCTCGGCAAGGTCACGATCTCGCTCGGCGTCGCGACCTACCGCCGTGGCGACAACCCGGTCTCGCTGCTGGAGCGCGCCGACCTGTGCATGTTCGCGGCCAAGCGTTCCGGCCGCAACCGCACGCTCGACGACGCGACCACGGCCGAACTCGCCGCCGCGGTCGCCTGATCCGAAAAGGCGTCGTTCAGGCCGGGGCGAGCAACCGCTCCGGGCCGACCGGCGTGATCGCGACGGATTCGCCGCAGCCGCAGGCCGAGGTCTGGTTCGGGTTGTTGAACACGAACTGCGAGGCGAGCTTGGACGTTTGGAAGTCCATCTGCGTGCCGAGCAGGAACAGCAGCGCCTTCGGATCGACGAAGACCTTCACGCCGCGATCCTCGACCATGTCCTCGCCGGGCTTGCGATCCTCGGCATATTCCATCGTGTAGGACATCCCGGCGCAGCCGCCGTTCTTCACGCCGACCCGAAGCCCGGCGATCGGCCGGTCTGCGTCGGCGATGATCGCCTTGATGCGGTCGGCTGCCGCGTCCGTCAGCGACATGACCTTGAAACTCGTGGACATCGGTGTCTCTCCGGCAGCCGGGTTCAAGGCCCGGGCGGTTGAGGGTGAGCGTACGGCGTTAAGATAAGGATCGCGACGGGCGTGGTCTACACCCGCGCCCGAGCCATGTTAGGATCGTCGCGGTCGATCGGAGGGGCCCATGGGCGAGCCGGCAATTCGCAGAATGAGCGCGGACGAGTTCTTCGCGTGGCAACGCGACCAGGACGGGCTCTACGAACTCGTTGACGGCATCCCGGTGCCGCACGTGAAGATGATGACCGGAGCGAGCGTCCAGCACGACCGGGCCACCGTGAACATCATCGCATCGCTTCATGGGCAGTTGCGCGGATCCGGCTGCCGTCCGACGACCGACGACGTCGCGCTGCGCACCAGCATCACGACGATCCGCCGCCCGGACATCACCGTGGAATGCGGCGACCTCGCTCGCGACACCTACGAGAACCGTTCGCCGCGCCTCGTCGTCGAGGTGCTGTCGCCCTCGACCAGCAGCATCGACCGGTTCAAGAAGCTCGACGAATACCGGCGTCATCCGACGTTGCGCTACATCCTGCTCGTCGAGACCCGCTTCTCCGGCGCCGTCCTCTATCGCCGGGACGAGGATGGGGGCGCCTGGGAAACCTCGGCCTACGAAGCGATGACGGACCGGATCGACCTGCCCGCCATCGGTGCCGCCCTGGACCTCGCCGACATCTATGAGGACATGACGTTCGAGCGCGAGCCGGAGCCGCCGCGCTGATCGGCCAGCCTCACCACATGTCGAGGGCGACGCGGGCCTCGTCGGACATGCGGCTCTGATCCCACGGCGGATCGAACACCATCGTCACCGCGCAGGACTGGACTCCCGGCACTTTGGCGACCGCATCCTCGACCCAGCCGGGCATCTCGCCGGCGACCGGGCAGCCCGGCGCCGTCAGCGTCATGTCGATGGCGACCTTGCGGTCGTCGTCGATGTCGACCTTGTAGATCAGGCCGAGCTCGTAGATGTCGGCCGGGATCTCCGGATCGTAGACGGATTTCAGTGCCGCCACGATGTCGTCGGTCAGGCGGTCGAGTTCCGCCGGCGGCACGCCCTCGGCCCCCGCGACCTTCGGCGTGTTCGCGCCCCCGGTGATCGTCGCATCGCTGCTCATCGTCGTCTCCTTCTCGGGCCGCCGCCAAGCGGCCGCCATGTCCATACACTCAGGCGAACATCATCTCGGCGCGGGCCAGCGCCTCGGCCAGCACATCGATCTCGGCGCGGGTGTTGTAGAGCCCGAACGAGGCGCGGCAGGTGGAGGTGACGCCGAAGCGCGTGAGCAGCGGCATGGCGCAATGCGTGCCGGCGCGGACCGCAACGCCGGAGCGGTCGATCACCGTCGCGATGTCGTGGGCATGCGCGCCCTTCATCTCGAAGGCGATTACGCCGCCCTTGCCCTTGGCGTTGCCGATCTGGCGGACGGAGTTCATCGCGCCGAGCCGCTCCTGCGCGTAGGCCGTGAGGTCGGCCTCGTGGGCGGCGATCTTCTCTCGGCCGATCCCCATCATGAACTCCAGCGCCGCACCGAGGCCGACGGCCTCGACGATCGCGGGCGTGCCCGCCTCGAAGCGGTGCGGCGGGTCGTTGTAGGTGATGGCGTCCTGGCTCACCGTGCGGATCATCTCGCCGCCGCCCTGGTAGGGCGGCAGGCGGTCGAGCCATTCCTTCTTGCCGTAGAGCACGCCGATCCCGGTCGGGCCGTAGACCTTGTGTCCGGTGAAGACGAAGAAGTCGCAATCGAGAGCCCGCACGTCGATCGGCTGATGCACCGCGCTCTGCGCGCCGTCGAGGAGCACCGGCACGCCGTGGGCGTGGGCGATGCGCACGATCTCCGCCGCCGGCGTGACCGTGCCGAGCACGTTCGACATCTGCGTGATCGCGACCATCTTGGTGCGCGGCGTGAACAGCTTCTCGTATTCCTCGACGAGGAAGTTGCCGTCGTCGTCGACCGGCGCCCACTTGATCACCGCCCCGCGCCGCTCGCGTAGGAAGTGCCACGGCACGATGTTGGAATGGTGCTCCATGATCGAGAGGATGATCTCGTCGCCCTCCCCGATCATCCCGCCCCAGCCCATCGACGACGCCACGAGGTTGTAGGCCTCGGTGGCGTTGCGGGTGAAGATGATCTCATCCGTGGACGCGGCGTTCAGGAACTGCCGCGTCGTCTCGCGCGCGCCCTCGAACCCTTCGGTCGCCGCGTTGGCCATGAAGTGCAGGCCGCGGTGGACGTTGGCGTACCCGGTCTCCATGCATGCCACCATCGCGTCGATCACCGCACGCGGCTTCTGCGACGAGGCGGCGTTGTCGAGGTAGACGAGCGGCTTGCCGTAGACCTTTTCGGAGAGGATCGGGAATTGCGCCCGGATCGCCTCGACGTCGTAGGCTGGATGCAGCATGGGTGCGTTCATGGTCGCGACCTTCGATCCGGGTTGTCGTTCACAGCGTCGCCCCTCCCCGGCGCCATCCTCATTCCGATACGCTGGAGTGAGGCGGCTTTCGGAAGCCACCGGATGCGCTGAAGTTCTCCTGCGAGAGTCGCCAAGGCGGCCCCCTCCAGAAAAGGGCGGGGAGGGATACCGCGACGCGAAGGGTTCACCCCCGCGACGCGAGCCACGCCTCGATCTCGCCGATCAGCGCGGCGCGTGCACCTTCGTGGGTCACAGATTCCACCGCCTCGCCGACGAAGGCCTGCACCAGCAGGCTCTCGGCGATCGGCTTCGGCAGGCCGCGGGCCATGAGGTAGAAAAGGAGATCCTGGTCCGGGGCGCCGCATGTGGCGCCGTGGCCGCAGGCGACGTCGTCGGCGAAGATCTCCAGCTCCGGCTTGTTCATCATCTGCCCCTCGTCGGAGAGGAGCAGACAATCCGACTTCATCTTGCCGTCGGTCTTCTGCGCCATCTGGCGGACAATGATCTTGCCCTGGAACACGCCGGTGGCGTCCCCGTCGATCACCGTCTTGAACATCTCGCGGCCGACGCCGCCGACCGCCGCGTGGTCGGCGAGCAGGGTCGAATCCGCAAGCTGCCCGTTGCCGAGCATCGTGGCGCCGTTGACGACGGCGTTCACGTTCTCACCCGCGACGTGCATGAAGATCTGATGGCGCGACAGGACCGCGCCGGTAACGAGGTTCACGGTCTCCAACCGCGATTCGTCGTCGAGCCGGACGCTGATCGTCGACAGGGCGATCGCCTTGTCGCCCTCGCGGTTGATGCGCGCGTGCCGGAAGGCGGCATGCTTGCCGACATGCACGTCCAGGGCGTCGTTGGGCTGGTAGGTCAGCCCGTTCGGCCCTTCATGCGTCTCCAGCAGGGTGAACTCGGCACCGTCGGCGACCTCGACCAGCACTCGCGTCGCGGTCGAGAAACCCTCGGTCCCGGCGCCGACGAAGCGCAGGTGCAGCGGGGTCTCGACCTTGGCGCCGGCCTCCACCGAGATCAGCGCGCCGTCGGCGAGGAAGGCCGTGTTGAGCTGGTAGATCGGGTTCTCTCGCGCCTGCGCGACGGGGGCGAGGTTCTTGAGGCGCGCATCGCCCTGGCTGAGGGCGTCGTTCAACGGCGACACCGAAACGCCGGCCGGGACGCGATCGAGGTCCGACAGCTCGCGGATCAGGTGCCCGTTGACGAAGGTCAGGCGTACCGCCTCGATCGCCGAGAACGCGGTCGCGGAGGCGACGGCGGCCTTGGCCACGTCGAGGGACGGTGCGTCGGCCGGCGGCGCGGCTTCCTGCATCGCGGCGCGCAAATCGGTGTACTTGAACGCCTCGACGCGGCGGCTCGGCAGCCCGGCCGCCTCGAAGAAGCGGAACGCCTCTTCGCGGTCGATCGCTTTATCGCTGCCGAAGCCCTTGCGGGCGGTCTCGAACAGGGTCGAGAGACCGGTCTCGGCCGAGGTGCGGAGGTTGGCGATGTCGGCCATTGGCTTACGCGGCCTCGTTGGTGCGGTACTCGGCGTAGCCGGACGCCTCGAGCTCCTTGGCGAGCTCCTTGCCGCCGGTCTTCACGATCAGGCCCTTCGACATGACGTGGACGGTGTCGGGCACGATATAGTCGAGCAGGCGCTGGTAGTGGGTGATGACCAGGAACGAGCGGCCTTCCGCGCGTAGCGCGTTCACGCCCTCGGAGACAATGCGCAGCGCATCGATGTCGAGGCCGGAATCGGTCTCGTCGAGCACGCAGAACTTCGGCTGCAGCAGCGCCATCTGCAGGATCTCCATGCGCTTCTTCTCGCCGCCAGAGAATCCGACGTTGAGGGCGCGCCGGAGCATGTCCTTGTTGATCTCGAGCTTCTCGGCGGCCGCGTTGACCTTCCGGATGAAGTCGGGCGTGGCGATCTCAGCCTCGCCGCGGGCGCGGCGCTGGGCGTTGAGGCAGGCCTTGAGGAAGGTCATCGTGCCGACGCCGGGGATTTCCAGCGGGTACTGGAAGGCGAGGAACACGCCGGCGGCTGCGCGCTCGTCGGCGCCCATCTTCAGCACGTTCTGGCCGTCGAGCAGGATCTCGCCGTCGAGGACCTCGTAGTCCTCCTTGCCGGCGATGACGTAGGAGAGCGTCGACTTGCCGGAGCCGTTCGGCCCCATGATCGCGGCGACTTCGCCGTCGTTCACTGTGAGGTTCAGGCCGTTGAGGATGCGGTTGTCCTCGATCTGCACGACGAGGTTCTTGATTTCGAGCATGTTGGCTTAGTCCCGTAAGAATTCGTATCCCGCGCTTCGTCGGCGCGAAGGGCGCCTCCCCCGTAAGGGGGAGGGCATTTCAAAGCGTCTGGCCGAGGCGCGTCAGCCGACCGAGCCTTCGAGGCTGATCGAGATCAGCTTCTGGGCCTCCACCGCGAACTCCATCGGCAGCTGCTGCAGCACGTCGCGGACGAAGCCGTTGACGATCAGCGCGGTCGCCTCCTCTTCGGAGAGGCCGCGCTGGAGGCAGTAGAACTTCTGGTCCTCGGAGATCTTCGAGGTGGTGGCCTCGTGCTCGAACACCGCGCTCGCGTTCTTCGACTCGATGTAGGGCACAGTGTGCGCCCCGCACTGGTCGCCGATCAGCAAGCTGTCGCAGTTGGTGAAGTTGCGCGCGTTCGACGCCTTCTTGTGCGCCGAGACGAGCCCGCGATAGGTGTTCTGCGAGCGGCCGGCCGAGATGCCCTTCGAGATGATCCGGCTGGTGGTGTTCTTGCCGAGATGGATCATCTTGGTGCCGGAATCGACCTGCTGCATGCCGTTCGACACCGCGATCGAGTAGAACTCGCCGCGGGACTCGTCGCCGCGCAGGATGCAGGACGGGTACTTCCAGGTGATCGCCGAGCCGGTCTCGACCTGCGTCCACGAGATCTTCGAGCGGGCGCCGCGGCAATCGCCGCGCTTGGTCACGAAGTTGTAGATGCCGCCCTTGCCCTCGTTGTCGCCGGGGTACCAGTTCTGGACCGTCGAGTATTTGATCTCGGCGTCGTCCAGGGCGACCAACTCGACGACCGCCGCGTGCAGCTGGTTGTCGTCACGCTTCGGGGCGGTGCAGCCCTCGAGATACGAGACGTAGGAGCCCTTGTCGGCGATGATCAGCGTGCGCTCGAACTGGCCGGTGTCGCGCTCGTTGATGCGGAAGTAGGTCGACAGCTCCATCGGGCAGCGCACGCCCGGCGGGATGTAGACGAACGACCCGTCGGAGAAGACCGCCGAGTTCAGCGTCGCGAAGAAGTTGTCGGTCACCGGCACGACCGAGCCGAGGTACTTCTTGACGAGGTCCGGATACTCGCGGATCGCCTCGGAGATCGGCATGAAGATCACGCCGGCCTTCGACAGCTCGGCCTTGAAGGTGGTGGCCACCGAGACCGAGTCGAACACCGCGTCGACCGCGACGCGACGCTCGGGGGCGATGCCCTCCAGAACCTCGACCTCGCGAAGCGGGATGCCGAGCTTCTCGTAGGTCTTCAGGATCTCGGGATCGATCTCGTCGAGCGACATCGCCGCCGGGCGCTTCGGCGCGGCGTAGTAGTAGATGTTGTTGTAGTCGACCTTGTCGTAGGCGACCCGCGCCCAGTCCGGCTCCTGCATGGTCTGCCAGCGCTTGTAGGCGTCCAGGCGCCACGCGAGCATCCACTCCGGCTCGTTCTTCTTGGCGGAGATGAAGCGCACCACGTCCTCGGAGATGCCCTTCTCGGACTTCTCCATCTCGATGGTGGTCTCGAAGCCGTACTTGTACTGGTCGAGGTCGATCGAGCGGACCCGATCGATGGTTTCCTGCACGGCAGGCATCAGCGTCTCCTAAGCGTCGCCGGTTTCAAGGACCGGGGGCTTCCATGTGCGATGGCGCAGGCGCGGCCCTCAGGCCGCCAACCCTCGCCGTCTATATAGGGTCTCGACGACCCGTTCGAAGGCTCCGAGGAAGCGCGCAGTGTCGCCCTCCCCCGTATTCCAGCCAAGGCTGACGCGGAGCGCCCCTGTGGCCAACGCAGGGCTCACGCCCATCGCGGCGAGAACCGGCGACCGCGCGACCTTGCCGGAGGCGCAGGCCGAGCCCGACGACACCGCCACGCCGGCGAGATCGAAGGCGATCAACGCGGTCGGCGCATCGACCCCAGGCACCGAAAAGCACAGGGTGTTCGGCAACCGCGCGGCGCCGCGGCCGAACACCACGGCGTCGGGCGCGCGGGCGAGGACCGCATCTTCGAGCGCGTCGCGCAACGTCGCGAGGCGCAGCGCGTCCGCGTCGAGGGCGTTGCGCGCGATCTCCGCCGCCTCGCCCATCCCGACGATGCCGGGAAGGTTCTCGGTGCCGCAGCGCAGCCGCGCCTCCTGCCCGCCGCCGCGGACGAAGGCCGCGTCGAGCTGGACGTCGTCGCGCAGCACCAACGCGCCGACGCCCTTCGGCGCGGCGAACTTGTGGCCCGACAGGGTCAGCGCATCGAGCCCGAGTGCTGAGACATCGAGCGGGATTTTGCCGACGGCCTGCACCGCGTCGCTGTGCACCAGGGCGCGGCCATGCGACCGCGCCAGGGCGACGACGTCTGAGATCGGCTGCACCACGCCGGTCTCGTTGTTGGCGGCGTGAACCGAGACGAGCACGTCCGCGTCGCGCAACGCGGCGAGGCGGGCGGCCAGCGCGTCGAGATCGATCACGCCGGAGGCCAGCACCGGCAGCACCTCGACGGCGTCCGCCGGGAAGCGGTGCCCCGCGGTGACGCAGGGGTGCTCGGTTGCGCCGACCAGCAGCCGCGTCGGCGCCGGGCGGCCCCGGCGGCGGAGCGCGCCGGACAGCACGGCGTTGGCGGCTTCCGTGCCGCCGCTGGTGAAGGTCACCTGCGGCGGCGTCGCCCCGACGAGTCGCGCGACGCGTTCCCGCGCCTCCTCCAGCATCGCCCGCGCCGCACGCCCCTCGGCGTGAACGGAGGACGGGTTGCCCGGAAGCGACAGCGCCCGCGCGACCGCCTGCGACACCGCCGGACGGACCGGAGACGTGGCGTTGTGGTCGAGATAGGCGCGGTCTGCTGTCATCCGATCTCCGACTGCCGAAAGATGCGACATTTCCTTGCTTTGGCACCGGGTCGGCGTGCTAAGCCGCGCCGACGACACGGTTTCGAAGCGCCGAGCGGCGCTTCCGGGCTGGTCGGGGAAACGCCCGCAGCCGCGTTGTTTAGAATATTTCTAATCGCCTAGAATTATTCTAAGAGCGCTTTTACGTCCGGCGCGGGACGAGTCAAGGCGGTCGCGCGGACCGCTCAGGCTGAGGCGTACACGGCCATCGCGGCGGGCACACCCACGCGGCACGGCCACAGGAGTCGAGGAACTATGCCCGAGGTCATCTTCACCGGTCCCGCCGGCCGACTGGAGGGTCGCTATCAGGCCCCCAAGAAGCGGGGCGCGCCGATCGCGATCGTGCTGCACCCGCATCCGCAGTTCGGCGGCACGATGAACAATCAGATCGTGTACAACCTCTTCTACACGTTCGCGAACCGCGGCTTCGCGTCCCTGCGCTTCAACTTCCGCGGCGTCGGCCGCAGCCAGGGCGCCTTCGACCACGGATCGGGCGAGCTGTCGGACGCCGCCGCCGCGCTCGACTGGGTTCAGTCGGTCAACCCCGAGGCGAAGTCGTGCTGGATCGCCGGCGTGTCCTTCGGCTCGTGGATCGGGATGCAGCTGCTGATGCGCCGCCCCGAGATCGAGGGCTTCATCTCGATCGCCGCGATGGCCAACCGCTACGACTTCACCTTCCTCGCCCCCTGCCCCTCCTCGGGCCTGTTCGTGCACGGCTCCGAGGATCGCGTGGCACCGGCGCGTGAGGTGATGCCGGTGATCGAGAAGGTGAAGACCCAGAAGGGCGTCATCATCGAGCACCAGATGGTCGAGGGCGCCAACCACTTCTTCGACGGCAAGGTCGACGAGCTGACCCAGACGGTCGACACCTACCTCGACAAGCGCCTCGGCCGGAAGGAAGACGCGGTCTGAGCCGAGCGGCATTTTGCGGCAAACGAAAAGGGCAGGCGCCGAAACGGCGGCCTGCCCTTTTCGATTCGTGGCTCAAGCCGCCGCCCGATCGGACGGCGCCGTCTGCACCACCGGCACGGCCGGCGCGCCTTCCCACTCCGAATGGGCGGGGATCGATTCGCCCTTCATCACGATGGTGAGCGGGCGCAGCCGGGCGTAGTCGCCGACCTTGGTGTCGTAGAGCACCGTCGAGAACGCGCCGACCGAGACGCCCCGGCCGATCACGACGCGGCCGACCTTCATGATCCGGTCCTCGTAGAGGTGGGTCTGCAGGGCGGCCGTGCGGTTGATGGTGGCGAAGTCACCGATCGTCACGCAGTCGAACTCGGTGATGTCGGTGGTGAGCATGCACACCCCTTCGCCGACCTTCACGCCGAACAGCCGCAACGCCCAGGGGAGGAACGGCGTGCCCTGAAGGTGCTCGAGCAGCACCTTGCCCGCGAGGCCCCAATAGGCGACGGCGATCGCCTCGGTGCGCATCGCCCACCACGACCACATCGGCTGCATGCCGGGCTGGTACACCCCCATCAGGACCCACTTCATGGCGATGACGGCGGCGGACTGGATCAGCGTTATCACGACGCTGACGGTGACGAAGCTGATCGCGAGCCCGCTCCAATCGCGCTCGAGGATGTTGGGGTAGAAGTACCAATCGATCGCGGTGATCGCGAGGGTGATGTAGAGCATCGGTGAGAACGAGGTCGCGAACGCCTCGAACACGCCGCGGCGGAGCTTCACCAGCGTGCCCGGCTCGTAGGTCTGGGCGAGCGTGCCGACGTCGACGCGCTGGCGCGAGGGCAGCTTGATCGGCGGCGAGCCGAACCAGGTGTCGCCCGGCGCCATCTCGGCGTTGGCGGGCGGCTTCGACTTGATGCCGATCAGCACGTCGTCGGGGATGTCGGCGCCCGGCGGGACCACCGCGTCGTTGCCGACGAAGACCCGCGCGCCCGTGCGGGCCGGATGGAGGTGCATCCAGCCGCGGCGGATCTCCTCCTCGCCGTAGACCACCTCGTCGGCGATGAAGTTGCGGCTGCCGACCTCGGCGAGGTCGTGGCGGCTGCCGAGGTTGGTCGAGATCTCGGCCCCCTCCCCCATCTGGGCGCCCATCAGGCGGTACCACGCCCGCATGTAGACGGTGGCGAAGAGCGAGGAGAGCGTCTCCAGCGTCACCTCGGCGGCGAGCGCCACCGACCACTTGCGCAGGTAGAAGCCCGACCAGATCGAGTAGGTGCCCGAGCGCCGACGCGGCAGCACGATCCAGCGGATGCCGGCGATGAGCAGCACCGTGCCCGCGGTCATCAGCATGGCCGTCGGCCACGTCAGCAGCGGCAGGTACCAGTGGTAATCGACGTCGGTGAAGTCGGACAGCGAATCCGAAATCTGGTCGAACAGGAAGAACGCGGGAAAGATCGGCAGCAGGCCGACGGCGGGGATGGCGCCGAGCAGCAGGACGTAGATTGCCATGAAGCCGGTTCGGCGCCGGGCCGAGGCCGGGGCCTGCCCGGGCAGGTCCGAGCCGTCGGCCATCCCGACCTTGCGGCCGGGCGAGCCGTCCCAGCTCTCGGCGGCGCCGACGCGGGTGCCGGCCGGAATCGTGGTCAGGTCGGCGATCTCGGCCGCGTCGCCGATCACCGTGTCGTGGCTGATGACGCAGGACGTGCCGACGGCCACGTCGCGGCCGATCTCGACCCGCCCGATCACGAGCTCGTTGCCGACGATCTCGGCGTTGGCGATGACGAGGCGGCCGCCGAGCGACGCGCCGTCGCCGATGATGAGCAGGTCGGGCGCGCCGATATCGATATCGGAGATCAGGGTGTCGCGGCCGACCTTCGCGCCCATCAGCCGAAGGTAGACGGCGATGGCGGGCGAGCCCTGCAGCCACTTGATGTGGACCAGAGGCGCCAGGCGCTGCGCCAGCCACCAGCGGAAGTAGTAGGCGCCCCAGAGCGGATAGCGGCCGGGCTTGGTCCGCCCGAGGACCAGCCACTTGGCGGCGACCGCGATCGTCGCCGTCACGGCGTTGATCGCCACGTAGACGAGGAGCAGCACGCCGAGCTCACCGAAAAACCCGAGGCCGCCGCCGGTGAGCAGCAGGTAGGTGACGAAGATGCCGAGCCACTGCGAGGTCGCGAGCGCGATGACGAACGGCAGGGCCACCGCCTGCGCCAGCCCGCACAGCGCGCGGCGCAGGAGCGGCGGCGGCACGAAGGCGAGGTCGCGGATCGCGGTCTCGATGCCGGCACCGCCGGTCCGCGCGATCAGCGCGTCCGAGATCCGGCGCAGGGTGCGCTCGCGGTAGACGTCCTGCAGCGTGATGCCGGCGAGCGCCGGCGCCTCGCGCACCGCCCCGACGAAGCGGGCGGCGAGCAGCGAGTGGCCGCCGAGGTCGGTGAAGAAGTCGCCGTCGAGGGCGATCGGCTGGTTGCCGAAGACCTGCTTGGCGGCGGCCAGCAGGGCCGCCTCGGTCTGGTTCTCCGGCGGCTCCTGCTCGCCGTCGGCTTCGACGACGGTCAGCGGCGCGACGCGCAGCGCCTTGCGGTCGACCTTGCCGGAGGTGAGGCGCGGCAGCACCTCGGCCGTCTCGAAATGGCCGGGCACCATGTAAGGTGGCATCTGCTCGGCCAGCGTCCGGCGCAAGGCCGCCCGGTCGAAGGCGTGGCCGCGCTCGGGCACGAGGAACGCGACGAGCCGGTCGACGCCGTCTTCGCTCCGCAGCACCACCGCCGCCTGGTTGATGCCTGCCTGCGCCTGGATGCGCGATTCGATCTCGCCGAGCTCGACCCGGAACCCGCGGATCTTGACCTGGTCGTCGATGCGACCGTGGAACAGGATGTTGCCGGCGGCATCGAGAGAGACCGCGTCGCCCGAGCGGTAGAGCAACGGGTCGGCGCCGTCCGAAGCGTAGGGGTTGGCGATGAACTTGTCCGCGGTGAGTTCCGGCCGCTGCAGGTAGCCCTTCGCGACGCCGGGGCCGCCGATCAGCAACTCGCCCGGCTCGCCGCGCCCGAGCAGGCGCAGATCCTCGCCCGCAACGTAGACCGAGTAGTTCGCGATCGGCCCGCCGATGGTGACGGGCACGCCCGGACGCATCTCGGCGGCGGTCGCCACCACCGTGGCCTCGGTCGGCCCGTAGGTGTTGAACAGTTTTCGCGTCGGCGTCGCCCAGCGCGCGACCAGAGGCTCGGGCAGCGCCTCGCCGCCGAGCAGGATCAGGCGCACGCTCGGAAGGTCGCCGGTGATCATCGCGAGCAGCGTCGGCACGGTGTCGATCACCGTGACGTTGGCCCTCGCGATGATCCCGGGCAGCGATTCGACGTCGCCCATCATCGCGGGGCTCGCCACGAACAGGGTCGCGCCGACGAGGTACGGGACCCAGATCTCCTCCATCGACAGGTCGAAGGCGACCGAGGCGCCCTGGAACACCACGTCGTCCGGCGCCATCCCGTAGAGCGCGTTCCCCGAACGCAGGAAGTGGCAGATGTTGGCGTGGCTGATGACGATGCCCTTCGGCACGCCGGTCGAGCCGGAGGTGTAGATCAGGTAGGCGGGGTGCTGTGGCGTCAGCCCGGCGGCGCGGAGGTCCGGCGCCGCCGCGTCCGCCGGCGTGTCCGCGAGCAGGGCGTCGAGGGTCAGGGCGGGGGCGACGGCGGGCGCGCCCGGCGCCAGCGCGGCCGAGACCAGCAGGGCCTTCGCGGCGGCGTCCTCGAGGCAGACCGCGACGCGGTCGGCGGGTGCCTCGGCGTCGAAGGGCAACCACGCGGCACCCGAGAGGGTGATGCCGACCTGCGCGGTGAGCAGGTCCGGCCCGCGGGCCATCCACAGGCCGACCACGTCGCCGGGCCCGATCCCGCGGCGCGCGAGCGCGGCGGCGATCCGTCCGGCGCGGGCGAAGACCTCGGCATAGGTGACGTGCGGATGCCGGCCGGCGGAATCGGTCGCCGCGCCGTCGATCAGCGCCGGATGGTCCGGCCGGGCGCGCGCGGTCTCGGCGAAGATCTCGCCCAGCACCTCGTCGCGGATCAAGTCCGGGCGGACCGGGCCGTGCAGCACGGCGCGGTCGGATGCGGTCGCCCCGGGGTGCCGGTCCGCATCGGGCCGGATCATCTCGCCGAGGCTACTCATCGAATGCTCCGCTTCCGGCTCCCTCGTGAAGCCGGCTTCCCGTCTATCTCGCATGCGCAACCGGCCGGCGATCGGAGCGCGTTCCTGACGCCGGATCGTGCCGTTATCGAGGCAGTCCGCCGACCGGGACGGGACCCTGCGAACCGGCCCCGACGCCCGGGTGTATACCTCACCCTTGAACGGGTCTTGAATGACGAATACGAAATCTCACGCCCAGCGCCATCCGGCCGCGTCCACCACGAGCACGGCGCCCTGGCGGACGGCGATGCGGGGGGCGGCCTTGATGTCGAGATGGCCGAGCGCGACCAACATCGCGCGGGCGACGCCGCCGTGGGCGACCACCACGGTCGACCGCCCGAGGTCGGCGAAGACCGGCGCGACGCGCTCGGTCAGCATCGCGTAGCTCTCCGCGCTGGAGCCGGACGGACGGTAGCCCCAGCGGTCACGGTCGCGCGCGCTGGCGCCGCCGGGATCGCGTCGGCGGATCTCGGCCCAGGTCTGCCCCTCCCAGGACCCGAAGTCGATCTCCATCAGGCGGGGATCGCTGCGGTAGCCGGCGGGCGCGAGGCCGAGGCGGTCGCGCAAAATTTCCATGGTCCGCCGCGTGCGCAGCAACGGGCTCGCGATGAACTCGGCCTCGGCGATGCGCTCGCCCGCGAGCGCCGCGAGCCGATCCGCCGCGTCGGCGGCCTGGACCTGTCCGACGGCGTTCAAGGCGATGTCGCGCTGACCCTGCAGGCGGCCTTCCGCGTTCCAATCGGTCTGGCCGTGCCGGATGAAGTAGATCGTCGAAATGGGCTTCACGCTCCGGCGGTCCCGATCGGTGCACTCACCCGTGACGTCCGTGACGGCGGTCTCGCGGAAGGGGGGCGGTCATGGCGGCGCGGTCCATCGGGCAGTGGCGGTCTTGTGGGGCTCGGGTCGCCCCGCATGCAAAGCGGGTGCCCGATCTAGGCCGGAAGGCGATCGGCCGGTAGAAGGTCTGTCCATGAGCAAGAAGCACCGCAAGACGGATGAGCGCCAGAAGGCGGGGACGACCGGTGTGACAAACTCGCCGGACCGTTCCGCCGCCGCCGCGCGGCGCAAGGCGCCGTCCTCGTCCCTGTGGGCCGCGGCGACCAGCGAGATCGCCGGGACCGCTCCGGCGCTGGTCGCCGCCCACTTGCCGGCCCCGGTCGCGGCGGCGGACGGGATCGTCACCGTCGCCCCGGGGCGCCGTTTCGATCTGGCGGAGGTCGACGCGAACGCCGACGGCAGCCTCGACAAGGATTGGGCGAAGGCTGCGCTGGCGACCGAGCGTGCGCGGATTCAGGCGCTGCAGGAAAAACTCTACGCCGAGCGCCAGCGCAGCCTGCTCGTGGTGTTCCAGGCGATCGACACAGGCGGCAAAGACGGCACCATCCGCGCCGTCTTCGAGGGGGTGAACCCGCAGGGCTGCAGCGTCGCCTCGTTCAAGGTGCCCTCGATCGAGGAGCGCGACCACGACTTCCTGTGGCGCTATCACCAGCGCACCCCGGCGCGCGGCATGATCGGCGTGTTCAACCGCAGCCATTACGAGGACGTGCTGGTGGTGCGGGTGAAGGACCTCGTGCCGGAGCCGGTCTGGCAGGCGCGCTACGGCCTGATCAACGACTTCGAGCGCCTACTCACCGAATCCGGCACCCACATCCTCAAGTTCTTCCTCCACATCTCGAAGGACGAGCAGAAGGAGCGCCTCGAGGCGCGGATCGCAGACCCCGAGAAACACTGGAAGTTCGATCCGGCCGACCTCGTCGAGCGCAAGTCCTGGGACGCCTACCAGACGGCCTTCTCGGATGCGCTCACCCGGTGCTCGACGCCGCACGCGCCCTGGTACGTGGTGCCCGCCAACCGGAAGTGGTTCCGTAACCTCATCATCGCCCGCACCATCGCGGACACGCTGGAGGCGATGGACCCGCGATTTCCCGAGGCGCAAGCGGGCGTCGCGGAAATGACCGTGCCGGATTGAGGTGCGAAAGATCAGGAACAGGCGTTCGCCGACAACGTCAGCCTGAACCTCAATCCTTGTCGAGGCTGAGGTCCGGCGCCTCGGGGTTCTTCATGCCGACCACGTGGTAGCCGGCGTCGACGTGGAGGATCTCGCCGGTCATGCCGCGGGACATGTCGGAGATCAGGTAGGAGGCGGTCTCGCCGACCTCGCCGATCGTCACCGTGCGCCGTAGGGGCGCGTTGTACTCGTTCCACTTGAGGATGTAGCGGAAGTCGCCGATGCCGGAGGCGGCCAGCGTCTTGATCGGGCCGGCCGAGATCGCGTTGACGCGGATGTTCGACGGGCCGAGGTCGGCGGCGAGGTAGCGCACGGAGGCTTCGAGGGCGGCCTTGGCGACGCCCATGACGTTGTAGTGCGGCATCCACTTCTCGGCGCCGTAATAGGTCAGCGTCAGCAGCGAGCCGCCGTTGGGCATGATCTTCTCGGCGCGCTGGGCGACGGCCGTGAACGAGTAGCACGAGATCATCAGCGACTTGGTGAAGTTCGCTTCCGTGGTCTCGACGTAGCGGCCTGTCAGCTCGTCCTTGTCCGAGAAGGCGATGCAGTGGACGACGAAGTCGATCCCCTCCGGAAAAAGTTCGGCGGTCGCGGCGAACACCGCGTCGATCGAGGCCGGGTCGGTGACGTCGCAATGGCCGACGACGTGGGCGTCGAGCTCGCGGGCCAAGGGCTCGACGCGCTTCTTCAGGGCGTCGCCCTGGTAGGTGAAGGCGAGCTTTGCGCCATGAGCATGCGCGCTCTTGGCGATGCCCCAGGCGATCGAACGGTTGTTGGCGACGCCGAGCACGAGGCCGCGCTTGCCCGCGAGCAGGTTGCTGCCTTTCGCACCGTCCCTGGCGCCTGCGCCCTGCTCGTCCGTTGCGTCGAAAGCCGCCATGCCACACCCGAAATTTCGCTCTGGCACCCGGGACTCCGGGCCACCCCGCGCTACGGGGCGGCGGTCGCGCCGGTGGCATCCTTAGCGGAGGCGCGCCGGGGACGGAAGTCCGGCGAACCCGCCCGGAGCGCCGCCGGCTATTCGGCACGGGCGGTCCGTCGGCCCTTCACGAATTCGGTCAGGCCCGCGTCGTCCGCCAGCAGCTGGATCGCGGTCGTCGCGAACAGGTCGCCGCGGGTGCCGTCCTTCTTCGGCAGGCCCTTGCCGCGCAGGCGGAAGGTGCGGCCGGACGAGGTCATCGGCGGCATCTTCATCTCGACGGCACCGGTGAGCGTCGGCACCCGGATCGCGCCGCCGAGCACCGCATCCTCCAGCGGCAGGTCGACCGTGGTTCGCACGTCCGCGCCGTCCACCGTGAAGCGGGCATGCGGCAGCACGCGGATCGTCAGGAGGGCGTCGCCGGGCTCCGCGCGCGGGCCGCCGGGGGAGCCGAGGCCGCGCAGGCGGATCGTCTGCCCGTCGACGACGCCCTTCGGGATCATCACGTCGAACTCGCGCCCGCCCGGCAGGCCGACCCGCAGCTTCTCCTCGCTGACGATCTGCTCGAGGGTCACGCCGAGTTCGGCCGCCACGTCCTCGCCGCGGGCCGGCGCGCGCTGGCCAGGCCCGGCACCGCCCGCGCGAAAAGCTTCGCCGAACAGGTGCGAGAAGATGTCCTCGCCCATGCCGCCTGCCATGCCGCCCGCCGGCCCGCCGCGGCCGCGGGGCGCGCCGCCGAAGTCGAACCCGCCCGCGCGGCCGCCGCCGAAGCCTTCGAACCCGGTCGCACGCGGCTTGCCGTCGCCATCGATCTCGCCGCGGTCGAACTGCCGGCGCTTCTCCGGCTCGCCGAGGATCTCGTAGGCCGAGTTCGCCTCGGCGAAGCGGTCCTTCGCCTTGGCGTCCTTGTTGGTGTCGGGATGGTAGGTCTTGGCGAGCTTGCGATAGGCCTTCTTGATCTCGGCCTCGCCGGCGGTCTTGGGTACGCCCAGCACCTCGTAGGGATTGCGCATCGGTCTCTTGAGTTTCGTGGTTTCGCGCCGGCTGTGGAGCAGCGGCCATACAGGCCGCATGTGGGCGGCCTGTTGCCCTTGCGCAACGTAGGGGCGGCGAGACTCGGCGCAAGCGTTGCCGACGTCAAGCCGAGCGCAGCGCAAGGCTTGCCGGACGCAGCGCCGGGCGCGTCGCGCTCAGCCCGTCTTGTCTGTGTGGCCCTTGTCCAGGTGGCTCTTGCCCGGCGGTGCCTTGTCCGACGGAGCCTTGCCGGTGCGGATCCGCTTCAGCTCCCATTCGCCGCCGGAGGGCTTGCAGCCGGTGCCGCGCACGAAGCGGCTGCTGTTCGGCGCGATGACCGAGGCGAGGAAGTCGCGGCAGATCAGGTCCTGGGCGACGTAGGGCAGCCCGGTCGGGTTGATCGTGCCACGCAAGGCGGTCTCCGGGTTGTCCCACTTCACCGGCTTGCCGTTGCCTTGCGGGTCGAGGGCGACCCCAAGCGCGGCGTAGGCGCGGCGCCAATCCTCCTCGCCGAGGTCCGAGCCGAAGCTCGTCGGGCGCCGGTTGATGCTGCCGGTGACGATCGGCTCGTCGGCCACCGTCGCGGCCTTGGCCTCCGGGGTGGCGTCCGCGCGGAAGATCAGGAGCGGCTGGCTGCAGCCGCAGAGCATCGAGACGAGGCAGGCGGCCAGTGCCGCCGGCGCGATCCGCTTCGCACACGCCTCCGCCTGCGGCGTCGCCGCGGCCACTTCCTTCTTGTCGGGACGACGCATTACACCTGTACCCGAGACCCTGAACCCCAGCCGAGATGGCGCGTAAGTGTGCTCCAACGTCGGTGCCCCCCGACCCGGATCTCACAACGGAGGATTAAGTCGTGGACGCGTTAAAGATCGATGAGTCGGGCGGACATGATGCGGTCCCGGACGCCGCGGACTTCACCCTGAGCGACGACCCGTTCGGCCTGTTCGCGGCCTGGATGGCCGAGGCGACCGCCTCCGAGCCCGAGGACGCCAACGCCATCGCGCTCGCGACGACCGGCGCGGACGGGCTCCCCGACGTGCGGATGGTGCTGCTGAAGGGCTACGACGCGCGCGGCTTCGTGTTCTACACCAACGTCGAATCCGCCAAGGGCGAGGAGCTGGCCGCCAACCCGCAGGCCGCCTTCGTGCTGCATTGGAAGAGCCTGCGGCGGCAGATCCGCGTCCGCGGTCCGGTGTCGCGGGTGACGGCCGAGGAGGCGGACGCCTACTTCGCCAGCCGCCACCGCGACAGCCGCCTCGGGGCGATCGCCAGCCGGCAGTCGCGCCCGCTTTCGGGCCGCGACGCGCTGATGGCGGAGGTGGCGGAGCTGTCGGCGCGCTACGAGGACGGGCCGGTGCCGCGGCCGGAGAACTGGACCGGCTTCCGGATCGAGCCGGTGGCGATGGAGTTCTGGCGCAACGGCGACTACCGCCTGCACGACCGCGTCCGCTTCACCCGCAACGGCGAGGGCTGGGACCGGTCGCGGCTTTATCCGTAGGGACGGGTTACGGCACCAGGGGCGGCAGCGGCGGCGCAACGCCCTCGGGCAGCGCGGTGCGGGCGACGTTCATCGTCATGGCGAGCAGCGCGTAATAGCCGTTGATGCCGGTGAGATCGATCGCCCCCTGCTCGCCGTAGAGGGCGACCAGCGCCGCATAGGTCGGGTCGCTCACGGCCTTGTTGCGCTGGAGCTCGGTCGAGAACGCGTAGACCGCGGCCTCCTCGGACGACATGCCGTCCGGCCGGCGGCCTTCCGCGATCGCCTGCGCCACCGCCGGATCGAGGCCGGCTTTCAGCGCGATCGGGTGATGGATCTGCCATTCGATCTGCTGGCTCCACTCGCGGGCCACGATCAGGATCGCGAATTCGCTGATCTTGAACGGCAGGACGCTGTCGTAGCGCAGGTACAGGCCCATCTCGCTGGCGCGCAGCATCAGGTCGGGACTGCGCAACAGCGGCACGAAGGGGCCGAAGACAGGCACCTTCCGCGCGGCCAGGAACGCGTCCGACGCCGCGACTTGGGCCGGGGTGAGGCTGGCCGCCGGGATCGCGGGCATCCGGTCGGTGGGGCGGGCCGTGTTCGGCATGGAGCGATGATCCGGCTGTGCTGGCTGCGGGGCTTGGGTGATCCCGCTCCACGTCCTGCCGGTCAAGCGCCGCGGCCAGTGTTGCGGCGCGGCGAAGCCGCTGGATTTTCGAGACCGCTGCGCTTAGACCGGAGCCTCAATGCGGAGGCCCGCCGGGGTGCCCCGGCGCCGGCCCCGAATGGAAGCGAGGCACGGCCTTGGCCACACCCGGAAACGAACGCCGCCGCATCATGCTGCTCACGGGGGCGAGCCGCGGCATCGGGCATGCCACCGTCAAGCGCTTCTCCGCCGCGGGATGGCGGGTCATCACCTGCTCGCGCCACGCGTTCCCGGAGAACTGCCCGTGGGAGATGGGGCCGGAGGACCACCTCCAGGTCGATCTCGCTGACGCCGCGGACACCGTGCGCGGGGTCCGCGAGGTCGCCGAGCGGCTCGCGAACGAGGGCGGCTTGCTGCACGCGCTCGTCAACAACGCCGGCATCTCGCCGAAGGGCCCGAACGGCGAGCGCCTCGGCGCCCTGCCGACCGACTTCGCGACGTGGCAGCGGGTGTTCCAGGTCAACGTCTTCGCGCCCGTGCTGCTGGCCCAGGGCCTGCGCGACGAGCTCGCCCGCGCCAAGGGCTCGATCGTCAACGTCACCTCGATCGCCGGATCGCGCGTCCACCCGTTCGCCGGGGCGGCCTACGGCACCTCGAAGTCGGCGCTCGCCGGCCTGACCCGCGAGATGGCCGCCGACTTCGGTCCGCTGGGGGTCCGCGTCAACGCGATCTCGCCGGGCGAGATCGACACCGCGATCCTTTCGCCCGGCACCGACAAGCTTGTCGAGCAGATCCCGCAGCGGCGCCTCGGCACCCCGGACGAGGTCGCCAAGGCGATCTACTTCCTGTGCACCGAGGCCTCGTCCTACGTGAACGGCGCCGAGCTGCACATCAACGGCGGCCAGCATGTCTGACCGGCTGGTCCGCTGGTCCCTTCTTCTCGTTTTCGCCGCCACCCCCGCCGCCGCAGAGCCGGCGGTTACGATCCTCGGCCTGCCGTTCCAGGCGACCGCGATGCGCGGGCCGCGCAGCGAGGTCGCGGTGGCGGTGGCGACCTCCGGGCTGATCCCGCTGGCCCGCTCGGCGAACGCGGCGGCGCCGGAGGCGGGCGACGAGGAGAGCGCGCCGCTGATCGTGGTCTGGGGCAAGGAGGGCGGCGCGGCGCTCAGCCTCGTCGACGGCACGATCCGCACGACGCTGCTCGGCGCCGAGGCGATCGAGGGCCTGGCCGCCGCCGAGACGCCACGCGGCGCCCTGCCCGGCTCGCGCCGCGCGCTGTGGGGCGCCGTCAGCGCCTACCTCACCGGGCCGACCCGCGCGATGGGCACCGCCACGCCGGCGGCCGCTGGCCTCACCATCCGGGAGCGCCAGCCGGTGGCGATGGGTGGCGACCCGAAGCCTGTGCCGGTCTCGACCGTGACGGTCTCGCCCGGGCCGGAGGCGACCTTCGCCGCCGCGCGGCCCCGCGCCGTCCGGGTCGCCGGCAAGCTCGCCTTCGTCGCCGCGACGTTCCAGGGCGGCGAGGCTTCCGGCCTCGCGCTCGTCGCCCGGGCCGGCATCGGCGACTGGTCGGTCGCCGCGCGGACGCCGCCGCAGGACGGCGCGCCGCTGCGGATCGCGGCCGTCGCCGACTTCGCCGGCACCGGGTCGCCGCGGGTCGCCGCCATCCTCGCGAAGGGCGGGCGGCTTCAAGTGTGGAGTCCGGCCGCCGACGCCTTCACCCTCGACGGCGAGGCCCCGGGCTATGCGGCAGGTTCGGGTGACGTCGACCTCGCCGCCGCGGTCGAGGGCGAGGACAAGGCTGCGCCGGACCTCGCCCTGCCCGGCGCCGACGGCACGGCGCTCGCCCTGGTCTCGCTGAAGGGCGGCATCCGCGAGCGGGCGCGGATCGCGCTCCCTGCGCCTGCCGCCTTCGGCGTCGCCGCGCTCGGCCGCGGGCGCCAGGCGCGCATCCTGGTCGGGATGTCCGACGGCCGCGTCGCCGTGGTCGCGCCGGACGGGGCGACGCCGTGAGCGAGGCCGAGACGCGCCTGTTCCCGCTGCGCCCCTTCGTCGGCGCGTCGATCGCGGTGATCCGCGACGATCGCGTGCTGCTCGCCGCGCGGGCCAACGCACCGATGCGCGGCGTCTGGACCCTGCCCGGCGGCCTCGTCGAAGCCGGCGAGGCCATCGCCGACGCGGCCCTGCGCGAACTCAAGGAAGAGGTCGGCCTCGACGCCGAGATGGTCGGCGTGCTGCCGCCCACCGAGATCATCCAGCGCGAGGCCGACGGCCGCGTGCGCCACCACTACGTCGTCCACCCGCACGCGGCGCTCTGGTGCGGCGGCGAGCCGGAGGCCGGCCCCGAAGCGCTCGCTGTCCGTTGGGCGACCCGCGCGGAGTTGGCGGAGCTGGAGACGACGCCCGGCCTCGCGGACACGCTCGCCGCCGCGTTCGCGAAGGTCGAGGCCTATCGGTCGGCGGGTGGCCGATGAAAACGGTTTCAGCCGCCGTTGACCCAGTCCCGCAGCCGTCCAACCGCTCGGGTAGGCCTTTCGCGCACTACTCGCCGCAGAACGTGCGGATTTCACGAACCCCGTTGTCGTCCCCTCCTCGCCATCCCGGGTCGCCTAAGGCGAGCCCGGGATCCAGAACCGCGGATGGTGATCCAGCTTGCGCTGTCGGCGGCTCTGAATCCCGGGCTCTGCTGCGCAGGCCCGGGATGACAGGGAGTAGGAAGACACCAAGCGGCTCATTCGGGCGGATGATCGCCACGCTGCGAACGATCCTCTTGGTTTTCGGCTGTCTCGCCGCCGCCGCGCACACGCCGGCCCTCGCCCAGCAACGCCCGGCGGCGCGCCCGGCCGCGAAACCTGCCGAGAAAGAGCCGCCGGCCCCGCCTCCGGAGCAGGCCGCCCCCTACGACCGCGACCTCACGCGCCTGTCCGAGATCATCGGCTCGCTCGCCTTCCTGCGCGGGCTCTGCGCGGGGGCCGACGCCGCCGAGTGGCCGAACCGGATGAAGGCGCTGATCGAGGCCGAGGGCGTCACCCCCGGCCGACGCGACCGCCTCGCCGGGGCCTACAACCGCGGCTATCGCGGCTATGCCGCGACCTATCGCGTGTGCACCCCCGCGGCGCACGAGGCGACTGCCCGCTTCGTCGCCGAAGGCGAGCGCCTGTCGCACGCGCTGGCCGGGCGTTTCGGCGGATGATGCAGCCCGGCCACACCCGCGAAGCATCCGGGAAAACCGCGGTATTCGATCGGTCGCGTTAACCGCTTCGCAATTCCCGGCTGGTCGCGGACCCATGAGCCGCCTATCATCCCCTCCGTACGCCGGGCCTCCAGCCCGCGCGCAACGGATACGATCGCCATGCAGAACAGCACTCAGACCGCCCCGTTCGAAGCCGACGTGGACGAGAAGCGCGCCGCCCTGGGCTACGTGTCCGAAGCGTTCGCGGAAGGCTGTCTCGACGGCCTCGACGGAGATTGCATGGCCCAGGCCGCCCTGTTCGCGGCCTTCCAGGAACTCGTGATGACCTATGGCGAGGAGGCCACCGCCCGCTACGCCGAGGGATTCCCCGAGCGTATCCGCGGCGGCGCCTTCACCACCGCGCTCCAGCACTGAGGGCACGTCCGATCGACGCCACCGGCCGGTTGCTCGCCCTCGGCGCGGGCATCCGGCCAACCATCTCAGGCCCATGCGAGGGGTCGGCCTAGACACCGAGGCCTGACGGTTCAGGCCCGCGGCAGCGCTTCCTCGAAGACAACGGCCTCGCCGCGCGACGGCTCGGTCAACACGCCGTCCCACATCACGCGGGCGCCGCGCACCACCGTGCCGACCGGCCACCCCGTCACCACCTTGCCGTCGTAGGGTGTCCAGGCGCTCTTCGAAGCGATCCAGTCGTTGCGGATGGTCTCGCGGCGCTTGAGGTCGACCACCGTCACGTCGGCGTCGTAGCCCAGCGCGAGGCGTCCCTTGCGCGCGATGCCGAACAGGCGCTTGGGCCCGGCGCTGGTGAGATCCACGAAGCGCTCGAGCGAAAGGCTGCCGGCCGCCACGTGGTCGAGCATGATCGGCACCAGCGTCTGCACTCCGGTCATCCCCGACGGCGAATCCGGATAGGGCTTGGCCTTCTCGTCCAGCTGGTGCGGCGCGTGGTCCGAGCCGAGGATGTCGGCGACGCCCTGCTCCAGGCCCCACCAGATCTTCCGGCGATGCGCCTCGCCGCGCACCGGCGGGTTCATCTGCACGAGGGTGCCGAGGCGCGCATAGGCCTCGTCGCCGTTGATCGTCAGATGGTGCGGCGTCACCTCGACGCTCGCCACGTCCTTGTGGTCGGCGAGGTAGTCCATCTCGTCGCCGGTGGAGATGTGCAGGATGTGGATGCGGGCGCCGGTCTCGCGCGCCAGCGCCACCAGCCGCCGGGTCGCCTGCATCGCCACCTCGGGCGAGCGCCAGACCGGGTGCGAGGCCGGGTCGCCGGGGACCCGCAGGTCCTTGCGCGCGCGCAGCATCGGCTCGTCCTCGGAATGGAACGCGGCGCGGCGGCGGATCGCCTTGAGGATGGCGCGCACGCCCGCGTCGTCCTCGACCAGCAGCGAGCCGGTGGAGGAGCCGACGAACACCTTGATGCCGGCGGCCCCCGGCAGCCGCTCCAGCTCGGCGAGCGCGCCGACGTTCTCGTGGGTGCCGCCGACCCAGAACGCGAAGTCGCAATGCATCCGGTGGTGCGCGCGCGACACCTTGTCGGCGAGCGCGGCGGCACTGGTGGTGAGCGGGTTGGTGTTGGGCATCTCGAACACCGCGGTCACGCCGCCCATCACCGCGGCGCGCGAGCCGGATTCCAGGTCCTCCTTGTGGTCGAGGCCCGGCTCGCGGAAATGCACCTGCGTGTCGATCACGCCCGGCAGTAGGTGCAGGCCGGTGCAATCCTGCCGCTCGCCGACCGTCGCCTGCGCCAAGTCGCCGATCGCCGCGATGCGTCCGTCGCGGATGCCGAGGTCGGCCCGGTGCGCGCCGTCCTGGTTCACCACCGTGCCGCCGGAGAGGACGAGGTCGAAGGGCTTGTCCATGGGAAACGCCTTGCGCGAGCGCCTTGGTTGAGGCCGGGTCACCGGCGGCTTATGTCACGCGTCATCCTCGCGCAATCGCGCAGCCCGGAAGGCCTCACCTCGCCGAGCGAGGCCTCGCGGCGCCGACGAAGGAACTGCCATGCCGATCGCCCTGCTGCCGGACCGCGCCCTCGTCCACGTCACCGGTCCTGACGCCCCCGCCCTGCTCCAGGGTGTGATCACCTGCAACGTCGAGACCCTCGGCGAGGCCGAGGCCCGGCTCGGCGCCCTGCTGACGCCGCAGGGCAAGATCCAGTTCGACTTCCTGATCTCGCCCATCCCCGGCGGCTTCCGCCTCGACATCGCGTCCGAGCAGGCGGCGGCCCTGGCCAAGCGCCTGACGCTCTACCGCCTGCGCGCCCAGGTCGAGATCGCGGTCGACCCGACCGTCGCCATCGCCGCATCCTGGGATGGCGCCACCACCGCGGCCGAGGTCGACGCCGTCGCCGACGCGCGGGCGGACGGCCTCGGCGCGCGGCTCTACGCGGCCGTCGGCGCCTTCTCCGCGGATGCGGCGGAGGCGGATTACCACGCCCACCGCATCGCCCTCGGCGTCCCCGAGGCCGGGCGCGACTTCCCCCTCGGCGACGCCTTCCCGCACGAGGCGTTGATGGACCAGCTCGGCGGCGTCGACTTCCGCAAGGGCTGCTATGTCGGCCAGGAGGTTGTCTCGCGGATGCAGCACCGCGGCACCGCCCGCACCCGGATGCTGCCCGCGACCTATCCCGAGGGCGAGGCGGCGGCGCCCGGCTCCGAGATCACCGCCGGCGCCAAGGTGCTCGGGCGGACGGGAAGCCAAGCCGCCGGGCGCGGCCTGGCGATGCTGCGCCTCGACCGGCTCGCCGACGCGATCGCGGCGGGCGAGCCCCTGCACGCCGACGGCAAGGTCCTCACCGTCGCGCGCCCGGCCTTCGCCAGCTTCGCGATGCCCGACGCCGCGGCCGGCTGAATGGCCGAGGCACCGCACGTCACTGAGCCTCACCACCCGGTCGAGGGCCTGATCCATCACCCGGACGGCTGCGCCCGGTGCTGGTGGGCCGGGCTCGATCCGCTCTACGTCGCCTATCACGACACGGAGTGGGGCGTACCCGAGCGCGACGGGCGAGCGCTCTACGAGAAGCTGATCCTCGACGGTTTCCAGGCCGGTTTGTCGTGGATCACCATCCTGCGTCGCCGCGACGGCTTCCGCCGCGCCTTCGCCGACTTCGATCCCGAGGCCATCGCGCGCTTCACCGAGGCCGACGTCGCGCGCCTGATGCAGGATACCGGCATCATCCGGAACCGCGCCAAGATCGTCGGGACCGTCGCCGGCGCCCGCGCCTGGCTGCGGATCGAGGAGAGCGGGCCGGGATTTTCGAAGTTCCTGTGGAACCACCTGCCAGAGGGTCAGCCGGTTCAGGACATTGCCCGGACGCGAGGCGAGATCCAGACCGAGACGGACTTGTCTCGTCGCATCGCCAAAGCCCTGAAGGCGCAGGGCTTCACCTTCTGCGGGCCGGTGATCGTCCACGCCTTCATGCAGGCGGTGGGGATGGTGAACGACCACCTCGTCGGCTGCCATCGCCACGCGCCCTGCGCCGCGCTGGCGGAGGAGGACCGTTGAGCGCCGTGCAGCCGCGGGCCTGGCAGCGGATGCTGTCGGGCCGTCGCCTCGACCTGCTCGACCCCTCCCCGCTCGACATCGAGGTGGCCGACATCGCCCACGGGCTCGCCCGCGTAGCGCGCTGGAACGGGCAGACCGCCGGGCCGCACGTGTTCTCCGTGGCGCAGCACTCGCTGCTGGTCGAGGCGGTCGGCCGCCACCTCCTCCCGGCCTGCACCCCGGAGCAGGGCCTCGAACTGCTGCTGCACGACGCGCCCGAATACGTCGTCGGCGACATCATCTCCCCGCTCAAGGCGGCGATCGGCGACGCCTACAAGGGCGTCGAGCGGCGCCTGCTCGCCGCGATCCGTCGCCGCTTCGGCCTCGATGCCCCGACGCCGGCCTTCGCACGCCTGGTCAAGCGCGCAGACCGCGTCGCCGCCCACGCGGAGGCGGTGCGCCTCGCCGGATTCGCGCCGGACGAGGCGACGCGCTATTTCGGCCGGCACGAGGACCTGCCCGAGCCCGTCCTCGCCCTGCTCGACCCCTGGCCGACGGCCGAAGCCCAGGCCCGCTACCTGGACCACTTCGCGGCGCTGCAGACGACCGCCTCCAAAACCTGACGGAAATCCCGGACCCGAGATGTCGACGCTCCACGTCTGCCCCCTGTCGCGCCTGACCGAGACCGTCGCCGCGACCGGGGCGAGCCACGTCCTGACGCTTGTCACGCCGCCGGCGACGCCGACGCGGCCGGCGAGCATCGCCGAGGGCTGCCACGCGGTCGTCGGCGTCAGCGACATCGCGGTCGCCACGGACGGCTACGTGCTGCCGGCCGAGGACCATGTCCGCGCCATCCTCGACTTCGTCACGTCGTGGCCGCGCGAGAACCCGATGGTGATCCACTGCTACGCCGGCATCAGCCGCTCGACCGCGGCCGCCTACATCGCCGCCTGCGCCCTCGACCCGGCGCGCGACGAAATGGAAGCCGCCGCTTCCTTGCGCCTCGCCTCGCCGTCGGCCACGCCGAACCGCCTGTTCGTCGAGATCGCCGACCGCCTGCTCGGCCGCGACGGCCGTATGGTCGCCGCCATCGCCGCGATCGGCCGCGGCGCGGACGCGTTCGAGGGCGTCCCGTTCCGCTACGAACTCGGCTGACCGGGCCGATCCGCCGCCGTACCGGTGTGGCGCAAACGTCGCCGCAGCCTCGGAAAACCGCCGGTCGCACCCCACCCTGATCGTGCCCGGGGTTGTCGCGGTCGCCGCCTCCGCCTTAGAACCGCACCAAAGGATCCTGTAGGGATGACCGAAAGCCGACCCGACGCGACCGCGATCGCCGCCGACATGCCTTTCGAAAAGGCGCTGGAGCAGCTCGAGGACATCGTCCGCCGCCTGGAGAAGGGCGACGTGGCGCTCGACGAATCGGTGACGATCTACGAGCGCGGCGAGGCGCTGAAGCGCCACTGCGAGATGCTGCTGAAGCGGGCCGAGGCCCGTATCCAGCGCATCACCCTGACACCCGACGGGCGCGCCGAAGGCGTCGCACCCCTGGACGTCGACTGAGATGCGGAGCGTGCGCGCCCTGCGCCCTCGCTCCCCGTCCGAGACTTGAGATGAGGCCGAACCCGTGACGCAGTCCCCCCCGATGCCGGCCCCCTCGATTTTGGACGGTTTGTCTGAGACGTCTGCGTTGCGTTTGTTGCCGGAGGGCGACCTTCCGGCGGTTGCGGAGGCGGTTCGGTCTGAGATGATCGAGACCGTGTCGGTGACGGGCGGGCATCTCGGGTCCGGGCTCGGGGTGGTCGAGCTGACGGTGGCGTTGCACCACGTGTTCGACACGCCCGACGACCGGATCGTGTGGGACGTCGGGCACCAGGCCTACCCGCACAAGATCCTGACGGGCCGGCGCGACCGGATGCGG
>NZ_BPQG01000113.1 GCF_022179125.1 Methylobacterium cerastii
GGAAGGCACCGCCGACGGCGACGCCGATGGCCAGGAAGGCCACGGAGAGGAGTGCACGCATGGAGGAAGGCCTGACGACGAGGTCGGCAAAGCCCTCTCCCCCACCGAAGTCGGGCCTGCCCGATTTCGGCAGGTAGGTTCGGATCTCGGGCAAGCCCGAGATCCATGCGGGGCGAGCGGATGCGCGCAAAGCGAACCGCCAGAACCAGGCCTGTGTGAATCAGGAAGCCTCCGCAGGGGAGGGAGGACGCCGCAGCGGTCAGGCCGGCACGCGCGGCCGGGTCCGCGCCGCGAGGTTGCACGAAGCCGTCTCGCGCAGGGTCTGCTCGATGGCGGCGTTGGCGCGGCCGCGCAGCAGCTTGGTCGCCTCCGCCTCGTCGAACGTGTCGGGGAAGCGCCGCGCCAGCCAGAGGTAGGCGGCGGCGAGCTTCACCGTCCGCTCCAGGTATTCGAGCTCGCCGCCGACGTTGGCCCGCAACGCCGCGACGGGCGCGCCCGCCGCCCGCGCCTGGACCCAGCGGTCCAGCATGGCCGTCGAGGCCGGGTCGCGCCGGTCGATCGGGCAGACCGCGAAGGCGAAGGCCTCGCGGATCGGCAGGTGCGCCTTGTCGACCGCCCGCGCCGCCTCCAGCGCCTCCTCCATCGCCGAGGGCTGGAACGGGGAGCCGTCGTAGAAGGTCGCGCGCGAGAAATGCGTCAGCACCTCGGCGAGCGCGTCGGTGCCGAGTTCGGCCGCCGCCGCCTCGATCGCGATCAGGTCCGGCCGGACGTAGAAGCGGGTGTCGGCGGCGGGCGCCGTCGGCGCGCCGGCGAGCGCGTCGCGGATCGGGCCGAGGCTGGCGTCGTCGGTGGCCGAGACGTGGCCCTCGTCCTGATGTCCGAAGCGGCCGGCGCGTCCCGCGATCTGGCGGATCTCGGGGTTGGTGAGCGGGCGGGTCGCCGTGCCGTCCCACTTCGCGACGGCCGAGAAGATCACGCGCTTGAGCGGCCCGAGGTTCAGGCCCATGCCGATCGCGTCGGTGGTGACCAGCACCTCGGCCTCGCGGTCGCGGAAGCGCCGCGCTTCCGCCCGCCGCACCTCCGGCGAGAGCGCGCCGTAGATGGTGGCGACGCTGCGCCCGGCCGCCACCAGCGCCTCGCGGTTCTCGTGCACGGCCCGGCGCGAGAAGGCGACGACGGCGTCCCCCGGCTGCACGGATTCGAGCGGAACGGGCTCACCGAGCGCCACCAGCGGGGTCTTGCGCACGAAGGTGACCACGTCGAGGGATTCGCCCGCGGCCTCCGCCGCTCGGCGGACATGCGAGAGCGCGTCGTCCGAGCCGCAGACGATCACGGTCCGCGCCGGAATCCCGAACAGCGCGTTGGTCCAGGCCCAGCCGCGGTCGGGGTCGGACAGCATCTGGATCTCGTCGATCACCGCGACCTCGACCGGGCGGCGCAGGTCAGCGGTCTCGATGGTGCGCGCGGTGTGGCTCGGGTCCGGCTCGCCCAGGATCTCCTCGCCGGTGACCATGCCGGCGCGCAGGCCCCGCTCCAGCAGGGCCTCGTAGTTCTCCAGCGCGAGCAGGCGCAGCGGCGCGAGGTAGGTCCCGGTCGGCGCCTTCGCCAGCATTTCGAGCGCCGCGTAGGTCTTGCCGGAATTGGTCGGGCCCATGTGGAAGACGATGCGCCGGTTCAGCCGGCGGGCGGGCACGAACTTGTCGATGTAGGAGCCGAACCCGACCCGGTCGCGCAGGCGCCGCCGTCCGGATTCCTCGCGCGCCACCACCTTCGCCCGCGTCCGCACGGTCTTCAGGGTGTCGAGGATCGCGTGGGCGAGGTTCGGGGAGGGCGTGAAGACGCGGGCGCGCAGCGACCGGTCGAGGTGGGCGATGTAGGTGGGCGCGTCCGCCCCGATCTCGTGGAGGTCGTCGCGGATCTGGTCGCGCAGGCGCGCCACCGTCCGGTGGAGCGTGCGCGCGAACCCGGCCGCGGTCTCGGCAAGCGCCGCCCGCAGGTCGTCGAGCCGCCAGGCCGGATCGTTGCCGAGCGCCATCTCCTCCAGGATCTCGGCCGCCGCCTCGCCCGGCGGCGCGTCGAGGCGCAGGTCGAGGCGGCCGTCGTCGAGGAGCGGCAGGCTCACCCGGAGATGCCAGGCGAGGGCGCCGTCCCGCGCCGGCTCGGCCCGGAGCGCCGGCAGGGCGAGCCGCAGGGCCGCGACGCCGCCCTCGGTGAAGGCCCGCCGCGCGTCGCCGTCGCGGAGCGCGGCCGCCACGGCGGCGTCCTCGACGAACCCGTCCTGCTCAGGGAGCCCCAACGCCCGGCGCAACGCCTCGCGATCGACCGCGGCCGCCGCGATCCCGAGCCGGTGCAGGGCGTCGGCGAGGATGTCGGTGGTCAGGTGGATGCGGTTGCGAGCCATGCCCTACCTTCTCGGCCGCGGCCCACGGGATCAAGCGCGGCGACGGGTTCTCAACGGTTGCGCACCAGAAGGCGGGCGATGCGCGGACGCAGCGGCAGGAACGCGCGATAGGCGATCTCGGCCAGCGGCATCGCCAACGGAAGCCGCGCGAGCCCCGCGAGCCAGCGCCAGCCCGGCAGCGCGCTCCAGAGCCGGGCGAACCCGGCGGCCCCCGACCGGAGCCGGCCGTCGGCGTCGCGGACATGGAAGCGGGCGCGGGCCGCCGCCCGGTCGAGGTCCGGCCCGAGGGGCGCGCCGTCGGGCGCCACGTCGACGAAGGCGATGCGATCGGCCCCGCGGCAGCGGCGGTAATGCCCGATCTCCGCCCGGCAGAGCGGGCAGGCCCCGTCGTAATAGACGGTCAGCGTCTCGTCGGGCACGGAACGGTCCTCCTGCGATGTTTTAGGAGATAGGGGGCGGGGCCACGACGGCAGCGCGGCCGGACGCCGCGAGGCCGGGGTCGCAGATCCCGCTCAGGGGCCGGAGTTCAAGCGCGGGTCCCTTCTCCCGGGGGGAGAAGGACAGGATGAGGGGCGTGACCTTTCCAGGATCGCGCTGAGCACGGCGCGGCGCGCCCCCCCTCTCCCGTTCGGGAGACGTGGCGAGATGCGTGAAGACGATGGCGTCCGCCCTACCGGCGGTCGTAGGGGTCGAACGGCGCCAGCGCGTCGTCGAGCGCCTTCGCGGCCGGATCGCGCCGGAGGTCGAGTTCGCGGTCCAGCGCGCGCACGAAGCGTTCGCGGCCGGCTTCGAGTTCGCGGCCGAGGCCGCCGAAGGCCTCCGCGACCTCGACATGGGGCGGGCCGTCGGTGACGAGGTAGTCGATCCCGCAAGCCGGCTCGGCCGGGCGTCCGGCGGGGCGGAGCCAATAGCAGAGGCGGACGCGGGTGAACGGCTCGCCCGCACGCCGCTCGACCCGGGCCCGCGCCAGCCGGAAGCTTTGGGGCCGGGCCCGCTCGGCGTAGGCGAGGCTCTGGCCGACGGTGACGAAGCCGTGCGTGCGGTGCCCGCGCACCAGCGCCAGCACCCGCGCGTCGGAAACGTCCGCCGGCTGCGCGCGGGCGCCCGCGACCGACGCGAGCACGAGTGCGGTGGTCAGCGCCGCGCGCGGCGACCACGTCGCGAGTTGGCCGGCCTCGCCCGGCGTTGCGGCGCGGCTGCGCTTCACCATGTCTTGCTCCGAAATCCCGCTTCGCCTGCGTGAAGCCCCGATGCGTCCAGGAGCCTGTACCGTGCCGCGCTACTTCTTCAACACACGTATCGGCGACGATTGGGTGACCGACCCGGACGGCGCCGAGCTGCCGGACGCCGACGCGGCCTGGGAGACCGCCCGCGACACCGTCCTGGCGGCGCTCGGCGTCGGCCGGGACCAAGCCCGGCTGATGACGGCCGACCTCGTCGTCACCGACGCGGAGGGCGAGATCGTGCTGGAATTCCCCTTCGCCGAGGCGGTCGAGATCGACCCGGACCAAGGCGCGACGGTGCACTGAGCTCCGCGCCCTCCATCAGCGCTCGCCGCCCTTCTTGCGCAGCGGCCGCGTCATCCGGGTGCCGGCCGCGACGAAGCCGGTGGCCGCGCAGAAGGCTTCGAGGTCCGGCCGGTCCGGCGGCAGCAGCATCTCCAGCCCGTCGCATCCGGCGCTGCGCGCGGCTTGCGCCGCGGCCTTGAGCAGCAGGCGCCCGAGCCCGCGCCGACGGTCGTCGGGGGCGACGAGGAGCGTGGTGATCTGCGCGGTCGGCTCGGCCACCAGCGTATGATACCAGTGCAGCACGACGAGGCCGCCCGGCGGCCCCCATTCGACCGCGACGAGGGCCGCGCCGTCGCGGCCGCGCAGGGCCTCGATCCGCTCGGCGAGGTCGCGCACCGCGATGCCCCGCCCCGCCGCGCCGATCAAGGCGGCGAGCCCCGGCGCGTCGGCGGCGTTGGCTGCCCGGATCTCCAGCCCGTACCGTCCGCTCAAGCCCCGTCCCCATCCACGTCGTTCATCGTCATCCCACCGCCGATCGATGCGCAGCCTGCATCGATCCATTCAGCCTTTGAGTTGGACGCCGCGCCGAGCACGCCCTTAACCTGAGGTCGCAAGCGGTCGCCGGGACCCCGTCGAGGGGTCGTCAGAGAACGACCGCTGTCCGCACCGGCAACGGCCGGGCGGTCCGCCTTCAGGGAGAAGGTCGCCATGGGCGCGGGTCTCGCCATGACCGCGGTGAAGCGCAGCCGCGTGCGGCTCCTCATCGTGACGATGCTCTTCATCGCCACCACCATCAACTACGCCGACCGCGCCACGCTCTCCATCGCCGGGCCGTCGCTGGCCAAGGACCTCGGCCTCGACGCGGTGGCGATGGGCTACGTCTTCTCCGCCTTCGCCTGGTCCTACGTGCTGGCGCAGCTGCCCGGCGGCTGGCTGCTCGACCGCTACGGCGCGAAGTGGGTCTACGCCGGCGCGATCTTCCTGTGGTCGGCCTTCACGCTGATGCAGGGCGCCGTCGGCTTCTTCACCGGCTTCACCGCGGTGGCGGTGCTGTTCGGCCTGCGGCTCCTCGTAGGCCTCGCCGAGGCGCCGGTGTTTCCCGCCAACGCCCGGATCACAGCGGCGTGGTTCCCCACCGCCGAGCGCGGCACCGCCTCGGCCTTCTTCAACTCCTCGCAGTACTTCGCCACCGTGCTGTTCACGCCGCTGATGGGCTTCGTCGTCCACCATTACGGCTGGCACCACGTCTTCACCCTGATGGGCGCGCTCGGCATCGCCTTCGCCCTGCTGTGGACCCAGGTGATCCACGGCCCGAAGGAGCACCCCGCGATCAACCAGGGGGAGCGCGACTACATCGAGGCCGGCGGCGCCCTCCTCGACATGGACGGGCGCGACGCGGGCGTGGCCCAGGTCGACGCCGGCCGCACCATCCGGCAGCTGCTCGCCAACCGCATGCTGCTCGGGATCTATGTCGGGCAGTACTGCATCACCACGCTGACGTACTTCTTCCTGACGTGGTTCCCCGTCTACCTCGTGAAGGAGCGCGGCCTGTCGATCCTGCAGGCGGGGTTCGCCGCCGTGCTGCCGGCGCTCTGCGGCTTCGTCGGCGGCATCCTGGGCGGCTGGATCTCGGACCGGCTGCTCAAGCGCGGCTACTCGCTGACCGCCTCGCGAAAGATCCCGATCGTCGGCGGGATGCTGCTCTCGATGGTGATCGTCGGCTGCAACTACGTCGCCACCGACGCCCTCGTGGTCGGGCTGATGGCGCTCGCCTTCTTCGGCAAGGGCGTCGGGGCGCTCGGCTGGGCGGTGGTCTCCGACACCTCGCCGCGCCAGGGCGGCGGCCTCTCGGGCGGCCTGTTCAACACCTTCGGCAACACCGCCGGCATCACCACCCCGATCGCGATCGGCTACATCGTGCAGCAGACGGGGTCGTTCAACGGCGCGCTGGTGTTCGTCGGGCTGAACGCGCTCGTCGCCGTCTTCTGCTACCTCGTCGTCGTCGGCGAGATCCGGCGGGTGGAGCTGCGCTAGGGCCGGCTCGCGTCGGCAAGGCAACGCTTCAACGGCGACGTGTCTTCGGTCACGCGTCCCGATCGGTCGCAGGTTGCGCGGGACCGCACGGCACGCCTGCGCAACCTGCTCAAGCGGACCGCCGCCGCCACCCTTCGGGCGCGGGGTGGCGGGTATGCGCCTCGGCCAGAGCTTCGAGCCAGCGGGCGACATCGGGCGGGATCGCGGCATCCCCGGACGCCCAGCGGCGCACCAGGCGGTCATCGCAGGCCAGCGCCTGAGCAAAGCCCCGTTGCGACCAGCGCAGCCGGGCGAGCACGTCGCGGAGGCGGCTGGCGGTCACCCGCCCAGCACCTTGACGAAGGCGGCGTCCGCGCCGAACAGCGCAGCACCCGCGGCCATGCCGGACAGGGCGACCTGCCAGGGTGCCAAGGCACGCGCGCGCGCGAGCTTGTCCGCCTCGGCACGCAGCTTGGCCTGCTCCTCGATGAATTTTTGGGTCTCGGCGTTCGACCGGAGGACGCGGGCGACCTGCTCGGCGACGTTGAGGCTGTTCGGAGCGGACGTGCCGGCCATCGGAGTCATCCCGTGATGCGCCCGGGGAACCCCCGCGAACATGTCCGCAAAATGAGGGAGGCTCGGACGACCGTCAACGACGGCGACGACCGTCAAGCGCATCGCGGGGCAAGCCGACAGGACCGATCGGCGCCTTGCTGGCCTCGTCCGTCTGGCCGCGACCGTCAGCGCGATGCAAGGAAGTCCGGTACGCCCGAGAGCCGGTGGGTCCCGTCAGGAGCACGCATGTTCGACTTCAGCCAGCTCCGGTGCTTCGCGACCGTGGCCGAGGAGCTGCATTTCGGCCGGGCCGCCGCCCGGCTGAACATGACCCAGCCGCCGCTGTCGCGGCAGATCCAGGTGCTGGAGCGCGTCCTCGACGTGCAGCTCCTCGACCGCACCAGCCGCTCGGTGCGCCTCACCGCCGCCGGGCGCAGCTTCCTGCCCGAGGCGCAGCGCATCCTGCGGCTCGCCGAGACCGCGACCCACGTCACCCGCCAGGTCGCGGCCGGCCGGGCCGGGGTGCTGAAGCTCGGCTTCACGGCGGCCTCGGCCTACGACTTCCTGCCGCGCCTCGTCATCGCGGCCCGGGCCGAGCTGCCGGACGTGACGCTCTCGCTGCGCGAGATGGTGACCAAGGACCAGGTCGAGGAACTCCTGGGCGGGCGCATCGACGCGGCGCTGGTCCGCCCGCCGGTCACCCATCCCGACCTCGCCTCGGTGCGGGCGCTGGCCGAGCCGATGGTGGTGGCCGTGCCCGCCGGCAACCCGCTGGCCGAGCGTGCGACGCTGACGCTGGCCGACCTCGACCGCGAGCCGTTCATCGCCTACGCGCCCAACGAGGCGCACTACTTCCACGACCTCGTGCGCGGCCTGTTCGCCGAGGCCGGCATCCAGCCGCGCATCGTGCAGCAGCTGACGCAGATCCACTCGATCCTGGCGCTGGTGCGCGCGGGGCTCGGCGTCGCGCTGGTGCCGGCGGCGGCCGAGCGCCTGCGCTTCGAGGAGGTCGCGTTCCGCCCCCTGCGCCTGCCGGCGCCGCGCCCGGCCGAGCTGCACCTCGCGTTGCGCCGCGACGGCGACGACCCGCTGATCGCACGCCTCATCGCGATCCTGGCGGCGCTGCCGCCGGGATGATCGATGCCAAGATCGATGCCAAGATCGATGCACGCCACGCATCGATCGATCCAGCCTTTGGCTTGGACCCGCATCGGCATCCTTGCGAGAACTTCGCGTAGACGGCGCGCCAGACGCCGGTCCCGTCAACGCCCCGGGAGGCGACCATGCAGGCCGACGCCGTCGATGCCCCGTCGCGCGGATTCTCGCGCACCCCCACCGTCACCGCGATGCGGGTCGTGCCGGTCGCCGGCCGCGACAGCATGCTGCTCAACCTCAGCGGCGCGCACGGTCCGTTCTTCACCCGCAACCTGGTGATCCTCGAGGATTCCACCGGCGCGACGGGCCTGGGCGAGGTGCCCGGCGGCGAGCGCATCCGCGGCGTTCTGGAAGAGGCGCGCGAGCTGATCGTCGGGCGCCCGATCGGCGCCTGGCAGGCGGTGCTCAACGCGATGCGGGCGCGCTTCGCCGACCGCGATTCCGGCGGCCGCGGGCTCCAGACCTTCGACCTGCGCGTCACCATCCACGCGGTGACGGCGGTGGAATCCGCCTTCCTCGACCTGCTCGGCCAGTTCCTCGACGTGCCGGTGGCGGCGTTGCTGGGCGAGGGCCAGCAGCGCGACGCCGTCGCGATGCTGGGCTACCTGTTCTACGTCGGCGACCGCCGCCGCACCGATCTGCCCTACCGCGAGCCGACCGCCCGCGACGGCTGGATGCGGCTGCGCGACGAGGAGGCGCTGACGCCCGACGCCGTCGCCCGCCTGGCCGAGGCCGCGCACGAGACCTACGGGTTCGAGGACTTCAAGCTGAAGGGCGGCGTGTTCGCCGGCGAGGACGAGATCGCCGCCGTCACCGCGATCCACAAGCGCTTCCCCGACGCCCGCGTCACCCTCGATCCGAACGGCGCGTGGTCGCTCTCGGAGGCGATCCGCCTGTGCAAGGGGCGGGGCGACGTGCTCGCCTACGCCGAGGACCCGTGCGGGGCCGAAGACGGGTTCTCGGGCCGCGAGATCATGGCCGAGTTCCGCCGCGCGACGGGGCTCCCCACCGCCACCAACATGATCGCCACCGACTGGCGCCAGATGAACCACGCGATCCAGCTCGGCGCCGTCGACATCCCGCTGGCCGACCCGCATTTCTGGACGCTGGCCGGCTCGGTCCGCGTGGCCCAGCTCTGCCGCGACCACGGGCTGACCTGGGGCTCGCACTCGAACAACCACTTCGACGTGTCGCTAGCGATGTTCACCCACGTCGCGGCCGCCGCCCCCGGCAAGGTGACGGCGATCGACACGCACTGGATCTGGCAGGACGGCCAGCGCCTGACGAAGGAACCGCTCACGATCCGCGGCGGCCTCGTGCGGGTGCCGGAGCGCCCCGGCCTCGGCATCGAGATCGACATGGCCGAGGTCGAGGCGGCCCACGCCCTCTACCTGGACCACGGCCTCGGCGCCCGCGACGACGCGGCGGCGATGCGGTTCCTCGTCCCCGACTGGACCTTCGACAACAAGCGCCCCTGCCTCGTGCGGTGAGGGCGACATCCTCCCCCCGTCATTCCGGCGCTCG
>NZ_BPQG01000114.1 GCF_022179125.1 Methylobacterium cerastii
GAGCACCGCACGCGGGCGCTCAATATCATAAATTGGAACGGGCTCGTGCAGGTCGCGGAATTTGACCCTTCCTACCTGCAACTCGGCTAATAGGCTGGAGACGAACCGCTCCAGCATTTGGCGGCCTCACAAACACACGTTGTTGCCAGCATCGGTCGAGCTACCTACCGTTGATGCATCGTGGGTCTCGACACCGGCCGCCCGCGCTTGTGAGACACTTGTGCTCCCGGCCATGCAGCGTCGAGAGCTTTATGCCCCGCTACTTCTTCGACATCCATGATGGCATCAACAAGCGCGATGAGGTGGGCACCGTCTGTGACGACATCCAGGCGGCTGCGCTCGAAGCCAAGCGCCTGCTACCATCAATCGCCAGTGACGAGATCCCGAAGGACGGTGAGCGCCAGACCATCACCGTCGTGGTGACGGATGAGAACGGACACGCCGTCTACTCAGCGGCTTTGACCTACGTCGGCACGTGGCTGCTTCGGTAGCGACAAGTCGACGTTCGAGCCGCCTTCGACTTTTCAACTTCGAAAACGGAAGTGGCGGTCCTGCTTGTGGGGACAAAGGCAGGACCGCCGCAGCGGTTCGGGGGGAACAGCCGGCTGCTTAGGCAGCATCGATGAGAATGTACCAGACAGGTTGCTGAAGAATGAGCAACGGCCAGCATTTCGTAGCAGTCTCATCAGACTGGATCAGTCTCAGCCACGGTTCCGCGTGCAGCCTCCGACTCTACAAATGCGATGCAGAGAGGTGGTTCGGTTTGTCTGAACAGCGACCTGGGCTTGGATAAGTGGAGTCCTGCCAGTTTCAGGCGGCCGCGGGATGCGGCAGCCTGTCGAAGTAGGCCTGGTCGGGTGTCTGCCGGCCGAGGCTCGAATGAGGCCTGCGCCCATTGTAGAAGGCGAGATATCGGCCGATCGAGGCACGGGCCGTGCTGACGGTATCGTAGGCGTGCAGATAGATCTCCTCGTATTTGACCGACCGCCATAGCCGCTCGATGAAGACGTTGTCGCGCCACGCGCCCCTGCCGTCCATGCTGACGGCGATATCGGCCTCCAGCAGTACGCTGGTGAAGGCGTGGCTCGTGAACTGCGAGCCCTGATCGCTATTGAAGATTTCCGGCTTGCCGTGCCGGGTCATCGCTTCCTCTAGAGCCTCGACGCAGAACTCAGCCTCCATCGTGATCGAGAGGCGCCAGGACAGCACTCGGCGGCTGAACCAATCAATCACGGCAGCAAGGTAGACGAAGCCGCGGGCCATCGGCACGTAGGTGATGTCCATGGCCCAAACCTGATTGGGTCGATCGATCGTCAGCCCGCGTAAGAGATACGGGTAGATCTTGTGCCCCGGCGCAGGCTTCGAGGTGTTCGGTTTGCGGTAGAGCGCTTCAATCCGCAGGCGCTTCATCAGCGTCACGACATGGCAGCGTCCGATCGCGATACCCTCCTTGTTCAGGAGATCCCGCAGCATCCGGCTTCCCGCGAAGGGAAGCTCAAGATGCAGCTCGTCCATCCGCCGCATCACGGCGAGATCGGCTACCGGGATCGGACGTGGCAGATAATAGACGCTGCCCCGGCTGATCCCGAGCGCCTTGACCTGACCGGCGATGGGGAGATCGTGACCGCGATCGATCATCGCTTTGCGCTCAGCAGACCGGCCTTTCCGAGCGCACCGGACAAAAAATCGTTGGTCAGCGTCAACTCGCCGATCTTGGCATGCAGCGTCTTCACGTCGATGGCCGGGGCCGCCTCCGGCCGGGCCTCTGATCCGAACACCCCGGCAGCCCCATCGAGCAGCTGGGCTTTCCAGGCCGTGATCTGGTTGGGATGGACATCGAACTGCTGGGCCAACTCGGCCAGGGTCTTCTCACCCTTCAGAGCGGCCAGAGCCACCTTCGCCTTGAAAGCCGGAAGGTGATTCCGGCGCTGTCGCTTGCTCATCGTCGCTCCTGATCCGCGGCCATCCTGGCCGCCGTCAGGCAGAAATTCCACTCAGCCCCCTGTGCAGATTCCCCGAGCCACCTCTGCAGTGAGCGCGAGACTGAGGGTTCGCAATGGTGTCAAAGGCTTGCACAAGCGCGAGCGTCTCGGCTTCCCGGAGAGCCGAACCACCCTCGCCAAAGAGAGCGGTCACAGGTTGGTTCAGAGCGCGAGCGATGCGCTCCAAATTATCGCGCACTATGGCCGGGTCGCGCGGTGTTTTTGACATGGATCATATATAGGGTTTGGCATACCAAAGTCCCGCTTAACTTAACGGCATGCCGGCCGCCTTCGGCCCGATCTCGCTAGCTAGGTGTGTCCCTATGATTTTGAGCGCCTTACCAATCGTCTCGATGTCAGTATCATCACCCGTTGCACAAGCTTCTAAGTAAGCAGCAATCAAATTATCAACGAGGTGGCTGATTGCCTCGTCATCCATTGCGAGTAGAGGGTTTTGGACAATTTCCTGTTCTGCGCCGTCTATTGAACGCTCGGGAAGTGATCTTAGTAACGTACGAGATTTGCGGATCGCCTCCCGGGATGCATCGATGATCGAGCGAGACGATTGCAGAACGCCCCAAGAGTGGTTCAGTCGCTTGCGCGAATGTTTAAGTTCGCTCTGAACAACTTGATCAATGAATACATGCTTAGGCATAAGCGATTTGTCCGCTGCTAGACTAGCAACATTCTAAGGCGCGTTGCTCTAGAGAGCCGCACCACAGTCAACATTATGGTTTTTGCCTTGTTCCCTCGCCTTTTGGATAAAGATCGGCAATGGGACCGGTAACTTAGTACAAGCGGTTATCCGGATCAGGCGAGGTCATGTTCCGCGCCAGCAGCCTCCCTGCCGTCATCAGCGGGATTACGAGCGACGAGCCTGCTCCTTTGCCGCCCTCGATCATGGAGCGGATGCGCGCGGCCATGTTGTCCATCGCGAACGGCTTCGTCAGCACCGCCATGCCCGGCGGAAGCGTCCCATTCCCGAGGATCGCGTTCTCCGCATAGCCGGTGATGAACAGCACCTTAAGGTCAGGGCGATGGTTCCGCGCCGCGTCCGCCATCTGCCGCCCGTTCATGCCGCCAGGTAGGCCCACGTCCGTCACCAGCAGGTCGATGCGCACATCCGATTGCAGAACCTTGAGACCCGTCGCGCTGTCACCCGCCTCGATGGCCACGTAGCCGAGATCTTCGAGGATGTCGGTGACGAACATGCGCACGGTGGGCTCGTCGTCCACGATCAGCACGGTCTCGCCGGCCTGCGAGCGCGGGAATTCCACCATCCGCTCGCCCACCGTCTCGTCCTCGACCGCTCCGTAGTGCCGGGGCAGGTAGATGCAGACGGTCGTGCCCTGGCCGACCTCGGAGTAGATGCGGAACTGCCCGCCCGACTGCTGGGCGAAGCCGTAGATCATCGACAGCCCTAGCCCCGTGCCCTCGCCGATGGGCTTGGTTGTGAAGAACGGCTCGAACACCCGTGCGACCACCTCCGGCGGCATGCCGGTGCCGGTGTCGGTCAAACTGAGGGCGAGATACTGCCCTTCCGGCATGCCGTGCTGGCTCGCCGCCCGCTCGTCCATCCACTTGTTGGCCGTCTCGACCGTGATGCGGCCGCCTTCCGGCATCGCATCCGGTCAAGCCTTCGCATGGTAGACCGCGAGAAAGATCCGGACCGCCTCGTCGACATGGCCTTGCATGCGCTCGGTGCCGACATCGTCCCTATGGGGAATGAACAGGCGCACCGGGACGATATTTCCGATGATCAGTCCGATGAACATATTCGCTGCGAGTTCTGGGTCGTCCCCGATGAACGTGCTGCGGGCCTGGGCGTCCTTCAGGTATTCTGTCAGCTTGTGCAGCGTACGACCGGGGCACATGGCGTAGAAGGCTTCACCCAGGGCGGGATTACGCGAGACCTCGGCGACGATGATGCGTGCAAGCGCCGACATTTCCGGCATGACCATCGATTCGTAGAGGTTCGTCCCGACAGCCTTGAGGACGGTTGGCAGCGGCCCGGTACTTTCGAGGTCGGTATCGATCCGCTGTCGGAGTTCGAGCGTACGATTGCCCACCACCTCGATGAACAGGTCATCCTTCGAACCGAAGTGGCGGTAAACCGTCTCGGTCGAAGCGCCGGCTTCGACCGCCACCAGCCGCATCGTGGTTTCGGTAAAACCGTGCTTGAGGAACACCTGTTCCGCGACCGCCGCGATCTCCGCACGACGCCGATCGCCGCGTGGAACACGAACTCGCGAGCGCTTTTCCGAACCGACCGTTTCGCTTGACATAACCACCTGTTTCTAGATTAGAAACGAAACGTTCGGTTCAGATGTTCCTATCGGCTTCGGATGGGCGCGTCCACATCATCTCGCTGAGAGCTTAGCGAGGGCAAAGGCTTACGTTCCCCGCCATGCGCGAAGACGATGTAGACGACTTCCGATCGCCGACGCGGTCCGCAAGCCGACGGGACATGCTTGATGTCGGCTCGATGCGGCGCGCAGGGGCCCGGTACGACGACAGCCATCCCGACGCCGTCGACGGGCGGCGGCGCCCCTCCGACGAAGGTGCGCGTCCGAACCGGGATAGGTCCGCTCGGGACGACGACGACCGATCTGCGGCTGACCGCCGTGACGACGAACGGCCCCACCGCAGCCGCGACGAGCAGGACCGTCGCGACCAGAGGTCGGACGCCGGACGTGACCGAGGCCGGAGCGAGGATGCCGACAAGCGAGAAGCCAAAAAGAAGTCGGACGCAGACAAGGGCGACGACGAGAAGGAGGACAAAAAGAAGTCGGACGACGACGAGGACGACCAGCGGGCTCGGAAGAAACGCCGGCCGCTGGTGATCGGGATCGCCGCCGTGGTCCTGCTGCTGCTGGCCGGGGGCGGTCTGTACTACTGGCTGTCCACCCGCGGGAAGATCAGCACCGACGACGCCTACACCGACGGCAACATCGTCAACGTCGCCCCGCAGGTCGCCGGACAGGTCATCGCCCTCGACGTCACCGACAACCAGTTCGTGCACAAGGGCGATCCGCTCTTCCGCATCGACCCGAGGCAGTTCGTCTTCAGCCGCGAGCAGGCCCAGGGCCAGCTCGACGCGAGCAACGCCCAGATCGCCAGTCAGAAACTGGGCGTCGAAATCGCCAAGAAGAACTTCCCCGCCTCACTTCAGCTTGCGCAGGCCAACCTCGATTCGGCCAAGGCCAACCTCGCGCTTCAGCAGGCCAACTACGACCGGCAGAAAAGCCTTCCGAAGCTCGCAACGACGCAGCAGGAGGTCGACACCACGGCGTCGAACTACCAACAGGCCAAGGCGCAGGTCGAGCAGGCCCAGGCCCGCCTCGTCCAGGCGATGCCGGTGCAGCAGAACATCGGCCAGTCCGAGCAGCAGGTCGACCAGCTGAAGGGCCAGGCCGAGCAGGCGAAGGCTCAGGTCGACCAGGCCAACCTCAACATCGAGTGGAGTGTGGTGCGCGCGTCCCAGGACGGCTGGGTCACGAAGCGCAACGTCAACGCTGGCGACTACCTCACCGCCGGGCAGCAGGTCATGTCGCTGGTCACCACCGACGTCTGGGTCACGGCCAACTACAAGGAGACCGAGCTCGACGGCATGCGCCCCGGGCAGCGGGTCAAGGTCACCATCGACGCCTACCCTGACCTCGACCTCCAGGGGCACGTCGAGTCGATCCAGCGCGGGTCGGGCTCGAAATTCTCCGCTTTCCCCGCCGAGAACGCCACCGGCAACTTCATCAAGATCGTCCAGCGCGTGCCGGTGAAGATCGTCATCGACAGTGGTCTGCGGAAGGACGAGCCACTGCCGCTTGGCGTCAGCGTCGAGCCCACGGTGTTGCTGAAGTGAGCGGTGCATCCGACGGTTGGAAGCCCGCCCACAACCCCTGGCTCATCGCCATCGCGGTGACGCTGGCGGCGTTCATGGAGGTGCTCGACACCACCATCGTCAACGTGGCCCTGCCCTACATCGCCGGGTCGTTGGCGGCCTCCAACGACGAGGCGACCTACACCCTGACGGCCTACCTCGTGGCCAACGGCATCGTCCTGACCATCGCGGGCTGGCTGTCCGACACCATCGGGCGCAAGCGCTACTTCCTGATCTGCATCGGCATGTTCACGGTCTCGTCGTTCCTCTGCGGGCTGTCGCAGAGCCTCGGCCAGATCATCATGTTCCGGTTGATGCAGGGCTTCTTCGGCGGCGGCCTTCAGCCGAGCCAGCAATCGATCATCCTCGACACCTTCCCGCCGGCCAAGCGCGGGGCCGCCTTCGGGGTGACGGCGGTGGCGACCGTCGTCGCACCCGTGCTCGGGCCGACGCTGGGCGGCTACCTCGTCGAGCATTCGACCTGGCGCTGGATCTTCTTCATCAACGTGCCGGTCGGGATCTTCACCCTCTTCGCCAACGCCTACCTCGTCCAGGATCCCCCATCCGAGAAGGAGAAGCGCTCACGCGGCCTAGATTACGTCGGCCTCGGGCTGATCATCCTCGGCATCGGCTGCATGCAGATCATGATCGACCGCGGCGAGGACGACGGCTGGTTCGGCTCGCCGTTCATCCGGACCATGGCGGTCCTCGCCTTCCTCGGGATCTTCGGCGCCATCTGCTGGCTGCTCACCGCGAAGAAGCCGATCATCGACCTGGGGGTGTTCAAGGACAGGAACTTCGCCGTCGGCTGCCTGCTCATCGGCGCCGTCGGGGCACTGCTCTACGCAGGGTCCGTGCTGATCCCGCAGTTCGCCCAGCAGGTGCTGGGTTACACCGCCCTCGATTCGGGCTTCATCCTGTCCCCGGGGGGCGTCGCGGTCATCGTGCTGATCCCCATCGTCGGCATCGCGATGAAGTTCGTTCAGACCCGCTACATCATCATGTTCGGGTTCGCCTTCATGGGCTGCGCGATGTTCTATTCGAGCCGGATCGCGCCCGACATCGACTTCCGAACACTGGTCCTGATGCGCACCTTGCAGACGGCGGCGCTCGCCTTCCTGTTCGTGCCGATCTCCACCGTTGCCTACCTGACGCTTCCCCAGAAGTACCGCAGCGACGGATCCGCCCTGTTCTCGATGTTCCGAAACGTGTTCGGCTCGATCGGGATTTCGCTTTCCACCGCCGCGGTGACGGAGCGGACGCAGTCCGATCAGGCCCACCTCTCGGCGTTCATGACGCCGCTACGTCAAGGCTACAACACGCTCATCCAGGAGAGCGAGCACACGCTCAGGTCGCTCGGACGCGCGGCCTCCGTGGTGCATCAGCAGGCCGTGGCGCACACCTACCAGACCTACATCAAGCAGGCTCAGGTGCTGGCCTACAGCAACGTGTACCAATACACGGCGCTGCTGGCGTTCCTCGTCGTGCCGCTGTGCCTGCTGATATCGGCCAAGACCGCGCAAGGCGGCGGCGGAGGACATTGAGATGACGCTTCGCCGATACCCTGAACGACGCACCTATGCGGCGCTCGTCGCCTCCGTGCTCGGCCTCGCCGGCTGCACGGTGGGCCCGGACTTCGCCACCCCGACGACCCCGCTCGCGGAGTCGAGCGACTACCTCGACACCGGACTTCCGGTCCGTCGGGCGGGACGTCTCCTGTCGCGCACGACCGAGGCCGAGCCTGACGTGGCGTGGTGGCAGGCCTTCCGGGACCCGGTCCTGTCCCAGCTTGAGGACCGCGTCGCCGCGCAGAACCTCGACGTGCAGACCGCGACCGCCCGCCTGTTCGAGAGCCGGGCCCAGCTCGGGAGCGCCGCCGCCGCCGGGCTGCCGACAATCAATGGCCAGGGCAGCGCGTATCGCCAGCAGTTCAGCAAGAACGGAACGATCGGCCTCCTGTCGAACTCGCTCGGAAGTCTTGGCGGTGGCACCGGCGGCAGCAATCCGACGGCGCCGCTGACCAACGGGTTCGAGAGCTACACCCTCGGCTTCGACGCATCGTGGGAGCTCGACCTATGGGGCAAGGTCCGCCGCTCGGTGGAGTCCGCTCAGGCGCAGGCGGACGCATCGGCCGAGCAGCGCCGCGATGCGCTGGTATCCAGCCAGGCCGAGCTGGCACGCGACTACGTTCAGCTGCGCGGGACCCAGGAGCTGATCCGGATCGACCTCGCCAACATCCGGGTCAACGAGCAGATCCTCGACGTCGTCCGGGTGCGTCAGCAGAAGGGTCTGGTCACCGGCCTCGACACGTCCAACGCCGCCCAGCAGGTCGAGGCGATCAAGGCGCAACTGCCGCAACTCCAGCAGCAGGAGATCCAGCAGATCAACGCGATCTCGCTGCTGCTTGGCGAGCCGCCGCTCGCCCTGTCCCAGGAACTCGTGGCTGGCCGGGCGATCCCGCCGGTGCCGCCGCGCGTGCCGGTTGGGGTGCCGTCGAGCCTGGTCCTGCGCCGCCCCGACATCCGTCGTGCGGAGGCCAACCTGCATTCGGCGGTGGCGGAAATCGGCGTGGCCGAGGCGCAGTTCTTCCCGAGCGTCACGCTCACCGGCAGCCCGACCGTGAACTCGGTCGATCCGGGCAAGCTGTTCCGGGGCTCGTCGCTGCAGTACATGAACATCGGACCGTCGATCTCGATACCGCTGTTCGAAGGCGGGCGACTGAAATCGAACCTCGTCCTCCAGCGCGCCCGCCAGCAGGAAGCGGCGATCGCCTACCAGAAGGCGGTGCTTCAGGGCTGGCACGACGTCGTCAACGCCTTGGCTTCCCTGCGCGGCGACGAGGCGCGCCGGGGCCGCCTAGCCAGGCAGGTCGCCGATGCGCGCCAGGCGCTGTCCCTGTCGCGGGCGCGCTACACCCAGGGCGTCGAGATCTTCACCACGGTGCTGCAGGCGTCGCAGACGGTGCTTCAGGCGGAGACCAACCTGTCCCAGGCGACGGCGGCGATCTCCACCGACTTCGTCGCCCTATCCAAGGCGCTCGGCGGCGGCTGGGAGACCACGTTCCCGAGTGGCCGGACGCCTCCGCTTTCCCTGGCGAAGGTGGGGATCCCCGTCTCGGATGTCGTACACGGCACGCCCTTCGACCAATGAGCGGATGCCAGGCGAAAGCGAGCGGGATGCACGCGCGGGACGGCCCGGGGCACCCGAGATGATGCCGTAGGCGTCACGCTTGAGGGGGCGGGACCATACGAGGCAAACATATCATGTCCTTCCGTCTAGCTACCCCGATCTTACTCGCCGTGACCCTGGCGAGCCCGTCCCTGGCACAACCAGGATCTTCGTCTTCCCGACCGACCATGTTGATCCACGGCAACTATTGTGGTCCGGGCAACAAAAGTCCCCTGGCTCCCATCGACGTCCTGGACGCCGCCTGCGCCCGTCACGACGCCTGCACACCGGACGATGCCCTGCCGTCAAAGGCCTGCAACCGTCGCCTTCAGGTCGAGGCGGAGCGGATTGCGGACGACCCGGGCCAGCCGACCGAACTCCGAATGGTTGCCGGTGTCGTCGCCGCCGGTGCCGCCATGATGCCCTTCGCCGAGGCGGGACGGATGACACACCGCGCCGTCACGGGCGGAGGCGGCGACTGACCGGCGGCGATGCCCCGAGGCGATTGAAGCGTATCGCACCTGATGCTCCTCGTCATCCAGTCAGACCCTCGATGGCGCTCCCCCGCCGGATCCCGAGACTCCTCCACCCGCCACGACCGGGATCTCGTCGAGCCGGGTCGTGTATCGTGGTGAGCGTATCTCGCATTTCGTGGACCACCCCCGCGTAGGAGCGAACCCTGCGGCGGCCGGAACGATCGATCCGCGCCCGAAGCGTCGGTTGCAGACGTCGAGCGCGGCCATCAGCGCGGCACCCTGCTCGCAGGCGATCTTGCCGAGGCCTGGCATCGCCCGCTGGGAGGCGTGGAGCGGCAGGAGGTCGGTCGTGACCACGCCGGCCTTGGAGTAGCGGAAGCCGCTCCGCCAGGTCCGCCGGACGCCGTGCAGTGCGGCCTTCACCAGAACCAGCGTGTCGTTGCTGGCTTCGTGCAGGGTCCTCACCGTCGAGACCGAGCGTTGCGGTCGGGTCCGGTCGTGCTCCGAGGTGTGTGAGCAGACCGTGACGTGGTCCGTCCCAAGCCCCCCGGCGCAGCTTCTCTCCGAGCCGGCTCGCGTGGGTTGCGATCGCCTGCTCCATGGTGGCGAGATCCTCGACCCGGTCCGAAAAGCTGCGGGTGACGGCGCACCCCTTGCGGGTGGCGGTTACCTCCTCAAGGTCGAGACAGGCGACGCCGTGCAGCTCCTGCACGAGGCGCTCGCCCATCACCGCCATGGCCTTGCGCACCACCCGGGTATCGAGGTCGCCCACGTCGGCGGCGCTCTCACATCCAAGCGCTTCCAGCTTGCGGGCGTTCGCAGGGCCGATAGGCGCCCCCATGCGCGACGCCGTCCAGGCTCCGCTTAACTTAGCGACCCGCAAGCGGACGTTCCCAGGTCCCGCTAAGGGTCGAGAGCAGGCTCACCGATGATGTCCGCTTCCATGGTTCACAGCCCCAAAGCGGACTGACGGCAATCCACCCAACCCGGTCGTAGAGCGGACGGGTCCCGACCCGACCCTGCCATAGTAGCCCGTCGATGGTACTCCCGGGAGCGGACGTTCGTGGTCTGAGTGTTCAGGAAGCGATGACCTTTTGGCTTGCCTTAGAGCACACAACCCCGCCTCTGATCGCTGTCAGGCGCCAATTAGATCGTTCAAGGCCACAAAATGCCTGGGTCGTGTCCCTAGGCGTGG
>NZ_BPQG01000115.1 GCF_022179125.1 Methylobacterium cerastii
CAGTGGCGGCCGGCAGCTTGAACGATGAAGGCGCCCGATCGGGCCCCTTCATCGTTCAAGCTGCCGGCCGCCACTGGCCTGGTTTTACTCCGCCACAGCGGCCTGGAATTGGTCCGCCCTTTACATGCTGGCCTCGCTCGCCCTCGTGGGCCTCGACGCCGTCTTTCCGACGCAGCACCTCTACGGGGATCTCACACGCATCCTCGACCAGGTCGACTTCACCGGCGTGGTGATGAACGGCATGCTGGCCTTCCTGTTGTTCGCCGGCGCCATGGGCCTCGACCTGCGGGCCCTTCGCGACCGCGCCCTGGCGGTGGCGACCCTCGCCTTGCTCGGCACGCTGATCTCGACCGTCCTGGTCGGGGGCGCCTTCTGGGCCGCGGCGCAGGCGCTGGGCAATCCCATGCCGTTCGCCTGGGCGCTGGTGTTCGGGGCGCTCATCAGCCCGACCGATCCGGTCGCCGTGCTGGCCACCCTCAAGAACGTGCAGGTCCCCGAGGCCCTTGAGATCGAGATGCAGGGCGAGGCCCTGTTCAACGACGGCATCGGCATCGTGCTGTTCACGGTCCTCGTCGCCTTCGCGTCCGGTTCGGGCGGAGAGGCGACCGGCGCGGGCGGCGTCGCGACGCTCCTCCTGCACGAGGCCGGGGGCGGCCTGGTCCTCGGCGTCGTGACCGGCTACGTCGCCTACCGCGCGATGCGGGCCATCGACGACTTCCCGGTCGAGGTGCTGATCACCCTGGCGCTCGTCACCGGCACCTACGCGCTCGCCCAGAAGCTCGGGGCCAGCGGACCGCTGGCCGTGGTCGCGGCCGGGTTGCTCATCGGCGAGCGCGCCCCACGCCATGCGATGAGCGACAACACCCAGAAGTACGTCTCGGCCCTCTGGACCCTGATCGACGAGGTCCTCAACTCGGTGCTGTTCCTGCTGATCGGGCTGGAGGTCCTCGTGCTCCGGTTCCAGGTCTCGGGCCTGACGCTGGCCGCCTGCGCCGTCCCCATCGTGCTGCTCGCCCGCCTCGTCGCCGTGACGGCCCCGGTGCTGCTCTTCCGCTGGGGCGGCAACCTCTGCCTCGGCAATGTCCCGTTCCTGACCTGGGCGGGGGTGCGCGGCGGCATCTCGGTGGCGCTGGCCCTCTCGATCCCGGAGAGCGACGCCAAGCCGGCCATCCTGGCGGCGACCTATGCCGTGGTGCTGTTCACCATCATCGTGCAGGGCTCGACCCTTGGCATGGTGGCCCGGCGCACGCTGTGAGCGCAGGGCACGGATCGCCCCCGAACCGTACCGGTCCCTTCCGGACCGGCCGTCGACGGCCACGGCCGGACGTCCCATCGCGCGCCGCTATCCCTAGGGCTAGACCCAGCCGTTCCGCCGGAACCGCCAGTACAGGACGGTGCATGCGGTGAGGATGCCCCCGAGCACGACGAAGTAGCCGTAGCGCCATTTGAGCTCGGGCATGAACTCGAAGTTCATTCCGTAGATCCCGGCGATGGCGGTCGGGACCGCGAGGATGGCCGCCCAGGCCGCGAGCCGCCGCGTGATGTTCGTTTGCTGGGCCTGCCCCAGCATCAGGCTCGCCTCGAACGCGAACGCGAGCACCTCGCGCAGGGCGTCGATCTCCTCCTGTACGCCCCGCAGGTGGTCGGAGACGTCCCGGAACAGCGGCTGCATCTCCTCGTCGATGGCCACCATGTCGTCGTGCTCCAGCTTGCGGCAGACCTCGACGAGCGGAACCACGGCCGTGCGCAGGCGCAGCAGGTCGCGGCGGAGCAGGTAAAGCCTCTCCACCTCCGTCGGGAGCAACTCACGCTTGAGGATGCGGTCCTCGATGGCCTCCACCTCGGCCATGACCGTCTCCATCACGGGCCGGTAGTTGTCGACGATGAAGTCGAGGACGGCATGGAGGATGTAGTCCTCGCCATGGGCCAGCTGCCTCGGGCAGGATTCGGTTTTCTCCCGGACGGGCGCGTAGGAGGCCGAGGCGCCGTGGCGGACGGTGACGACGAATCCCCGGCCCACGAAGATCTGGGTCTCGCCGAGCGCGATGCGGCCATCCACCAACTGGGCGGTGCGCACGACAACGAAGAGGCAGTCGCCATATCGCTCGACCTTCGGGCGCTGGTGGGCATGCCGCGCATCCTCGATGGCGAGGCGGTGCAGGCCGAACTGCTCCTGCAGCGCGACGAGCAGTTCCATCGACGGCTGGTAGAGGCCGATCCAGACGACGTGATCCGGCCGCCGCGCCCATTCCCCGGCCTCGTCGATCCGGATGTCCGCGACCCGGCGTCCGCCGGCATAGACCCCGGAGGCGACGATGCCCGGGACCTCGGCCCCGACGGCGGCGACGGGACCATCGGCGGCAGGGGCCTTCGCAAGTGACGCCGGTGACCGGGCATCGCCCCCGCCGACGCTCGCCGCCATGCCGCCGCTCATGACGCACTCCCATTGCGGCGGGCGTCGGCATCTCGCGCCTGCCCCTTCCCGTCCGCGGCTTCCGCCCTGAGCTCCCGCTCGGCCAGGAGCCAGAAACGTATGTCGAGTCCCTCCGGCCTGTGGTTGCGGTCCCAAAGCTCGAAGGCCCGTTCGCGGATGCGCTCGAAGGTGATGTCGTTCGTCAGGGTCATCTAAGCGCCTTCCCCGCAACGGTCCGCCGTTGCGCCTGCATCCATAGGGCGACCGAGACGCCTCGCGATGGTGGACCGCGCCGCATCCACGGCAAGCGTCGCCGCCGCCAGGGTGCGGGGCTCGCTCGTCCGCCTCATCGCATGGCGGGCGATGCTGGCCGCGAGGTCGTCGGTCTCGCCCGCCATCGCCTCCAGCCTTACCCGGTCGGTCGCATTTCGGGCGTTCGAGCGGATCTCCAGCAACCGCAGGGTCGCGACCTCGATCCGTTCGCGCCGGACGCGCCCCACGCGCTGGCGCAGCCACGCGGCGACGGACCCGAGGCCGCCACCGAGGATGGCCACGAGGTAGATCCAGCTCTCGTAGCGCTCGATGAAACTCTCCTGCTCGCGCTCGTAGTAGTCGATGGCGCCCGGGTGAATGGGCAGCCGTGCGCTGGTCGCGCCGACGGTCGTGTCGTAGGCCGGATGCGTCACGTCCTCCGCCGCGGGAGCGGCCTCCGACAGGAGCGTCCGCATCTCGAACAGGTGCTGGGTCACCTCCGCGGCGACGCTCCGGGACAGGGTCGAACGGGCCATGAGGCGGTAGGACGACCCGACCGTCGGGACGTCCTCGGCCGGGAGGCGCGGCTGCCCGTCGTAGAGGCCGGCAGGGATGGTGACGGCCTGGAGCCGGGGAAGCCGTGCCAGGGTGGACGCCGCGTCGGGCGCGCCGAACAGCGTCGCCTCGCCGTTCGCGTCCTCCCCCCGGACGATCCCGACGATGCGTTGCGCGGCCGCCGAGGTCGGCGTGGTCAGCAGGATCACGGCGGCGATGCGGCCCTCGGAGAGGAAGCGGCCTAGGTCGCCCTCCTCGACCGGAACGAGGGCCACGGTCCGTCCGGGCACGTCGCCCTCCGGAACGTCGGTCCGCAGGTCCAGGCCGTGTCGCTCGACGAGGCTCCGAACGAGGGCATGGTCCGCCTTCCGGGACGCGAGGATGCCCAACCGTTTGCCCGCAAGGGCGGGGAACCCGTCGATGCCGGCTTGGCGGGGCGCGACCACGAAGGTCGCCTGCTCGCGCAGGACCGCCAGGGTGAGCCCGTTGCGCGGCATCGACACGTCGGGCCTTACCACGGCGAGATCGGCCTTGCCGTCCCGGAGGGCCTCGGCGCTCTCGCGCACCCCGCCGTAGGGGACGATCCGCAGGCGGATGGACGCCTTTCCCTTCGACAGGGCCTCGGCGTAGGCCCGCATCAGGGCCGGCTCGGAACCCCCGTTCGGGGCCACGGCGACCACCAGCGTGGTCGGTCGCGAAAGGTAGGCGTAGGCGAGGCCGGCGACGGCCAGCGCCAGGAGCGGCGCGCACAGCCAGACCACCCGCCGGATCGGCGACCCCACCTTGCGCAAGCGACTTCCCCCGTCGGCGCCTCGTCGCCGTAGGCAAAGGTGGGCCGTTGGAGGCCACGTTGCGAGTGAGCCATGCCCCCGATCCGTGCCTTCGCATCGAATCCTGATGGGACACTTATGCGGAAGCCTAAGTCTCCCGCTCGAACCCTTATGCGGCCAGGCTCAGGTTAGGGATGCGGTCCCGACGATGGATCGCGCGAACCCAAGCAGATCCATGCCCGTCCCCCTTCCGGCCCCCGCCATCGTCGCCGAGGCCCCGCAATCCCCCACGACGAGCTTCGTCGTCGGCCAGGACCCGCAGGGTCGCTGGATCGCCGTGGAGACCCACGGCCTGGGCGGCGGCCTCTTCCGCACGCGGCATGACGCGCTCCACTACGCGGTCGACCTCACCGACCATCGACCCGACGCCGTCGTGATCGCGACGGACCGCATCGAGCTCCGGATCTGAGATGAACGGGGGCGCCCGACGACTGCGGGCCCGCAGTGCCCGCCGCCTCGTCGCAAGGTACGTGGCGGCGGGGGCCGTCCTGGTGATCGTTGGCGCCGCCGGGTGGGCCCTGGGCCTGTCGGTATCCGCCACCGTGGCGACGCTCTGCATCGGATTGCCGGCGATGGCGCTGATCCGGCATTTCGCCATTCGGGAGCACGGGCGCCGAAGGGGGGGACCGTCGGATGCGATGGCAGGCGGCACGGCAGAACCACGGCCTTGGCGCATCGCTCGCCCGAAGCCGCAGATCATGACGTTGGGCCCGGACGAGATCGAGCGGATCGCGGAGAGCCTCGCGTCGGCCCATCGCTCAGGCGGTGAGAGCCTCGACGCAGGCCTCCACCGCCTGGCCGGGATGGACGAGGCCGAGGACGTGCAGGAGGCGACGTTGCGCATCCTGGCGGACGGCCACGTCGGCTACGCGCTGTGCGCCACCAGCCCGATGACCGCACGGCTCCTGGGATGCACGGAACCGGTGATCGCCCCACTGCGTCGCGGAGCGCTTCTGGACGACGGCTCGACCTTCCTCCTGCCGCGGGGGATCATCGGGGTCGGGGCCGGATACTGCTTCGTCCTGGGGCACCCCCTGGGAGAGGTATCGGAAGGTCCGGCCGGAGAGCGCGAGGCGGCCGATGCCTGCCTCGCCTGCCATCTCGAACTGCATATGGTCGGACGTCGCGTCCCCCACGGCACCCCACTGAACGCGTCGACGGCCACGGCCGACCTCGGGCTCGACGTCGTCCATGTGCTCGGGCCCCGGGTGCGGGACGGACGTCCCGTCGACCTCGCCTCGACCGAGGTCCGTATCGACCTCGATGGCCATGCCGTCACCCGGGGCCGGGGAGCGGATACGCTCGGCGCACCCATCGGCGCCGTCGCCTGGACGGCACGGTGGCTGGCCGGCCGCGGGCGCCGCCTGGAAGCCGGCGAGGTCGTCACGACGGGGAGTTGCACCGGCCTCGTGCGGGTCGTCCCCGGCCAGCGCGTCCGCGCATCCTTCGAGGATCTCGGGACGGTTTCCCTCGACCTCGTCTGACCAGCCGGTCGCTTCGCAGCCGGGCTTGACCGTGGACGCGGGGCGCCGGATGCCGGCGGGACGACACTTATAGCCTATGCCGGCGCCGCGGTCGCCGAGATCGCCGGATGCTTCGCCTTCTGGGCGTGGCTTCGCCTCGACCGTTCGCCGTGGTGGCTGGCGCCCGGCATGGCGTCGCTCGCCCTGTTCGCCTACCTGCTGACCCTCGTCGACAGCGAGAGCGCGGGACGCGCATACGCGGCCTACGGCGGCGTCTACATCGTCTCGTCGATTCTATGGCTCTGGCTGGCCGAGGGGCACCGCCCCGACCGATGGGACATCGGCGGCGCTGCGATCTGTCTCTTCGGTGCCGCGGTCATCCTGCTGGGACCACGCGGAACCTGAGCGTTACGACGTCAGGACCCGCTCGAAGAAGATCCAACCGTTGGTACCACCCCATCACCACGGCACAAATCGACCCGATACAGCCGTCCTAGCCAACGTTCACGGTTCTCCAAAGCGGACAGCCGTCGATTATCAGGCAACTTCGGCGCGGTGCAGAATGCAGAGGTTCAGGTTTTTGATAGCGAAAGAGACATCAATGCCTCATCATAATATGTATCGCCAATTTTCAAAGCTCGCCGCTCAAGCCCGTATGTTTGAAAGCCTGCAGATTTGTAAATTTCAAGAGCGGCATCATTGTTTACCCCCACGCTCAGAGTGACTTCTTCGACCGATAGGGCTGCATGCTCGATAGCTTTCCTCAATAGCGCGGTCCCAAGTCCAGATCGACGAACTCCTTCGCGGACGTACATACCCCAGATCACTGATTTATGCCTCGTCTTGGCTGCCGCAGGGCGATATATCCCGACAATCCCATCAAGGCGTGCTTCATCTCCGGATCGCCCCCCGAATACGACAGCGCTATCCAACCTATCCGCGGAATCAGCTTCCGATTGTGTGACCTCATCTTCCCAGGACGCACCGAACGCTTCTGGATGCTTTAGAAGCCCTTCGAGTCGTAGTTCGCGGAAAGCGGCCGCATCGGCGCTGGTCAAGCGTAAGATCGTCGAGGAAAGGGCTCGCGCTCCGGTGCTCATAACCGAAGCTTACCGGCCAAAGCGCGGCCCGGCTACGGGTACGGGTACGGAAAGCGCCGACGGCGATGTCTGCTGTGATGCTATCACCGTTCAGAAGCAGACGAGCCGAAAACCACCCAACCCAGCCGTAGAACGGACCGACGGGTCCCGACCCAACTACGCCATAGAAGCGGGCTGACGCTGTTCTCGAAAGCAGACATCGAGGCTGGGCTCGCGTCACGGAGGCATTGTTTGAGATGTTCGCCTTCCGGACTGGCGACACCGCTCGATTAATCCGTGATCTGCACCTGCTCGACGCCGCCGAGTTTGCCGGGCTTGCCCGCCGCGACCACGAGGTAACGGCGGCTCGGGCCGGCGTCCTTGCGGGTGACTTGCCGGATCGGGCCGATCGCGTTGACGATGGCCGCGCCGGCCGGGTTGGTGGTGAAGGCGGCGAGTGGCTCCAGGCCGGTCGCGCCCTTCGGATCTGCGGACAGCGCCAGCACGAACGGCATCTTCGGCGCCAGTCCCGTGATCGCGGCCTGCAGCGTCTGCAGCACGCCCTGGTCGAACAGGGTGACCTGCGTCGCCGGCTTGCCGTCGCCGCCCGCGAGCGTCAGCGCACTGGTCTGGCCTGCGGCCCCCAGCGGCTGGAGGTTTTGCATTCCGTCGCCCTCCGGCACGGCGTTCGGGACGTAGGCGACGCCCTGCGGACCCTGCCCGATCGGCACCTCGGCGATCACCGTGTTCGACGCGGTGTCGATCACCGCGGCCTTGTCGGCGTTCTCCAGGCCGACATAGACGCGGCTGCCGTCGCCCGAGGGCCAGAGCCCGTGCGGCAGGGCGCCGGTCGGGATCGTTGCGAGCTGGAAGAAATCGTCGGTGCGGAACACCTTGACCTGGTTCAGGCCGCCAATCGTCACGTAGGCGAACTGGCCGGCCTTGGTCGAGACGATGTTGACGTGGTTGGTGATCGGCCCGGTCTCGATCGTCTTCAGCGGCGCGAATGGCGGACGCGCCGAAAACACCTGGGTCCGGCCGACATCCTTGAGGGTGAACCACACCTGCTTGCCGTCCGGCGTGGCGGCGATGTCGGGGCAGAACGGGCTCTCCTGCTTCACGCGGCCGACGATGGCGTGGGTCTTGGTGTCGATGACGACGGTCTCGGGGCTGAAGCTGGAGCAGACGTAACCGTAGGTGCCGTCCGGCGAGAAGATCGTCATGCCCGGCCCGTTCGGTACGGTGATCCGGCGGGTCTCCTTGGCGGTCGCGGCATCGAGCACGGCGATATAGTCTTCGCCGCGCACGCTCACCCAGACCTCTCGACCGTCCGGCGTGAAGAAGGCTTCGTGCGGCGAGCGGCCGACATAGGCGGTGTGGCGGACCGCGTTGGTCGCCGTGTCGATGAAGCTTACGGAGTTCGAACCGATCGAGACCGCGAGAAGGGTCCTGTGGTCCGGCGAGAAGCCCATGCCGTGGACCAGAAGCTGCCCGCGATAGAGCGGGCTCAGATTCATCGGCGTCGGGTCGCCGAGCCGGATCACCCCGAGCAGGGTGTTGGCGGCGGGATCGATTACCGAGACCGTGTTGGAGAACTGATCGGAGGTGTAGAACCGGTCTTTGCTGCTGATGGGCACGTCGGGCGCCGAGGCGGGGCCCGGAGCCTGCCCGGCGAAGGCCGAGCCGGAGAGCAGCACAAGGGCGAGAACGGTCAGGGCGGTCTTCATCGGCGGTGCTCCGAAGGCATCTCGGCGGCAGGTGCCGCGCCATGGTGGTGAACGGGAGGGGCGCCGGCGGACCGACCCGGCATCGCGGGGCGATCGGCGAGCGCGCGGCGCATCACATCGATCTCCTGGCCCTGCTCGACGACGATCCCCTGCGCGAGGCGGCGCAGGACCGGATCCTTGCCGTGGAGCAGCTCTGCCTTCGCCATCGCGATCGCGCCTTCGTGGTGCGGGATCATCATCGCGGCGAAGTCGCGGTCGGGGTCGCCCGAGGGCGGGACCATCATGTCGGCATGCATCTGCGCCATCGACTGCGCCATCATCGCGTCGAAGGACGCGGACGGAGCTGCCGCTGGCTCGGTCGCGGCCAAGGTCGGGCGCATCATCATCCGGCCGCCGACGAGGCCGCTCGCCATCAGCGCCGCCGTCACGGCAAATCCCAGTGCTCCGCGCATGCGGCTTCCTTTTGATCCGGTGTCGATGGGAAGGATGCCTGGGGCGCGGCTTTATTCCGCGGATTTGGCTGAGAGCCCGTTCACGCCTTCGTGATCTGTCGTCGAGAAGACGCGTGGAATAGAGGCGCCTCTTCGGCATCCCTCCCGATGCGGTCATGCTCGACCGCGGGAGACCTCACCCATGCGCACTCTGCTGATCCGCGCCGCCTTCGCGGCTGTCGCCTTCTCCGCCTTGGCCGCCCAGGCTGCCGCGCCTGCCATGACGGCCGAGACCGCCAAGGGGCCGGCGCTCGTCGATGCCAAGAGCATGACCCTCTACACCTTCGACAAGGACATGGGCGGCAAGTCGATGTGCAACGGCCCCTGCGCCACCAACTGGCCGGCCCTGATGGCCGCCTCCGGCTCGGCCGCCAGCGGCGACTGGACGATGGTGACGCGGGACGACGGCACGATGCAGTGGGCCTACAAGGGCAAGCCGCTCTACACCTTTGCCAAGGACACCAAGCCCGGCGACATCACCGGCGACGGCTTCCTCAACGGCGCGTGGCACATCGCCAAGCCTTGATCGGTGAATGCCTTGATCGGCCCCCTCTGACCGGGAAACGTCGTTGGACGAGATCGCCGCCCTCATCGAACCGCAGATCCCGGCGTTGCGGCGCTACGCCGTCGCGCTGTTGCGGGACCGCGAGGCGGCCGACGACCTCGTTCAGGACACGCTGGAGCGGGCATTGTCCGCCTGGTCCGGGCGTCGCCGCGACGGCGACTTGCGGGCGTGGCTGTTCACGATCGAGCGCAATCTGTTCCTCGGCGCCGTCCGGCGCCGGGGCCGGCGCGGCGTCGATGTCGGCGCGGAAGCACTGGAGCAGGTGCCCGATCCGGGTATCGACCCGGAAGCCGCGTTGGGAGGCCACGACGTACTCGCCGGGCTCGACACCCTGCCCGAGGAACAGCGCTCGGTGCTGCTGCTCGTCGCGGTGGAGGATCTGTCTTATGCCGAGGCGGCCCAGGTGCTCGGGGTACCGCTCGGCACGGTGATGTCGCGCTTAAGCCGGGCGCGGACACGGATGCGAAGTTTTCTGGAAACTGGCCGGACCGGCCTCTTGAGGAGGGTGAAATGAGCGGGGATCCACGCCCGGTCGGCGAGGACGACCTGCACGGCCTGATCGACGGCCGCCTCGAACCGGAGCGGCAGGCGCTGGTCGAGGCATGGCTCAAAGGAAACCCCGCGCGTGCGGCCGAGGTCTCGGCGGATCGCGCCCTGCGCGAGCGCATGCGTGCCCGCCTCGCGCCGATCGCCGAGGAGGCGATCCCGGCGCGGCTCCGGGTGGCCAACATTCGCCCGCGACGTCGGTTCGTCGGCGGGGGCTGGTTCCCCACGGCAGCTGCAGCCGTGCTCTGCCTTGCGCTCGGCGGTACCGGCGGCTGGGTCGGCCATGCCCTGCGCGGCGGACCCGCGACGGCGATGGTGGCGGAGGCACCGGCGACGCAGGACGCAGTCGCGGCCTTTCGCACCTTCGTGGTCGAGGTGGTGCATCCGGTGGAGGTGCGCGCCGACGAGAAGCTCCACCTCGTGACGTGGCTCTCGAAGCGCCTCGGTCACGCGGTCGCGGCCCCCGATCTCGCGGCCCAAGGGTTTCGCCTGATGGGCGGGCGGCTGCTGCCGGCCGGCGCCGAATCCGCAGCGATGCTAATGTACGACGACGACCGCGGAACCCGCCTGTCGCTCTACAGCCGTGTCGGAGACGGCGATGGGCGAACGCTCTTCCGCTTCGCTCGCGAGGGCGATGTCGCCGCCTTCTCCTGGGTCGATGGCGGCATGTCCTACGTCGTCACCGGTCGAACTGATGAGGCCCGGCTGCTCACTGTCGCGCAGGCGGTCGATGCGCAGGTGCGTGGCCTCGCGCCGGATCGTCGGCAGCCGTGACCCTCGACCAGCTCCGCATCTTCGTGGCGGTGGCCGAGCGGCAGCACGTGACGCGGGCTGCCGAAGCGCTGAACCTCGTCCAGTCGGCGGTCAGCACGGCGATCGCCAACATCGAGGGGCGGCACGCGACGAAGCTGTTTCACCGGGTCGGCCGCGGGATCGAGTTGACCGAGGCGGGGCGCGTGTTCCTCGTCGAGGCCCGCGCCGTGCTTGCCCGCGCCGACGCGGCCGAACTGGTGCTCGCCGACCTCAGCGGCCTGCGGCGCGGGACGCTGGCGCTCTACGCCAGCCAGACCATCGCCAGCGACTGGCTGCCTCGCCACCTCGTCGCCTTCCGCCGGGCCTACCCTGAGATCGCTATCCGGTTGGCGGTGGGCAACACCACCGACGCCGCCGACGCAGTGCGCGCCGGGCAGGCCGAACTCGGCTTCGTCGAGGGGGCGCTCGACGACCCGACGCTTGCGAGCACCACCATCGCGCAGGACCAACTGGTCCTCGTGGTCGCCCCTGGCCATGCCTTCGCCGGGGCGACCGCCCTCGAACCCGAAAATCTCGCCGGGGCCGACTGGGTGCTGCGCGAGGCGGGATCGGGAACCCGCTCGGCCTTCGAGACGGCCCTGGGTGCGGCCGGCCTCGCAGCCGCCCAGCTTCGGGTCACGCTCGAACTGCCCTCTAACGAGGCGGTGCGCGCCGCCGTCGAGGCCGGGGGCGGGGCCGCCGTCCTGTCCGAGACCGTGGTCGCCGCAGCGCTTCGGGCCGGAACCCTGGTGCGGGCGGCGTTCGCCCTGCCGAGCCGGCCGTTCCGGGTGCTGCGCCACAAGGAGCGCTACCGCAGCCGGGCCGCCGACGCGTTGCTCGACCTGATCGCGACGGCGGATGCCGGATGAGCGATCCTGCGAAACCCGTGCACCCCGACGATCCCCGGGTGAGGCTCGCCGAGGACCGGACGGTTCTGGCAGCCGAGCGTACGTTCGTGGCGTGGCTTCGCACCGGGCTCGCCTTCCTCGGCGTCGGCCTGGCCGCGCAGCGCTTCCTGCGGGAGGTGCTGGCGGTCTGGCCGCTAAAGGTGCTGTCGCTCACGTTGATCGCCTGCGCGCTTGCCTCGTTCGCCGGCGCCGCATGGCGGGACCGGGCGATCCGGGCGCGTCTCGCCGATGCCGAGATCCCGATGATGCCGCGCATCCTCACCGTCGGGATCGCGGCCTTGCTGATCGCGATCTCGGGCCTTGCGGCCACCGCCCTGCTCTGGGCGTGACTGTTAGGCCACCGTGACCCGTACCCGGTGCCAGGCGGCGCTGAGGTAGCCCTTGTAGTTCCAGGTATCGTCGGGCGCCGCCGGCTGGGTCTGGCCGGCGGAGTCCCAGGCCCGCACCGCGAGTTCGTGCTCGCCCGCGGTCAGCTCGCGGTCGATCTCCCAGAACGTCCAGGCGTAGGGCGCGTCCGCATTGCGGTCGATCCGGGCCTGTGCCCAGCTGCGACCGCCATCCGTCGAGACGTCTACGCGGGCGACCGCGCGGTCGCTGGCGATGGCGTAGCCGCGGATCGCGTGCCGGCCGGGCTTCAACGCTGCGCCGCGGGCGGGCTCGCAGATCGCGCTGTTGAGCGGCATCGCCTCGATGGTGATGCCGTGGGCCGGGTCGGCGGTCTCGGCCGTCACGTCGGGCGGGAATAGCTTGTAGTCGTCGGCCTGCATCGGGTTGTCGGAGGGGTGGTCCTGCACCGTGATGCGGGCGAGCCATTTCGGGCTGCGGATGCCGGCAAATCCTGGAACGACCACTCGTAGGGGATGGCCGTGCTCGGGGGCGAGAGGCTCGCCGTTCATCGAGAAGGCGAGCAGCGTCTCGGGGGCCAGTGCCTTGGCGAGTAGGATCGAGGCGCCGAAGCGCGTGTCCGTGTCCGCGATCCGGTCGTGGCTCTCGAAGGCGACGTGGCGCGTACCGCCCGCATCGATCCCGGCGGCGTGCAGGACGTCGGCGAGCCGCACCCCGGTCCATTCCGCGTTGCCGATGGCGCCGGGCGCCCACGGGTCGCCGGAGACCGGGGCCACAGCCAGCATGTCGGCCCGGCGGTTGCCGGCGCATTGCATCACCGCCGTGACGGTGACGTGCGCGAAGCGTGCCTTCAGATCGGCGACGGACAATTCGAGGGGCGTCGCGACCATCCCGTCGACAGTCAGGCGGTAGCCGTCGGCGTCGATGTCCGGGATGTTGCCGTGGCTGCGGACGTAGAAGTCGGCCTGGTCGGTGAGGAAGGCCGCCCGCAGGCGATCGAGCGGCGGCTCGGCATTGTAGGGCGCCTCGCCGTGCACGATGAGGCGGTCCTTGCGCTGGAACAGGCCGAGCATGGGGTTTTTGTCCTGCGTTCGTGACGTGTCGACGACGAGAACGCGCCGGGGGCGATAAGGCCCCCGACGCGCGTCGCTTCACGGCTTCATCGTCGAGACGACTACGTTCTTCGCCCGGTCCACCACGGCGACGCTGAGGTCGCGGTTGAGGACGTAGGCGTGGGCGTTGTCGGCCGAGAACGCGATCGCCTGGCGCGGCTCGTTCAGGCCGGTCACCGTGGCGACGACCTTGAGGGTGCCGGTGTCGATCACCGAGAGCGAGTTGTCCTTGAGGTTGCCCGAATAGACGAAGCGCCCGTCCGGGGTCAGCGCGGCGCCGTAGGGGTCCTTGCCCACTGCCACCTCGGAGGTGACTTTACGGGCGGCGACATCGACCACGCCGATGGTGTTACGGCCGCTATTGGCGGCAAACAGCGTCTTACCGTCCTTGGTGATCGAGATGGCGCGCAGCTTGTCGAACCCGGCGATCTCGCCGGTGATCTTGTTGGTGGCGGTATCGACCAACGTAATCTTGTCGCCGAGGAAGTTCGTCACGAACACGGTCTTGCCGTCCGGCGACAGCTTCACGCCCTGGCGCGGCTGCGCGAAGCCGGGGATCACGGCCTCGGCGAGCATGGTCTTGGTGTCGAACACGGTCAGCGTGCTCGCGGCCTCGTTGTTGACGTAGAGCTTGGTCCCGTCGGCCGAGAGCACCGTGCCGAACGCGCCGGGGCCCGCGGCGAGAACGCCGGCCTCCTTGCCGGTGGCGGTCTCATAGACCGTGATCCGGCCGGTGCCGCTGTCGGAGATGTAGAAGCGGGCGCCGTCCGGTGCGAACACGATGTTGCGCGGCGTGACGAAGCCGTCGAGGCGGCGCAGCACGGTGCCCTTGGCGACGTCGTAGACGACGACGGCGCTCTCCTCGCTGTTCGACACAGCGGCGACGGTCCCGGCGGCGTTCAGCGCCAGGGCGTTGTTCTTGATCGCGCCGTCGAAGCCGGCGGCGAACCCGGGCTGGCCCTGGGCGAGGAGCAAGGCGGCTCCGGCGAGGAGGGTGCGGAGGCTGGTGCGGATATGGGTCATGAAGCGGGTCTCTCGGGCATGCGCACTCGTTCGGCGGCCAAAGGCCGGCCGCGAGGGCTGGTTCGAAATCGGAAATCCGTGGTGCAAGGCCGGGCCAGCCGTGCATCGCCCTGAGGAGATGCCGGAAGGTGCGGTCTATTCCCCGAGGCCGGCGAAAAAAACGCGGTGGCCTCTGGATTCGGGGATTCAGGGCGTCGGCTTCAACGCCGTGAGGTAATCGACGATGGTCTGCACGTCCGCCTGATCGACGGGCGCCTTGTAGACGTGGACCATCTTGTTCACGGTCTCGGTCCACTGCGCCTTCGTGAGCTTGGGCTGGGTCAGCACCATCCCGGCCGAGTGGCAGGCGAGGCAGTTGTTGTTGACCGCCTCGGCCCCCGGCCCGTCCGGGAAGATCCGGTCGGAAGTCGGGAATTCGATCGATTGCGAGGTGAAGCGCATCGGCTCGGGAGCCGAAGCGGCGAGCGCCACCATGGGAGACAGTATGAGGGCGGCGATGAGGGCCGCAGGGCGGATCGGGTTCATGGCTGTTCTCCTCAAGCGGCCTGGAAGGACACGGCCTCGATGCCGTTCTGCATGAAGCCGGCGCCGTTCCAGACCCGGTCCATGGGCTGCGCGACGCCGTTGGTGTTGGTGCAGCGGACCCGGACCGTGTGGGTGCCGGAGGCCAGCGCCGGCAGGCTGCCCTCGAAGCGGCGGAAGCTGTAGGGGCCCTCGTCCGCGCCGAGCTGCGCCGGGAACCACGTCGCCCCGCCGTCGCCGGAGAACTCGACCGCCTTCACCCCGCAATCGCCGCCGAAGGCGATGCCGCGCAACGCCACCGGCGTTCCGGCCGCCACCTTGGCGCCGTCCTGCAGGTTGGTTACGAACGAGCGCGGCACCATCCTGTTGATCGGCACCGTCTTGAAGCCGGTCTGACCGGGCTTGATGTTAGCGCCCGGCACGTCCGGTATGCGGTAAGCGGTCTTCATCCAATATTGGTCGTCGGGCTTGTCCAGCACCTCGATGTCGGACAGCATCTTGACCCAGTAGGTCGAGTACCAGCCCGGCACCACGAGGCGGAGCGGGAAACCGTTGAGCAGCGGAAGTTGCTCGCCGTTCATCGCGTAGGCGATCATCACCTCACCATTGTTGGCGTGGTCGAGATCGAGGGACTTCTTGAAGTCCGGCGCGTCGTCGACCACGGGCTCGTCGAGGCCGCTGAAGCGCACCTGCACGGCGCCGGACTTCACCCCGGCCTTTTCGAGCACGTCCTTGAGGCGCACCCCGGTCCAGCGGGCGTTGCCCATCGAGCCGTTGGCCCATTGCGCGCCGGGCACCCGCGGCTCGAACAGCCCACGCGAATTGCCCGAGCACTGGTTCACCGCGGCGATCTCGAAGCGCGGCAGGCCGGCGATGGCGTCGAGCGAGAGCGAGAGCTCCTTCTCGACATGGCCGTGGACCTTGAGCCGGAAGGTGCCGGCATCGACTTCGGTCGGGATCGAGGCCCAGTGCCAGCGGACGTAGAAGCGATCGTTGGGGGTGAACACGCCCTCGTCGAACACCGAGAACGGCGTCTCCAGTAGCGGCGGATGAGTGCGCTGGAGGATCATCTCGGCCTTGCCCGGAAAGGCCGTGGTCAGCGCCCGCTCGTCCGGGCCGCCGGGCAGCGGAAGCTTCACCGAGCCGCCCGCCCAGGCCGGTATGGCGGCGCCGAGGCTGCCGAGCCCTAGGCCACCCAGGACGAGGCGGCGGTTCATCGGTCTGTCCAGTCCGTGCATGGTCTCTCCCCTTGAAGGATGTCGGCGTCGATGCGTTCGAGGGCACCGGGCCGGTGGCGATTCCTCGCGACCAGGGAGATGCTACGGGATGCGATTTATTCCCACCAACGGTCTTTCGCGATACGAATGATCTCCAAACGCGATGATCTGAGAAGTTTCGATCTCCGATGGGACGATCAAGGACGCCGTCTCGGCGTCACGCCGCCGGCGCGCCGACGGGCGCGGTCCTGCGACACCCGAACAGGGCGTGACGCTCGGAAAAACCGCGCAGGGCGACGGTGCCGAGCGGTTCAAGGGCATGTGCCAACCCGTCGATGAAGGTGTCGGTGGCGATCAGCGGCGTGTCGTAGGTCTTGCACAGGCGCTCGACGCGGGCGAGCACGTTGAGATCGCGGCCGATCGCCGTGAAATCGACCCGGTCGCCGCCGCCGATATTGCCGTAGGCGACCTCCCCGACATGAAGTGCGACGCCGACCTCGAAGGCAGCCCTGTCACCGTCGCGCAGGGTCGCAAGCGCATCAAGCGCGGCCTCGGCGGAACGCAAGGCGGCACTGCGCGCCTCGGCCTCGTCGCGATCGGCATCGAACACGGCCAGTAGCCCGTCGCCGATGTACTTCAGCACCTCGCCGCCTTCCGCCTCGACGGCCGGCACGATGGCATCGAACATCCGGTTGAGGGCGGCCACGACACGGTCGGAGCTTTGCCGGTCGGACAGTTCGCCGAACCCGCGCAGGTCGGTCAGCATCATCGCGGCCCGCATCAAGCGTACGTCGCCGCGCCGCACCGTGCCGGCCAGGATTTGCCGCGCCGGGTCGCGTCCGACATAGGCACTCAGCACCGCGCCTAGCATGTCGTCGAGCGCCTTGATCTCGAACAGCAGCGAGAACGGCTCGACCAGCGCCAGCAACGTGTCGATCTCGATCGGCGTGAAGCCGCCCGGTCTCGCCGTGGCCCAGGAGGCGGCGCCCATGCGTCCACGCGCGGCGCGCAGCGGCACGATGAGGTAGTCGGTTAGACCCTCGGTGCGAAGCTCGCCGAGCACAGGAAACGGCAGCGGCCCATCCCCGTCGAGACGGCATCGGAATGGGGTACGGGTCTCGACTACGCGCTCGACGGTGTTGCCGTGGAAGGTCGGCGTACTCTCGATGCCGTGGCGGCGACGCAGGGCTAGGCTCGACGCTCCTGGATGCCAGACGCGCATTACCCAGCGGAACGACGGATGCAGGGTCGGCGCGTGGGTGGTGGCGCGGGCCAGTGGCAAGCCAAGCCCCGAGAGGCACGCACTGAACCCGTCGAGAAGGGCTGCCGCGTCCGCCGTTTCGCGACCCGGCCTCATCAACCATCCCGTCGCCTGCGCGACCGCCTCGGACGAAGATTGGGACGAACGTGTCACGGCAGTTCTTTCATCAAGGAGTTGGATCGATGCCATAGCGCGGATCAGACGAGGCCGAGCACGCGGATCAGGCCGAGGCTGACGGCGCCGAGGGCGAGGAGCGAGGCGACCACCGCGAGGGTCACCCGCGCCCCGGCCTTGGCGACGCTGCGCACGTCGACCCCGAGGCCGAGCGCCGCCATCGAGACCACGGTCAGCACGTTGGCGGTCTCCGACATCGGCGCGAGCGCAACCGGCGGGATCAGGCCCGTCGAGCGAAGGCCCGCGAGCGCAAGGAAGGCGAGGATGAACCACGGCACCAGGCGGTGGATCGCGAGGCCGCCGCGGGCCGGGCGGTCGCCCGCGGTGACGCCGGGGGCGGCCTCGTCGGTCTCCTCGCGCAGCCGGCTTGCGCCGAGCGAGAGCACCAGGACGACCGGGCCTAGCATCAGCACCCGGACGAGCTTCACCAGGGTTCCGACCTGGACGCTGAGCGCCGCGACCGGCGCGGTGGCGGCGAGGACCTGCGGAACAGCGTAGACGGTGAGGCCGGCGAGCACGCCGTACTGCATCGGCGACAGACCGAGCAGCGGCACCAGCAGCGGCAGGCCGAGCACCACCAGCACGCCCAGCACCGCGGTGAAGGCGATGGAGGCGGCGACATCCTCGCCGTCGGCGCCGATCACCGGTGCCGTGGCCGCGATCGCCGAGTTGCCGCAGATCGAGTTACCGCATGCGACGAGGATCGCCATGCGCGGGTGCAGCCCGAGCGCCCGGCCGATGCCGTAGCTCGACAGGATCGCGACCACGACGACGCCCGCGATGCCGAAGAGAAGGCCCGGTCCGGCGGCGAGGATCGTCGCGAGGCTGAGCGACGCGCCGAGTAGTACGACCGCGATCTCCAGCACGGTCTTGGCCCCGAAGGCGATGCCGGGAAAGAAACGCTGCGACGGGGTCCAAATGGTGCGGATCGCGCTGCCGAGCAGGATCGCGAGCACCAGGGCTTCGAGCCAGGCACGACCGAACAGGTGCGCCTCGGCGGCCTCGAAGCCGACCGCTGCGGCGGTGACCGCCACACAGAGGCCCAGTCCCGGAAGGATGGCT
>NZ_BPQG01000116.1 GCF_022179125.1 Methylobacterium cerastii
CCGGTCGTGTTCGACCTGACGCAGGGCTTCCAGCCCGAGTTCGCGAAGCCGTTCGCGCCGGGCTCTGAAGTGGTGCCGCTGATCGAGGTCGTGGTGCCCAGCACGGGGCGGGCCGGGCGCCTGGGCGCTGATCGCATCGAGAAGATCCACCGCGTGATCGGGATTTACACCGATGTCGATATCCCCTCGAAGGATGGCCCTCGCCCGCCCAAGCTGCCGGTGATGCGCGAGTGCCCGGAGGGCATGGGCGAGCAGTACGTGAAGGATGCTGGCGCCTACCCGCTCGTTCGGAAGGGTGAGACCGTCGTCTTCGATCCGTCCCGCCGCGGCCTCACGCATGGCGCCCTGTGCGTGATCGAGTGGCACGGCGGCACCCGTGACGTGGTGCTGATCCACTTCCGCAAGATCGGCGGCCAGGGCGAGCCGCAGTGGTGGGTCGATCCGGTCAACCGCGTCGGCGCGGGAACGATCTACGCGAGCGACGGCCCCTACGACGCCGACCACCTGCGCCAGAAGCTCGTCGGCACTGTCGTCGGCGTGCTGGTGCCGCGCCGCGAGCACGACGAGCCAGAGGCGATCGAAGCGGCCGAGCCCGCATCCGACGAGACTGAGGCGGACGAGGCGGCAGCGCCGGACGATGCGGACCCGGTTCTCGCGGTCATCCAGGCGCATGCCGAGGCCCGCGCTGCCTTCGTGGAGACCTGCGACGCGACCGATAAGGTGTGGCGGCAAGAGCAAAATCTGGACACGTCCGACGACGCGATGGCGCCCGGGCGTGCAGCCTGGGAGGCCGCCAGCCACGTGGAGACGGTGGCCTGGAACGCGGTGTTCGAGACACGTCCGACGACGCTTGCCGGCATCGTTGCGGTGATCCGCCATGCCCAACAGTGGGCACCGGGGAATGACGGCATGATCGGCGCCGTGGATCTCAGAGACATCCTCGGGAGCATTGCCGCCGATGTCGAACGGCTGACGCAGCCCGGCGCAGACAACGAAGTGTGCTCGGCCGAAGCCGCGGCGGCACTCAGTTTCGAGGCATACGACCTCGACACGCCGATCCGCAGCACGCGCGAGTGGATGGAACGCCTCTCGCCTTACACGGTCGGCCTGCACCTCGCTGACCGCTTCCTGCGGATGAGTAAGCCGGAGCTGGTCGCCGCTATCGAGACCCTGGACGGCCGAGGCCCTGAAGCTGTCCTCTCGGTGCTGAACGCAATCCACGACACCCACGAGGAGATGAAGGCGCTGGCCAACATCATGGGAGAGGCACACACCCGCCTCATCGTCGCCGGCTCCTCCGTGATCGTCTCGTCCGACGCGAAGGGAGCCTGACGATGGGTGACCTACTCACCTTCAAGCCTCGCCGGCACGCCGCTCCCCTGCCAGACACTCGCACGCGCATCGAAGGCGCCCTGGCCCTGGCCCTCGATGCCGTCGATCAGCTTGTCGCAGCCCTGGACGATATCGACGCAGATCCAGACCTAGAAGACGGCAGCGATACAGAGCCGAGCCTCGCCGCACCGGAGGGTCACGACTGCCAAGTGGTTTGGCTTCGTGGCACCGACCGCGACCTTGAGATGGGGTAGGCGCGAGCAAGAGTTACCTTCCCAATTCATCCCTGGCCGTTCGCCCAAGTTCGCACACAGCCGCGGTTATGGCGCGGGTGCAGGCGTGGGTAGCATGCTAGCGTTAGGAGCTAAGTCGTTGATAAGACAGAGGGAATTTAGACGAATTGGCGGAGAGGGGGGGATTCGAACCCCCGATGGGCTTGCACCCATGCCGCATTTCGAGTGCGGTACAATCAACCGCTCTGCCACCTCTCCGCGAGGTGCCTCGTCGAGACCGGCGATGCCTAGCATGAAGCACCGCCGGATCACAAGCGCGATCGCGCTTTTTCGATCGCGATCGTCGGTCGGCTCAGGCCTTCCCGGCCAGCGCCGCCGCGACGACCTGGGCGAAGGCGACCGGGTCGCGCGGGGTGTCGCCGTCCTGAATGCGGGCGAGGTCGAGGAGGGTGCCGGCCGCCGGCGCGATCGCGTCCTCCGGGCCCTCGGCCAGCGCGCGGATCAGCGGGTGGCGCGGGTTGATCTCCAGGATCGGCTTGCCGCCGCCGGCCGCGCGGCCGGCGCGGCGCAGCAGGCGCTGCATCTGCAGGTCGGGGCCGTTGCCGCCGGCCGCCAGCACCACGGCGCTGTCGACGAGGCGGTCGGTGGCGCGCACGTCCGAGACGTCGTCGGACAAGGCCGCCTTGATCTTGGCGACGAGGTCGTCGACGCCGGCCGGGGCCTCGCCGGCCTCCGCGTCGCCGGAGAACTTCGACAGGTCGAGGGCGCCCTGGGTCACCGAGCGCAGCGGCTTCTCCTCGAAGCGCGCGAGCTGCTCGGGCCAGAACGCGTCGACGTGGTCGGAGAGCAGCAGCACCTCGAGGCCGCGGGCGCGGAAGCCTTCGAGCTGGGGCGAGCGGGCGAGCGCGTCGGCGTCGTCGGCGACGAGGTAGTAGATCGCCTCCTGGCCGTCCTTCATCCGCGAGACGTAGTCGGCGAGCCCGGTCCAGCCTTCCACCGCGGAGGACTTGAAACGCAGCAGCGGCGCGATCTCGGCGCGGCGCTCGTGGTCCTCGTAGATGCCTTCCTTCACCACTGGCCCGAAGTTCTCCCAGAAGGCCTGGTAGCCCTCGGCGTCCTTGGCCCGGCTCGTCAGCTCGGAGAGCACGCGGCCGGTGACCGCGCGGCGGATCTTGGCCAGCGCCGGCGTCGTCTGCAGCATCTCGCGCGAGACGTTGAGCGGCAGGTCCTCGGTGTCGACCACGCCCTGCACGAAGCGCAGCCAGGACGGCAGCAGCTTGGCGTCGTCAGTGATGAACATGCGCCGGACGTGCAGGCGCACCTTGCTCTCGCGCTCGCCCTCCACCGCCTGGAACGGCTTCATCCCGGGCACGAACAGCAACGCCGAGAACTCGAGCGCGCCTTCCGCGCGCCAATGCAGCGTCGCCCACGGCTTGTCGAAGTTCATGCCGACCGAGCGGTAGAACTCCTCGTACTGCTCAGGCGTGATCTCGGATTTCGCCTTGCGCCAGAGCGCCGTGCCCTGGTTGGCCGATTCCTCCTTGCCGTCCTCGACGATGGCGATCGGCACGGTGATGAAGTCGGCCCATTTGCGGACCAGGTGGTCGAGGCGGTAGCTCTCGAGGTACTCGTCGGCATCCTCCTTCAGGTGCATCACGATCGTGGTGCCGGGCTCCTCGCGGGTCGCCGGCTCGAGGGTGTAGCTGCCCTGCCCCTCCGAGGCCCAGGTCCAGGCCTCGTCGGTGCCCGCGCGCCGCGAGGTGACCGTGACGCGGTCGGCCACCATGAAGGCGGAATAGAAGCCGACGCCGAACTGGCCGATCAGGCTCGGCTTCTCGTCTTCCTTGCCGTCCTGGGGCTTGGCGTCGGCCAGCGTCTGCGAGAACGCCCGCGTGCCGGAGCGCGCGATCGTGCCGAGGTTCGAGGCCAGGTCGTCCTTGCTCATGCCGATGCCGGCATCCGAGACGGTGAGCGTGCGGGCCGCCTTGTCGGGGGTGATCCGCACCTTCGCGTCGGCCGGCAGGGCGCTCGCCGCCGAGGTCAGGGCCTCGAACCGGCGGCGGTCCATCGCGTCGGCGGCGTTGGCCACCAGCTCCCGCAGGAAGATCTCGCGGTCGGAGTAGAGGGCGTGGACCACGAGGTCCAACAGCCGCCCGACTTCGGCACCGAATTCGTGCCGTTCCACCGTCTCGCTCACAGTCGTCGCTCCGCTTTCAAAGGAGCGCTGCCCGACGACGCGGATGTCGGCGCGGCGTCGGGAAGCGCGTCAAGACACGATCCGGCGCCGCCCGGCCGGATCGGACCGGGCGCCACCGCGAATGCGGGGGCGATATGCCGTCGCGGGCCCGCGAATTCAATGCTGGCCGCATGCAGGGCCTGTACAGCCGGCCAGGGTGATCGCTCGAAGCCGCGTTCAGCGGGTTCAGGGCGCGAAGAGCGCCCCGCGCAGCGGGCTTTTCAGGACCTCGGTCCTGAAAGGCGTCGAGCGGAGCGAAAGCCTGAGCCCGCGGAGGCGGGCGCCGGCGACTGAGGCCGAAGTCGAACAGGGCAAGCGCTTTCGAGCGATTGCACGACAGGGCCGGCGCACGATTCTTGCGAATCCCGCGCCGATCCGGCCTATCGATGGCGCACGCGCCGCGGGCCATGCCGTCCGGGGACGTTTCGGGACCGACCACCACCCCATGAGCGGGCGCCAGCACATCATCCCGATCCGGCGGGCCTACAACCGCCTCGTCGCCGACGAGACGCTGGAGGACTACGCCCTGCGCTTCACCGCCAAGAAGGCGCGGCGCTGGTCGGCGTTCCAGGTGGCGCAGACGGCGCTCGGCTCGCTCTCGTTCCTGGCGCTGGAGGCGATCGGCGGCACCCTGGTGCTGGCCACCGGGTTCTCGAACACGCTGGCCGCCGTCCTCGTCGTCGGCGTGCTGATCTTCGCCACCGCTGCGCCGATCACGATCTACGCGGCCCGCTACGGCCTCGACATGGACCTGCTCACCCGCGGGGCCGGCTTCGGCTATCTCGGCTCGACCGTGACCTCGCTGATCTACGCGAGCTTCACGTTCCTGTTCTTCGCCATCGAAGCCGCGATCATGGCGCTGGCGCTGCAGCTCTGCTTCGGCCTGCCGCTGTGGATCGGGTATCTGGCCTGCGCCGCGGTTGTGATCCCGCTCGTGGCCTACGGCATCCGCCTGATCAGCCGGTTCCAGATCGGGACGCAGCCGCTTTGGGTCGGCCTCAACCTGCTGCCGCTCGCCTGCATCGCCTGGAAGGGCGACGCCCCGCTCGATGCGCTCTTCGCCTTTCCGGGCCTGGCCCCCGGATCGGGTGCGGGATTCGACGCGGCCCGCTTCGGGCTCGCCGCCGGCGTGCTTCTGGCGCTCCTGGCGCAGGTCGGCGAGCAGGTCGACTTCCTGCGGTTCGTGCCGGCGCCCGAGGGACCGCGCGACCGGCGCTGGTGGGCGGCGGTGCTGGCGGCCGGCGCCGGCTGGATCGTGCCGGGCATGCTCAAGATCCTCCTCGGCGCGTTCCTCGCGGTGCTGGCGATGGAGCACGGCGTCGCGCCGGAGAACGCCGCCGAGCCGACCCGGATGTACTGGATCGCCTTCGGCTACGTCACGCCCTCGCGGGAGGCGGCGCTTTTCTTGATGACCGCGTTCGTCGTGGTCTCCCAGCTCAAGATCAACCTCACCAACGCCTATGCCGGCTCGATCGCATGGTCGAACTTCTTCTCGCGCCTGACGCACAGCCATCCGGGGCGGGTGGTTTGGCTCGTCTTCAACGTCGCCATCGCGCTGCTGCTGATGGAGCTCGGCATCGACAAGACCATCGCCAGCACGCTGCCGCTCTACGCGGTCGTGGTCTCGGCCTGGGTCGGGGCGCTGGCCTCGGACCTCGCGATCAACAAGCCGCTCGGCCTGTCGCCGCCGGGCATCGAGTTCAAGCGCGCACACCTCTACGCGATCAACCCGGTGGGCACCGGCGCGATGACGCTGGCGCTGCTCGCCGGCACCTTCGCCCATGCAGGGCTGCTCGGGCGCGCGCTGCAGCCCTTCGCGCCGCTCTTGACGCTCGGCGTCGCGTTCGCGGCGGCGCCGTTGATCGCCTGGGCGACAGGCGGGCGCTACTACCTGGCGCGGACGCCGAAGGCGGATTGGGGGCGGCCCGAGATCGTCTGCCGGGTCTGCGAGCTGCCGTTCGAGGGCGAGGACATGGCCCATTGCCCGGCCTATGACGGGCCGATCTGCTCGCTGTGCTGCTCCCTGGACGCCCGCTGCGGCGACCTGTGCAAGCCGCACGGCAAGCTGGAGGCGCAGGCGCAGGCCGTGCTCGGCCGGATCGTGCCGGCGCGCACCGCCGCCTGGATCGGCGCGCCGCTCGGGCGCTACCTCGCCCTGATGCTGACGCTGGTGGCCGTGGTCGGGCTGATCCTCGGCATCGTCCACGCCGGGGCGACGCTGGAGCATCCCGAGCACCGCGTGGCGCTGCGCGCCGCGCTGACCAGCGTGTTCTTCATCCTCGTCGTCATCCTCGGCGTGGTCGCGTGGCTGTTCGTGCTGGCGCACGAGAGCCGCCGCGTCGCGCAGGCCGAAACGCGGCGCCAGACCGCCCTGCTCGAGGCCGAGATCGAGGCGCACAAGGTCACCGACGCCAAGCTCCAGACCGCCAAGGAGACGGCGGAGGCCGCCAACCTCGCCAAGAGCCGCTACGTCGTCGGCATCAGCCACGAGCTGCGCACGCCCTTGAGCGCCGTGCTCGGCTACGCCCAGCTGTTGGAGGGCGACGCGGCGATCCCGCCAGCGCGCCAGAACGGCATCCGGGTGATCCGGCGCAGCGCCCAGCACCTCTCGGGCCTGATCGACGGCCTCCTCGACATCTCGCGGATGGAGGCGGGCCGCCTGCAGATCCATCGCGACGAGATCCGCATCGCCGAGGTGCTCGACCAGATCGTCGACATGGTGCGGCTGCAGGCGCAGAGCGCCGGCCTCGACTTCCGCTTCACCCGGCCCGAGATCCTGCCCGCGGTGGTCGCCACCGACGAGAAGCGCCTGCGGCAGGTGCTGCTGAACCTGCTCTCCAACGCGATCAAGTTCACGCAGGCCGGCCACGTCGCCCTCGACCTGAGCTACCGCAGCCAGGTGGCCGTGTTCACGATCCGCGACACCGGGCCTGGCATCCCCGAGTCCGACCTGGAGCGGATCTTCGAGCCGTTCGAGCGCGGGACGACCCCGGCCGCCGCCGGCACGCCGGGGACCGGGCTCGGGCTCACCATCGCCAACCTGCTGGCGCAGGTGATGGGCGGCGAGATCTCGGTGACGAGCGAACTTGGCCGCGGCACGACCTTCCGCTTCCGCCTGATGCTGTCCGCGATCACCCGCGCCGCGCCGATCCCGGTCCCGCCGGCGATCCCAACCCGCGCCTACGTCGGCGCGCGGCGGACGGTGCTGGTCGCCGACGACGACGCCGGGCACCGTGCGCTGATGCGCGAGATCCTGGAGCCGGAGGGGTTCGTCGTGGTCGAGGCGATCGACGGTCCCGCCTGCCTCGCCGCAGCCGAGGCCGAACGCCCGGACCTGCTGCTCCTCGACATCGCGATGCCGGGACTGTCCGGCTGGGCGGTCGCCAAGCGCCTGCGGGAGGCGGGGTTCGCCGGGCGGATCGCGATGATGTCGGCCAACGTCCACGAGATCAGCCCGATCCGCGGCGACGACGCCCCGCACGACGCGATCATCGCAAAGCCCTTCGACCTGCGCGACTTCCTCGAACGGGTCACGCAGCTCCTCGGCCTCGAATGGGCGGGCGCCCCGGAGGCGGAGCCCGAACCGAGGGCGACGCCCTCCGCGGAAGCCTCGGGGCCGTCGCCGCAGCAGGTCGGCGACCTGCTGCGGCTCGGGCGGATCGGGCACATCCGCGGCATCGAGGCCAAGCTCGCCGAGATGGCGCAGGATGCGAGCGTGCCGGATGCGTTCGTCGCGCGGATGCGCGGCCTCGTGGCCGATTTCGACATGCGGCGCTACCTGAGCGTGCTTCAGGCGATGGCGGACGGCATGGCGGATCGCGCGGTCGCGTCGGAGGGAGCCGCCGTCGATGGCTGAGGCGCAGCGCGACATCGTCCTGGTCGTCGACGATTCCCCCGACACCTTGAACTTCCTCACCGAGGCGATTGAGCGCTCCGGGGCGACCGTCCTCGTCGCGGTGGCGGGCGACCTCGCCCTGGCGCTCGTCGAGGAGATCACCCCCGACGTGATCCTGCTCGACGCGATGATGCCCGGCATGGACGGGTTCGAGACCTGCCGCCGCCTCAAGGCGAAGCCGCACGTCGCGCACGTGCCGGTGATCTTCATGACCGGGCTGACCGAGACAGAGCACATCGTGAAGGGGCTCGGCGCCGGCGGCGTCGACTACGTCACCAAGCCGATCGCGCCCGACGAGATCCTGGCGCGCATCCGCGTGCATCTGGCGAGCGCGCGGGCGGCGCAGAGCGCGCGCGCGGCCCTCGACACCGCGGGCCGCACGCTGTTCGCCGTGGACGCGGCCGGCGCCGTGGCGTGGTGCACGCCGCAGGCCGCGCGCCTGCTCGGCGACCTCGCGGCCGACCCCGGCACGGCGCTCGCCCTGCCCGCGACGAGCCGCGCGTGGCTGCGCGACGCCCTGGAAGGCGGCGCGGCGGCCCCATTGAGCCTGCGCGACCGCGAGGGCCGCGCCCACGTGCTCAGCTTCATCGGCCGGACCGGCGAGGAAATCCTGCTCCGGCTCTCGCGCGACGACACCGCCGCCGGCCTCGAACGCCTGCGCGACCGGCTCCGCGTCACCGGCCGCGAGGCGGAGGTGCTGCTCTGGCTCTCGCGCGGCAAGTCGAGCCGCGACATCGGCGAGATCTTAGGCTTGAGCCCGCGTACGGTGACGAAGCATCTGGAAGGCATCTACGCCAAGCTCGGCGTCGAGAACCGCACCGCCGCCTCGGTGATCGCCGCGCGCCACCTGCAGGATCTGGGGTAAGCGACGCGGTGGATGCATATGCCTGTGTCGGGCGGCATCAGCGCGTCCGCGCGGCCGCCCGTCCTCGAACACAGAGGAACAGCGCCACCTCGGTCAACGCCTGCGCCTGCGCCGCGGGATCGAGACGGCCGCGCCGCGGGCGCACCGCGTCGCGGGGCCGCTTCGCCGAGGACACCGGGGGGATGTGGACGAACAGCACCGGGCACGGCTCGGCCAGGGCGCGGAAGTAGCTGGCGTTGCACAGGTAACGCCCGGCGTCGCGCGAGCCGACCACCGCCAGCCCGTGACGGCGCAGGATCGCCAGGGCTTGGGGCGCGACGACGGCATGACGCGCCGCCGGCTCGGCCGGATCGAGGGTGAGGCTGGCGGAGGGGCGCCCCGACGCATCCGGGTAGAACCGGCTCGCCCTGTTGCAGGCCCGCGCCTCCACGCGGATGCGCTTGGCCCGCGAGGCGACGCCGAGCATCAGCACCGCCGCGGGTGCCTCCGCTAGCGCCGGCACGAGCTGCGTGCCGACCGCGTCGTAGGTGGTGTCCAGCACCCGCACCCGCAGGGCGCGGCCGAGGGCGAGCCTGAGGCGGCTCGATCGTTCGAGACGGCGGGCGAGCGCCGCGCTCGGGTTGCGCGGCATGCCGGGAAACGGGCCGAACCCGGTGATCAGGAGAACCGGCGCTTCGCTCGAAGCTGTTGGGCTCAAAGCCCGATCAGCTCGGCGATGATTGCGGCGCCCGCAGCCGGAGAGGCTTCGCCCTTCGCCACGCGGCCTTCCGCCTCGGCGGTCGCCTTGCGCACCTCCGACGTGCCGACGAGGCGCTGGTGCAGGCGTTCGTGAACGAGGGCCCACATCCACTTCACATCCTGCTCCCGGCGCTTCTTCGCGATCTCGCCGGTGGCGGTGAGCTTCTGGCGATGATCGACGACCCGGTCCCACATCGCGTCGAGGCGCAGGTTGTGGAAGCCCGAGATGGTGACCACGGGCGGCGTCCAGGTGGCGGAGGCCGGGGTGAGGATGTGGAGCGCGGCGCGGTACTCGCCGGCTGCGGCGTTCGCCCGCCGCTCGGCCTCGCCGTCGTCGGCCTTGTTGACCGCGATCATGTCGGCGAGCTCGAGGATGCCCTTCTTGATGCCCTGAAGCTCGTCGCCGGCGCCGGGCAGCATCAGAACGAGGAAGAAGTCGGTCAGGTCCGCCACCGCGGTCTCGGACTGGCCGACGCCCACCGTCTCCACCAGGATCACGTCGAAGCCGGCCGCCTCGCAGAGCAGCATGGTCTCGCGGGACTTGGCGGCGACGCCGCCGAGCGTGCCCGACGAGGGCGAGGGCCGGATGAAGGCGTTGGGATCCAGCGCGAGACGCGCCATCCGGGTCTTGTCGCCGAGGATCGAGCCGCCGGTGCGCGTCGAGGACGGGTCGACCGCCAGCACCGCCACCTTGTGGCCGGCGGCCGTGAGGTTGGCGCCCAGCGCGTCGATCGTCGTCGACTTCCCGACGCCGGGTACGCCGGTGATGCCGACGCGGATCGCTTGGCCGGTCTGCGGCAGCACCGCGTCGATCAGGTCCCGCGCGAGCGCCCGGTGGTCGGCCCGCTTCGATTCGGCGAGCGTGATCGCGCGGGCGAGCGCGGCCCGGTCGCCGGCGATCAGCCGGGTTCGGAGCGCATCGATGTCGAGGGAGGCGGGCGTCATCCGCCCTTCATGCCGGGACCGAGGGCGTTCGTCGAGAGGCGCGGGCCCGTGTCGCCGCGCCCCTCCCGCGTCACCGGATCAGCGCCGGCGGTTGCCGGCCAGCACCGAGGTCGCGGCCAGCACCGCCCCCACCGCCACGATCGACGAGGCGAGCGGGTGCAGGGTGCTGCGCGTGTAGAAGCTCCGGCGCATCACGTAGCCCGGATGGTCGCCGGATGTCCGCCCGGTGCTTCCGGCCTCGCGCGAGGCGCCCCCGGCTTGGTGCAAGGCGCCCGCTCGGCCACGCGCCGGCTCGTCGCGCAGCTGCTGGGCGATCATGGTGCGGCCGATCCGGTCGAAGGCGCGCGGTGCCAACCGTTGCGCCGCGCTCATCAGCCGGCCACCGCCGCCGATATAGATGTCGCGCTGCGGATGCACGGCGGCGTGGACGATGGCGTTGGCCACCTCCTCGGTGCGATAGACCGGCGGCGGCAGCTTCACCGCGCGGTCGGCGTAGTTCTTCGCGTTCTGCGGGAACGGCGTGTCGATCGCGGCCGGCTTGATCAGCGTGACCGCGACGCCCGCGCCCTCCTCCTCGAGCTCGATGCGCAGGGCGTCGGTGAAGCCCTTGATGGCGTGCTTGCTGGCGCAATACATGCCCTGCAGCGGAAACGCGACGTCGGACGCGACGCTGCCGAGGTTGATCAGGACGCCGCCCGTGCGCTTCAGGTGCGGCACGGCCGCGAGCGATCCGTTGACCACGCCCCAGAAGTTCGTGGCGAACAGGCGCTTGTTGTCCGCCTCGACGACCTCCTCGAGCTTCCCGAAGATCGACAAGCCAGCATCGTTGACCCAGGTGTCGATCCGGCCGAACCGGGCGATCGCGGCCTCGGCGATGGCGTCGACGTCAGCCCGGTCCCCGACGTCGGCCACGACGTGGATGGCCTGGCCGCCGGCCGCCTCGATCTCGCTCTCGATCCTGGCGAGCGCGTCGCCGCTGCGGGCCGCCAGCACCACCTTGGCGCCGCGCTCGGCCGCCATGCGGGCGGTGGCCAGGCCGATGCCGCTCGAGGCGCCGGTGATGACGACGACTTGGCGGCCGAGGGGGTTTCGCGATCTGAACACGGCAAGTCCTTTCCGATCCTTCGGCGTCTCCCCTGCCCTCCAACCGCCGCACGCCGCCTCCGTTCAGAATGCGTTTCCGCCGGCCCCAGACGTCCGATGCCCGCAATCCACCGGGCGAACGGTCACGCTTGTGCCCTGCCATGGTCATGATCCTGCGGCACAGGCTAGGTCTCGGAGCCGGACACATCGCCGTCTCCCATCGCGCCGGACAGACCCGAGATCATGCTGCGCCAGCCTCCGACCCGCCGCGCCTTCGTCCGCCTCGGTGCCCTCGCTGGAACCGCCGTGCTGGCGCCGTCCCTCGGCGGTTGCGTCACGGACGGCCTCTCGACGGGCACGGTCGTGCTGCCCGAGCGGCAATCGGCCCTCGACGTGATGCCGGTGCTCCTGGTCGCCACCACGCGCAAGCCCGTCGGCAGCCCGCCCAAGCCCCCCTACTTCAACGCCGAGCGCGGCCGCGGCCTCAGCTTCGCCGAGGTGCGGCTGTCCCCGCCCGACCGGTCGCTGCTGGGCAAGGTCTCGTCGGTGATCTCCGGCGACTGGACCATCGGCGCGGTGCCGAAGGTCGAGACCGGCCCCGGCGCCGCCAACGCCTTCGCCGAGGCCGCGCTGGGGCGCGACGTGCTGATCTACGTCCACGGCTACCGCGAGTCGTTCGAATCCGCCGCCGTCAGCGCGGCCCGGCTCTCCGACGGCATCCGCTTCCGCGGCGTGTCCGGCCTGTTCACCTGGCCGTCCGCCGCCGCGACCTTCGATTACGGCTACGACCGCGAGAGCGCGCTGTGGTCGCGCGACGCCTTCGAGGACCTGCTGAAGGCGCTCGCCTCCACGCAGAGCGCCGGCAAGATCAACATCGTCGCCCACTCCATGGGCACGCTGCTGACCCTTGAGACCCTGCGGATGCTGCGCGCCGAGGCCGGCGAGGCGGCGATGAACCGGATCGGCGCGGTGGTGCTGGCCGCCCCCGACATCGACATCGACCTGTTCACCGGCAGCGTCGCCAAGCTCGGGTCGGACGTGCACAAGATCACGGTGATCTCGTCGACCAACGACCGCGCCCTGGAACTCTCCGGCGCCATCGCCGGCGGCGTCGTCCGCGCCGGCGCCGCCGACCGCGAGCGCCTGGAGGCGCTCGGCGTGCGCGTCGCCGACGCCTCGGATTACGGCGGCGGCCTGATCAACCACGACCTGTTCCTGTCGAACCCGGAGGTTCAGGCCGTGGTCAAGCGCGCGATCTCGCGCGGCGGCAGCGGGGCTTAAGCCCGCTCACTCCATCCGCGTCGTCATCGTCTGCGGCGGCAGCGGCTCCTCGGGGGCTTCGGCGGCCTCCGCGTCGAGGTGGTCGATGACCGCGACGGCGTCGGCCCAGACCCGGAAGCCGACCAGCGGGTTCGGGCCGAAGGTGTGGGTCAACGGCACGTCGGCGGCGTCGCGCCCGTAGGCGACCATGACCCGGCCGATGCGCGGCGCGTTGTTGCGCGGGTCGAACACGTGCCAGCGCCCGCCGAGGTAGACCTCCATCCAGGCGCAGAAGTCGCCGGCCGGGTGCGGCTCCGGCTCGCCGATGAAGCTGATGTAGCCGGTGCAGTAGCGGGTCGGCAGGTTCAGCGCCCGGCAGAGCGCCACCGCGAGGTGGGTGAAGTCGCGGCAGACCCCGCGCCCGCCCTGGTAGGCGTCGAGCGCCGTGCGGTCGCGGTGGGCGAACTCGTAGCCGAAGGCGAGGTGGGCGTGGACGAAGTCGCACACCGCCTGCACCCGCTCCCACCCCGGCGGGGTGTCGCCGAACAGCCGCCAGGCCTCGTCGGCGAGCAGGTCGGATTCGCAGTAGCGGCTCGGCAGCAGGAACAGCAGGGTCTCGGCCGGCAGGTCCTCGACGCGGTGCTGCGCGGCGTCCGGCGCCATCGGGTCCGGCAGCCCGTCGTCGGCGACGATCCCGTCGGTGCCGATGGTGAAGGCGCCGGCCGGCGCGATCAGGCGGCCGCAGAGGTTGCCGAAGCTGTCGCGGTACGTCTCGACCGGCACCGCGGGCTGGGTGACGATCGCATCCGAGGCCTCGAGGGCGTCGGCGCAGGAGGGATGCAGGTTGAGCATCACCACCATCGGCACGGGATAGGGGAAGGCGTAGCGCATCTCGCAGCCGAGCCTGATCCGCATCCGGGATTCCTTCTTTCCTGAAACTGGGGCCGGCCAAGGCTTGTGGTGGAAGGCGTATGGTCTGACGCGCGCCGTCGCCGGGCCAGAGCGACCGGACCCAAGCAGGAGGCGGACCGCGAAGGGCTCGGACGGCGCGATAATTCGGGGTTGGCGGGTGTACCGTTCCCCCCTACAGCATCCCCGCGACCGGATTGAGAGCGGTGCGCGGAAGTTCCAGAGCTTTCTTGCGGCGCAGGCGCGAACGGCCCGGATGCGGGCCTTTCGCAACACGGTAATCAGAGGGAAGTCAGCGATGTTCACGCTCGAGATCGAGGGCAAAGCCGTGGCGGTCATCAACGGCGACGAGGAGACCGCGCGCGACCTCTTCACCTGCGACGGCTTCAAGGAAGACATCCAGAAGATGACGAGCGACGGCGCGCCGCTCTGGAACGGCACCTCGGAGCTCAAGATCCGCGCCGCCAACGAGGACGAGATCGAGATCTTCGAGGACGCGCTGGCCGAGGACGACGGCGAAGGCGACTTCGAGGACGACCCGCGCCACGCCGCCGCCGCCAACGACGCGACCACCGAAGAGGGCGAGGAGGACGAGGACGAAGCCGACATCGTCTTCCTCGTGGACATCGACGAGGCCGACGCCCTCGATTCGTGAGGGTTTCGGGCGTCCCGATCGAACGGGACGCCCTTTCCTTCTCTGCTCCGGGATCAGATCCGTTCTTCGCCTCGCGCAATGGATGAGGGGGGCCCCCTCTCCCCGCACGCGGGGAGAGGCCTGCAGGGACCTCGTCGTCCCTGCGGGTAGCGAAGGCGAAGCCGAAGCGACGGTGAGGGGGAGGTGCAGGACGAGGCTCCTCCGTCGGCGCCCCTCACATTCGGCTGCAGCCTCGCTCGGCCAAGTCCTCTCCCCGCACGCGGGGCGAGGGGATGCGCGGCAGCGTCGGGATACGACAGCTTGGCGCCCGGCGGATCGACGTCGCGGCTGACGACGCCTCAACCGGCGAGCCACTCCGTCACGCCCGCCGCGGTGCGAAAATCCTCCAGCGCCCGCACCCGCGCGTCGGGGATCGCCGAGCCGGCCATGGTCGCCAGCGCGTGGCCGGGGCCGAGTTCGAGTACGGTGGTCGTGCCGTATTCCCGGCAGGTGTCGAGGCAGGCCGCCCAGTCGATCGTCTGCGCGATCTGGCGCGCGAGTTTGTCGAGCCCGGCGGCGGCGTCGAACACCGCGGTGCCGTCGAGACCGCCGACGAGGCGCGGGCCGGGGCGCGGCGGCTTTTCCTGAGGTGCCGCGCGCAGGATCTCGCCGAAGCGCAGGGCGGCGGCGGCGAGGAGCGGCGTGTGCGACGGCGTCCGCACCGGCAGCACCACCGCGCGCTGCGCCCCGGCGGCGAGCGCCGCGCGGCAGACGGCCTCCAACGCATCGACCGGCCCGCCGACGACGACGCTGTCGGGCGCGTTGCGGATCGCAAGGTGGCAGCCATGCGCGCTTGCCATGTCCGCGCTCCGCGCCTGCGGCAGGCCGCGGATGCCGGCGAGGCCGTGCCCCACGCCCGAGGCCGCATCCATCGCCTCGGCGCGGGCGGCGGCGAGCGCCAGCACGGTCTCGACCGAGAAGCGCCCCGCGCAGCCCCAGGCGGCGAGGTCGCCGATGCTGTAGCCGGCGACGATGCGGCGCGCCGGGGCGGATGCGGCGACGATGGTCCAGCCGGCGAGCGCCGCGACGCAGCACAGGATCTGCCCGGTGCGGTTCTCGTTGAGGGCCGCGCCGCCCGCCCGCGCGATGTCGCGCGGGTCGGCGCCGAGGAGCGGCTTGGCCGCCGCGAACACGGCCTGCGCCGCCGGCAGCCCGGCGGTGAGGTCGAACATGCCCGGGTGCTGGCCGCCCTGCCCCGAACAGAGGATCGCCAGCGTCACGGAGGCGGCGCCTCGATCGCATCCACGAACAGCGTCATCGCCAGCAGGTCGGCCGCGCCGCCGGGGCTGAGGTTCTGGGCGACGAAAACGTGGTGGAGGGCTTCGGCCGCCTCGCGCCACGCCGTCTGCCCGACGCCGCCGGCCGCGATGAAGCCGGCGGCCGCGTCGCGGGCGAAGGCGTAGCCGGCCTCGCCGCCGCGATGGAGCAGGTTTGTGTCCTCCACCGTCGCGATCAGCGCGAGGCAGGCCTCGACGTGCGCCGCCTCCGGGTCGTCCGGGCGCAGGCGCCGGCCGCGGGCCAGCGCCGGAAGGCCGACCTCGTAGACGCTCGGGAAGCCGGAGGCCGCCTCGCGCGGCGCGCCGCCGACCCCGTGCCGGCGCCGGGCCTCGGCCCCGGGCGCGCGCAGCAGAACCGGGCCGTCGAGGATGTCCGCGCCGTAGCGCTGGCGGACCCGGTCGCCGAGCCCGCCGGCGGGGATGGTCTCCCCGGAGAACGAACCCGCGGCCGCGCAGAGCAGGCCGAGGCCGAAGATCGCGCCGCGATGGGTGTTCACGCCCCCGGTCGCCGCGCGCATCGCCGCCTCCGCCGCGATCCCGATGCGCCGAAGCTCGGGCATCGTCGCACCCTGGGCGCCGGAGGCGGCGAGGTCGGCGAGGTAGGGCTCGATCGCCGCCGTGCTCGCCGCGAAGGTGGCGGCGTCCATGTCGGCATGGCTGCCGCTGTCGATGCGGCTGACGAGGCCGGGCTTCGGGTAGGTGTCGAGCTCGCGCCGCAGGGCCGAGGCCGCGGCCGCCGCGATGCGCCTGGCGCGCTCGGCGTCCCGTAGGGGCAGGCTCGGGGCTCGGGAACGGGCGACTGTCGTCATGGCCTCTCGGATGCGGCGACGGGTTCGGGACGGAAGACCGCCGGTGCCGCTCCATATCGCCGCCGCGCCCGCATCCGGCAACCGGCGCGGCGACACACGCGGATGAACCTTGGCCCCGGCCGATGGTTGCCGGTCCGATCCTGTCCCGCCTTCGAAGGTACCCCGCGATGCCCGACTCGAACAGAACCCCGGATGCCAAGACGTCCGGCGCCCCGAAAAAAGCCCTCGACGCCAAGGGGATCGTCGACGCCCTGGTCAAGGCGCGCGGCGGCGCGCTCGCCGGCGCAGCGCTCGGCGGCCTCGCCCTGATCGGCGGCCTCGCCTACCGGTCGCTACGCGGCGGCAAGGCGGACGCGACCGAGACGGCGGCCTTCCAGGACGTGCCGGAGGACGAGGCGCGCCTGATGCTGCGGGCGATGGTGGCCGCGACGGTCGCCGACGGCGTGGTCGACGCGGCCGAGCGCCGCCGCCTCGACGAGGCGGTGGCGGCCGCCGGCATCGACCGCGACGGGCGCGCCTGGCTCGAGCGCGAGCTCGGCAACCCGGCCGAGATCGACGAGATCGCCGACGCGGTGGACGATGCCGAAGCCGCCGCACGGATCTATGCCGCGGCGGCGCTGGCAATCGACCTCGACACGATGCAGGAGCGCCAGTTCCTCAAGATGCTGGCGGAGGCCCTCGACGTGCCGCCCGAGGCCGCCGCCCGCGTCGAGCGTGAACTCTCGGCCTGATCGTCTCGCCGTTGCACCCTCCGGTTGATGCCGGCGGGTGCGACGGTGCTAGGCTCCGGGTCGCGGCGCAGGAAGACGGCGTCGCGGAAAAGCCCGGGAAGCGCATGTCCGAGGAAACCTCAAAGCCGCTTCGCCGGCAGCTCGCCGCCGTCGCCCTCGCGGGCGGCCTGATGACCGGGGCGGCGGCCGCCGAGCCTTTGGGGCCGTTGACCATCGCCCGGCAGGGCAGCTTCTTCGTCGGCGGCCGCAGCGTCGCCTCGGACACGCTCTCGACGCTGCCGGCCTACGCGCCCTCGGGCACGATCGCCGTCGACCAGGTCTACGTGCGCTACCAGGTCCCGGTGGAGGCCAAGCGTCCCCCCGTCGTCCTGATCCACGGTTGCTGCCTCACCGGCAAGACCTGGGAGACGACGCCGGACGGGCGCATGGGCTGGGACGAGTTCTTCGTCCGCGCCGGCTTTCCCACCTACGTGATCGACCAGGCCGGCCGCGGCCGCTCTGCGGTCGACCCGTCCGCGATCAATGCGGTGAAGACCGGCAAGGCCGCGCCGGAGACGCTGCCGCCGGTGGTCTCGGCCGGCCAGGAACCGGCCTGGGCGATCTTCCGCTTCGGCCCGAAATACCCGGAGGTCTTCCCCGGGATGCAGTTCCCGCTGGAGGCGCAGGGCGAGTTCTGGAAGCAGATGGTCGCCGACTGGGCCGCGACCCTGCCGACCCCGAACCCGACCGTCCCCGCCCTGTCCGAGTTGGCGAAGACGTTGGACGGCGCGATCCTGATCAGCCACTCGCAATCTGGTATCTACCCGTTCCAGACCGCGGCGCTCGACCGCGCCGGCATCCGCGGCCTCGTGGCGATCGAGCCGGCGGCCTGCCCCGATCCGGCCAAGGACGACATGGCGCCCTACAGGGACCTGCCGATCCTCATGCTGTGGGGCGACTACGTCGAGTTGGCGCCGCGCTGGGCGCCGCGGCTGAAGCTCTGCCGCGCCTTCGTCGAGGCCGCCAACAAGGCCGGCGGCAAGGCCGAGCTGGTGCTGCTGGCCGACGTCGGCCTGAAGGGCAACTCGCACATGCTGATGCAGGACCGGAACAGCCTCGACGTCGCCGCCTGGCTGACCGCCTGGCTCGACGCGCACGTGCCGCCGCGGAAACCGTGAAGACGGGGCGGCGCCCTCAGCCGGCCGCCTCGTCCTTCAGCGCCTGCAGCCCCTCCCGGTAGGTGGGGTAGGCGAGTTCGACGCCGAGTTCCTCGCGGATCAGGCGGTTCCGCACGCGCTTGTTCTCGCCGTAGAAGCTACGCGCCATCGGCGAGAGGTCGGCGGTCTCGAAGTCGACCTCAGGCGGTAGGGGAAGGCCGGTGAGCCTGGCTGCGTATTCCGTCACGGTCTGGGGCGCGGCCGGCTCGTCGTCAGTGACGTTGTAGACCGCGCCGTTGCGCGGGCGGTCGAGGGAGGCCAGCAGCGTCGCGGCGATGTCGTCGATGTGGATGCGGTTGAAGACCTGTCCCGCTTTCACGATGCGCTGGGACCGGCCGTCCCGCAGCTTCACGATCGGGTTGCGGCCGGGGCCGTAGATGCCCGACAGCCGGAACACCTGCACGGCCTTGCCGGTCTCGGCCCCGAGCGAGAGCCACGCGTTCTCGACGGCGAGCCGCCCCTGCGAGCGCGCGCTCTTCGGGGTGGCCGGCGTCGCCTCGTCGATCCAGGCGCCGTCGTGGTCGCCGTAGACGCCGATGGTCGAGAGGTAGCCGATCCAGCCGATCCGGCTCCGGGCGATGTCGTCGCGGAAACGGCGCAGCACCGGATCGCCGTCGCGGTCGGGCGGGACGGAGACGAGGAGCGCGTCGGCCGCCGCGAGGTCGGCGGGGATGCGCCGGTCGTCTGCCTCGGGGCCGAAGGCGCGCATCGACAGCCCGGTCTCGGCCTCGAGCGCCCGCGCCTTGTCCGCGTCGGTAACGGTGGCGCAGATCTGCGGGAAGCGGTCGCGGGCGGCCTCCGCGAAGCGCCGGGCGGAAAAGCCGAGGCCGAACACGAAGAGGGTCATCGATCAGGTCTCCTCCGGCGGGTCCAAGAGAGCGCGCCATTCGGCCAGCACGTCCGGGTCGGTCTCGCCGAGCCCATGACGTTCGTAAAGGGGGCGGCAGGCCGCGGGACCGAGCAGCGCGCCGCAGGCCCAGACCGCCATGCCGCGCACGATCGCCGACGCGTCGCCCAAGTTTCGCTCGGCGGAGGCGGCCAGCGCGGGATCGCCCGAGTTGCCCACCGCGATCAGGACGTTGCGCAGGAAGCGGTCGCGGCCGGTGCGCTTCACCGGCGTGCCCGCGAACCGCGTGCGGAAGGCGGCGTCGTCGAGGCCGGCGAGTTCGGCAAGCGGCGGCGCGTCGAAGGCGGGGTCGGCCGCCATGCGCGCGTCGCGCGCCGCGTGGGCGAACTTGTTCCAGGGGCAGATCGCGAGGCAGTCGTCGCAGCCGAACACCCGGTTGCCGATCGCCTTGCGGAACTCCGGCGCGATCGGGCCGGCATGCTCGATCGTCAGGTAGGAGATGCAGCGCCGTGCATCCAAGCGGTAGGGGGCCGGGAAGGCGTTCGTCGGGCAGACGTCGAGGCAGGCGCGGCAGGAGCCGCAACGGTCGGTCTCGGGCGCATCCGGCTCCAGCTCGGCGGAGGTGTAGATCGCGCCGAGCAGCAGCCAGTTGCCGTGGCGGCGCGACAGCAGCACCGTGTGCTTGCCCTGCCAGCCGAGGCCGGCGGCGGCGGCCAGCGGCTTCTCCATCACGGGTGCGGTGTCGCAGAACACCTTCACCCGCACGTCGCCCTTCGCCGAGAGGTAGCCGCCGAGCTCCTTCAGCCGCCCCTTCACCACGTCGTGATAGTCGCGGCGCTGGGCGTAGGCCGCGATCGCCCCGCGATCCTTCCTCGCCAGAAGGTCGAGCGGATCGGTTTCGGGGCCGTAATTCGTGGCCAGCACGATGATGCTGCGCACCCCCGGCCACAAGGTCCTGGGTGAGGCGCGCTGGTCGGCGCGGTCCTGCATCCAGTCCATCGTGCCGTGGGCGCCCTCGCCCAGCCACGCGGCGAGGCGGCCGGGCAACTCCGGCACCGCCTCCGGGCGGGTGACCTGCACGTCGCAGAAGCCGAGGTGGCGGGCGCGGGCCTCGACGAGGCGGCGCAGCTCGGCGCCGGCGAAGGTGCGGCGGTCGCTCAGAAATCCAGATCCGCGTAATGCCCGGCCGGCGGCATGCCCGCGACCCGGTCGGCCAGCAACGCCCGGAAGGAGGGCCGCGACTTGACCCGCGCGTACCAGTCCCGCGCCGTCTCGTCCTCGTCCCACGGCACGTCGCCGAGGTAGTCGACGCAGCTCAGGTGCGCGGCGGCCGCGAGGTCGGCGTAGGTCAGGTGGTCGCCGGCGATCCAGCGGCGGCGGGCCATGAGGTAGCCGATGTATTTCAGGTGGTAGCGCACGTTGGTGCGGGCGGCGCGGATCGCGTTCATGTCCGGCGGGCCGCCGCCGGTGGCGCTCGTCATGAAGCGCTTCGCGATCTTCTCGGTCACGAGGTAGCCGGTCACCTCGGCGTCGAACTTGACCAGGAACCAGTCCATCAGCCGGCGCACCTCGACGCGCTCGGCCGGATGGTCCGGCATCAGCCGGCGGCCGGTGAGCCCGAGGCCGCGGGTCTCGTCGAGGTATTCCGCGATGATGCCGCCGCCGGGCACGACGAGGCCGCCCTGCTCCATCAGCACCGGCGTGGTGCCGGCCGGATTGATCAGCAGGAACGCGTCGCGCCTGTCCCAGGGCCGCTCCTCGACGAGGCTCGGCTCCAGGCCCATCTCGGCCAGGACGAGGCGGATGAAGCGGGAGTTGGCGCAGAAGGGAAAGTGATAGAGCGTCGCCATCGAGGCCGTTGTCGGACGAGGGGGGCTGCCGGCGGGACGCGCCGCACGGGATACCCCGCGGGACCGGGCTTGGATGCATCGTTATTGCCCGATCGTTGCCGCCTCATTAACACGCCGCACCGGTCGCGGTAACCGCCCGTTCACCCTGATCGGCGAACCGTGGGCGCGCCGCCGCACCGGGCGGCGATTCCAACCCACCAGGCCGGTCGCCTTCGCGCGCGGCCGAGGCGAGCGATGATGCGAGATCTGCGATGATGGATGCGATGAGCATCGCGAAGGCGGTCGTGCTCGCGGTCGTGGAGGGCGCGACCGAGTTCATCCCGGTCTCCTCCACCGGCCACCAGTTGCTGGTCGGGCACTTCATCGGGTTCCACTCGCCCAACAACACCTTCGAGGTGCTGATCCAGCTCGGCGCGATCCTGGCGATCCTGGCGGTGTACTTCCGCCGGCTCCTGGGCATCGCCTTCGCCCTGCCGAACGACCCGAAGGCGCGCCGGTTCGTCCTCGGCATCCTCGTCGCCTTCCTGCCGGCGGCGATCGTCGGCGGCCTGTTCTCGAAGGTGATCAAGGCCTACCTGTTCAATCCGTGGATCGTCTGCGCGACGCTGGTCGCGGGCGGGCTCGTGCTGCTCGTCCTCGACGACACCGAGCTCGAGGTGAAGAAGACCGACGTCTACGACTTCACCCTGCCAATGGACCTGAAGATCGGCATCTTCCAGTGCCTGGCGATGATCCCGGGCGTGTCGCGCTCGGGCGCCACCATCGTCGGCGCGATGCTGATGGGCGCCGACAAGCGTTCGGCCACCGAGTTCTCGTTCTACCTCGCGATGCCGACCATGGCCGGCGCCTTCGCCAAGGACCTGCTCGACAACTACAGGAACCTCGGCAGCGACGACGTCGGCCTGATCGCCATCGGCTTCGTGGTGGCCTTCGTCTCGGCGCTGGTCGTCGTGCGGACGGTGCTCGACTACGTCTCCCGCCACGGGTTCTGGCTGTTCGCCTGGTGGCGCATCATCGTCGGCTCGGCGGGGTTCGCCGGCCTGATCATCTTTGGATAGAAAATACGCGCATCCCGGTCGATTGCCTCGCCAGCGGGGCCGTGCGAGGGCAGACGGATGGGGAGATCGGGCGAAAGACCCGCATCCCGGCACCGTTTGAAGGCCCGCTGCGATGGAAGACAGACCGCTTGCCGACCTCTTCGAGCCCGCGACCCGCGCGCGCTGGCTCGGCCTCGTCGAGAGCGTTCTGAAGGGCGCCGACTTCGAGAAGCGCCTCGTCTCCAAGACCGCGGACGGCCTGCGCATCGAACCGCTCTACGAGGCGGCCGAGCCGGCGCCGCAGCCGGTCCGCGCTCCCGGACCGTGGCGGATCGCCCAGCGCGTCGACCACCCTGATATCGAGCAGGCGAACCGGCAGGTGTTGGCCGACCTCGAAGGCGGCGCCGACGCGCTGACCCTGGTGTTCTCCGGCGCGCCCGCCGCCCACGGCTACGGCCTCACCGCCCGCACCGTGGAGGAGTTGGAGGCGGCGCTCTCCGGCGTCATGCTGCCGCTGATCGGGCTGCGGGTCGACGCCGGCCCGCTCGGGCTGGAAGCCGCCCGCCTCGTCCTCGACCTCGCCAAGGCGCGCGGCGAGGACCTGTCGGCCTGCGACATCGACCTCGGCATCGATCCCGTCGGCACGCTCGCCGCCTCCGGCACCCTCGGGGCGGTGTGGTCCGAGATCGCGCCCAAGCTGGGCCGAGCGATGAAGGACTTCGATGCAGCCGGCTTTGCCGGGCGCGCGCTCCTGGCCGACGGACGACCCTACCACGAGGCCGGCGCCGGCGAGGCGGCCGAGCTCGGCGCGGTGCTCGCGACGGCGGTGGCCTACCTCCGGGCGCTGGAGGCGGAAGGGATTACGCTCGAACGCGCCCGCGACGCGGTCGGCATCCTGCTCGTGACCGATGCCGACGAGTTCCTCACCATCGCGAAGTTCCGGGCGATGCGCCGGCTCTGGGCCCGTATCGAGCAGGCCTGCGGCCTCGACCCGAAGCCGCTGCGGCTCCACGCCGAGACCGCGTGGCGGATGATGACCCGGCGCGACCCCTTCGTGAATATCCTGCGGACCGCGATGGCCGCGACCGGCGCCGGCCTCGGCGGCGCGGACGCCGTCACCGCCCTGCCCTACACCCAGGCGCTCGGCCTCCCCGACGCCTTCGCCCGGCGGGTGGCGCGCAACAGCCAGATCGTCCTGATCGAGGAATCGAACCTCGCCCGCGTCGCCGACCCTGCGGCGGGCGCCGGCGGCTTCGAGAGCCTGACCGCGCAGCTGGCCGAGGCCGGCTGGGAAGCATTCCAGGCGATCGAGCGCGAGGGCGGCATCGTCGCCTCGCTCAGCGTCGGCAAGCTCCAGCGCCGGATCGAGGCCACCCGCGAGACCCGCGCGAAGAACGTCGCGACCCGGCGCGAGGCGCTGACAGGCGCCACCGAGTTCCCGTACCTCGCCGAGAAGCCGGTGGCGGTGCTCGACGTGGCGCCCGTGCCGCCCGCGCCGGCCGCGAGCTTCGGCACCGGGGCCGCGGTCGCCTGCGACGCGCTTCCCTCGCAGCGGCTGGCCGAGCCCTACGAGGCGTTGCGCGACGCCTCCGACGGCCTCCTCGCCAAGGGCGGCAAGCGCCCGCAGGTGTTCCTGGCCAACCTCGGCCCGGTGGCGGTGTTCAACGCGCGCTCGACCTTCGCCGCCAACGCCTTCGCCGCCGGCGGGATCGAGGCCCTGAGCAACGACGGGTTCGCCGACGAGGCGAGCCTCGCCGAAGCGTTCACGGCGTCCGGAGCCGCGCTCGCCTGCCTGTGCTCGTCGGACAAGGTCTACGAGGCGCGCGCGGTCGCCGCGGCGACCGCCCTCAAGGCGGCCGGCGCCGGGACGACCTACCTCGCCGGCAAGCCGGCGGCGGAGCTGGCCGAGCCGCTGCAGGCGGCGGGCGTCCACGGCTTCCTGCATGCCGGCGGCGACCTCCTGGCCCTGCTCAACGACGCCCTGCGGCGGGCCGCCCGCGCCTGAGCCTGGAAATCGGCAACCGATCCGGCCGTCGCGTGTTTCGATGCGGACAGGCCCGCACGCCCGAACGGCGCGTGCGGGCCTCGCGACACGCGCGCTCGACCGGGATCCGAATGAAAGCACTGACGCTGGCCGCCGCCTTCCTCATCCTCGCAGCCGGCGGCCTCAGCCCCGCCGACGCGGCGCGGAAGAAGGTCCAGATCCCGAACCGCTACGACGGCAACTGGAGCATTGAGGTCATCACCGAATCCGGCATCTGCGACCGGGCGTACCGCTACGGCGTGCGCATCGAGCGCGGGCAGGCGAGCTATCCCGGCGGCGACTTCTCGATCAGCGGGCGCGTGGCGAGCAACGGCGCCGTGCGCGCCGCGATCTCCAACGGGTCGGCGACCGCCAACGTCGTCGGCCGCCTCGGCCGCCAGGGCACCGGCGCCGGCACGTGGTCCACCGACGGCGCCCCCGGCTGCAGCGGCCGCTGGAACGCCGAACGGCGCGGATAGCGTTTCCTCCCGGGCGCGAACGCAGGTTCGTCCCGGCGACCTCCGTCTGTGACTCGGAAGCGACGGTGATCCATGATCGCTGCGCGCGTTCGCGTCGCAGCGTGGATGGCCCTGTTCCCGACACGATCCCTGGGGAATACTCCGCTCGATCGATCCCTCGTTCGAGGCTTCCCGCGCGATGAAGACCCCGCTGCTCGGTGCGCTCGCATTCGTTCTCGCCCTCGCGCCGGCCACGGCGCGCGAACGCCAAAAGCCCGATGCCGACACGGCGATGGCGCCGTTGCAGCAGGCCGCGACCGATTGCTTCGCCGAGACGGTGATGGCCAACCCCGGCGCGATGAACCACGCCCGCGCCGGCCGCTGGTTCCAGGCCGCGGGGGTGATCGGCTTCTTATGCCGCCCCGAGGTCGACGCGATGATCGCGACGCACGACCGCCTCTTCGGCCGCGGCACCGGCGCCAAGTACTTCAAGGGCGCCTACGCGCGCCATCTCGACCAGCAGCTCGCCCTTCGCCTCCAGCCGATGCTGGAGCGCAAGACCGTCGCCAGCGCCGAGCCCCCGGCCGACAAGGCCGCCGCGGACGAGGCGCCGGGCGAGTGACTGGTCTCGCGTAGCGCTTCCGCGATGGCCTACGAACTCTACTACTGGCCGATGCTGCAGGGGCGCGGCGAATTCGTGCGCCTCGCCCTCGAAGAGGCCGGCGCGGCTTACGTCGACGTCGCCCGCGAGCCCGAGACCGACGGACTCGGCCTGCCGGCGCTGACGCGGATCCTCGAGGATCTCGACGAGCCGCGCCCGGCCTTCGCCCCGCCCTTCCTGCGCGACGGCGACCGGGTCGTCGGGCAGACGGCGGCGATCCTGCTCTATCTCGGCCCCCGGCTCGACCTCGTCGGCGCGAGCGAGGACGAGCGGATCTGGACCCACCAGATCCAGCTCACCATCGCCGACATGGTGGCCGAGGCGCACGACACCCACCATCCGGTCGCGGTCGGCCTCGCCTACGAGGACCAGAAGGCGGAAGCCGCCCGCCGCGCCGCGCATTTTCGCGCCGACCGCATCCCCGAGTTCCTGGCCTGGTTCGAGCACGTGCTGTCGCGCAACGGCGGCACCCATCTCGTCGGCGAGCGCTTGAGCTACGCCGACCTGTCGCTGTTCCAGCTCGTCGACGGCCTGCGCTACGCCTTCCCGAAGGCCATGGCCGCGCAGCTCCCCGACCACCCGCGCGTGGCCGCGCTCCACGCAGCGGTCGCCCGACGCCGGCGGATCGCGGCCTATCTCGCCAGCCCGCGGCGCATCCCGTTCAACGAACAGGGCATCTTCCGGCGCTACGCCGAACTCGACGGTTAGGCCTCACGACGCCGGCTTCTCCGCCCGCCCGCGATAGGACAGCGCCTCCGCCAAGTGCAGGCGGCGGACCGTCGGCTCGCCGTCGAGGTCGGCGAGGGTGCGGGCGACGCGGAGCGTCCGGTGGAAGCCGCGGGCGGTGAGGCGCATGCTCTCGGCCGCCGTGCGGATCAGCGCGGCGCCGTCCGCGTCCGGCGCGGCGACCCGCTCGATCAGGCTGGCCGGGCAGGTGGCGTTGGTGGTGCCCGCGGCCAAGCCCTCGGCGTCGTAGCGGGCGGTCTGGCGCCCGCGCGCGGCGGCCACCCGAAGGGCGGTCTCGCGCGAGCCTTCGGCCGGCGGCGGTAGGATCAGGTCGGCGGCGGTGACGGCGGCAACCTCGATGCGCAGATCGATCCGATCGAGCAGCGGCCCCGAGATGCGGGCGCCGTACTGCGCCATGCAGCGCTCGTTCGGCCCGCGCCGGCAGGCGTAGCCCGGCTCCAGCGCTTGCCCGCAGCGGCAGGGGTTCATCGCGGCGACGAGCTGGAAGCGGGCCGGATAGGTGATGCGGTGGTTGGCTATAGTTGACTTTACCAACACGCTGACTCATGCCCCCGAATCACCTCGGGGGACATGTTCTGTGCCATCACGCCGTAAGCCGAAGGCTCCGATGCCGGTTCAGCGTCTCGCCATCTCGTACATGCGGTTCAGCCATCGTCGGCAGGCGAAAGGCGACTCCATCCGGCGTCAGATCGCGGCGTGTGACCGGTACGTGCGGGATCACGGCCTGACCCTGCTCGACACGTTCACCGACAAGGGCGTGTCCGCGTTCCGGGGCAAGCACGCGACGACCGGCGACCTTTCTCGGCTGCTTGGGATGATTTCTGCTGAGAAATTCGGCCCGATCGTTCAGGGCAGATTGACGCAGGAATTGACCCTGATCATCGAGAATATCGACCGGCTGTCCCGCGAACCCATGATGGGCGCGTTGGGGCGGTTCACCGACCTCATCAATGTGGGCGTGAGCATCGTTTGCCTCGACATCCCCGATAAGGTTTTCAACGAAGAATCGATCAACGCGGATGCCAACCTGCTGGGCGTGATCGTCATGATGATGTCCCGCGGGCGGAACGAATCGCAGACCAAATCCACACGCGTCGCCGAGTCGTTCAACGCGCGTTTCGATCAAGCCCGCATCGATGGGTTTGCGATCAAGGGGTATCGCGGCCCGGCATGGCTTGCGGTGAAAGATCGCCGGTATGTTGAGCATCCCGACCGATGTGACGTGGTGCGGGAAATCTATCGGCTGCGCATCGCCGGGATGGGCGACTACGCGATTGCCGCCCACTTGAATGAACGCGGTGTCCCGACCTTCCCCCACTGCGCGAAGCGATCCACGAAGGTAGCCAACGGCGGTTGGTACCCGTCCTACGTGGGCAAAATTCTCGCCTCCCGTGCCGTGCTGGGCGAGTTCGATCCTCGGGCCGCGAAGAACCCTTTCATGTACTTCCCCCAGGTGGTGAGCCCATCGGTTTGGGCCGACGCTCAGGCGATGCGGCGGACCCGTGCCACCGCTGCCCCCGGCGCGCGTGGGACGAAGCATCACAACGTGTTCCTCGACATGCTCCGGTGCGCGCATTGCGGCGGCTCGATGAGCATGACGCAGAACCGCCCCATGGAAGGCGACAAGCCCGCTCTGCGGTACCTTCAGTGTTCCCGCCGCCGCCGTGACAAATCGGGCTGCACCGTCCCCGGTATGATCCCGTACAGTAGGATGGAATCGCTGATCCTCGACTACCTGCCCCGCATCCCGTGGGGTGAGATCGTTGAACGCGATAATCCCGACAACCCGCTGAAGGCGCTCGATGCGGAGATCGCGCGCGTTCGGGACGAACTCGCCGACCTCACCGAACAGAACGCAAATCTCACCTCCGCGGTCGCGACGGCCCGGCGTCCACTTCCGGCTCTGCTCGATGCACTTGGTGAGACCGCGGTTAAGGTGGAGCGGGCTGAACTCCGCCTGAAGCACCTCAAGAACGAACGCACCACCAAGGCCGCGATCATGCGCCCCGGCTTGATCCGTGATGCCACGGGCTTCGCCGAATCCATGAAGACCGCGACGGACACGGAACGGTACGAAACGCGTGCGCGCCTTGCAAAGGCGCTGTCGCGGATCATCACGCGGATCGATTGCGACGTGAAACAGAAGCTTGTGGCCGTTCAGGTATCGACCAGTTTCACGATCCTCGTCTTCCCGTTGGAGAACCACGCGATGGGGTTCTTCCCGGAGGATCGCCCCTCAACTGAAATGCTCTCCAAGCTCAAGCCGGGTCTACTTGGGCCGGTTGATCGCACCAAGGGGCCTTTCGTCTATCTGTTTGGGGCAACGCCTGTCGCGCCGATCACCGCGGTTTAACCATACCAGACGATCCGCCTAGACATGTTTCGCGGAATGTTGTCGAACCGATTCAGAAGCCGGTATCTGGTGAGGCTGGGCTTACCTTAACCATCAGGTAAGCTTTGAATCGACTCTCTGCGAACCTGTGGCATTCTTTGTCTTGTCCGAAGCAACGGACAACAAAGGAAGCCAAGATGTCCTCCAAGAAAACCTCCAAGAAGCCTACCGTTCTGCGCAGCCCCGCCAGTTCCCCGCCGACCATCGCGGGGATCATCGCGATGATGCCGAATGCCGTTTCTGCACCCGATTATGAGCGTGCGGGCGGAAGTTTTGACAAGGCCCAGATGCACATCACTTCGACCCTGGATAACCGGGATCGCAAGGGATTGAAGGCGACTCTGGTCACTTTCGCAAAGTACGGTCACCTCGCCCACGCCTATCATCTTGGTCCCTGCTTCGGTGCGTACTCGCTCGAAGTTCTTTTTGATGCCAGCGTCGGGGATGATGCTGTTCATCTCTGGAATAAGACCGTCTGACCAAAATCCGATTCCCACCCAAATCGGCTAGGGATCATCTCTCACCGAAGGAAGCCAAAATGTTGTCTCAGATCACCACGCCCGTGCTGCGTAGTCCCGCAAGTTCACCGCCGACTCATGGGGTAAATACCCCTATGAACTCGCTTATCAATGCCGACTGTATCGAGACGATGAGAGAGATGCCTGCTTCATCCGTTAATCTCATCATCACCTCGCCGCCGTATAACGCAGGAAAAAGGTATGAGACCGATCTGACCATTGCAGCGTACACCACGTTCGCCAACGCATGGGTTTCAGAGATACCCCGGCTGCTGACCAATGACGGCGCGTTGTGGCTGAACGTCGGTTATACAAAGGTGTCTGATGTCGAGACACTACCCCTGACCTACCTCTACCATCCCCTTTTACTGAAGCATGGCCTGCGATTCATTCAGGAAGTGGTCTGGCACTACGAGGGAGGCATGGCCTACACCAGCCGGTTCAGCCATCGCACGGAGCGGTGGATGTGGCTTGTGAAGAATCCCGACGCCTACACGTTTAACCTTGATGCAGTCCGCGACAAGTCGCTGAACCGCACCCAGGACCGGCGCAACAACCCGATGGGGAAAAATCCGACCGACTACTGGTACTTCAACCGGGTCGTCGGCGGACGTGGCGCCCGTGGGGTGAAAACCCACCCCTGCCCTTTCCCTGTACCCATGCTGGATCGTATCGTTCGGGCATGCTCTCACCCTAACGACGTGATCCTCGACCCCTTCGGGGGATCGGGCTCGACAGCGGCTTCGGCGCTTTCCAACGATAGGCAATTCATCAGCATCGAGCGGGAACCGCAGTATCACGCCGATGCGGAAGCTCGAATCACGAGCCTTCGTCACGCTGCATAACCGCGAAGTGTCTTATATCCAAGAGCGGAGTCAATTTCCGAAACATTAGGCGATTCTTCACTCAAGGGCGGGGAGCGAAAGCTTCCTGCCAATCTTGATTCATCGAGTTGAAGCGATGCGCACGAGGACTCTCACCCCGACCGCCCTCATAATGATTGTGAATGCTGCAATCTCCGGGGACACGACGTGCCAATTCACCCCGGACAGATGGAGATTTACGACCACCACTTGAAGCTGAGTGAGCTTTGAAATCTTACCACGCACGCGCCCCAGGCGGACCAGCGCCCGCCCGCTAGGTCGAAGATGAAGCAGATGATCGCACCAGTCTGGTCTACATCGACAGCCGCATCGCCAAGCCGCAGCCATTATCGTGAAGATCGTCATTGGGTACCGCGGGACCAATGCATGTTCCGTGGCGTTCAGGGCGGCGCAGGGCATGGCGCCTCGGCACCTTCGGATCGCACAGGGACAGTCCGGCACCATGGAGACCCGCATAGGTGCGGTGCCGTCGCCACGATGCCTTCAGGCGGCCTCCGGCGCGTAGGGGGCACACTGAAGGGCGGAAGCGCGAACGGGTCCCCTACGACCTCGTAGAAACCCTGGTGGGCAGCTTCAGGGGATAATCAGCGCCCAATGGGCATTCACTCACGGATCGTGGCCCCAAGGGCTTGGAAGGCCGCATACGGTCGCCCCACGGCCAGTGTTCTCATCACCTCTCATAGACTCTAACTGGGCCGGTGGTGGCGTTCGAACCGCCCAGGGGAACGACGGCAGTCATAACGGCGCTGTACGGGCCGCCCCCGGCCATCCTCAGCACCAGCCGCGGCGCCGGATGGTGGTTCGGACCTGCGGATGTCACCATCGGCTTGCCCCCGCCGAATCGTGGTGTACGCCGCGCCGTGATCGTCGCTCGATGATCATCGAGCAGAACGATCACACCGGTTTCAAAACGCGATAACGAAACCGCGCTTAGGTTGTCGTCTCGGGGCATGCTCGATACGGTCCGGCCAACAACGCGGACAGCGCCGGGGCCATGGGCAGCAATCCGAATTTCGGCTTTCTGGAGGGATACGGCGCCACGTTGATGGCCCTTCCAGCCTTGGCCGAGACATACTTTCGATCCGATCCCTCGACCTCACTGTTCAAACTACGACAGTTTGCCGAACTCCTGACGAAGGAGATTGCCGCTCGTCATGGCACCTATCAGCCTGAACGGCGCGACGGCTTCGAAACCATCCTCAGCCGTCTGTCCTATGAGCACATCCTTCCGCGCGAGATCGCCGACCTGTTCCACGTTCTTCGCAAGCTCGGGAATGACGCCGCTCACGAGGTGAAGGGCACGCATGCCGACGCCTTGTCCGCACTCAAGGTCGCTCGGCAGATCGCTCTCTGGTTCCACCGGACCTACGGAAAGCAACCGAACTTCAAGCCCGGCCCCTTCGTACCGCCCGCGCTGCCGGTTGATGCCACGGACGTGTTGCGCGACGAGATCGCCGCACTGCGCCAGCGTCTCATGGATAGCGAAGGAGCAATCGAATCCGCGAAGCGCTTAGCAGAACACGAAGCGAGCGAGCGTGGGAGCCTCTCTGAACGCCTGGACCGCGAGCGGGAGGAGCGCTCGGTTTGGGAGCAGCTTGCGCAGGAAAGCGAAGCGGCGAAGGCCGCGCTGGCATCCCGACTGGAAGCGCTCCAGACGTACGCTGTGCAGGCCCCCAAGGAGGTCTTGAACCTTGTCGTGCGCGCCGAGGAGGCTGCCAAGCAGATCGATCTCGACGAGGCCGACACCCGTGCCCTCATCGATCGCCAGTTGAAGGATTGTGGCTGGGAAGCCGATACACGCGAGCTTCGACACAGCGGCGGCACTCGCCCAGCCAAGGGCCGCAACCTCGCCATTGCCGAATGGCCGACTGCAAACGGTCCGGCGGACTACGCCCTGTTCGTTGGCACCACCTTCGTCGGTGTCGTCGAGGCCAAGCGCAAGCGCAAGAATGTGTCAGCCGCCATAGATCAGGCTGAACGCTACGCCAGAGGCATCACGGCTGTCGCAGATGGTGCGCTGGTCGAGGACTCGCCCTGGGCGGACGGGCAGCACCAGTACGGTGTGCCCTTCGTCTTCGCTGCGAACGGACGCGTGTACCTCAAGCAGATCGAGACTGAGAGCGGAATCTGGTTCCGCGACGTGCGCAAGCCAACCAACCTCCGGCGTGCGCTCGTGAACTGGCCGACCCCGAACGGTCTCCTGGGCAAGCTAGAGGTCGATGTCGAGACTGCCACTCTGGCGCTGAAGAACCAGCCGATGCAGTTTGGTTTTCCGCTACGGCCCTACCAGCAGGATGCCATCGCAGCCATCGAGCACAGCGTGGCGGCGGGTCGCCGGGCCATGCTGGTCGCAATGGCTACAGGGACTGGCAAGACGAAGACGGCCATCGCCTTGCTCTACCGCCTGCTCTCAACGAAGCGTTTTCAGCGAGTGTGCTTCGTGGTGGACCGCTCGGCGCTGGGCAACCAGACCGAAGGTGAGTTCTCGACAACGAAGATAATCTCCGGGCGAACGTTCGCCGACATCTTCGGACTGAAGGGGCTGAAGCAGACCGCGCCAGACGCCGAGACGAAGCTGCATATCTGTACGATCCAAGGACTCGTGAAACGGGTCCTACTGGCATCCGAGCCGGGGCAGGCACCTGCCATTGATCAATACGATCTCATTGTCGTGGACGAGTGCCACCGCGGCTACCTACTCGACCGGGAACTCTCTGACGCAGAATTAAGCTTTCGCGATCAGGAGGACTATATCTCAAAGTACCGGCGCGTGATCGATTACTTCGATGCGGTGAAGGTTGGCCTAACTGCGACGCCTGCTCTGCATACTACCGACATCTTCGGTGAGCCGATCATCACGTACTCGTACCGCGACGCTGTAATTGACGGTTACCTCAACGACCACGAGCCGCCGATTCGAATCGAGACCGCGCTGGCCCGCTCCGGCATTAACTTCGGCAAATCCGACCAGCTAGAGATGCTGAACACTGTGACGGGCGAGGTCGATCTCGCTCACATTCCGGACGATCTGAAATTCGAGGTGCAGCAGTTCAACAAGGCTGTCGTCACTCAGGACTTCAACCGGGTCGTAGCCGAGGAACTCGCGCGCCACATCGATCCAGCGCTCCCTGGCAAGACTCTGATCTTCGCGGCGACTGATGCACACGCCGACATCGTCGTGAAGCAGATTAAGGATGCTTTTGCTGCTGCCTATGGCGAGATCGATGATGCTGCGGTCAAGAAGATCACCGGCAGCGTGGACAAGGTGCAGGACCTGATCCGGGCGTTCCGCAACGACGCCAATCCGAAGATCGCAGTCACGGTCGATCTGCTCACCACCGGAATCGACGTGCCCTCGATCACGAACCTCGTGTTCCTGCGTCGGGTCAACAGCCGCATCCTCTACGAGCAGATGATCGGGCGAGCGACCCGCCTCTGTCCTGAGATCGGCAAGGAGGCTTTCCGTATCTTCGACGCGGTAGACCTCTATCCTCACCTTCAGGCGCTGACGGCGATGAAGCCGGTTGTCGTGAACCCCGCAATCAGCTTTGAGCAACTGGTCAACGAACTGGCTGACGCTGAGACCGAGGAGCAACGCGAGACTGTGCGGGCGCAATTGTTGGTCAAACTGCGCCGCCGGATCAAGCATCTCCCAGATGAGGCACGAAGCCGCTTCGCGGCAGTGACAGGAGAGGAGCCCAACGCCACGCTTGCTCGTCTCCATGCCGCGCCAGGGAGCGAGCTAGTCGCCTGGATCAAAGCCCATCAGGCGATCGGGCCAATCCTCGACTGGCGCTCCGACGATGGCACACCCCGCCTGATTCCGATCTCGTCCCATACTGATGAGGTCGTTGCCGTCACACGGGGCTATGGCTCCGCCGAGAAACCAGAGGATTTCCTCGATGGCTTCTCGGCCTTCGTGAAGGAAAACGTCAACACCATTGCTGCTCTTAAGGTCGTGGTGCAGCGTCCGCGCGATCTCACCCGAGGCCAGCTTCGTGAGCTTCGCCAGGAGCTTGACCGGCGTGGCTTCTCGGAAACGAATCTCAAGCGTGCCTGGAGCGATGCACGCAATGAGGAGATCGCTGCTTCGATCGTTGGATTCGTCCGACAGGCGGCTCTTGGTGATCCCCTCGTGCCCTACACCGACCGCGTTGCCACGGCGATGCGCCGGATCATAACGCGACAGGTGTGGACCGAGCCGCAGCGGCAGTGGCTTCGACGCATTGGCGATCAGGTTACCCGCGAGGTGGTAGTGGATCGACAGGCGCTCGATCATGAACCCTTCAAGGCAGATGGCGGCTTCAACCGCCTCAACAAGATTTTTGGCGGAAAAGTCGAAGCGCTTCTTGCTGACGTGAACGAAGAACTCTGGAAACGAGCAGGTTAATGGATACGGGGACTCCCACCACACGCGATATCGTCGCAAAGCTCTGGTCGCTCTGCCATGTGCTTCGCGATGATGGCATCGGCTACAATGAGTATGTCACCGAACTAACCTACCTATTATTCCTGAAGATGCTCGCTGAGACAGGTGGTGAGAGCCGACTTCCAACAGCTTACCGTTGGAACACGCTCGCTCGCCGCGAGGGCCTCGATCAACTCGATCACTACAAGCGGATGCTGCTCGATCTCGGCAACCCGAAGGTCGTGAGCGACGGACTCGTATTGGCGATCTTCACTGACGCTCAGACCCGCCTAACTCGACCGACGAATCTCAAGGCTCTCACGGCAGCGATCGACAAACTCGATTGGTTCTCTGCCCGTGAGGAGGGCCTGGGTAATCTCTACGAGGGCCTATTAGAGAAGAACGCCGCTGAAAAGAAATCGGGCGCGGGACAATATTTCACTCCGCGCCCGCTCATCGACTGCATCGTACGCCTCATAAAGCCGAAGCCCGGCGAGGTGATTCAAGACCCTGCGGCGGGCACAGCAGGCTTCCTCGTGGCGGCGGACCAGTACGTCAAGGCTGCGACTGACAACCTTTACAAACTCACGGAGGCGCAGGCGTTCTTCCAGCGAAACGCTGCGTACGGCGGCGCGGAACTGGTCACCGATACCCACCGCCTCTGCCTGATGAACCTGATGCTGCACGGCATCGAGGGCGGAGTTATTCATGTAGATTCGCTCTCACCGGATGGGGAGGCTTTAGGCAAGGCGGACCTAATCCTAACGAACCCACCCTTTGGTACGAAAAAAGGCGGTGGCCGTCCGACTCGGACCGACTTCTCGGTCACTGCCGACACCTCGAACAAGCAGTTGGCCTTTGTCGAACATATCGTCCGGGCGTTGAAACCCGGCGGCCGTGCGGCAGTGGTGTTACCAGACAACGTTTTGTTCGAAGACAACACCGGGCGACGCCTCCGCACGTGGTTGATGGACCTGTGCAACCTGCACACAATCCTGCGCCTCCCTACCGGCATCTTCTACGCGCAGGGCGTGAAGACCAACGTGCTGTTCTTCCAGCGCGGAAAGGCTGACAAGGGCAACACAAAAGCTGTCTGGGTTTATGACCTACGCGCGGATATGCCAGCCTTCGGCAAGACGCGTCCGCTTACAGTTTCGGACTTCGCCGCATTCCAAGCTTGCTACGGCGACGATCCCAACGGTGGGGCTGCACGCCAGGACCTCGGCGAAACCAGCCGATTCCGCCGCTTCACACGCGAGCAGGTCGCAGCGCGCAATGACAATCTGGACATCGCATGGTTGCGCGACACCGAGGCTGAAGCCGAGGAGGGGCTAACCGAGCCCGAAGATATCGCGGCTGCAATCATGGGACATCTGCGTGCTGCCTTGGAGGACATAGAGGTGCTGTCGGACGAACTAGAAGGCCAGGACTCCAATTCAGTACAGGTTCTGGAGGCAGCGGAGTGAACGAGGAGATTCAACCCAAGTTACCCTCAGGATGGTGTTGGTCGCGTTTCGATCACATCGGAGCCGTTGGGCTTGGGCGGCAGCGTTCGCCAGCAAATCACACAGGGCCGTCAATGCGGCCTTACGTGCGTGCCGCGAACGTTACGTGGCACGGCTTAGATTTGACCGACGTGAAAGAGATGAACTTCGATGAAGCCGACTTCGCGCGATTCCAGCTTCGTGCAGGTGATGTACTAATTAACGAAGGTTCAGGTAGCGCTACAGAAGTCGGAAAGCCTGCGATTTGGAAAGGGGAAATTGCGGATTGCTGCTTTCAAAACACATTACTAAGGGTGCAGCCTACAGCGTGCACATCTGATTTTGTGTATAACTACATCAAGTTTTGCGCACGCGGCGGGGGTTTTGTCGCAAGTACGCAAGGTGTGAGTATTTACCATATTGGTCGAGAAGGGCTGGCTAAGTACCCGGTACCAGTAGCTCCGCTTCCTGAACAGCAACGCATTGTCTCAAGAATTCATAGCCTTTCAGCGAAGTCGAAGAATGCTCGCAATCATCTCGATAATGCAGCAAATCTTGTAGAAAAATACCGGAAGGCAATTCTCCGCGCTGCATTTGGGGGGAAGATAACAAAGGAATGGAGAGGCCCGCAAGTTCGAGAACGCTCCGCGTCCACGAAGCTTCCTGCCGAATTTAGAAACGCGAATCTTCCAGATACTTGGGAAACAACTCCGTTAGATCGCGCTGTCCACAACCATGATGCTCGCAGAATACCCTTGAAAAAAGACGACAGAGTAAAGCGGCAGGGCGCATATCCATATTATGGGGCATCTGGGATAATCGATCACATCGACGACTATATCTATGACGGGAAATATTTGTTGATAGCAGAGGACGGAGCAAATCTTCTTTCTAGATCGACTTCGATCGCTTTTACCGCAATGGGAAAATTTTGGGTAAACAATCATGCCCACATCGTTCAGCCAAACGAAAATTACGACCACGATTTTATAAGGTATTACATCGAATCTGTAGATTTGAGGCCATACGTTACGGGAAGCGCACAACCAAAATTAACGCAAGGCGCGTTCGAGCGCATCTTTGTTGTGTGTCCGCCTCGAAATGAGCAGATTGAGATAGTTCGCAGGATTGAGAACGCACTGGCCTGGATTGACCGGCTCGCCGCCGAGGCTACCAGCGCCCGCAAACTTATTGCCCATCTCGATCAGGCCGTCCTCTCAAAAGCTTTCTGCGGCGGGCTTGTGCCGCAAGACCCGAATGACGAACCGGCGAGCGTGCTGCTGGAGCGGATCAAGGGCGAGAAGAACGGTGCAGTGCAGCCTCGCAGAGGGCGTGGGCGTCCACCATCGGTCGCGCGTTTCTAATGGCTTGTAAGCTCGACGCGCGTTCAAAGGCCAATTTCAGCGGTCGTGTTCTCGGCGAACAGGCAGCCGTCGCGGGTGTAGCGGCGCCACGACCCTAGCCCGTCTTATTCATCGGA
>NZ_BPQG01000117.1 GCF_022179125.1 Methylobacterium cerastii
GTGCGCGTGGCAGGTCGCCACCATGTGCACCAGCTCGGCCTCGTCGGCCGCCGCCATCACCGTCATGTTCGGCAGGCAGCACAGATACGCCAAGTCGAACGCGCCCGCATGCGTCGCCCCGTCCGCCCCCACCAGGCCCGCCCGGTCGAGGGCGAAGCGAACGGGAAGGTTCTGCAGCGCCACGTCGTGGATGACCTGGTCGTAGGCCCGCTGCAGGAAGGTCGAGTAGATCGCCACGAACGGCTTGTAGCCCTCCGTCGCGAGACCTCCGGCGAACGTCACCGCATGCTGCTCGGCGATGCCCACGTCGAAGGTCCGGTCGGGATGCGCCTTGCCGAACAGGTCGATGCCGGTGCCGCCCGGCATCGCCGCGGTGATCGCCACCACCTTCTCGTCGGCGTCCGCCGCCTTGATCAGGCTCTCGCCGAACACCCGCGTGTAGGCCGGCGCGTTGGCCTTGGCCTTGGTCTGCACCCCCGAGAGCACGTCGAACTTCACCACGCCGTGGTAGCGGTCGGCCGACGCCTCGGCCGGGGCGTAGCCCTTGCCCTTGCGCGTCACGACGTGCAGCAGGATCGGACCCTGCTCGCTGTCGCGCACGTTCTTCAGCACCGGCAGCAGGTGGTCGAGGTTGTGCCCGTCCACCGGCCCGACGTAGTGGAAGCCCATCTCCTCGAACATCGTGCCCGAGCCGACGATCAGCCCGCGGGCGAACTCCTCGGCCTGCGCCGCACGCTGGTAGATCGCCTTCGGCAGCAGCTTGCCGAGCTGCTTGGCGGTCTCGCGCAGGCCGCGATACGCCCCGCCCGACGCCAGGCGCGCGAGGTAGGCCGACATCGCGCCGACAGGGGGCGCGATCGACATGTCGTTGTCGTTCAGGATCACGATCAGCCGCGAGTGCAGCGCGCCGGCGTTGTTCATCGCCTCGTAGGCCATGCCCGCCGACATCGAGCCGTCGCCGATCACCGCGATCATGTTGCGGCGCTTGGGCGCCTCGTGCCCGCGCGCCTTCTCGGCCGCCGCGTGGAGATCCCGCGCCACCGCCATGCCCAGCGCCGCCGAGATCGAGGTCGAGGAATGCGCCGCCCCGAACGGGTCGTACTCGCTCTCCGAGCGCTTGGTGAAGCCCGACAGCCCGCCGCCCTGCCGCAGCGTCCGCATCCGGTCGCGCCGGCC
>NZ_BPQG01000118.1 GCF_022179125.1 Methylobacterium cerastii
CCTGGCGGCAGGCGGCGATAGTTTCGCATTCGCCTATAATCACTACGAGGCCAATGGCTGGCACGAGGGTCGCATCCCGAACGCGGTGTTCGATGTCAAGGGCTACCTCGCGGCCTATGCGGACATCGCAGCAGCCAAGACCGATCCGCTCGCGCACTACGAGGCGAACGGCTGGAAAGAGGGACGTGATCCGTCTGCGAGCTTCGACGTGAAGGCCTACGAGAGCCACTACACGGACGTCGCCAACGCTCACATTGATCCGATGCTGCACTACCTCCAGTCCGGTGCTCTGGAAGGGCGGACCGCCTTCAATGACGGGCACTTCGGCTAAGACAGGCTGCACCGCGGCAGGACGATCCAGGACGGCCGGGGCAGCGATGCTCCGGCCGTTCTCTTTGGTCCTCGGCGACCTGTGTCTCTTTAGACTTCCCGTCGAGAAAACGACCGTTTTGCCGACGGGCTTCGTAAGCGCTCGATCCGCCCGTTAAAATGGCCCCGCTTGTGTCGGGAAAATATGACTGAAAATCAAACGACGGGAAAACGGTGTTTCTGAACCCTTACATTTAGATATCAGGACGTCTTGGTACCCATCCTTGGTCCTCATGCGCTCCCTACTGCTCGCACTGCCCCTGCTATGCGCTGCCGCTGGTGTGAGGGCTGAACCAGCATCCACCCTGAATGGGATGTGGCAGCTCCTCGGCGCTTGCACTCAATCCGTAAGCGGGCCTGCTGCATCGGTCGGATCGGAAGTGACGCTTCTCCTCAGCATCAAGCGCGACGGGAGCTTGCAAGGGAAGCCGAGGATCACGCACGCCAAGCTCGTCGGTGATGAGCAGGCTCAGAAAGCCTTCCTCGCCGGTGTGTTGGCCTCTGTCGCAGGCTGCTTCCCGTTGTCGATCACGGATGGCCTCGGCGGTGCTGTCGCGGGTCGCCCATTGCGGATACGTGTGATGAACCGCCCGAAGGAGCGAGGCGTTTAGGTTCCCGTCGTCGAAGGAGTCATGGCCAAGCTCGTTTACACACGCTTGCAGGACCATCCGCACGAAACGTACATCGCGACGAGCGGGTCCCTGATCGTTGGCCGCATCGATTGTATCTTTGCCGGCCCCGCAGCAGCCGAGAAATGGATGTGGGGCATGCAACTCGATATCGGTGCTACGCCGTATCGGCGAGGTGGAACCGTAGGCTCGCAGGAAGAGGCAGTAGACGCCCTCGAAGCAGCCTGGAGCAGCTGGAAGTCCTGGGCAGGTCTGCAGGACAGCAACGGCACGCAACCCACAGTCGCCTCCATCGCAGCGCCGACGACCTGAGTTCCAACTTCCCTTCCTGACGTGTCGATGCTGGGCTGATCACGAAGGAAAAAGGGGCTTCTTAAGCCTTGCCGCTCATTCTCTGGGCTATGGAAGAGCGCCGAGCGGTAGCACGTGCCCGCACCAATCTCCCCGGCTCTACCCTGACGGCTTTCGCTGTCACGGGTGAGACGTGTTCCGTCCAGAACCTATCGCCACTTGGCGCCGCCCTGGTGTTCCGAGAGGGGTTTGTCGTTCCAAGACGCCTCGACCTCTTCATCGGTGAGGATGGCCAAGCTCTGCAAGCCGTCACGATTTGGCGGAGGGGGAACGTCGCAGGGGTAAAGTTCCTGCAGCCTCGATCCCATGTGCCTGAGGTGCTGTCCGGCTGAAGTGGAGCCACATCGTTTGACCGCCGAGCGGGCGCCCGGTGCCGATCTTCACCCAATTCGCAATCACGTCCTCGGTGTCGCCGAGTTCAAGACGGATCGGACGGTTCGAGAGGTCGGCAACACACGGCAGCTCGGCGACGGCAGCGGCAACGTCGGCCTGCGTCGCGTCGGAGCGACCGCCCGTCAGCTCGCC
>NZ_BPQG01000119.1 GCF_022179125.1 Methylobacterium cerastii
CATGAATAAGACGGGCTAGGCTGGCGCGCCGAGTCTGCCGGGCGATGCGGAGTTCGCCCATTCCGGCTGGCGCCGCGCTGGTGGCGAATCCCGCCCGCATCGAGTGACCGGCGTAGCTCGCCCAGGCGTCGAGCCCGGCGGCAGAGGCGCGGCGCTGAACGATTAGGGCGACGGTGTTGCCGGAGAGGCTTTCACCGACACGGCAGTGGCGGTTCACAACTCGAAACGCCCCCCCCCTCTACGACTCCTGCGGCGGCGATCAGGTTACATAAGCGGCTACTGGGAAGGCGCTTGACTGGTCCAACTAACTCGCCGCCTCTTGAGCGATCCAATAGACCTTGGTCGTGTGGAACGTTCCACCCCCCATCCTTAGCTGTTCCACACGAGAGATATTGCGTTTCGGAACAGCAAATGGTCTAACGTCTTTCAACCTATTGGAACGACGGACCGCCCCCATGCTGATCGGCTACGCCCGGACCTCGACGTTGGAGCAGGAAGCCGGGCTTGATGCCCAGGTGCGCGATCTTACGGCTCTCGGGTGCGAGAAGCTGTTCCGAGAGCAGGCTTCATCGGTCGGCCCGCGTAAGGCTCTGGAATCCGTGCTCGACTTTGCCCGTGAGGGAGACACCATCGCGGTCACCAAACTCGATCGGCTGGCGCGGTCCGTCACCCACCTTGGCAACATCATCAGCGCGCTCGAAGCCAAGGGCGTAGCCCTGCGCATCGTCAACCTGGGCGTGGATACCGGCACGCCCACGGGTAAGCTGATGCTCAACGTCCTTGGGGGTGTTGCGCAGTTCGAACGCGAGATGATGTTGGAGCGCCAACGCGAAGGCATTGCGAAGGCCAAGGCTGAGGGCGCGTACAAAGGGCGGAAGCCTACAGCGCGGGCGAAGGCGTCAGAGGTCAAGGCACTGGCGGCCGAAGGGCTGAGCATGGCGGCCATCGCCGCGAAGGTCGGGATCGGCAAAGGGTCGGTGCATCGCATTCTAGCTGCGTGACGTTCGCCTGATCTCGTGGGACGCGTCGGTCTCAACGGTCTGCCGTGAAACCGGATTGAGCCGTCAGACCGTCCACCGGATTCGGGACGATGCGGTGACACGGAGTCTGCGCTGACCGCGTGGGGTCGCTGAGACCCTGTTAACGCTGCCTTGCATACCCACGCACGCCGACGCCTTTTTTGGTTTAGTAGGCGGCGCGTGTGAAACCTCATGCGAGCATTGTCCTCGGATTCCCGTCAATGTCATCGCAGGTGTCAGCATGCTTGCTCCGGCAGGGTCAGTTCTCGGCGTAGATGTTGGATGCTCTCCGGCGAGAAAATCTGGGTCGGTTTGCCGCCTGGATTGGTTGTCTGACGAAGTTGCTTGGTCGTTTGCCCGGTTCCGAGCCGTTGAGCCGGAGCGGACGGACACCATTGTCCGCGTGGCAGGCGCGGCACGTTTAACCGCTGCTGCCTTCGACGGACCAATGCGCCAGGGGCTCGACATCATTGGTCGATACCGTGCAGCCGAGCGGATGCTCACGCGGCGCCTTCAGCCCTTGATCGGAAAGCCGGGTCAATCGAGTGCGCCGATAGGGAAACTGCTGAATGAGCACGCAAACGCGTGCGCTCGGATTGTGATCGATCATTGCGATCTCGCATCGGCCGAGCAGGACATCCGAATCCATGACAAGGCCGTGGCGGAGGCTTTCCCAAGTGCATTCATGGGCCTGCTGATCGACGATCCTGCGGCCCTGAATGCTCGCCGCGGCGACCGGTCAGATACCTTCTACATGCACCTCGTATCGAGCGGAGGGATCGAAAGGCTGTTGCGGCATTTCCTTCCAAAAAGAAGCCTTCGAAACCCACTCACCATGGTGACGAACCACGACGACCGCGCGGCTCTCGTATGCGCGTTCACGGCGCTTTGCGTTGCCGCAGGAGATTACACGGCGGTCGGCGACGAGGACGGCTGGATCGTTCTACCTCCGGCAGCCCTACAACCTGTCTGGGCGCGAGCCTTGCTCCAACAGAATGCGAATGAGGAGCGAACGGGGAGCCTTCGGTATGAAGGTTTTGCTCCCACTGCATGATGCGCCGCCTCTCAACGGCAAGGTGCATCAGCAAGGACCGCCTACCGAATCCGAGACGATGCTGCTGCGGCGGAATTCACGCCGTCCGCTTCGGGGCTCGGAGAGCGTTAGGAAGGTGTAACGGGAACCCCTTCCACTTCATCCTGCCCGGCAGTATCGTTAGGACTTATCGCGCGATCACGCATCACTATCCGATGTTGAAGCGCTGGAGGCGTCTCGGGGGAGACCGCAGATGGAGTCGAGATTCGGACACGACGGAGAGCAGTCGGGCTCTCGGTTGGAGCTACTGCTAGAAGCGTCGGGCGTCATAGGAACTTGGGAGTGGGATCACGTTCACCACACGGTCACCTATGATAATGGTGGTGCGTTGTACCTTACTGGTGACTGGTCAAATGCTGGCCGACCCTTGAAGGGTCACGAAGCGATGAAGACCGTTCATAGAGACGACTACGAGAAGATGATTGAGCGTTCAGTCAAGGCAACGAAAAACGGCTCAATCATTGTATCCGAGTATCGAGTCGAGGTACCGGGTAAAGGATTACGTCGGGTGTTAAGTCGCGGAAAGACTTACCATGATGCTAAAGGCAAGGCTGTTCGTAGCCATGGCATGCTCATCGACATTACAGAAACCCACGACGACGTTAGCACTTATGTTGTAGGCGCGCCGATTGAGGCTGATGACCCATTTCGTACGGTTGTAGATCATCTCATAGCCGCCAGAGAATTTTATGAATCCGAGGGCCAGCATCAGATAAATAAAATTTTAGATATTGTGCTTATGGAGACTGGAAAACTGATCGCTCGGCAAATCCAATCTGTAAAAAATAAGCAACATTGACTTACGAAAACTCTAATTTGTTTAGCTCCATTAGTATGAATCGATCACTATCGACGAGATTTGATGCGTCATTCGACTTCTAGTAGACATGTCGAGTGTAGTGGGAGTCTACGATGCTGAGCCCAGACAACCGCGTGGAAACGAGCGTCAGTCCGTCTGACCTGCTTACGAAGTTGTCTCAAGTCTTAAACTGCCCGATTGAAACGTTTTTTGATTCAGCATCGCACAATCTTGGACCAACCGTGGAATTTCTCAAGCTATGGTCAGAAATAGATAATCCGAGCGATCGGGCAAAATTGTTGGCGGTGGCGCGTGTACTTGCTGCCAAAGGCTAGTGACGTTTCCTCATGAGCGGATAGCTCTGCATAAATACCGTATGCGCTACCACGAGATCATCACTGCCGAATCCACCGCCGAGGCCGGGATCATCCGGCCGATCAAGCCCATGACGCCTGTCCAGGCCAACCGAGAAGCGGATCGCTGTGCGGGAATCCAGAAGCGGATTCGCGATCAGACCGCCGCGACAACCCGACGAATCGCTGATCTGCGCGCAAAGCTCGCTCGCTGAACAGTCATCCTCGAACCTACCGTCAACGTCCGAGAAGGGTGGGGAGCGGACCCTGCCCCTTCGCCCTAAAGCGGACGTTCTGTTCCTAAACCTGTGCGGACCATACTCACCCTGGAAGAAACTCACATAAGCAACAGTCTGTGACAGTCGCTTCAGTTGTCGTTATGTGTCGTTCGGCCCGTTGCTGGACCGCGCGCCAGTTCCAGCCCAATCTGAAACAGCACGAGGCGCATCAGCGCCTCCGCCTCCGGCGTGCCGGACTCTTTGATAAGTTCATATGCGGCGAGACAGGCATCCAGCATCACCTCGAATTGGGCTGGTTTAGGCATTGCAAACACAGGTCCTATCGAGATGCTTTTCTACTCTACGTAGTGGGAAATTTCATATCAAATGTTAGGTTGCAAATTGTCGCACCAACTCGCTTTGAGGTTGGGGCACCATCCGAAAGGCGCTAAAGCCGATTGTGCACAATCGGAGCGTGGTATGCAGAACGGCTCGGACCTTGGAGACGGCTCGGATGTGCGGGACGCTTCCCTCCGCCGTCTTGCCGAGGCGTTAGACATTGCGCCGACCGCATTTTTCGACGAGACCAGTGCCGATCTGGACCAGACGACAGAGTTGCTGCGCTTGTGGCAGGGGATCAGGAACACGCAGGACCGCGCCAAGGTGCTGTCTATGGTGCAGGCGATGGTGCGGACAATCGCCACGCGCGCCTAAGAGCGGACCTTCCGACTTCTTACAGAAGGTGGCGAGCGGACCTTGACCTTTCTCCCGGAAGCCGTCGTTCCGCCGCCGATCTAGTGGTCGAAATCTGACGGATGTTACCCATGCTCCGGATTCAAATCGAAGTATTCGCCCAAGTATTTGTGGGATCACCCCTTTTAAGAGAAAGCGTCATATCCTTTTGAGGCGAAAATGAGTGGGTATCCCCGTCCAGCGACTTTTAAGGATGTCTTCTTCGGAGCGATTTGGGTTATTCTGGCCGTCTATATCGATGGTATTGCGATCTGGACGTGGCTTTTCTGGCAAGACCAGACCCTCGACCCACCCCGTCTCTTAGCTTTGATGATGACCGTACCCATGTTTGTGGTTGGCCTTGGAACAATCTCCAAATGGCTTAGGGGAGAATGGTTCGAGGTAATCCCGATGACGGGCCGTAAGGAGGGCAGCCCACCTTCGGATAATACCAGCCATCATGGTGGCGGTGATCCTCCACAAAGCTGACCTTCCGCTTCCCACCTACCCCGGACGTAGGGCACCCTCGATTCAGATGCCGGAAAGCGGACCTTCCGAGGGTCCGAGAAGCGTCGAGAGCAGCCCACCGCTGCCCGGTCACGGCTACAGCGGCAGACTCCGCAACCACTCGTTGGCAGCGAGCTTCACAGCATGCTCGCTCCCATGCTCGCCCGTGTTCTCGTAGCCGGTGACCACGGTGTGCGTCGCGGCTGGCACCATGAGATTCCCGCACCTGAAGACCGCACGCGCCGTCAGGATGAATCCCATCTCAGGATGATGGATTTCAAACAGGTAGGTGACGGCATCGCGTGGCACACCGTACCGGTTGCCGACCTTCTCGACGGTCACGCAGGCTCGCTCGAAAGTTCGGACGGATTTTCCCTCAGGCGATAAATATCGACGGATGAGGTGTTGAACGGTAAGCTGATTCGCTTCATCCAGCGGTGTAATATGTATCATTCCGGAATCTCCAATTAGTGCGGATGGATTCCTCGATGCCTTCCGCCTGCTATATTTAGCCAAGGAGACGGAATGCGCGGCAAAACTTGAAAGCTGTCTACTCGAATCTTTCTGTAATGGGGCTTGTACGCTCAAAACGGCAGTTCAGCCGGGATTTTCTCGGTCGGGGTTGGTCGTACTTCCGAGATTTTGAGCAGCGGAATCGCGACGATGTTAGGGTGCCAACGAAGACCGTCACGGCTCTGCGAGCACGGCTGCATGCAGTAGCCCGACTGGTCCCGCCGGGGGTTCGGTCCCGATTGGATGAGGTCGTGGCGGCGATCGACCGGGACACGCGGATCGCCGACCTGCTCGGCTATCAGCGGATCGGTCGGTAGGCATCGAGGTGCTGCCCGGTAGCTGGATCGTCGGCCCCTCCGGCGAGATCGGACCATCGGGTCCTGTCGAACGCACTGAGTTCTGTCGTGGAAGACCCGGCGAGCCCACCTGTAGAGGGGTGTGGCGGCGGCGGTCCGCACAGGCGGGTCCAGCCGCGCCCCATGCCATGGCAGCCCTCCTCGACGATTCACGGCGCAACAATCTCTTTGTCTCGACGGAATCCCCTTCGCACGGCTCGATCTCGCGAAATTCGCATTGAGCGAAGGGGTCGAGGGAGCGAGAGCGACCGAGACATCCCTGAGGCGCTGGCCCCGCATTGTATCTCGGTCGAAGCCGCAGGCGGCGAGACCCGTCATTGTCTCGGGATCGAGCCTGCGAGGTCCCGGTTGTCTCATCGAGACCTGTCGAGATGAGACCTATTCTCATTGTATATACAACGTTGTCTCCTGTTTTTTTATTAGAGAACAATATACAATGAGAATAATATAGACCTCGCCGTCGAAAATAATGTATATCTCTGTTAATAGACATGCAACGGAGATTCACATGACATTTAGAAATCAGGGCAATCAAACCAAGCCGTTAAGTCCGTGCCCTCGAATCGAAGTGATTCAGGTTATGCAGTTTCAGTTCTTCGATAACGGATCGAACAGACGGAAAGGATCGTCTCAGCACACGATGATGCTGGAAGCATACTGTGAAGGGCGCCTAAATCTCTTTAAACCTTACTGGAAGCGAACCGTAGCGCTGATTGAGCCGAAGCTGGTTTTGAAGTGGGCGGACGAGAACCTCGCGACTGGCGAGATGACCGCTTCGATTCACGAGAGATATGCCACCTTGTATGCCGTGGCCAACGAGATCATGGCGGACGACGACTCCGAGTGGTCAAAGATGGGCCATATCGGCTCGAAACGAGAGAACACGCGGTACATCGGCCAATTCGTTTTGGTCAGCAGGTACAAGGATGGGTCGATGAACTGCGTGGTCTCGATCGACGGGGAACTGTTGGAGGCTGGGCGGTTCCAGCATGACCTTCGAGCCAAACCCGGCACGGGACGCCGCAAGGCATATGCGTTCTACGATCCCAACGGGCTGTACGAAGCCATGAAGGCAGAGCAGCTACAAATTGCCGAGACTTCAATCCGCGCCGCTGCTGAGCCCGCTGAGGGCACCCTCGGGGAGGTGCCATGGAAGTGACGACGATACCCACCGACGAACTCGAAAGCCTCCTCGAACTGGTTGCCACGCAGGATGCCCGTATCGCTGCGCTGGAGGCAGAGATCGATTCCCTTGGCCGCGAGCGGATTTTTCTGAAGGAAGGTCCTGCCGCGCTTCGGCGGCAATATGCGGGGCCATCCTCTGAGACGCCATGCCAACCCGGCTACATCCGAGGGAATGCCGGGCAAGAGGTGCTGGCCGACCACCAAACGATCTACGCAATGTTGCGGGCGCAGCGTCGAGGCGAACTCTGACGGGTGCGCGGGGGGGATTTGGAATCTGTTAACTATGAATCCGTCCCGCCCCTTTCACTTCGACGAGAAGGCGACGCGAACGGCCACACGCGAGAACTGATCAGCCTTTCCGGCATAGCCCGTGATAAGGTCGTTCGGCCGATGTTCGAACCGGTCACAGGTAACGGCACGTAGGGCCTCAGTGAAAGCTTGTTGCCCCTCCCGCACTTGGCGGTCTCAACCCATCGGCAATCGCGCTTAGCAGATCGTGGGCGGGGCCATCAGCGACATGCTTCAGGGCGGTTTCGATGTTTGCGGCCAGATTGTTGCGCTCGGCTTGCAAGCTATCGATATGCGACTGTAGCACCTCGCAGGTCTTGCGCACCTCAGAGCTAAGGTCCTTCGCCATCTCAAGCTCAGTCCGGAGGATATAAATCTGAGTATCCTTGCTCAGACCTTTGGCGGCATCGATGATCGACATTGGGCTGTCCTTACACGTTTGTGAGTGAGGGAGTAGTGGGGTTCTTGAACGGCAGCGGGCGACGGCGCAGGATCGCCATATGTCGAGCTTGAACACTGACCGCCCTGCGCCCTTCAGGGGTCTCCGACAGACAAATTCGCGTTTCCGCCTCCGATTCGATCGATGCCCGCTTCCGTCGCTCGATCTCGGCCTTGATCAGGACCTCACGTTCGGCGTCCTCTCCGGCCACACGTTCCCGCAACGACTCCGGCGTCTCATTGATAGGCGGCATCGAGAGCCCGGTGCGCTTGAGAATCGCCGCGGGTGAGAACAGGTCGAGCGGGATGTGCCGCCGAACCACTGAGGGGGCCAGTGGAGCGGCCCCACGGACTTCGGCTGCCCGGTGAGCAAACAGCCGCCGCATGCCAACCTCGGTGCCCGTGAGAGGTATCCCGTCGAGAGTCCGGCGGACGATCCGGACCCCGCCCACGACATCGTTGACCTTGCGGGTCTCGACCCAGGGAAATGTGCCTCTCTCGGCCTTCGATTTCCGGCCACGGGGGCGAACTTCTTCGCTCTGGCTGGAATTTGCGGACTGATCGATGTCCAAGTCTCCAGCGCAAGCTTCGCCGCCGGAATGGTCGATTTCCATTTCCGACCGGGGAATTGCGGCCATAATAACCTCCCCAAAGGGAGTTATTATTTCTTTCTTATGGCTGGAATTCGCAGACGAACTCCAGCCATTGTGGTTCGTCCGGCCGAAATTCAGGACGGTTTGGTCGGAATTCGCTTGAGGCGAATCCTTCCGTCCCTTCAGTACGCGGTTGGCAAGCGAAACAAGGGCATCCGAAGGGGAGCAGGCAAGATCGGGGATTGCCAACCCGAGGTCCGCGTGGACGGCCGAACCGAACACATAGAGATGTGCTCGACCCTTCACGCCCTGTTCGGGGGCATCAGGTCCAGTCTGCTCGACACGGCGGAGGAACCCAAGTTCGACCAATGACTCGATCGATCGGCGGACCACGGCCTCAACGGCAACGCTGGACAAGCTAGGGATGCTCACATGCTCGGCGACCGCCGACCGGACCAACCGGAATGGCGTGTACCGATTTCGATGCAGAGCAACGATCGCTGTACCGACCGTGCAGGTCCGGTAGATCGCCTCAGCATCATGCCCTCGCCCCCGCGTTCGCGGCTTCTCCGCGTAGAGGCGTTCGATCACAGATTCGGCATTCATCCCGAGCATCCCTTTCGGGATGCCGTTCGCAAATCTCTCCCGTCACCGGTCGAGGGTCCGCGCAGGACTCTTGACCGGCTGAACCGGATATGGTGGCTGGGGAGACTGTTCTAGCGGACAGGTCTCCCTTCGGGGAGCGGAGCCCGGCGTTGGTAGCGCCGGGCTTTTCGCGTCTACGGCATCACATTCGACAAAACGATCCATCGACCAGGGACCACCCCCGGCCGTTCGATAAGCCTTGTCTGGACTCGCGTTCCGCGTCAAGCACAGCCCGTGTGGATTCCAAATCTTCAAGGCTATACGCGAGATGGAATCTGATCGAAGTGCGATTTGACGAATTAGCAAAACCGGTTACATTGATGTACTACGCATAAATACTTCTGAACGACCCCTCGGATGGCTCGACACGTCGTGTTTGGTGTCGTACCAATGAGGCCCGAATCACGGTTCGAGTTGAGGTTCATGTACGCCGTAGAATTGCTTTACTACCCGGCGTTCGAACAAGGTAATCACGTCGGGTGGGCGTTCATCTTGCACAAGGTAAATTCGATCGGTGAGGTCGATGAGAATGGTGGCCCATGGCACGCCATTTCCAATGAACGTTCCCAGGAGTTCAAGGATTGGTGGGAATTCGGCGGACACTCCCTTAATCTGCTCGACGAAACTGAATTGATCCCGATCGACAACCGCGATGTGATCATCAACTTGCAGGTCACCTTCGGAGCACCGAAGGGATTCGGCTTTCAGCCGTCCGAGTGATGTTCTATGCGATCGATTTCAACGTCGTTGAGGAGACCGCATTTCCGTACGCGTACACCCTGTACGAGCCCCAAGGGTCGCGTCACCCACGCGGCTTCTGCAAGCGCCCGCTTACGCAGTTCGTTGCCGATGCTGATTGGGATGTGATGGCCTCATGGTGCGAGCAACGCAGGATCGGTCCGTTCCACACGGATTGGCTCGAAACCGAGATCGGTCCGGTGCTGGCGTTCGAGTTGAAAATTCGCTGACACGACCCGGACTGACTCCATAGGCATCGAAGCCCGGTACCTGTGCGAACTTCCCCCTACGTCTCGCCGATAGGACCTCAAATGGAGCGTGTAGAGTTCACCCCGTATTTGCATCACCTCATTGTCGCGGATCAGGGCACCGTCAACAGGGCCTACCTCCTCCCGTTCGGCATCCCGCTTCGCATCATCGGCAGTGTCTACCTGCGAGAATCCATTAAACGCGTACTGAAGGTGGACGCCGACGTGTTCATCGAATGGGTGCAGGCGCACTGCCCATCGGCGTGCTGGTTACACGACTCGGGCAGAATGACCCTCGTGGTGCCCAACGAGAATGAGGCTATGGAGTACAAGCTGAGGTGGTTGTAAAAACCACATGAGTGCAGTGGCTTAGCTCGTGTGTTGACAATACCAACTTGGGTTGGCCCGCGCGATCATGATCTCGCCGGTCTCCATCGGCTGGCGCAGCGAATCGAGCACCTGCGGCGTGAACTCGGGCAGCTCGTCGAGGAACAGCACGCCGCCATGCGCCAGCGAAGCCTCGCCGGGCCGGGCGTTGATGCCGCCGCCGACCAAAGCAGCCATCGAGGCCGAGTGGTGCGGCTGCCGGAACGGCCGCCGGTCGGACAGCCGCCCCTCCTTCAGCTCGCCGGCCACCGACTGGATCATCGAGACCGCGAGGAGTTCCCGCGGCGTCAGCGGCGGCAGGATCGAGGGGAGTCGCGCAGCGAGCATCGACTTGCCGGAGCCGGGCGGCCCATTGAACAGGACGTTGTGGCCGCCTGCCGCGGCGATCTCGAGCGCGCGCTTGGCGCCCTCCTGGCCCTTGATGTCGCGGAGGTCCGGCAGGGGCGGGCCCGGGGCGGCGACCGCGGGGACCGGCCGCGCCATCACCTGCGTGCCCTTGAAGTGGTTGGCGAGCTGGATGAGCGAGCGCGGCGCCAGAACGTCGAGGTCGCCGCCGGTCCAGGCCGCCTCCGGCCCGGTCGCGGCGGGGCAGATCAGCCCGAGGCCGCGTGCACTCGCCGCCATCGCCGCCGGCAGCACGCCGTTGACCGGGGTGATCGTGCCGTCGAGGGCCAGCTCGCCCAGCACGCAGTACCCGGCGAGCGCGTCGGCGGGCAGCGCACCGATCGCCGCCATGACGCCGAGCGCGATCGGCAGGTCGTAGTGCGAGCCCTCCTTCGGCAGGTCGGCAGGCGCGAGGTTCACGGTGATGCGCTTGGCCGGCATCGCCAGCCCGGAGGCGATCAGCGCGCCGCGCACCCGCTCGCGCGACTCGCCCACCGCCTTGTCCGGCAGGCCGACCACGTTGAAGTGGACCGCGCCGGGGATGATCTGCACCTGGACGTCGACGGCACGCGCCTCGATGCCCTCGAAGGCGAACGTGCACGTATTTTTATCCATACTCGTCAGCTAGTTAAAATGCTCTTCTCTGATTGTGGAAGCGTCATGGAAGCGCCGGCCTGTGGAGCGTAGTTCGCGACATCTCGCTGTGCCTCGACGCCCCTGCTACCGTCGGACAACTTGTCTCGGAGCAACCTACCGATGCGCTCGCTCGCCCTTGTCCTGCCGATCGTCCTCGGTCTCGCCGTCCCGACCGTCGCGCAGACGCCGGCACCATCTGCGGCGCAGGCCGCACAACGCGATCGAATGAAAAGCTGCAACGCCGACGCCGGCTCTCAGAAGCTCGCCGGCAGCGCCCGCAAGGGTTTCATGTCCGACTGCCTCGCCGGCAAGGCTGCAGCACCGGCGAAGGAGCTGACGCCGCAGCAGGCGAAGATGAAGACCTGCAACGTCGATGCCTCGACCAAGAGCCTGAAGGGCACCGCACGACGGAGCTTCATGAGCACCTGCCTGAAGGGCTGAACACTGTTGCGGCCCCTTGCTCACCGGCGAGGGGAGGCCCCAACGCATCATCGCCAGCGCGCTCGCCCTCCGCCAAGCGAACCACTGATGCCAGAGTTGGCGCTCCTATGCGCCGCGTGCAGCCGCGATGAACCCATCAATGTCAGGAGATAGCATCCGAGGATACAAAGCCTGGATCCGCTCCTCAGGCCAGTCCCACCAGCGGATCTCAAGCATCGCTGCAATCTGATCGGGAGAGAACCGTAGGCGGATGATACGGGCTGGGACACCGCCGACAATGGCATAGGGTGGCACATCCCGTGTCACCAGCGCTCCGGTCGCCACGCATGCCCCATCTCCCACCGTGACGCCTGACAAGATCCGGCAGGAGTCGCCGAGCCACACGTCATTGCCAATGCGCACGTCTCCATTGGTGGCCGGGTGTCCGGTATGGGCAGCCGCCGCAGGGTCCAGCACGCCAAACGGGAATGTCGTGACCCAATCCGTACGATGATTGCCGCCAAGCATGATCGAGACGCCAGCAGCGATCGAACAATACCGACCAATTGTTAGGGCGGTGTCTTCCCCCCACCACAGCACTGTCGGCACGCCATAGGTGTAGTCACCGACCTCATATGGGAACGCGTGCCCGGCCGCGTCGAAGACGTCTCGTGTCTCGGCAACGTTGGCTGCAGCAAAAGCTGCCCGCATTGAAGAAAGCATTCTAACTCTTAACCTTATGAGGAGCCACGGGCAGTTTTACGCGCGGAGCCTATAAAAAGGCCCGCCGCGGCTGATGCCGGGCGGGCCCCATCTGACATACGATCGATAACTAGCCGAAGTGTCCGTCGTTGAAGGCCGTCCGACCTTCGAGAGCACCGGACTGGAGGTAGTGCAGCATCGGATCAATGTGTGCGTTGGCCACGTCCGTGTAGTGG
>NZ_BPQG01000120.1 GCF_022179125.1 Methylobacterium cerastii
CCAAGCGCTGCGACCCATCGCTACACCCCGCCGACCCCCCGCCCTCCGGAACGATCAGATCATGGCCACCTACAAGCTCCTGCTCCTGCCCGGCGACGGGATCGGCCCCGAGGTGATGGCCGGCGTCCAGACGGTGCTGGCGGCGCTCGCCGAGACTGGGCTCGCCCACTTCGAGACCGAGGCCGACCTCGTCGGCGGCTCGGCGATCGACGCCCACGGCAAGCCGCTTTCGAACGCGACGCTGGCCAAGGCGGATGCGGCCGACGCGATCCTGCTCGGGGCGGTCGGCGGCCCGAAGTGGAACGGCGTGGCCTACGAGATCCGCCCCGAGGCCGGCCTGTTGCGGCTCCGCAAGGATCTCGGCCTGTTCGCGAACCTGCGCCCGGCGATCTGCTATCCGGCGCTCGCCGACGCCTCGGCGCTCAAGCGCGAGCTGGTCGAGGGCCTCGACATCATGATCGTGCGCGAATTGACCGGCGGCGTGTATTTCGGCGAGCCGAAGGAGATCACCACCCTGCCCGACGGCTCGAAGCGGGCGGTGGACACGCAGGTCTACACCACGGCCGAGATCGAGCGGATCGCCCACGTCGCCTTCGATTTGGCGGGCAAGCGCTCCGGCCGGGTCGCGTCGGCCGAGAAGCACAACGTGATGAAGTCCGGCGTCCTGTGGAAGGAGGTCGTCACCGCGGTCCACGCGCGGCACTATGCGGGAATCGAACTGGAGCACGTGCTCGCCGACAACTGCGCGATGCAGCTCGTGCGGCGCCCGAAGCAGTTCGACGTGCTGGTGACCGACAACCTGTTCGGCGACGTGCTCTCGGACGTCGCGGCGATGCTGACCGGCTCCCTCGGGATGCTGCCCTCGGCCTCGCTCGGTGCGGTCGACGCCCGCGGCACCCGCAAGGCGCTGTACGAGCCGGTGCACGGCTCCGCCCCCGACATCGCCGGACAGGACAAGGCGAACCCGATCGCGATGATCGGCTCGCTCGCCATGTGCCTGCGCTACTCGTTCGGCCTCGGCGAGGCGGCCGACCTCGTGGACGGCGCGATCACCGCGGCGCTCGCCGGCGGCGCGCGCACGGCCGACATCGCCGGCGATGGGTCGAAGGTCCTCGGCACGCGCGCCATGGCCGAGACGATCGCGGCTGAGCTTCGCACCCGCGCGGCCTGAGCCGCCAAGAACGCAAGCGGATAAGAACGAGAAAGGGCGCGCAGCTCTCGCTGCGCGCCCTCGATCGGCACGGGTGGGTTTCGGCCCGGCTTAGTACGGGTTGCCGTAGCGCGAGACGTAGGAGGTCGGATCGATCGCGTCGACGGCCGAGAAGTCGACGTTGCGGATCGCGCTCGACCGGGCGCCGATGAACGGGCCGTTGGTGATCGGATCGGGCAGGATGCCACCGCCGTAGCCGTCGTTGCGGCCGTAGACCGGGTTAAGCTGGTTCGACTGCGCGATCAGCACCGGGTTGGTGGCCGGGTTGCTCACCGAGCCGTTGCCGGGCTCGACCACGTTGCCGGCGTCGAGCCAGCTGCGCGGGCGGATGCGGATCGGCAGCGGGCGACTGACGCGGTAGCCGGGGCCGAACCCGTCCTGCGCCTGGGCCGGAGCGGTGAAGCCGAGGCTGGTGACGGCGAGGGCGCCCAGCAGGGCGATCTTGATCGAGCGCATGACGCACCTTGTTTGAATGCGGGTCTGGTATGGCGCCGAGAGATTAAGAATCCGGTGCCTGTTGCGCAGTAGACGCCCGAGCGCGGCCGTGGTTCCGGAAAAACGGCCGAGCTTACGTGTTTTGCCGCAATGTTGCCCCAATCACGCACGGGGCCGCTTCGGCGGAGGCGTCGTGCGGCGCGGCGCGATCGAGCCGGTGCGACCCGCCAGCTCCTGCGCCGAGAGCGCCCGGATCGGATCGCAGGCCGGATCGCGACGCGCCTCGGCCTCAGTGAAGACGGCGTCGGTGGCGGGGTCCGCGCGCCCGTCCAGCGCGAGGCCGTCGAGGGCGCAGGCGAGCGCGCGCGGCTCGGGCGGTTGTCCCAGAGGCGCGCACAGCCAGCCGTCCACCCGAACCGGCCGGGCCTCCAGGGTGACGAAGCCGGTGCAGATCCGGCGCCGGTCGCCGGACAAGGTCGCCTCCAGCGTCTCGACCGCGCCGAACTTGGTGGCGACCCGCCCGCGGGCGCCGGTGCGGACCACCGCGAGGTTCGGACCCTCCGCCGCGCGCCGGGCTAGCGTCACGAACAGGCCGGGCTGCGGCTCGGCGGCGTCCCGCGTCAGGGTGAGGCGCAGGTGCGTCTCCTCGATCGCCGAGAAGTCGCCGCTTGCCAGCGTCTGCTCCTGCGGGTTGCGCGGCGGTTCGATCCGGACCGTCTCGCCGGCCCGGTCGAGGCGCAGGTGCCCGGTGCCGGCGGCCGGGGCGACCGGGCGGGCGTTCAGCGTCATGGCCGGGACGAAGGCGATGCCGAGATCGGTCGTCGTGACGGATGCCGGGGCCGGAGCGGGCGGATCGGCGGGCCGCTTGGTCTCGCGCGAGAACAGGCTCAAGGCGCCGATGACGAGCACGGCGCCGACGGCCCGGCCGGTGAAGGCGACGAGCCGCCACCGCCGCGGCGCGGGTGCCGCGGGGGCGAGGTCGGGGAACGTCTCGTCTGGAGCCATCGGATGCGGTCGCGCCTCGGGAAAGCGCCGGCACCATCCGCCCCGATCCCCTCCCCCCACCTTTCCAAGCCGGCCTCCGCGGCGGCGTTTCTCGTCACGCGGTGAATCGATCCTTGTCGCGGCCGACGGGCTTGGTCGCGCAGGGAGAAGCATGGCGGACGGGCCGAGGCATGACGCGACCGCCCTTGACAGGCGCGCGACCCCGGCGCCTTGCTCCCGCCTTCCGAAGGTCCTGCCTTGCGACGTCGCGGGGCCTACGGGTCATGGGCCGATGCGGCCGGCGGAGGCCGGGATCGCTGCACGGCAAGCGGAGTCTTCGAGATGGGTTACAAGGTCGCCATCGTCGGCGCCACGGGCAACGTGGGCCGCGAGATGCTGGACATCCTCGCCGAGCGGGCCTTCCCCGCCGACGAGGTCGTGGCGCTGGCCTCGCGCCGCAGCCAGGGCCAGGAGGTCTCCTTCGGCGACAAGATCCTCAAGGTCAAAGCGCTCGACACCTACGACTTCTCCGACACCGACATCTGCCTGATGTCGGCCGGCGGCGAGACCTCGAAGGAGTGGTCGCCCCGCATCGGCGCGCAGGGCTGCGTCGTGATCGATAATTCCTCGGCGTTCCGCTACGATTCGGACGTACCGCTGATCGTGCCCGAGGTGAACGCCGACGCGGTGGTCGGCTTTTCCAAGCGCAACATCATCGCAAACCCGAACTGCTCGACGGCCCAGCTCGTCGTGGCCCTGAAGCCGCTGCACGACGCGGCGACGATCAAGCGGGTGGTGATCTCGACCTACCAGTCGGTCTCCGGCGCCGGCAAGGACGCGATGGACGAGCTGTTCAACCAGACCCGCGCCGTGTTCACGGCCGGCGAGGTGAAGCAGGAGAAGTTCACCAAGCGCATCGCCTTCAACGTCATCCCGCACATCGACGTGTTCATGGAGGACGGCTACACCAAGGAAGAGTGGAAGCTGGTCGCAGAGACCAAGAAGATGCTCGATCCCAAGATCAAGCTCACGGCCACCGCCGTGCGCGTGCCTGTGTTCATCGGCCACGCGGAAGCCGTCAACGTCGAGTTCGAGCGCCCGATTTCGCCCGAAGAGGCGACCGCGATCCTGCGCTCGGCGCCCGGCATCTTGGTGATCGATAAGCGCGAGAACGGCGGCTACATGACCCCACACGAGGCGGCGGGCGAGGACGCCACCTACATCTCCCGCATCCGCGAGGACGCGACTGTGGAGAACGGCCTGAACTTCTGGTGCGTCTCGGACAACCTGCGCAAGGGCGCCGCCCTGAACACGGTCCAGATCGCCGAGCTCTTGATCAACCGCAAGCTGATCGGGCGGGACAAGAAGGCGGCCTGAGGGCTTCTTCACGCGTCGCTGTATCGCTGTTCGATCGAGCGCAGTCTCCGCAGGGAGGCTGCGCTTTTTCGTGGCCGACAGATCATGGCCTTTGCCCGTCGACAGAGGGGGGGCTGCCGCCACGCGATCCGATCGATAGAACGAGCCCGATGAAAATCCATCTACTCGCACTCGGCGCTGGCCTGGCGGTTGCCACCCCGGCCTTGGCTGAAGACCTGATGACGCACCTGGCGAACCCCGCCGAGCAGGTCCTTCAGACGGTCGACTACGCCAACACGCGCTATTCCAAGCTCGACCAGATCAACGCCGGAAACGTCAAGAACCTCCAGGTCGCCTGGACCTTCTCGACCGGCGTGCTGCGCGGCCACGAGGGCTCGCCGCTCGTCGTCGGCAACATGATGTACGTCCACACCCCCTTCCCGAACATCGTCTACGCGCTCGACCTCGACCACGAGGCCAAGATCGTGTGGAAGTACGAGCCCAAGCAGGATCCGTCGGTGATCCCGGTGATGTGCTGCGACACGGTCAACCGTGGCCTG
>NZ_BPQG01000121.1 GCF_022179125.1 Methylobacterium cerastii
TTGCGGCCCTCGTGCCAGCCAGATTGATTAAAATGAGTCGTTGGTTCAATGTGCGAAGAGTAAACGTCTTTATTAATTGCAGAGTAATACAGGTCATCTACAAGTGCGGATTTGGAAAATGGGTTTAGCGATCCATCGGTGAAATAATATTTTTCAAACCCACTCATGGAAATAACATCACCTCCAATAGTAGAAGCTACTATTTCACCGGGGTGCGAAAAATCGAAAACGGCATCGACTAATGAAAATGGAAGAACAGCCGTATCGACGCCACCTCCTCCTATGAGCATACTTGAACCGTGGCCCGCCGTGATGACATTATTGCCATCATTTCCAATGAGTGTATTTCCTATATTGTTGCCAGTAAGATTGGAGTTTCCCGAGCCAACTAGCTTTGCGAATTTTACAATTGCCTCTGGCATAGAAATGGTCGTGTATGAATAAAGGCGATCCGGCAGACCTGGCGATGGGCTGGAAGCTGCCGTCGATGTGTCGATGGAATGCGTGATTGAAAAATCATCGGCACTATCGATAATCATCTGAGAAATTTTCGATTGATCTACGGTTCCAAAGAAATCGTTTCTAGAAATTAATTCCCCACTGTTGTATTGGAGAACTAGTGTCGTCAAGCCGCTATCTAAAAAAGCATTATCGTGAGAAAGAGGCTTATTCGAACCATATCCAGCAAATGAATTAATTGCGTATCCGTTTGAATAATTGTAAAATCCATTGGTTGAGTAGCGATCAAAGATATTGTGATCAATCTCGATTGTGCCGGTGCTTGAACCAAGAGTTACAGAGGCACCGGTGCCTAAGGTGATCCCTGGGAAATCCACAAATATGTTATTTGATATTTTCGTAAGCGCCGTAGGATACCACGCATACGTATACGCTGACAAATGGCTCACGAGAGAATTAGTCAGATTAAAATGACCATATGTAAATTGACCTGCGCGCTCAATTGAGCCTCCGTCAATTTGTATATGATCAAGATCGAGAAAACCACTATAGCTGGAACTGCCACTGAGTCCCAGATGGACATTTTGAAAAAGTATATTATTTTCTAGCCCGCCGTGCGCATAGATGGTTCCAAACGCACTAAGCGTATGGTCATTTCCCTGGATAATGACGTTTGGATCAATGGTTAGAGTTACGCCAGGAGCGACTTGTACATCATCCGTAAGCGAAATTGTTTGGCCAGAGGCCCAAGTTGTGTTCTGAACGATTTGCAACATTTTTGCCTCACGAGATCGTGATGGCCTTAATAGCTGCCCGCTTAAGCCGCAAGCTTCCGCCTCGGATATCTTGAAAATAAGTAAGCGATGTGGCCACGAAGCCACGATTGTACTATTCAGTAATTTTTATAAATTTAGCAATTAAAAAGGTAATTGTACTAATTCATGCTTTGTTTTTCGCCTCTCTCGCCTTCAAAGTTTCCTCGATAAGCCGGGGCACAAAAGGGTTCACGATTTCAGGCGGTTTTTAGCGTCTCGTAGGCCCGCCTCGTAAGAGAATGAACCCACTGACGCCATAGCGACCGACCCATCGGCACGATCCAATGCGCTGATGCGAGGTCCCCGGATCTGCGCGTTCTGCTCCCATACGTCCAGCACGGTATTCGCTGCATCAAGGATGTCGCGCGGCTTACCACCTGGGACTTCCTCTCGGATCGCCTCAACCAATCGGACCATGAGGGTCTGTTCTGACTGCGGGGGGATCGTACCCTCGGCCTGTCGCGAGTAGGCGGCGTACACGTTCTCGGCGATCGTGCGGGCGGTTCGATCGACGTCAGGCATGTCGTTCACTTCAAATAGCCCTTCGCCTTTGAGTGCTCGGTGAACCGCATCAGTTCGCGCCCTCTGGATCTTCGCGATGCCGCACATAGCCTTGGCCCGTGAGCCAGTCCGTGAGAGCGTGTCGGATCGCTTCGGGACGAGAGGGCTTCGGCTCGGGCTGGTCTGCGATCCATGCGTCGAGGCTCATTTCAGATAGCCCTTCGCCTTCAGGTGCTCGTCCATGTGATGCGCGTTGAGGTCAGTGAACGGTCGATCCCGAGTCTCCTAAGAATGACATCATGCCATCCTCCTCGACGGCCTCGTTGAACGCAAAGTAGGCGTCTTCTGCGGTTTGAAATTGATCGTCCCAGACCGTCGACCAATTTTTATCGTCAACTACCTCAAGCTGCCACGGATCATCGGTGCCGGCGAACCGATAGATCTTCACATCAACTGTCAAGCCGTCGCGGGTTACACTGCCGGTGAGTGGCGCGTATTCAATCTCCCGATCCTCGATGTCCATGATTGCCTCCATTAGGATCGTTTCGCCTTCAACGCTTCCTCGACGAGTCGGCGGATGGTCTCCGGGCGAGATGGCTTTGGGTCGGGCTGCTCGCTGATCAATCCATCAAGTGCGTCGAGTAAATCGCGAGCCATGCGGACGTTCACCGCTTCGGTGTCCGCTTTTGGCCGTCCAATCTTTTTAGCGCCAGAAACGGTTGACATCCGAAGTTTATAGCGCCAAAAAGAACGGGCCGCAACGGTGCTGGACACACCGGAACGGCCCTGACCACACACGTCTTGGAGCGACGCAGATGGCTAAACACGCCCATAGCACACGCACGCCCTTATTACCCCAGGCTGGCACTCCGTCGGCCTTATTACGTTTCCGGGCCGGCAAGCAGCGGGGCCCCGTCACACTGGCCCTCCGCGCCATGCGGAAAGCTGATCCCGACCAGGCCGCGCACGACGCCATCGAGGCGATCCAGCAGGGCTTAGATCGCTTTTTCTCGGATGCTGACCATCAGCGGCTCAAGGCCCTCCGCCAGCGCATCGCCAACCGCATCGAGTTCGACCTCGCCTTATTAGATGCCCTCGACGGCGACGCAGACCGGGAGGACGGAGCCGATGGGGAGCCGTCTCTCGGCTCGATCGACGCCACCTCTCACAACGACTGCCTGAGCCAGCTTCAGTGGAGCGTGGGCGGGGTCAGCGATCGTGAGATGGGCAACGACAACGGCATTGCGGATGCACATGGCGAGGCCGAGCAGGCCGGCCGCCATATCGCTCTCCGCGGCGACTGCAACGTTTCGTGGAGGCGCTTCGCATGAGCGCTCCCGCATCCCGTCGCGGCTTCCTCCGCGGTATCGCTCTGGCGTCGGCGACCGCCGGCACAGGTGCCTTCGCAATTGCCGCTTTAGCTCAACCCGAGCAGCTTAACCCGGACGCCGAACTGCTCGCCGCCTCGACCGAGCACGATCGTCTCAACGCAGCTTTCAAAGCAGCGTGCGCGGCGTATTCGGCTGCGAGCCGTGCCGCGCGGGCAGACCACGGTGTCGTGCCTGCCTCGCTCCTCTTGAACGACGAAGATTGCCGCCTGTTCAAGCGTTGGCATTTCGGCATGCCTGGCGATCCACCACACCCCCACTTCCGGCCCAACCCTACGGTCGACGGTACGTGGCTCAACCCAAGCCGGGCGTGGAGTGAGCGCGGCCTTCGAATTGTCCTGGATCGGGCTGTCGCCAAACTTGGGCCCGCAGGCCGGACCCCTCATCTGCTCCGCCGCTGGCGACATCTTCATCCAGAGGCGGAAGCCTATGGCCGTGCAGTTTCTGCGGCGAGGGCCCGACATCGGACACAGGAACTGCATCGCGCCGAGAGACACGCGGAGGCTGCATGGCGTGCTGCCCGTGTTCGGATCCGTGACCTCCCTGCGACGACACGCGAGGGTTTGGCTGCACAGGTCCGGCTCTTTCAGGACATGCATCTCGACAACCTGCCAGAGCAATTCCGGCCGCTGCTGATCTCGGCCGCCAACGTGGCGTCTGTTCACCTCAACCTGTCGGAGGGCGCATGACGACCGTGCCCTCCGTCCTCGCCCAAGCCTGTGAGTGGGCTGTAGTTGATCGAGCACGCGTTGATAGAGCCGCAAGCCGGGATCATTGGAGCGACGAGCAACTCGACGAGGCGATCGAACGGCACAACGCCGTCTTTTGTCGAGCTATCGCGGAGCCTGCGGCCTGTCTCAAGGATCTCGCTGCCAAGGCTCGCCTCGCCTTGGACGACTTCAACCGTTTCGTGGAGCACGAAGGTCGATCGCCTTTGGACGACGGCGAAAAGCTGATGAAGGTCGTGCTGCAGGAGGTGATCGCGCTATGCGCGTAATCCTGACCACTCTCGCCATCTTCCAGATCCGGTGGGCTGCCGCCGACCTCGCCCGAGCCGAAAGGCTTAGCGAAGAGGCGGATGTTGCGCTTGCGCGGGCCGATGCCCGGCACTGTGTCGCTGAGGGCCTAGCCCAACGCGCCGGCTTCGGCGCAATGCTCGGCACTCGCCGCTGATCTACCCGGCCCGGCCGCTCGCGCCGCGGTTCTGAACCGTGCTGCGAGCCGCCCCAGCGCGGGGGCAGCCCGGCCGGGCTTCACGATCCACGCGCACTGATAGCTGGCAAGCGGAACAGACCCAGTCCGGTTACTACCGCTTTTGCTACCCAACTCATTAATACGAGCAGGGACAGGGAACGATGAGAGAACGCCTGCAATCCGATTTAGGCAACCAGAACAATGTGTTATCTGACTGCATGGGATTGGGCGGGATGGCCGGGAGCGAATTTCAAGACCGCTGCCTTAAACCACTCGGCCACCCTTCCGGCGGGAGGGGTTGTAGCCGAATTTGCGGCCGGCGGACATCTCGAAAAATCGGGTCAGGGGGCCAAGCGCGCGAGGCGGTCGAGGAGGGCGCGGTCGTGGAGGAGGGCCATGCGCTCCTTGGGGCCGAGCCAGGTGCGGGCCTCGTCGAGGGTCTCGGCCTCCACGACCTTGGCCTGGGCCAGCGTGTGGTCGACGTCGACACTCCCGCGGGGGCGCGGCTCGGCGCTCGGCAGCATGCGGGTGTGGGCCTCGGCGAGGCCCGGGTCGGCGTGGAGCGCTGCGAGGGCGTCGGCCTCGTCGAGGCCGCGGGCCTGGTTGCGGGCGGCCAGCGCGCCGGCGCGGATGGCGATCGGCGGCGGGGCGCGCTCCTCCGGCGTCATCAGCAGGCCGCGACGCTTGAGGGCGAGGCCGAGCGCCAGCTGCCCGCTCGCCCAGGAGATCGGGATCGCGAGGACGAGGCCGAGGATCGTCGGCGCCATCCAGAGGAACAGCGACGTGGCGATCGCGAAGGCGGCGACGCCTGAGACCAGGCCCAACGCCGTATGCCAGCGGTGGCGGCGGACGATGTCGGCGAACGGGATCGATCCGTCGTCGCGGCGCTGCGGGTTCCAGCCGGTGTCGCGCCCGGCGAGGATGCTGAACACCGAGCCCGACTGGATCACCATCGCGATCGGCGCGATCAGCGCGGACAGCAGGATCTCGATGAGGCAGGACGCGACCAGCCGTCCGGCGCCGCCGCAGGCCCGGCGCACCGGGCCGTCGATCAGCGCCAGGAGGAGGCCGAGGAACTTCGGCGCCAGCAGGATGCCCATGGTCAGCCCGAAGAGCTGCAGCGCGCGCACCGGATCGAAGCGCGGGAACACCGGGTAGAGCCCGAACTCGGTGGTGAAGTATTCGGGCTTCACGTAGGCCGTCTGCAGCACCAGCGCGATGCCGACCACGAGCTGGCACAGCCAGAACGGCGAGGCGGCGTAGCCGGCGATGCCGGTGGCGAAGTGCTGGCGCGAGGCCGGCTTCAGCCCCGCCGCCCCGATGATCCGCGCATGCTGGAGGTTGCCCTGCGCCCAGCGCCGGTCGCGCACCGCCACGTCGATCAGCGAGGGCGGGCTCTCCTCGTAGGAGCCCGGCAGCGTCGGCAGCATGTACACCGCCCAGCCGGCGCGGCGGATCAGGGCGGCCTCCACGAAGTCGTGGCTGAGCACGTGACCGCCGAAGGGCGGTTTCCCGGGGAGGTCCGGCAGGCCGCAGGCGGCGGCGAAGGCCTTCGTGCGGATGATCGCGTTGTGGCCCCAATAGTTGCCGTCGCGGCCCGACCAGTGGCCGAGGCCGGTGGCGATCACCGGCCCGTAGATGCGGGCGGCGAACTGGGTCACCCGGGCGAACAGCGTGTTGCGGTTGATGATGAGCGGCAGCGTCTGAACGATGCCGGCATCCGGGTCGGCCTCCATCGCGCCGGCGAGCCGCACGACGCTGTCGCCGGTCATCAGGCTGTCGGCGTCGAGCACCAGCATGTGGTCGTAGGCGCCGCCCCAGCGGGTGACGAAGTCGCCGATGTTGCCGGCCTTGCGGTGGTGGTTCTTCCGGCGGTGGCGGTAGTACAGGCGGGCGTCGGGGCCGAGCGCGTCCCGCAGCGCCAGAAAGGCGCGCTCCTCCGCGATCCAGGCGTCGGCTTGCGTCGAATCCGAGAGCACGAACCAGTCGAAGGCGGGCCCGAGGCCGGTCGCGTCGACGGCCTCCCGCATCGCCTCGATCGCGGCGAAGGTGCGGGCGGTGCCCTCGTTGTAGACCGGCATCAGGATCGCGGTGCGGGTGGCGAGGCCCGCCGGCACCGGCGGCAGGCGCGGGCGGCGCAGCAGCACGGCGAAGCCCAGGATCGCGCTGGTGAAGGCGAGCGCGATCCACGAGAAGGTCAGAAGGAACAAGGCCACGAGCACGTACTGCAGGGCGGTGGGCGACCCTGAGACCGACACCGTCTCGTACATCTGCCAGCCGCCGTAGCCGGTCAGCAAAATCGCGCCGCCGAAGACGAGGAGGCGCGCGGCGTGGGGCCGCGCATGGTGGCGCGACGGCCGGTGCGCGAGCGCCGGATCCCAGGCAGCCAGGCTCTGCACCGGCATCGGGAGGGGCGATTCCAGGGGCAGGGCGTCCGCGAAGGCCGTCCCGGAGGGGCGGTCCGGCGGGGCGTCGCGCCGTGCGGCCGCGGGGAGGGCGGAAACGTCGTCCATGCGCACGGCCTTCGATCGATTCTCGTCTGCGGGTCTCGCGTGGGGCGCCGAGGCGGTCTTGCGGACCCCGGCGCGCCCGGCGGGCTTCTACGACGTCCAGCGGTAGAGCCAGGTCTCGGTCACCGGCCGGCCCGCCCGAACCAGGGCGAGGCGCAGCTCGCTCGCCCGCTCGCTGCCGGGATCGAGCTCGAAGGCGACCCGAACGGTCCTGCGCTCCGGGTAGCTGAAAAACTGCTGCCGGGCGATGCTGCCGGGAGACGCCGCCAGGGCGATGTCGAGGCCGCCCTCGGCAAACAGCCCGTCGCCGGTGAAGTCCACCAGGAACAGGCGGCGCGTGCCCGCGCTCCCGCGCCCGCTGCGGGTGCCCGTCACGCTTGCCGGCGGCGCGGCGGCGGGCGCCTGCCAGCACCAATGCTGGCGGTAGCGGAAGGTGGTCTCCGAGCCGGCGGCGACGGCCTCCTTCGGGCGCCAATAGGCCAGCACGTTCTCGTTGAACTCGGAATCGCTCGGGATCTCGATCAGCGTCACCGCGCCGTCGGCCCAGGCGTCGGCGGGCTCGAGCCAGAGCGAGGGGCGCCACTCCCAGTGCTGCACGTCGTCCTCGAAATCCTCGTAGGTGCGCGCCCGCTGCATCAGGCCGAACCCCTTCGGGTTCTGATCGACGAAGGACGAGATCTGCAGCGCGTCCGGGTTGTGGACCGGGCGCCAGATCGCCTCGCCGGCCCCGTTGCGGATCTGCAGGCCGCCGGCCGAGAAGGCGGCGGCGCGGGCGTCGTCGACGCGGCGCCGGTCCTCGGGGCCGAACAGGTAGCTCGCCTGCATGCCGCCGAGGCCGAGGTGGTCGATCGCCTTGCGGGCGAAGATCGTGGTCTCGATCTCGGTGGTCGAGGCCTCGGTGCCGGGGCGGAGCACCATCCGCAGTGCACCGGAGGCGGAGTCGGAATCGATCAACGCGTGCAGGACGAGGGCGCCGTCGGCCGGGCGCTCGATGAACACCGCGCGGAACACCGGGAACTCCTCGCCCCGAGCGTCGGCCGGCCGCAGCGTCAAAGCCCGGGCGTTGATGCCAAAACCCTGGCCCTTGGCGACGAGGCGGAAGAACGAGGCGCCCTGGAACACGGCGAAGTCCGACAGGTCGGGTCCGTCGGGAAAGCGGGCGCGCAGGCGGAACCCCGAGAAGCCCGGATCCTCCGAGAACTCCGGCAGCGCGAACCCGCCGGTGTCGAAGCGCGCCGGGTCGTAGGCGACCGGCCGGACCTGGCCGTCCTCCACTAGGAACAGCGCGACGCGGCCGGTGAAGATCGCGCCGCGATGCAGCGGCTCGATGGTGAAGCCGAGGTCGTCGCCGGCCCAGATCGCCGCGGCGGGCTTCGTGCGGATGGCGCCGTACTGCTCGCGACTGAGGCCCTTCAGGCTGGCCGGGAGGTCGTCGGTGCGGGGGGCGGCGTAGGGGGCCTTGGCGAGCGCCCGGGCGAGGTCGGGCACCGTCGCCGCGTCGAACGGCGCGCTGGCGGCGGGCAGGGCGGGGGCGTCGGCCGCCGCGGCCGGCCCGGCCCGCAGGCCCGTGCCGGCGAGCACCGCACCGAGCGCTGCCAGGCGCACGACGTCGCGGCGGGTGCCGTCCGGGCGGGCGGGCCCACGGGGATCGCGGAGGGCGTCGGAGCGCGGGTCGGTCGGCAGCGTCGTGCCCCTTCGTTCGGGTGGTTCGGCAACAGGACCGGAAACAGCGAAGTCCCGGAAACGGTTCGCAACAATCGGCCCCTCGTACCATCCCGGTGCCTGAACACTCGGTTAAGCGCGGCCGGCGGGCGCGAATTCCGGCGCCTGTGTGATCGAGGCCGCGCGGCGGAGCGGAAGGGCGACGGCGAGGCGACGCCGTTTTGCGGGATGGGCGCGATCGGCTAATCGGGTGCTCCCATCCCGTCGCCCGCCGGTCCCGGCGGGCGACACCAGCGACCGTCCCCGGGAACCTGAACGCGATGACGACACCGGCCCCCGCGCGGCGAAGCCTCACCGCGATCGTGCTCGCCGCCGGCAAGGGCACGCGGATGCGCTCCGACCTGCCGAAGGTGCTGCATCGCCTGGCGGGCCGCAGCATGCTCGGCCACGTTCTCGCCGCGGTGCAGGCGGCCGGCGCCGCGCGCATCGCCGTGGTGGCCGAGCCCGGCCGCGACGACGTCGCCCGCGAGATCGCGGCGCTGGCGCCGGGCGCCGCAATCTACCCGCAGGTCGAGCGCCTCGGCACGGCCCACGCCGTGCTGGCCGCCCGGGCGATCCTGAGCCAAGGCGACGACGGGGAAGGCGACGACGGGGAAGGCGACGACGTCATCGTCGCCTTCGGCGACACCCCGCTGATCACCGGCGAGACCCTGTCGCGGCTGCGGGCGCCCTTGGCCGAGGGCGCAGCGGTAGTGGTGCTGGCCTTCGAGACCGAGGCGCCCGCCGGCTACGGCCGGGTGCTGACCGAGGGCGCCCGCGTGGTCGCGATCCGCGAGGAGAAGGACGCCAGTGAAGCGGAGCGCGCGGTGCGCCTGTGCAACGCCGGGCTGATGGCGCTGTCGGGCGACCACGCGCTGGCGCTCCTGGAGCGGATCGGCAACGACAACGCCGCCGGCGAGTACTACCTGCCCGACGCGGTGGCGCTGGCCGTCGGCGACGGGCTCTCCGTCGCCGTGGTTCCGGTGACGGAGGCGGAGGCGCAAGGGGTCAACGACCGGGTGCAGCTCGGCGTCGCCGAGGCCGCGATCCAGGCGCGCCTGCGCCGCAGCGCCCAGCTCGGCGGCGCGACCTTGGTCGCCCCCGAGACGGTGTTCCTCAGCCACGACACGATCCTCGGGCGCGACGTGCTCGTCGAGCCGAACGTGGTGTTCGACACCGGCGTCCGCGTGGACGACGGGTGCGTCGTCCACGCCTTCTCGCACCTGAAGGACGTGCGCCTGGAGGCGGGCGCCAGCGTCGGCCCGTTCGCGCGCCTGCGGGGCGGCGCGGTGCTGGAGGCCGGCGCCAGCATCGGCAACTTCGTGGAGCTGAAGAACGCCCGCCTCGGGCCGGGCGCCAAGGCCGCGCACCTGACCTATCTCGGCGACGCCGAGGTCGGCGCCCGCGCCAACGTCGGGGCCGGCACCATCACCTGCAACTACGACGGGGTCTCGAAGCACCGCACCACGATCGGGGCCGGCGCCTTCATCGGCTCGAACTCGGCGCTGGTCGCCCCCGTCGCGATCGGCGAGGGCGCCTTCGTCGCCTCCGGCTCGGTGATCACCGACGACGTGCCCGACGGGGCGCTCGCCGTCGCCCGCGGCCGCCAGGCGACGAAGCCGGGCTGGGCCGAGTGGAAGCGGGCGGCGTTGCAGGCGGAGAAGGTGGCGCGCGCAGGCAAACCGTAGCTCCCGGCGCGCGCACCCGCAGCCCCTTCAAAAGACGGCCCGCGCCTCTCACGTAAACGGCCCACTGCATCGCCTGCCCTGCGTAGCCACGGGGGGCTGGCCTCGTGCGGCGGCGATCCGGTACAAGCCGCCGGTCCACCGGGCGAACCGAAAGACAACTCAGCATGTGCGGCATCGTCGGCATCGTCGGTAACGGGGCAGTGGCCGGTCCGCTGGTCGAGGCGCTTCGCCGCCTGGAATACCGCGGCTACGACTCGGCCGGCATCGCCACGCTGGAGCACGGGCGGTTGGCCCGGCGCCGGGCGTCGGGCAAGCTCGTCAACCTCGAGGCGAGGCTGCGCGAGGAGCCGCTGGCCGGCGCGATCGGCATCGGCCACACCCGCTGGGCGACCCATGGCCGCCCCAACGAGACCAACGCCCACCCGCACGCCACCGCGCGGCTCGCCGTGGTCCACAACGGCATCATCGAGAATTTTCGCGAACTGAAGCACGAGCTCGAGGCCAAGGGCGTCCGGTTTGAGAGCGAGACCGACACCGAGGTGGTGGCCCAGCTCGTCAGCCATGCCATGGACCAGGGCCTCGGGCCGGTCGAGGCGGTGGCCGCCTGCCTCCCGCGCCTGCGCGGCGCCTTCGCCCTCGGCTTCCTGTTCGCCGGCCACGACGACCTGCTGGTCGGCGCCCGGCACGGGGCGCCGCTCGCCATCGGCTACGGCGCGGGCGAGACCTATCTCGGCTCCGACGCGCTGGCGCTGGCGCCGTTCACCGACGCGCTCACCTATCTGGAAGAGGGCGACTGGGCGATCCTGTCGCGCTCTGGCGCCGAGATCCGAGACATCCACGGCGCGGTCGTCCAGCGCCCGCGCCAGACCATCGCGACGCAGGCCTACCGGATCGACAAGGGCAACCACCGCCACTTCATGGCCAAGGAGATCCACGAGCAGCCGGAGGTCGTCGGCCGCACGCTCTCCCACTACGTCGACCTCGCGCAAGGGCGCGTCGCGCTGCCCGAGCCGCTGCCCTTCGACTTCGCCAAGCTGTCGCGCCTCAACATCACCGCCTGCGGCACCGCCTACTATGCGGGGTTGGTGGCCCGCTACTGGTTCGAGCAGATCGCGCGGCTTCCCGTCGAGATCGACGTCGCCTCCGAGGCGCGCTACCGCGAGGCGCCGCTCGAGCGCGACGGGCTGACGCTCGTCATCTCGCAATCGGGCGAGACCGCCGACACCCTGGCTTCGCTGCGCTACGCGAAGTCCCAAGGCCAGCACAGCGTGTGCGTCGTCAACGTGCCGACCTCGACCATCGCGCGTGAATCCTCCGTGGCGCTGCCGACGCTCGCCGGCCCCGAGATCGGCGTCGCCTCGACCAAGGCGTTCTCGTGCCAGCTCACGGTGCTGCTGTGCCTGGCCATCGCCGCCGGCCGCGCCCGCGGCACCATCGACGCCGCGGAGGAGCGCCGCCTCGTCGACGCGCTGATCACCGTGCCCGGCCTGATGGCCGACGCGCTGGCCCGCGAGAACGAGATCGAGGGGCTGGCCCGCGAGATCGCCAAGGCGCGGGACGTGCTCTACCTCGGCCGCGGCACCAGCTACCCGATGGCGATGGAGGGCGCGCTGAAGCTGAAGGAGATCAGCTACATCCACGCGGAAGGGTATGCGGCGGGCGAGCTCAAGCACGGGCCGATCGCGCTGATCGACGAGAGCGTGCCGGTGATCGTGATCGCCCCGCACGACGCGGTGTTCGAGAAGACCGTGTCGAACATGCAGGAGGTCGCCGCCCGCGGCGGGCGCATCGTGCTGATCGGCGACGCCAAGGGCGCAGCCGAGCACGGGCTCGACACCCTGGCCACGGTGACGATGCCCGACCTCGACCCGACGGTCGCGCCGATCGTCTACGCGGTGCCGATCCAGCTCGTCGCCTACCACACCGCCGTCGTCATGGGTAAGGACGTGGACCAGCCGAGAAACCTCGCCAAGTCCGTCACGGTGGAATAGACGCGATCTTTCAAACAGTTCGCTGTCCACGGCGAAAAAAGTTGGATGAAAAGATAAGGTCGGGTGAAATAATTAATCGGGTGAAAACGCCGACATATTAAGGTCGGGTGAAAATGCGATGTCAGCACTGGTCAGCCCCCATTGGAGTGGTCCGCCTTTTGATATGGCTTTTGAGCCTGGAGGACGGACGAAATGGCAAAGCCCCCGAAGCCTTAGGAGATCGTTGCCAAGCTACGGCAGGCGGATGTGCTGATCTCACAGGGCGAGAGCGTGGCCGATGCGATCTGCGCGCTCGGTGTGAGTTCGGTGACGTAATACCGGTGGCGGCGTGAGTTTGGCGGGCAGAAGTCGGATCAGGTTCGACGGATGAAGGATCTGGAGACCGAGAACGCTCGGCTGCGAAAGGCGATTGCGGATCTCACCCTCGACAAGCTGATCTTGCAATCCAGCCGCGGCGTGCCCACTGGACCGGGTCAACCGGCAGTTCAAGGCCGCCCACCCGAACAGGCTGTGAGTCGCCGACTTCACCTACGTCGCGACCTGGAGCGGCTTCGTCTACGCGGCTTTCGTGGTCGATGTCTTCGCTCGCCGGATCGTGGGCTGGCGCGTGTCGCGCTCGGCGCGGGCGGACTTCGTCCTCGATGCCTTGGAGCAGGCTCTGCATGAGCGCCGCCCCTTCGCCGGCAGCGGCCTCGTCTGCCATTCCGACCGCGGGTCGCAATACGTCAGCATCCGCTACACCGAACGTCTTGCAGAGGCTGGTATCGAACCCTCCGTCGGCAGTGTCGGTGACTCGTACGAAAATGCTCTCGCCGAGACCGTGATCGGACTGTTCAAGACCGAGGTCATCCACCGGCGCGGCCCATGGCGGTCGTTCGAAGCCGTCGAGTTTGATCGGCCCCCACGAGGTGGTCCAAGGGTGAAGTTATACCAAGCCTCTCTGAGCAGGACTCATGTGGGGTAGCGTCGGCATCTCGGTCGTGATTCTTTCCTTAGGTTTGGAGCCTGAGGAGGATGTCATGGCTGCGCTGGTGCCGCTGCGGTCGGACTTCGATGCCGAGGGCGTGCGTGCTCTTGCCAAGGGGGCGCGCGATCCCGCCCAGACGCGGCGCTTGCTGGCTCTGTCGGCGATCTATGCGGGCGGCGCGCGCTCGGCCGCCGCCGCTCTCGGCGGGGTCGGGCTTCAGACGGTGCGGGACTGGGTCGTGGCGTTCAACGCGTACGGTCCGGACGGGCTGATCGGCGGCAAGGCGCCCGGGGCTCGCCCGCGCCTGGCCGCCGAGCAGCGAGAGGTGCTGCGCGCCCTGGTCGAGCAAGGTCCGCGGGCCCGCCCACGGGGTGGTGCGCTGGCGGCTGGTCGATCTCGCCCAGATCCTGTTCCAGGACCACGGCGTGTCGGTGTCCGAGCAGACGCAGAGCCGGGTGCTACGGGCCATGGGCGGGACTATCGGAAATTCCGTGTGTGGGCGGCGGGTTGCACATCAGGCCGCCATGGCCCGGGTGAAGCGCTTGCCGAAGATGACGGCGAACTGGGCCTTGGC
>NZ_BPQG01000122.1 GCF_022179125.1 Methylobacterium cerastii
GACGGCGAACTGGGCCTTGGCCATGACCCACTCACGCGGGCCCATCTTCCACGCCTTCTCGGAGCGGTTCAAGACCAGGTAGAGCAGCTTCAGCGCGGCCTCGTCGGTCGGGAAGTGGCCCCGGGCGCGCACGGCCCGGCGTAGCGTGGCGTTCAAGGCCTCGATGGCGTTCGTCGTGTAGAGGATCCGGCGGACGTCGCCAGGGAACGCGTAGAACGGCACGACCTCACTCCAGGCCCGCCGCCGACTCTGGCCGATGGCCGGGTACTTCCGGCCCCACGCGCTCGCCTCGAAGGCAACCAAGGCCGTCTCGCCGGCTGTGGCGTCGAGCGCGCGATAGATGTCCTTGAGCGCGACCGCCACCGCTTTGCGATCCTTGTAGGAGACGAAGTCGAGGCTGTGGCGCAGCAGGTGGACGATGCAGGTCTGGACCATCGCGTCGGGGAAGACCGCCCGGATCGCGTCGGGGAAGCCCTTCAGCCCATCGACCACGGCAAGGAGCACATCTTCGACGCCGCGGTTCCTGAGCTCGTTCATGACCCGCAGCCAGAATTTGGCGCCCTCGTTCTGCTCCAGCCACAGGCCGAGGATCTCCTTGGATCCGTCGGCGCGCACGCCGAGCGCGATGTGCACGGCCTTGTTCCGGACGAGGCCCTCGTCGCGCACCTTGATCCGCAAGGCGTCGAAGAACACGAGCGGGTAGACCGGCTCCAACGGCCGGGCCTGCCAGGCGGCGACCTCCTCCAGCACCGCGTCGGTCACCGTGCTGATCAGGTCGGGTGAGACCTCGATCCCGTAGAGCTCACGCAGGTGCCCGACGATCTCTCGGGTGCTCATGCCGCGGGCGTACATCGACACGATCTTGTCGTCGAAGCCCGGAAAGCGGCGCTGATAGCGGGCGATCAGCTGCGGATCGAACGTCGCCTGCCGGTCGTGGGGGATCGCCAGTTCGATCCGGCCCGTCTCGGTCATGACCGTCTTGCGGCCGTAGCCGTCGCGGCTGTTGCCGGCGTCCTCGCCCGCCAGATGATGGTCCACCTCGGCGTTGAGCGCCCGCTCGGCCAGGGCCTTCTTCAGCCGATCAAGCAGGCCGTCGGCTTCAAACGCCGCCTTCGGATCGGCACCGGCCAGCAGCTGGTCCAGGATCGCGTCAGGGATGTGGGGTGCTTTGCGTCGTGCCATCGGAAACCTCCTTCGGATCCACTATGGCCGCCTCCACACGAAATTCCTGACAGTCCCG
>NZ_BPQG01000123.1 GCF_022179125.1 Methylobacterium cerastii
GGCCTGAAAACAGCGCTTACCCTTCATCGGCGGCCAGCTCGAAAGCGAATTTGCGGATGAAAGAATCTGCGAACGGTACTTGCTTGCCGCCGCTGACGGTTCCAACGCCCCCAACGCCGTCGATATCACCAGCTTTGAGGCCTGCGCCATTGACTGCGCGCAGATAGTACTCTGCACCAAGATACTCGAAGTTTAGTGCGAACTGAACGATGTCAATGTCGGTGATGTCCGCTGGCGCACCTTGCGCCATTGCAGAGTCTGGATCAGAGGCTCCGAGTATGGCCAGTCCTACGGTGCCGAGGCCGAGTGCCTGAATGAAGGCTCTCCGGCAGGTCCCGAAATCGGCTTTGTTCAGGACAACTTCTTCAATTCCAGACTGTGCTCCGGTCTGAACGTTCTCGCCCATGGTCCGCTCCCGCCTTATGAACATTACCCCAAATGGGAGGCTACAATGAGCGGGCTCAGCTTCTTTAACGCATGATATTTTTCCGAGAACGATAAGTACTTCTTCTTCGGCGTATCTAAATTGACACATCGTTAACCGCGCTCAAACTCGAACACGGGTTGGTCGATGTCGATCTGAGCAACAATTCCGAAAAACGAAATTCGAGCTTAGTATAGGTTTATGAATGCCCCAGTTAGGAACGATTGAGGTATTAAATATGTCAGACTCCGCTTCATGGGCATTCTACCACTGCTATTGCAGCTTGAAAGCATTCGCCCATTCGGCTTTGAGCTCACGCGGAACAAGGAAGAAATCCCAGGTGGCAAAATCAACGACTGCATTCCAGACTGTCTCCGCCTCGATAAGGTTTCCGAACAGATCGGCACAGACATAGCCGTGTGATCCGGCAAAATCGAACAGGCTTCGGCGTTCGTGGCCGTAGAACCCATATCCCGCCCAGCCATACTCAACGCTGATGATGGGGCGATGGCGGGCAAGAAGGGTTGTCGCTCCTGAGAGCGCATCGATCTCCGCTCCCTCGATGTCCATTTTGATGAACGAGAGGCGATCAAGGTGTGCCAGGGTGTTGTCCAGCGTCTCGACTACGACGCGAATGGACTTCGTCGGCATATTTGGACGGCTGAAAAAATGCGCTCGTAGACCGCTCTCGGCGAGCGACTCGGCGACGACAAAGTCCGTTTCGCCGCTCTCTTGAGACACGGCGGCCTCGCGGATGTGTACATGGGGCGTTGTTCGGAAGCGCTTCCGAAGCTCAGTCGCGAGGTGCGGGATCGGTTCAAAAGCGTAGACCGTGCCGTTCTCGCCAACCAAATGGGCAATCTGCCCCAAATGCTCGCCAGAATGGGCGCTGAGATCGACTGCTACATTACCCGGTTTAAGGAAGCGTCGATAGCCTTCAGTCAGGACCATTTCAAAGTTGATCATTTGGCCGGTTGTTTGAATGAGTTTGATAGCGTTGGCCGCCGCAATGGCTGGATGCATGATAATTGTTTCTTCCAATTGATGTCTGATTTTAGGATCAGCTGGCCGCACCCAGTTGGAGTGAAAAATCCCATATCTATTAGCTGTCTCTCAGTTCACGCCGTCTGGATCCTCGCGATATTTTACTTAGCCTGGCCGTTTGACGAGTCCTTAGGAAGCGTGTTGGGTATCTATCCCAGAGTTGGCCAGCCGTCAGCCGGATCAATGGCTACGAGGCCAGGACCGCGGACATCTAGATCCCGCTGTTCCTAAGCCGGTAAAGCAGCGTTGACAGCTTTGACGATCGTAGTTTTAGAGCTACTATAAATCTGCAGGTGGCTCGCCCCCCAACTAATTACTTGATGATCGGTTGCTCTTTAAGTGAGTGAGATGAATTCGTCGAGTTCATAAAATAAACTTCGTAGACGCTCTCGATGATTGTATAGGCGGCGCGGTCGTAATTTGTCGCAACCGTCATTTTGGGGACATTTTTGCTTTAAGATGCTCGGCAACAGCTGCGCGAATTACTTCCGGTCGTGATGGTTTTGGATCTGAATGCTCCGCGATCCAGGCATCAAGCGGAGCAAGCTGCTCATCGTGGAAGCGTACCCCCACTAGCGTGCCCTTCCCCGTCGTTTTCAGGCGGCCCCGCACGTTTGTGTTATCCCGAAATGCCATCACCATAGCTTAGTATTAACACAAAATGGCCAAGCCGGGAGATTGGATCTAGGCCTACCTTTTCTGAGCGCTGTCTGAGCCGCATCACGGGCCATCCGCGCAGCTTTTTGCCGAGCCAGCTTGCTTTCAGCTACGCTGATGGTCGGCTCATCGGCGGGCATAGGAATCGGTTGGTCCTGCCGCTTAGTGAAAGCCGTTTCCGCTTGCTTCCACTCCTTGCTCTGATGTTCGGACACCGGGTGTTCCCTGAGATTGAAAAAGCCAGATCCTTCCGTGCTTGTCCGGATCACCGCTTGTGATTGGCTCGGATTTGGAAAGCCATGAGCGCGACGGATGCGACGACCCCGGACCCGAAGACCATCATGAGCGCATTGTCGAGGCCGTTCGAGATGAGCACGGTGATCGACACGTAGGCCACGAGGAAGCCGCCAACCCCCATCGCGAGCCCCTCAACGTTCACGCCTGTGAGCCCTGCGCCTGCACGTGCTCGATCAGTGCTCCACCGGTTGCTCGACGAACGAGCGGATGCCACGCTCGGCTACTTCTTGTTCGAAGGCTTCGTAGGCGTCTTGATCGTCGGCAAAGGTTCCGTCCCAGGTAGTATGGCCACCCTCGTGATCAATGATCTCCATGGCCCACTCATCCTCCGTGCCGGCGAACCGGTAGATGTGGACCTGCACCGTGATGCCGTCGCGAGTGACGCTACCCCCTAGCGGGGAGTCTTCAATCTCTCGGTCAGGGATCTCGCTCATCGGTCGCTCCACCAGTTCGCACCTTCGGGGTCCTTCCTTATGGCGCCACCGCATCTCCGCTGAAACCGTGGGCGTCGAAGATCCCCCTCACGAGGCCCGACCGCTTCGCCTCCGCAAGCCACGCCGTCACAGAGGCAAGCGCCGCTGGTCGGCCTTTAGGAACAGCGATGGCGACCTGCGTCTGCTGGAAGCCGCCAGTCACGATCCGCGAGCCGGGTACCTGCGCCACAATCGGCTGCAGCGTGTCTCGCGACAAGGCGAAAGCGTCGGCCCCACCGGTTCGCATCCGCTCGATCGCCTCGGCTACAGAGGGCACAGCCACCGGCTGGGTCTGCGTCAGCGTGCGGGCCGAGGCGCGGATCGTCGTCGTCCCGTCGATCGCCACCACCCTCAGATCCGACCGATCGACCTGCGCGACGTCGACGATGCCTGATGCACCGGTCACTAGGTACGTGCTTTCAAGGTCGTAGTAACCCGGACCAAAATCGAGCACCTGCTTGCGAGCCGCGTCGACGGGCATGAAGCTCACGTCGATCGTCTCGGCTTGGAGTGCCGCCGCCGCAGCTCCCGAGTTCGAGAACATGGTCACAGCCAGCGGCAGACCCATCTTCTTGGCGAGGTCGGCACTGAGATCTGCCGTGACGCCATCAGGCTTCCCGTCCGATGAGCGTCCGACGAAGATGAGACCGGCGGACGGCGCCTGGATCAGGCCGACCCGAAGAGTGCCGGTCGGCGCCAGCTCGCCTTTCGCGGTGGCATCCAGCGCAAGCCCGGGAAGCGTCATGGCGGCGAGAATGACGAGCGCGGCCGGTAGTCCGTGAGCGAGCGGCATGGGTGGCGTTCCCAGTGTCGTTTCCTGCCGTCCGCTGTACCTCGTCGTCGAGCGAGATCCCATTCGAACGGAGCGCCAGCAGCTGACGCACGTTGCGCTATGACACCAGGTTGGAGCGAGTTCATGGAAGTCAGCGATATGAAGAACCCGCCCTTCGTGGTGTTCACCTTCCGAGAGGGGCATCTCGTCGTTGAGGAGGATGCCGAAACCGAGGTGGCCGCCCGCATGCGCTTCGCATCCGCGATCGACATGTGTGAGACACGGGACGATGCGCATGCCCACCGCGTCGAGCTGCGAGCGGGCGCAGATATCATTGACACTTGGCCGAAGGCCGACCGTTCCTGAGACTTCCGTTCGAGCGCCTCAAAGTGAAACTGTGGACTCCGTTCCGTAAGTAGATCAGGGCCGAACTGTACGCGTTCTCGTGCCACAGGAACGAGCTCCGCAGCGCGCAGTTTGCCCTGCTCATCCACCGGGGGCTCGTAACCAACCGCCCCTGGACGACAGGAGAGCGACGATGGCGAATGCAGGCAAACACGGCATGCACCCTGGAAGCCAGGGTAAGGGATCAGGCTCAGGAGCGATGACCGAGCTGCCGGAAGGCGTGATTGAGGACAATGCGGTGCTGAGCAACCGCGACAAGGCCCAGCATGGCGACGAGCGCGGTCTGGATAGCAAGACGGTGCAGACCGAGCAGTACCAAGACCACTCGGCCAATCGGCTGGAGACTGACGAGGACCGAGCGCAACGCGGCAGCGACGCTGGAAATTCCTAGGCCTCGTTACAACCCGCCCAGTCCATCGGGCGGGTCGCTCATACCGTCATCCACCCTGCAAACTCTCCGCGAAATCGTCCGGCACCTCGCCGAACTGACCCAAGATCGTCGCGCTTTCCAGCTCGCCAGTCTCATCGTCGGCGATGACCTTGATCGCTGCGGTGCCTGGCATCCGGCCTGCCATCGCTTCAGCCTTCTTCAGCGCGCCGTTCTCTGTCGGTGCCACCTCGCGGTCGCCGGGCACCAGGCGCTTCCGCTTAATGACGAACGTCTGCACGATGTACGTCGTCTTCATGCCCATGGCTGATCTCGCCTCTCACGCTGTGAAGCGACTATCCCGTATGTGCGTGAACGCCATCCTCCAGATGGATCGTCCCTTCGCGTCGTAGACCTCGACGTGCCACGCCGACCAATCGGCCCGATCGTCACTACGCATGAGATCGAGAGCAATCCGCTCGGCGTAGAAGCGCATCAGAGCGTCCGACGGCAAGCGCTTGCCCCTGAGATCCGCCACGAGGCTCAGGCCATTGGTGCAATGGAAGCGGTAAAGCGGCGTCGGCATTGGCGTTCTACCCCGCGCTCCACATTGCTTAACCGCCCTTTCCCCGGGGCGTGGCCGTCGAAGTCGAAACACGGTCCCGCTCGCTGTCTGTTCCTTGTATGTTCTTGAACAACTCGGAGCCGCGATGCACCCCCAGCCCCATGAACCGCCTGTGGAGATCCGGCTGACCGAGGCCGAGACGATCGCGCTCGCCTATCGCCGTGCCGCCCGCGGCGACGCCTGGGCCGCGCTGGTCCAGGCGATCGAGGACGCGCTGTCCGATTTGGCAGAGGCCGAGCGCCGGTCGCTGCGGCGGGATCGGCTCGTCTCGCGTGGCTACGTTCGAGCCAACTTGCCAGGGACGGTCACGTGAGCCCCTACGCGGTCGACGAGCTGATCCTCGGCAGCACGGATGCCGTTCGCGTGCCCGTGATCGGGCAGGCGCTGTGTGCCGGCTTTCCGAGCCCGGCAGACGACTTCCTGGAAGGCGCGCTCGAGCTGCCGCGGTGGCTTGTGCCGAACCCGCCGGCCACCTTCCTGATGCAGATCCGCGGCGAGAGCATGCGCGGGGCCGGCATCCATGATCGCGACCTCGCCTGCATCGACCGCAGCCTACGGGCCGAGGATGGTAGCGTCGTCGTCGCGGTGGTCGACGGACAGCTCTCGTGCAAGCGCTACCGCATGGTCGGCAACCGGGCGCGGCTCGACTTCGACAACCCGGAGATGCCGGCCTTCGCCGTCGACGAGTTCGGCGAAGTCGAGATCTGGGGCGTGCTGCGCTTCTCGATCCGGTGGCACCTCGCCCGCGGGCGGCTGTCGTGAGCGGGCCGGCGCCGCGGCAACGCGACCGGATCGGCGGCCGCGCCATCGCGCTCATCGACGGCAACAGCTTCTACTGCTCGTGCGAGCGGGTGTTCGACCCGAAGCTCTCCGGCGTGCCGGTGATCGTCCTGTCCAACAACGACGGCTGTGCCATCGCCCGCACCGCCGAGGCCAAGTCGCTCGGGATCAAGATGGGCGACCCCTACTTCAAGATCCGCGACATGTGCCGGGTGAAGGGCGTGCGGGTGTTCTCCTCGAACTATACCCTCTACGGCGACATGAGCGGTCGTGCGAACGCGGTCTACCGGGACTTCTCCCCCATGGTGGAGATCTACTCGATCGACGAGAGCTTCCTCGACCTCTCGGACGTGCACCCGGACCGGCGCCTTGAACTCGGGCGAGATCTGCGCTCCACGGTGCGCGCCTGGACCGGTATCCCGACCTGCGTCGGCATCGGCCCGACCAAGACCCTCGCGAAGCTCGCCAACCACATCGCCAAGCGCATCGCCCCACTCGACGGGGTCTGCGATCTTACCGACCCGGCCGAGTACGAGCACTGGCTCTGCCGCATCCCAGCCGGCGAGGTCTGGGGCATCGGCCGGGCGTCGCTCGCCAAGCTCGAAGCCATGGGCGTCGACAGCGTGGCGGATCTCGCCGACCTCGACCCGCGACCGGTGCGCAAGGCGCTGACCGTGGTGGGCGAGCGCATCATCCACGAACTGCGCGGCCTGTCGTGCCTGCCGCTCGGCGCGCTGCCGGCCCAGCGCAAGGGCTGCGCGGTGACCCGCTCGTTCTCGACCCGGATCGAAGACCGGGCGACGTTAGAGCAGGCGGTGTCCGCGCACGCGACGAGGCTCGGCGAGAAACTTCGGCGCGAAGGCCTCGGCACGAACCACGTCTCGGTGTTCTACCATACCAGCGAGCACGACCGCGGCGCGCCGATGCGCTCGGTCTCGACCACCGTGACGCTGCCGGAGGCGACGAATGATACCCTGGCGCTGATCAAGGCCGCGCGGCTCGGCGTGGCCAAGACCTGGCGCGAGCCCGGCTCCCGACCGTGGCGTTTCAGCAAGGCCGGCATCGTCACCACCGACCTGATGCTGCTCGACGCCAGCCCGCGCGCGCTGATCGGCCAGCTCGACCGCGAGCGCTCCGGCCCGCTGATGGCGGCGATCGACGCCTGCAACGCCCGCTTCGGGCGTGGGAGCGTCGTCCCGGCCCGCGCCGGCATGGAGGCCAAGCGCACGTGGAGCACGAAGTTCGAGATGCGGACGCCGCGCTACACGACGCAGGTCGGCGAGCTGCCGATCGCGGTGGCTGGCTGATGGAGCGCCTGTGCGATCTCCGCGGACACCGGCTCGTCGTGGAGTGCCCGCCTTGCAAGCGGCGTGGCGCCTACGACTTGGCGCGCCTCCGGCGGCGGTTCGGCGAGCATGCCGATCTCTACGACGTGTACCTGCAGCTGACGCAATCATGCGGCCGCCAGAAGCTGGCCGGATCGCGCCAACCGAACCAGTACGGCCGGACCTGCCGTGCTGCGATCGGCGTCGAGGGCGGCGACGGGCGTACTGGCTTGCCCTCGCGGACGTAGATAAAGCGCTACTGGAACGCCCTCCCCCAGGCGTCCGACGGCGCCCTTACACCCCCGCCATGTTCTAGCGAAAGAGATGAATGGAAAGCGTCACAGTGGTTTTGGCTTTGTTGCTCTCCGTTCTGGTGAGCGGCGCCCTCAACCGCCTGCTTCCGCTACCGCTTCCGTTGATCCAGATCGCGATCGGTGTGGCCCTTGCCCTCGGGCCACTGCCGAGCACATCGCTCGACCCCGAGATCTTCTTTCTCGTTTTCCTGCCACCGCTCCTGTTCCTCGACGGCTGGCGCATCCCGAAGCGTGACCTCTTCCGGGACGGCAAAACCGTGGTGGCGCTGGCGCTTGGTCTCGTCGCGCTGACGGTGCTTGGGATCGGCATGCTGATCCACGGCATGATCCCCGGCATCCCGCTCGCTGTGGCCTTTGCTCTTGCAGCCGTCCTGTCGCCGACCGATCCCATCGCCGTTTCGTCCGTCGCTGCTCAGGCTCCCGTTCCACGGCGCCTGATGCATATCCTTGAGGGCGAGGCTCTCCTGAACGACGCCACCGGCCTCGTCTGCCTGCGCTTTGCCATTGCTGCCGCTTTGACCGGGACCTTCTCCCTCCCTGAGGCTGCAACCACTTTTGTTTGGTTGGCTCTTGGTGGTCTCGGTATCGGCGCCCTGACCACCTTCGTCCTGATGGGAGCCCAGGATCTCCTGCGCAGGCGCACAGGCGAAGATCCCGGCCTGCAAATCCTGTTCAGCCTCCTCACGCCGTTCGGGGCCTATCTCGCAGCCGAGCACGTACATGCGTCCGGCATCCTGGCTGCCGTCGCCGCCGGCATCGCCATGACCTATGTCGAGATCCAGGGGCGCAGCCTCGGCAGTACCCGCGTCCGCCGCACCGCCGTCTGGGATACCGTCGCGCTGGCTGCCAACGGGTCGATTTTCGTCCTGCTGGGCGAGCAGCTGCCGGAAGTTCTCGGGCACGCTGTGAAGCAGGCGGATGTGCAGGGCGCAGGCTGGCTCGTCGCCTGGATCATCGCCATCACGGCTGGCCTGATGGCGATCCGGTTCGTGTGGGTATGGGTCTCGCTTCAGTTCACTCTGGTGAAAGCCCGCCGACGGGGCGAAAAACGAGAGGGACCGACATGGCGTCTTGTAGCGGCCACGACACTGGCTGGGGTGAAGGGGGCCATCACCCTTGCCGGCATTCTCACCCTGCCGCTCACCTTAAAAGACGGCAGCCCGTTCCCAGCTCGCGATCTCACCATTCTCCTGGCAATGGGGGTCATTCTGACCTCTCTGCTCCTTGCAAGCACGGTCCTGCCGCCGCTTCTTCGTGGGCTTCAACTTCCTCCTGAGCCGAGCAATGATGCCGAGGAAGATGCTGCGCGAGCCGCCGCCCGCGACGATGCGGTGAGGGCCATCGAGGCCCTGCAACATCGTCTCGTCGAGGAGCAGGAGGACGCCTCGATTGCGGTCGAAGCTGGCGCGAGAGCCATGGACCGATACGAGGGGTTGGAGGCTCCGACGGCGGAGAGCCGGAAGGAGTTCAGCCGTGTCAGGCAGTTGGCGAACACCGAGAAGCGTTTACGCCTCGCCGGTATCGAGGCGGAGCGCCAGGCGCTTTACCGTTTGCGTCGCTCGCAGGCGATCGACGATGTGCTCCTGCGCCGGCTCGTCCGTGAGATCGATCTGATCTGTAAAGGGCGGACCAATTCCAGGCCGCTGTGGCGGAGTAAAACCAGGCCAGTGGCGGCCGGCAGCTTGAACGATGAAGGGGCCCGATCGGGCGCCTTCATCGTTCAAGCTGCCGGCCGCCACTG
>NZ_BPQG01000124.1 GCF_022179125.1 Methylobacterium cerastii
CTAGTGCACTGACGCGAGCGGATGATTCACGGGGGGCGTGATGCGTGCGAGTCTGGGCGATGGCTCAGACCGTTTGCATTCTTCTCGATGACGCGGCCAAGGCGCGGTTGACGGGTATTGCGGGCGACCGCTCGCGTCCGCTCAAGCACATCTCGCGAGCCCGCATCATCCTGCTCTCGGCCGAGCGCCTGAGCGTGCAGGACGTGGCGCGGCACGCGGGCGTCAGTCGGCCCGCCGTCTGGCGCTGGCAGCAGCGCTACGGTGAGGAAGGCGTTGACGGCCTGCTGCGGGACAAGACGCGACCGCCCGGCATTCCGCCCCTTCCCCTTCGAGCGGTGGCCGAGGTGCTGGCGCTGACCTGCTCGGAGCCGCCTGGCGAGGTGACCCACTGGACCGGTCGCGCCGTCGCCGAGCGGATTGGGATCTCGCTGCGCTCTGTCCAGCGGATCTGGGAGGCGCACCGCCTGCAACCGCATCGGGTGCGGACCTTCAAACGCTCGCGCGATCCGGCCTTCGTCGAGAAAGTAGAGGACGTGGTCGGTCTCTACATGGACCCGCCCGCCCATGCGGTCGTGCTCTCCATCGATGAGAAGTCCCAAATCCAGGCCTTGGAGCGCACCCGTCCCGACCGGCCGCTCGGCCCCGGACATCCCGCCGCCCAGACCCACGACTATACCCGCCACGGCACAACGACCCTGTTTGCCGCCTTGAACGTCCTGGAGGGAACCGTGCTTGGACGCTGCATGCAGCGCCATCGCCACGGCGAGTTCATCCGCTTCCTCAACGCGGTCGAGGCGGCCGTGCCGGCGGGCAAGCTCGTCCACGTAATCCTAGATAACTACGCCGTGCATAAGCACCCAAAGGTCCGCGCTTGGCTCGTCCGCCATCCACGCTGGACCTTCCACTTCACCCCGACTTCAGCCTCATGGCTCAACGCCGTCGAAGGCTTCTTCTCAGCCCTCACGCGCCGCCGGCTGCGACGCGGGACCTTCACCGGCCTCGTCGATCTGCAGGTCGCGATCAAACGCTACATCGCCGAGCACAACCGAAGGCCAAAACCCTTCGTCTGGACCAAACCCGCCGCCGCTATCTTCAACGCCCTCAACCGAGCCCCTGAACCATCTGTCTGAGTCAGTGCACTAG
>NZ_BPQG01000125.1 GCF_022179125.1 Methylobacterium cerastii
CAGGCTGCTGCAGAAGTCGCTGGCAGGCTTGTCGCGGAGATGATTCACTCTGTTAGAGGCAGGGGTGGGATCAGGCGATGCGCGGGCGCGGAGATCGGTCGGAGAACCTGTTCAGCTACGTCCGCCTGGAGGAACGCGTACCGGCCGATCATCCTCTGCGTCCGATCCGGGCGCTGGCGGACGAGGTTCTGGCCGGGCTGAGCGACCGCTTCGAGGGCCTGTACTCAGGACTGGGCCGCCCCTCGATCCCGCCTGAGATGCTGCTGCGTGCCACGCTGCTGCAAGCCTTCTTCTCGGTGCGCTCTGAGCGGATGCTGATGGAGCAGATCGATTACAATCTGCTGTTTCGCTGGTTCGTGGGGTTGGAGATCGATGCCGCGATCTGGCACCCGACGGTGTTCACGCACAACCGTGATCGGCTGCTGGAAGCGGACGTCGCCCGCGCCTTCCTGTCGGGGCTGCTGGCGCTCAAGCCGGTCAAGCGGCTGTTGTCGAGCGACCACTTCTCGGTCGACGGCACGATGATCGAGGCATGGGCCTCGATGAAGAGCTTCCGCCCCAAGGACGGTTCGGGCGAACCGCCAGGACCGGGCCGCAACGGCGAGCGCGACTTCCGCCGCGAGAAGCGCTCGAACGAGACCCACGCCTCGACCACCGACCCGGACGCCCGGCTCTACCGCAAGGCGGACGGTCAGGAGAGCCGGCTGTGCTACCTCGGGCATGCGCTGATGGAGAACCGCAACGGCCTGGTGGTGGACGCGGCTCTCACCCACGCCACCGGCACGGCCGAGCGCGAGGCCGCCCTGGCCATGCTCGATCGCCTGCCCCGTCGGCACCGGATCACGCTGGGCGCGGACAAGCTCTTCGATGTGGAAGCCTTCGTCGGCGATCTGCGGGCGCGGCAGGTGACGCCGCACATCGCGATCAACGGGGCAGTGTCCAAGACCGGCAAGGTGCGCAAGACCGCCCTCGACGGCCGCACCACCCGGCACGCCGGCTACGCGATCAGCCTGCGGTCTCGCAAGCGGATCGAGGAGGTCTTCGGCTGGATCAAGGCCCAGGCCGGGTTCGCCAAGGTGAAGGTCCGATCCCTGCCCAAGGTCGAGGCGGTCTTCACCTTCGCAGCCATCGCCTACAACCTCGTGCGCTTACCGAGGCTTCTGGCCGGAGCAGGCGCATGAGGGGCGACCCGAGCCGGGCGCAGACGCGGCCCGTAACCCGGGCTCCCATCGAAGAGGCAGAATCCAGCCTCTCGGACGTCGGCCAATCCGTGGCAAACACCGATAACGATCCAAACCGAGCGTAACACCAGACTTCTGCAGCAG
>NZ_BPQG01000126.1 GCF_022179125.1 Methylobacterium cerastii
TTCGGCGGCCTCGCGGGGCGTGCACGGGCGTCGGCGCGGGCCTGTCATAAAAGCGTGCGGGCTTCGTGGTTGTGTCCGGTTCCAGGGCCTGGAGCCGGTCGCCCCGCGGGGGCGCGTTCGGAAAGCCCCGGAAGGCGTCGACCATGGTCGCGAAGTTTACGCGCGGGGCCTCCGCGGCCTGGGACGCGATCCGGGCCAACGGGTGGGACAACGTCGAGTCGCCGATCGCGAAGCTGAAGCGCAAGTCGGCGGACGGGACGCTGCCCGGCTTCGGCGGCCGCAGCCTGATCCCGCCCGGCGCCACCCCGATCCGCTTCAAGGCCAAGGGGGCGGGTAACGCCTTGCCGGAGCTGGGCCCGAGCCTCGGCCGCATCGGCAACCTCGAAGTCTGCCTCGCGACCCGCAAGTCCGAGATCCGCCGGGCGCAGCGGCTGCGCTACCAAGTGTTCTACGAGGAGATGTCGGCGATCCCGACGGGCATGGCGATGCTGTCGCGGCGCGACGTCGACGCCTACGACGCGGTCTGCGACCACCTCCTGGTGATCGACCACGCCGCGACCGACGCCAAGCCGTTCCGGAAGGCGCGTCCGAAGGTGGTCGGCACCTATCGCCTGCTCCGCGGCGAGGCGGCCGAGCGCAACTTCGGCTTCTACTCGGCCTCCGAGTTCGACATCGCGCCACTGCTCGCGGCGCATCCCGGCAAGCGCCTGCTCGAGCTCGGACGCTCCTGCGTGCTGAAGCCCTATCGCACCAAGCGCACCGTCGAGCTGCTCTGGGCCGGCATCTACGCCTACGTGCTGCACCACCGCGTCGACGCGCTGATCGGCTGCGCCAGCTTGGACGGCACCGATCCGGCCCGCCTCGCCCTGCCCCTGAGCTTCCTGCACCACCACGCCCGCGCCCCCGAGGGCTGGTGCGCCCGCGCCCTGCCGGAGCGCTACGTGGCGATGGACCGGCTCGACCGCGAGGCGATCGACCCGAAGGCGGCGCTTCAGGCGCTGCCGCCGCTGATCAAGGGGTACCTCCGCGTCGGGGCGACCTTCGGCGACGGGGCGGTGATCGACCGCCAGTTCGGCACCACCGACGTCTTCGTCGTGCTGCCGGTGACGGCGATCGGCACGCGCTACCTCGGCCACTTCGCGCCGACGGCGAACAAGCGGGCGGCGTGATCCGCCCGGAGGCGATCCGCCGCCCGAACCCTCAGTTCGGGTGGAACACGACCTTCACGCAGCCGTCCTTCTTGTCGCGGAACGTCTTGTAGAGGTCCGGCCCGTCGGCGAGGTTGGTGGAGCGGTGGGTGATCATCGACGTCATGTCGATCTTCCCCGCCTGGATCAGCTTGGTCAGCGTTTCCAGGTAGCGCTTCACGTGCGTCTGCCCGCTCTTCATGGTCAGGCCCTTCTGGACGATCATGCCCATGTTGACCGGGATGGGGCCGCCGTAGACGCCGGGCACCGAGACGATGCCGCAGGGCCGCACCGCCTTGATCGCCTCCATCAGCGCGTAAGGCCGCTCGGTCGAGGTCAGCTTCTCCTGCAGGGTGTTGACGAGGCTGGCGACGCCGTGGCCGGCGCTGGCCTCCATGCCGACGCAGTCGATGACGCCGTCGGCGCCCTCGCCCTTGCTGATCTCCTTGATCCGCTCGAACACGTCCTCCTTGGCGTAGTCGATGATGTCGGTGGCGCCGTAGGTGCGGGCGAGCGCAAGGCGCTCCGGCACCGTGTCGATGGCGATGATGCGCTCGGCGCCCATGATCTTGGCCGACTGGATCGCAAACAGGCCGACCGGACCCGCACCCCAGACCGCGATGACCTCGCCGCCCTTGATCTCGCAATGCTCGGCGCCCTGCCAGCCGGTCGGCAGGATGTCGGTGAGGAACAAGAGCGACTCGTCATCGACGCCCTCGGGCGCCAGCATCGGCGCCACGTCGGCCATCGGCACGCGGACGTACTCGGCCTGGCCCCCGGCATAGCCGCCGGTGAGGTGCGAGTACCCGAACAGGCCCGCGGTGGGGTAGCCGAACTGCGCCGCCGCCATGGCGCCGTTGCGGTTCGAGCGCTCGCAGACCGACCAGTTCCCGAGCCGGCACTGCCGGCACTCGCCGCAATTGATGTTGAACGGCACGACGACGCGGTCGCCCTTCTTGAACTTGGTGAAGCCCTGGCCGACCTCGACGACCTCGCCCATGAACTCGTGGCCGAGCACGTCGCCCGCCTCCATGGTCGGCATCTGGCCGTCCATCAGGTGGAGGTCCGAGCCGCAGATGGCGCAGGACGTCACCTTGAGGATGATGTCGCGGGCATCCTCGATCCGCGGATCGGGAACCGTGTCGCAGCGGATGTCGCCCTTGCCGTGCCAGCACAGCGCTTTCATGAAAATCCTTTCGTGACGGGGGAATCGCAGGACCCGCGTGGCGCGGGCTCGTACGGTTAAGCCCGTGCTCGTACGGCCAAGTTCCGACCGAACGGTCGAATGGCCGCATGAGCCGGCACCAGGGAAGGTTCGTCCCAATTCGTGGTAGGGGCTTGGCGCTTCCGACAACCCAACGGGTCCAGAACCAGCATGATCGTCTACGGCACCGGCTATTCGCCCTACGTCCGCAAGATCCTCGTCGCGCTTGCCGAGAAGGGCGCCTCCTACGAGCACGTGCCCTGCATGTTCCACGCGCTCGACACGGCGTTCCAGGCGGCGAGCCCGCTCGGCAAGATCCCCGCGATCGACGACGACGGCTTCAAGCTCGCCGATTCCTCGGCGATCCTCTGGTACCTGGAGCGCAAGCACCCCGAGCCGGCGCTGATGCCCGCCGACGCGAAGGCGCTCGGCCGCGCGATCTGGTTCGACAAGTTCGGCGACACCGAGCTGTTCAGCCCGCTGATCGTGGCGTTCCGCGAGCGGGTGATGAAGCCGACCATGATGGGCAAGCCGTGCGACGAGGCCTTGGTCGTCAAGTCGCTCGACACGGACCTGCCGCCGCTGTTCGACCACCTCGAGGGCGAGATCGCGGGCGAATACCTCGCGGGCGACGCGTTCTCGATCGCCGACATCTCGATCGCCGCCGGCTTCTACAACTTCCACCTCGCGGAGGCGAAGGTCGACGCCGCGCGCTGGCCGAAGCTCGCGGCCTACGTCGACCGCATCCTGGCGCGCCCGTCCTTCGTCACGGCCATGGCCGCGCGCAAGGGCTGATCGGGGTCGTCGCAGGACGATCGCCTGAAGCCGCGTTCGGCGGCTTCAGGGCGCGAAGAGCGCCCCGCGGAGCGGGCTTTTCAGGACCTTGGTCCTGAAAAGCGTCGAGCGGAGCGAAAGCCTGAGCCCGCGGAGGCGGGCGCCGGCGATTGAGGCTGCAAGAAAAACAGGGCAAGCGCTTTCGAGCGATTGCCCGGCCGGACCCTTAGCGGCGGCGCTTGATCGAGCCGACCGTCTGCACCTGGGCCTGCGCCTCGGCGCGGTCCTCGTCGCTGGCTGACGCCCAGTTCTTCTCGTAGAGCGCGACGATCCAGGCGTCCTTGCGGCCCTCGACGCCGTCGCGGGCGAGCGACAGCCACATCAGGCCGCGGACGCGCTGCACCGGCACGCCGCCCATGCCGGTCATCAGCATGTCGCCCAGGAGCGCCTGGGCCGGGTGGTGGCCCTTCTCGGCGGCGAGGTTGAACCAGCGCGCGGCCTGGCGCGCGTCGGCCTCGACGCCGGTGCCGTCGAGGTAGAGCCGGGCGAGGTTGTACTGCGCGTTCGGGTCGCCGAAGTACGACGCGGCGTAGTTGAACATGTCGTAGGCCCGCTCGGGGTTCGCGCGCACGTAGGTGCCCTTGATCCCGTCGAGGAAGTAGCTGCCGAGCGCGGTGAAGGCGCTCGCCGTCACCGCCGAGGTCTGCGCGTCAGGCCCGTCGTCCGTGCCGGAATCGGCGATCCGCGAGAAGAACTCGAACGCCTTGAGGTCGTCGTGCGGGACGCCGTCGCCCTCGGCGTACATCCGGCCGAGCTTCCACAGGGCCAGCGCGTGGCCCTGGTCGGCGGCATATTCGAGCGCGCGGGCCGCGCCCTCCTTGTCGCCGGCGTTGTACTCGCGCACGCCCGCCCGCAGCGCGTCCTTGGCGCTGCGGTAGTTCTTCTCGGGCACCGGCGTGCGGACGCTGGCGTCGAGCGCTTCCGTCGCGGGAGCGCCGACGAGCAGGCACGCGACCGCCGTCGCCGCGAGCGCGGCGCCGCGAAGGTGCGCGCGCAGGCTGCCGCGGGGCCGACGATCGGCCCCGGCCGGCCCCGCCTTCCGGTCGCGGTCGGTCCTAGACGTCCGCATAGCTCTGGATCTCCTCGGCGCCGCCCGGATGGGTCACGGCGCCGTTCACGGCGGGTCCGACGGTCTGCGCGTATTTCCAGAGGTAGCCGGAGGTCGCGGAATTGGTCCGCGGCGTCCACGCCTTGCGGCGCTCGTCGAGCTCGGCGTCGGAGAGCGCCACGTCGAGGGTGCCCTTGATCGCGTCCAGCGTGATCATGTCGCCGTCGCGCAGCAGGCCGATCGGACCGCCGACCGCGGCTTCGGGCCCGACATGGCCGACGCAGAAGCCGCGGGTGGCGCCGGAGAAGCGCCCGTCGGTGATCAGCGCGACCTTGTCGCCCATGCCCTGACCGTAGAGCGCGGCGGTGGTGGACAGCATCTCGCGCATGCCGGGGCCGCCCTTCGGACCCTCGTAGCGGATGACGAGGACCTCGCCCTCCTTGTAGGTGCGCGCCTGGACCGCCTCGAAGCAGGCCTCCTCGCCGTCGAACACGCGGGCCGGGCCGGTGAAGACCTGCTTGTCGGCGGACATGCCGGCGACCTTCACGATCGCGCCCTCGGTGGCGAGGTTGCCCTTGAGGCCGACGACGCCGCCGGTCGGGGTGATCGGGCTTGCCGCCGAGCGGACCACGTCCTGGTCCGGGTTCCAGCGCACGCGCTCCATGTTCTCGGCGATGGTGCGGCCGGTGACCGTCATGCAGTCGCCGTGGATGAAGCCGTGGTCGAGCAGGGTCTTGATCAGCAGCGGGATGCCGCCGACCTCGAACATGTCCTTGGCGACGTAGCGGCCGCCCGGCTTCAGGTCGGCGATGTAGGGCGTGCGCCGGAAGATCTCGGCCACGTCGAACAGGTCGAACTTGATGCCGCATTCATGCGCGATCGCCGGCAGGTGGAGCGCGGCGTTGGTCGAGCCGCCGGACGCGGCGACGGCGGCGGCGGCGTTCTCCAGGGACTTGCGGGTGACGATGTCGCGCGGGCGGATGTTCTTGGCCAGCAGCTCCATCACCTTCTCGCCGGCGGTGGCGCAGAACTGGTCGCGGATCTCGTAAGGGGCCGGCGCGCCGGCCGAGTACGGCAGGGCGAGGCCGATCGCCTCGGAGACGGTGGCCATGGTGTTGGCGGTGAACTGCGCGCCGCAGGCGCCGGCGGACGGGCAGGCGACCTGCTCGAGCTCGTCGAGGTCCTCGAGGCTCATGTCGCCGACGGCGACCTTGCCGACCGCCTCGAACAGGTCCTGCACCGTGACCGGGCGGCCGCGGAACGAGCCCGGCAGGATCGAGCCGCCGTAGATGAAGATCGACGGCACGTTGAGGCGCACCATGGCCATCATCATGCCCGGCAGGGACTTGTCGCAGCCGGCCAAGCCCACGAGGGCGTCGTAGGCGTGGCCGCGCATGGTCAGCTCGACGGAGTCGGCGATGACCTCGCGGGACGGCAGCGAGGCGCGCATGCCGGCATGGCCCATGGCGATGCCGTCGGTGACGGTGATGGTGCAGAACTCGCGCGGGGTGCCGTGGGCCGCGGCGACGCCCTTCTTCACCGCCTGCGCCTGGCGCATCAGCGAGATGTTGCACGGGGCGGCCTCGTTCCAGCACGAGGCGACGCCGACGAGCGGCTGGTGGATCTGCTGCTTGGTGAGACCCATCGCATAGAGATACGAGCGGTGCGGCGCGCGGTCGGCCCCCTCCGTGACGTGGCGGCTCGGCAGCTTCGACTTGTCGTTCGTAGGCGCGTCCATGACCTGTCCCGCACCCCCCGGTCCGCTACGCGTCGGCGCGCCCTCGAAGGGTGCGGACAGCCGTCGCGCAGCGTCGACCGACGTTGCGCGAGGAGGCAAGACCACGCTCTTGGAATCGCTCGTAACCGAGCGGTAACCGGTTGGGGGAAAAGCCGTTTACCGCGGATGCTGAGGTGGTCCCGGTTTATGGCGGGATCGCGGCGGTCGAAGGCAGGTCTCGGGGTAAACCCGGGATGCTTTCGCGGTGTTGCGACCCCGCCACAGCCGCGCTTGCGGTCCGAATACTGAGGTCGGGTCGCATGGTGCGCCGCACCGAAGCCTTCGCGGGTGCGATCGCGGATCCGCCGATCAGGCCTTCGGCAGGGCCGGCGCCACGTCCGAGCCGGCGAGCGCGGCCTCGCTCTCGTCCTTCAGCGAAACCCCCGTCAGCCCGCGCGCGAAGGCCTGGCTCAGGAGCCAGTCGAGCTTGAACGCGGCCAGCGCGTGCGAGAGCCCGGCGGGGCGGACGTTCGAGATGCAGTTGCGCTCGGCGTCCGAGCGCCCGATGCGGGGGCCGAAGGTGAGGTAGATCCCGAGGCTGTCGGGCGAGGACAGGCCGGGGCGCTCGCCGACCAGCACCGCCACCGCGCGGGCCTTCAGCGCCGCGCCGACCGCGTCGCCCAGCGCGACCCGGGCTTGGGACGCGACGATCACCGGCGCGAGGCTCCATCCGGCCCGCTCGGCGTGAGGCTTGAAGGCCGCGAGGAAGCCAGCCGCGCCCTCGTGCACGGCACGCGCCGAGAGCCCGTCGGCGACGACGATGGCGAGGTCGACGGAATCGCCGGCCGCCCGCTCCAGGGCGTCGCGATCCGCGGGCGCCAGGGCGCGGCCCTGGTCGGGCCGGCGCAGGTAGGCGGCGCGGTCGGCCGCCTGCGAGGCGACCCGGAGCGTCGGCAAGCCGAGGGCTTCGATGTCCGCGGTGACCGCGTCCGCATCCATCGGCGTGTGCACGGCGTCGCGGGCCTGGGCGTGGGCGAGGCCGAAGCGCAGCACCTCGCGGGTGGGCAGGCCGCTTCCGGTCCGCCCGAGGCCGATCCGCGCCGGCGTCAGGCCGGCGAGCCGCGCCCAGATCTTCGCGTCCTCGCTCATGCGGCGAGCCCGGAGGCGTCGGCGAGCAGCGGCGAGCCGGGCTCGGCGGGAAGCAGGGTGCCGGCGGCATCCGTCATGCCGAGGGCGTGCAGCCACGCCTCGAACTCGGGCGCGCGCTTCAGCCCTAAGACCTCGCGGACGTAGAGGGAATCGTGGAACGAGGTGGACTGGTAGTTCAGCATCACGTCGTCGGCGCCGGGAACGCCCATCACGTAGGTGCAGCCGGCGGCGCCCAGCAGCGTCAGCAGCACGTCCATGTCGTCCTGGTCGGCCTCGGCGTGGTTGGTGTAGCAGACGTCGACGCCGAGCGGCACGCCCATCAGCTTGCCGCAGAAATGGTCCTCGAGCCCGGCGCGGATGATCTCCTTGCCGTCGTAGAGGTATTCCGGCCCGATGAAGCCGACGACGGTGTTGACCAGCAGCGGCCGGAACGGGCGCGCCACCGCGTAGGCCCGCGCCTCCAGGGTCTGCTGGTCGATGCCGTGATGCGCGTTGGCCGACAGCGCCGAGCCCTGCCCGGTCTCGAAATACATGCCGTTGTCGCCCAAGGAGCCGCGCTTCAGCGCCAGCATCGCCTCGTGCGCCTCCTTGAGGATCGCCAGCGTGACCCCGAACCCGGCGTTGGCCGCTTGCGTGCCGGCGATCGACTGGAACACGAGGTCCACCGGCCAGCCGCGGTTCATCGCCTCCAGGGTGGTGGTGACGTGGGTGAGCACGCATCCTTGCGTCGGAATCGCGTGGCGCCGGATGATCTCGTCGAGGAGGTGGAGCAGCTTGCCGAGGGCTGCCACCGAATCCGAGGCCGGGTTGATGCCGATCACCGCGTCGCCGCAGCCGTAGGACAGGCCGTCGAGGATCGAGGCGGTGATGCCGGCCGGGTCGTCGGTCGGGTGGTTGGGCTGCAGCCGCACCGCCATCGTGCCGGGCAGGCCGATGGTGTTGCGGAACCGCGTGACCACCCGGCATTTCCGGGCGATCAGGATCAGGTCCTGGTTGCGCGAGATCTTCGAGACCGCCGCCGCCATCTCCGGGGTGATCCCGGGCGCGATCCGCGCCAGCGTCTCGGTGGTGGCCGTGAGCAGGAACTCGCGAAAGTCGCCGACGGTGAGGTGCGCGACCCCGGAGAACGCCGCCGCGTCATGGGTGTCGAGGATCAGCCGGGTGACGTCGTCGTCCTCGTAGGCGATCAGGGGCCGCGCCAGGATTTCGCGCAGCGGCACGTCGGCGAGGCACCAGCGCGCGGCCGACCCCTCCTCCGCCGATTCCGCGGCGACGCCTGCGAGCCGGTCGCCGGAGCGCACCGGCGTCGCCTTCGCCATCAGCTCGGCGAGGTCGGCGAACGCCCAGGTCCGCGGGCCGACGACGTGGCGGTAGGCCATGGGGTGCTCCTGACGCCGATGCCGGCTTCCGCTGCGCGAGATGAGGGGAGCAGCGTCCCATCCTGTCAGCTCGTGCGGTAGCGCTGCGCGAGAAAATCGAAGGTGGTTCGGATGAGCGGCGTGACCTTGGCGATGTCCTGGTCGTTGGCTGCGACGCGTTCGCCGTCCGTCGGGATCGTCGGAGCACGTTCCAGGTTGGCGACGGCACGTTCGAGATTGCCAAGGCCGTCCTCAAGCTTCCGCGCGCTCATAGATCCTGATTCCCTGTGCCAGGACGCGATCCTTGAGTGCGCTCGGCATGGTGTCGAGCTTGGCCACCGAGATCCGATAGAGGGTTCGACAATGCCCGACCCGGTCGCGAAGGCGGTCCAGCGCCGCCCCGTCGAGGTCGGGCGCCTCGATGGCGACGTCGATGTCGGATCGCGCATCGTGATCGCCCTCGGCGCGCGAGCCGAACACGATAATCGCCCGAACCGCAGGATGGGCCGCCACCGTCTCGATGGCGGCGCGGGCGCTGTCGGGAATGTCGACCGGTCGGTGCACGGGATCGCCGATCGATCGCAACACGGGGTCGCTCCTTCGTCGAGGCCGCCAATCCGTCCTCGTCTATCACACCTGGGTATGCCGACGCATCGGAGACGCGACCTCAGGCCGCCCCGCCATGCGGCGCCGGCACCTCCGTCGAGATCGCATCCACCGTCCGGGGCGTTGGGCTTCCGACGCCGTCCGCACGGGTGATGCGGATCTGCTGGTTGACCGGCTGCATGTTGCCGAAGGGGGTCGAGAACGCGATCTCGGCCGCGTCGCGCCCGACGCCGATGCGGACGAGACCGTCGGGATCGGCCTGGCGCGTCGCGTCGAACAGCCACCAACGCCCGTCGAGGTAGGCCTCGAACACCGCGTGGAAGTCGCTCGGCACGAGGCCGTGGGCATAGCACGACACGAACCGGGCGGGGATGCCGAGCGCGCGGCAGAAGGCGGTGCCGATATGCGCGAAGTCGCGGCAGACGCCGGCGCGCTTGAGCAGGCTCTCGTCGGCGGTGGTCTCGCCGTCGCTGGTGCCCGGCTTGTAGGTGAGGTGGTCGTGGATCCAGTTGCAGATCGCGTTGACGCGCTGGTGGCCCTTCGGCATCGCCCCGAACTCGGCCTGGGCGAAGGGCGTCAGCCGGTCCGACGAGACGAAGCGGCTCGGCAGCAGGAAGGGCAGGATGTCGAGCGGCAGCTGCCCGACCGGCGTCTCGTTGATGGTCGCCGGGTCGGCCCGGTGCACCGTGAGCTCGACCTCGGCGTTGTATTCGAGCGCGAACTGACCCATCGGCACGTTGACGCCGAGGTAACGGTTGAGCAGGTCCGGCGTCGTGTAGACGTCGCGCTTCAGGTTCGGCGTCAACACCAGGGATTCACTGATGATCTCGACGCTCTTCAGCTTGGCCACCTCCAGGTTGAAGATGAAGGTCGTGTCCGAGAGGATGTTGTAGGACAGGCTGCAGCCGAGATTGTAGCGCATGGGGTCTCCTGGCGGTCACGGGCCGGCGAGCGACCTGCAAAGAGCGGGCCTTGGGGCGAACGCGCGTCCCGGTTGTCGGTTCGGCCACGGCTGCCGAACGGGCGCACGACCCGGCCGACGCGTCGCGACCGCCCTCCATCTAAACTTAAACGATGTTTGTATCTTTCAGGTTGTTTTGTGTGCGTGGGCACGGCACTCTGCTTGAGCAAGGCCGTCGATTCGATCGCAAGACCAGAGACCGCGATCGCGCCGGTCGATGTCCCCCAATGCGAATGACGGCCCTTGCCTCAGAGGGAGGAAGCAATGGCTGTTACTTTGCAGGTCGTCGGCTTGTATTACAAACAACCGCTCGACATGGGACTGACGCCTGGTCAAACCGTCAACATCAAGCAGGTCTTGGACTTCGCCCAAGCCAATCCACAAGGACAATACGCACTGAGTTATGGCGTCGGGCAGGGGGCGGGAGCCGCCTACGTCGATTTCATCATGACGGACATCAACGGCCAGTTCTCGTCGCCGGTGAGCGGCACGCGCTACAACGGCGGCCAATTCAGCCTCACGCAAACCTTCACGGGCGTCGGGAAAGGAAATTATACCGTCTGGCAATACTACGTGCAGGATCAGAATAACCAGCCGGTCAAACTTCCCACAGGGGCCGAGACGCCCTTTGAGACGGCGAACGTCGTCCAAGACGGATTCACCGTCATCTGGCGCCTCGTCGAGATCTGCAACGCGGTCCCCGTCATGGTCGGCGATACGGCGGTCGGCGCGACGGCATCCGAGCAGGCCGGTCCACGTATGAACGCGCGGTTGGCGAAGGTCGTCGGCAAGCCTGCCGTCAAGGCGTGACGTCCAAGCTCTAGCAGGCTGCTGCAGAAGTCTGTGGCGGTTTGGCCTTGGAGATGATTCACTCTGCCTGAGCGAGAGGCGGGGTTTGATCGATGCGCGGACGTGAGGCGGCCTCGACCAACCTGTTCAGCTACGTTCGGCTTGAGGAGCGTGTGCCGTCCGATCACCCGCTGCGGCCGATCCGGGCCTTGGCCGACGAAGTTCTGGCTGGGCTGAACGCGCGCTTCGAGCACCTGTACTCGGGCCTGGGCCGGCCTTCGATCCCGCCGGAGATGCTGCTTCGGGCGACACTGCTGCAGGCGTTCTTCTCGGTGCGCTCCGAGCGGATGCTGATGGAGCAGATCGATTATAACCTGCTGTTCCGGTGGTTCGTGGGGTTGGAGATCGATGCCGCGGTCTGGCACCCGACTGTGTTCACGCACAGCCGCGACCGTCTGCTGGAGACGGAGGTGGCGCACGCCTTCCTGTCGGGTCTGCTGGCGCTCAAGCCGGTCAAGCGGCTGTTGTCGAGCGACCATTTCTCGGTCGACGGCACGATGATCGAGGTCTGGGCCTCGATGAAGAGCTTTCGGCCCAAGGACGGCTCGGGCGAACCGCCAGGCCCGGGCCGCAACGGCGAGCGTGACTTCCGCCGCGAGAAGCGCTCGAACGCGACCCATGCCTCGACTACCGACCCGGACGCCCGGCTCTACCGGAAGGCGGACGGCCAGGAGAGCCGGCTGTGCTACCTCGGCCACACGCTGATGGAGAACCGCAACGGCTTGGTGGTGGACGCCAGCATCACCCACGCCACCGGCACGGCCGAGCGCGAGGCGGCCCTCCTCATGCTCGACCGCCGACCCCGCCGGCACCGGATTACGCTGGGTGCGGACAAGCTGTTCGACGTGGAAGCCTTCGTCGGCGACCTGCGGGCGCGGCGGGTGAGCCCGCACATCGCCATCAACGGGGCGGTCTCGAAGACCGGCAAGGTGCGCAAGACCGCCCTCGACGGCCGCACCACCCGCCATCCCGGCTACGCAATCAGCCTGCGCTGCCGCAAGCGGATCGAGGAGGTCTTCGGCTGGATCAAGGCTCAGGCCGGGCTGAGGAAGGTCAAGCTGCGCGGCCGAATCAAGGTCGAGGCGCTGTTCACCTTCGCGGCCGCCGCCTA
>NZ_BPQG01000127.1 GCF_022179125.1 Methylobacterium cerastii
TGTCACCGCCCTACACAGGCCCGACGCAGGGCACGGTGTTCGGCGTTGCGAGCTATGGCTGGGTGCTGGCCTGGTACGTCGGGCTGGTCGTACCCCTCTACTGGCCGACGGCCTGGTTCTCGCGCTTCAAGGCGTCCCGACGCGATATCGCCTGGCTGAGGTATCTCTAGCCTTGCAAGGCCGGATGAGGCTGGTCGAACCGTTACGCCCTCTTCGCCTGATGGAAGCGGAGTTTTGGAAGTACGGACCTCGCCTGGATTGCGGGGGGCTCCTGTATCAGGTCTCCGCAATCACGTCGCGACAACTGGGCCCGGGGGTCGTCGGATACGATAAGGGGCCCCGAAGGACCCCTGCCGGTCACATGCGGTGATGGCGATGGCCATGCCCGTGGCGCATCATGTGCCCACGGTGGTGATGGTGGTGCCGCATCATGTGCCCACGATGATGGTGATGGCGCATTCCATGACCGCGATGGCTGTGCATGCCGTCCATCCGGACCTCGGTCACGGCCGTCGGGGCGTCGACGGCGCCGATCATGCCGGGGGCGGCCGAGGCCGGTGCGACCGAGGCGACGCCCAGGGTTGCCAGGATGGCGGCGGCGAACAGAGACTTTCTCATGGGCTTCCTCAAATCGTTGTCGGCGATGCGTCGAAACCGACGGCACCCGAGCCTCGGGAACGGCTCCGTTTCCATGACCGTTCCGCGGGGTACGTTCTCCTCCGCCGGACGTGCTTAACAAAATTTGCGTTCGCCACCGCCCGGGCCGGCGGCATGCCCCGCGGCGATGCGATCCTCGTCGTCCTGGCCAGCCGGGAGTGGCGGACGGTCCCGGCGATCCGCGGTCGGCCCCGTTACGGCATCGATGCGAGCCAGCCGAACAGCGCCAGGACCCCGGCGATCAGGATCGCGGTCGTGAGGAACGCCCGCGCAGCGGCCTTGCGTATGTGCGGCCGGACCTTGCGCCGTCGTCCGCCCCCGCCGCCCCACTACTCCATCCGGCGGCCGAGCTTCTTGCCCGTCACCGTTGCGGCAACCGATGACGATGGATCTCGCGGTGGTCGACCAGGCATTCAGGCCGGGGTCGCGTCGGTAGGCTCAAGGCACGCCCGACCGGAGCAGGTCGGCTACATGGGCGTCGGCGGGATGGGGGGTGGCGGCGCGGTGGCTTTCCGAGCAGGCCGCGTAGTCCGGGCCGGAGGCCGACATCACGAGTCCCCGCGTGCCGTCTGGCATCGCGCGCGTTCGCCAGTACGGTTCGTCCGGCAGACCATTCGAGCGATCCGTGAGCGGTCCCGGCCGTGGCTCGCCGTAGATGCAACCCCCTTCGCGACGGACGGCGTCACGCGCGATGAGGTGGGCCTCGTCGGCGAGTGGCCGGCCGACCCAGACGACCTGCTGGAGACCTTCCTCCCGGCAGACCACCAGCATCACCTCGACCGTGTCGGGACCCGAGGCAAGCGGTCGGTCGTGGAGGTAGTACAGGCCGGTCAGGTTGGCCTCGCGGTCGACCATCGAAGGGGTATCGATCCGGTCCACCGGACCCCATGCCAGTCCGAACGGCCCCTCTCCGGCGGGTCGCTCGGCCGCGTGCGCCGTACCGGCCATTGCCGTCAGGACGAGCGCGGTCGGGAAGACCCATCGGCGCGCCATCGGCCTACTCCGCGGCCTGGGGAACGACGGGATGGGGGCGGGCCCCGGCATCCGTCGCCTTGGCCCTGGCGGGGACGACGGCACCGGCGAAGCGGGCGAACAGCGCCGGCAGCACGACCAGCGTCAGCAGGGTCGCCGAGATGAGCCCGCCGATCACCACCGTCGCGAGGGGCCGCTGGATCTCCGCCCCGGTCTCCGTCGCCAGGGCCATCGGGACGAACCCGAGCGACGCCACGAGGGCGGTCATCGCCACCGGCCGGAGTCGGGTCATCGCGCCCTCCAGGATGGCCTCGCGTCGTGGTCGGCCTTCCGCGATGAGCTGCTTGATGTAGGTCAACATCACCAGGCCGTTGAGCACCGCCACCCCGGACAGGGCGATGAACCCGACCGCCGCGGGCACCGAGAACGGCATCCCCCTCAGCCACAGGGCCGCGATGCCGCCGGTGAGAGCCAGCGGGACCGCGCTGAACACCAGCAGGGCGTCCCGGGCCGAGTTGAGGGCCGAGAACAGCAGCAGGAAGATCAGGAAGAAGCACACCGGGACAACGACCATCAGGCGCTGTCGGGCGGAGGCCAGGTTCTCGAACTGCCCGCCCCAGGTCACGTAGTAGCCGGCGGGAAGCCGGACCCCGGACGCGACCTTGGACTGGGCCTCCGCCACGAGCGAGCCGATGTCGCGACCGCGCACGTTGGCCGTGACCACGACCCGACGGCGACCGTTCTCGCGCGAGATCTGGTTCGGTCCCTCGGTGACGGAGAAGCTCGCGACCTGCTTCAGCAGCACCGAGGAGGCCCGACCGTTGACGCCGGGGGGCAGCGGGACCGGGATGTTCTCCAGGGCCTCGCGATCCTCGCGCACCTTGTCGTTCAGGCGCACGACGATGGGGAAGCGACGATCGCCCTCGAACACCATGCCGGCCTCGCGGCCGCCGATGGCCGCGCCGATGACGTCCTGGATCGAGGACGTGCTCAGGCCTAGCCGGGCCGCCTCGACCTTGTTGATCTTGATCTCCAGGAACGGCAGCCCGGCCGTCTGCTCGACCTTGACGTCGTCGGCGCCCTCGGTCCCGCGCAGGATCGCGGCGACCTGGTTGGCGGCCTTGAGCATCGGCTCGAACTCCTCGCCGAACACCTTCACGGCGAGGTCGCCGCGGGTCCCGGCCAGGAGCTCGTTGAAGCGCAGCTGGATCGGCTGGGAGAACTCATAGACGTTGCCGGCGAGCGCCCCGAGGGCCTTCTCGATCTGCTCCTGCAGGTCGGCCTTGGACAGGCTCGGGTCGGGCCATTCCTCCTGCGACTTCAGGATGACGAAGGTGTCGGACGAGCTCGGCGGCATGGGGTCCGAGGCGACCTCCGCGGTGCCCGTCTTTGAGAACACGTAGGCGACCTGAGGGAATCGGCTGATGGCCTGTTCGACCTTCAGCTGCATCGCCTGCGACTGGGTCAGGGAGGTCGACGGGATGCGCTGGGCGTTCAGCGCGATGCTCTTTTCGTCGAGCTGCGGGATGAACTCCTGCCCCAACCCTCTGAACAGGAACCCGGCCCCGACGAGCAGCACGAGGGCGACCGCGACGAAGGTCATCGGAACCCGCAGGGCGGCCCCGAGGATCGGGCGGTAGGCGGCCTTGAGCCCGCGGATGAGGACGTTGTCTTTCTCCGTGACCTTGCCGGTGATGACGATCGCGATCATCGCTGGCACGAAGGTCAGCGACAGGACGAAGGCCGAGACGAGGGCGATGATGACGGTGAGCGCCATCGGCTCGAACATCTTGCCCTCGACCCCGGTGAAGGTGAGGAGCGGCACGTAGACGAGGATGATGATGGCCTGCCCATACAGGGAAGGCTTGATCATCTCCTCGGCCGAGGCGCGCACGGTGACGAGGCGCTCCTCCAGGTCGAGCTTGCGCCCGAGTTCCCCCTGGCGCTCCGCGAGGTGGCGCAGGGCGTTCTCGGTGATGATGACGGCGCCGTCGACGATGAGGCCGAAGTCCAGCGCCCCGAGGCTCATGAGGTTGGCGCTGATCCTGCCTTGGACCATACCCGTCATGGTCATCAGCATCGCCACCGGGATGACGAGGGCGGTGACGATGGCCGCCCGGATGTTACCGAGCAGCAGGAACAGGATGACGATGACGAGGGCGGCGCCCTCGGCGAGGTTCTTGGCGACCGTTCGGATGGTGGCCTCGACCAGCAGGGTCCGGTTGAGCACGGTCTGGACCTCGACGCCGGGCGGGAGCGTGCGCCGGATCTCGGTCATCTTTGCGTCAACGGCGGCCGAGACCGTCCTGCTGTTCTCGCCGATCAGCATCAGGGCGGTGCCGATGACGACCTCGCGCCCGTCCTCGCTGCCCGACCCGGTGCGTAGGTCCCGCCCGATCCGGACCTCCGCGATGTCCGAGATGCGGACCGGCACCCCGCCGCGCGTGGTCACGACCACGGAGCCGATGTCCTCCATGGTCTCAAGGCGGCCGGCGGCACGGACGACGTAGCCCTCGCCGTTGTCCTCCAGGTAGCGGGCACCCAGGTTGGCGTTGTTGGCCTCCAGCGCCCGGCCGATGTCGGCGAAGGACAGGTCAAGGGCGGTGAGCTTCATCGGGTCCGGCTGGACGTGGTACTGCTTGTCGAAGCCGCCGATGCTGTCGACGCCGGCCACGCCCGGCACGGTCTTCACCTGGGGGCGAATGATCCAGTCCTGGACCGTGCGCAGGTAGGCCGTGCGTTCGAGCTCTGTCGCAAGCCGCTGACCCTCGGGGGTCAGGTAGCTCCCGTCGCCCTGCCAACCCGGCTTGCCGTCCGGGGAGACCTTACGATCCTTCGGTTGGGCGTAGTGGATCGACCACATGTAGATCTCGCCCAGGCCCGTGGAGATCGGGCCCATGTGCGGCTCGGCCCCCGGCGGCAGGGTCGACTTCGCCTCGCCGATGCGCTCGGCGACCTGCTGGCGGGCGAAATATACGTTTGTCGCCTCCGAGAAGACCGCGGTGACCTGCGAGAAGCCGTTCCGCGAGAGCGAGCGGGTGTATTCGAGGCCCTTGATCCCGGCGAGCGCGGTCTCGACCGGGTAGGTCACCTGCTTCTCGATATCGACCGGGGAGAGCGACGGCGCCGTGGTGTTGATCTGCACCTGGTTGTTGGTGATGTCCGGGACGGCGTCGATGGGAAGCTTCGTCAGCGAAAACACGCCGAAGCCCGCCGCGAGGAGCGACAGCAGCACCACGAGCCATCGCTGATGGACGGAGAAGTCGAGGATCTTCGAGATCATGGCCGGCCCCCGTTCAGTGGTCGTGGTCGGCTTCGGCCTTGCCGAGCTCGGCCTTCAGGACGAAGGAGTTGGCCACCGCGACCTCGTCGCCGGGCTTGAGGCCGGTCAGGATCTCGAAGGCGTCGTCGTCGGCCTTGCCGATGGTCACGTCCCGGCGCTCGAAGCCCTCCTGGGTTCGGACAAACACGACCTTCTCGCCGCCGATGGTCTGGATCGCGGACTTCGGCAGCCGGACCTTGACCGGGTCGCGGGCGATCTCGACCTCGGTTGTCACGAAGGTGCCGGGCCGCCAGGCCATGTCATTGTTCGGCAGGGCGACGATGACCCGGGCGGAGCGCGTCTCGGCGTTGAGGATCGGGCTGACGAAAACGACCTTGCCCTCGCCGCGGGGGCCGTCGTCGCCTCCGACGATGGTCACCTTGGCGCCCTCCCGGACCTTCGAGAGCTCCGTGGTCGGGATGGCCAGCTCGATCCACACGGAGGAGAGGTCGGCGACGGTGTAAACGTCGGCCGGATCGCCCTCCTTGCCGACGGCGGTTCCGACGTCGACCTTGCGCTCGACCACACGGCCGGCGAGCGGGGACTTGAGCTCGTAGCGGCGCAACGAAGATAGGTTCGGGGTAGTCTCGTCCTTCTTGGCGGACGTCGCGACCTCGGCCGCGTTCAGCCCCAGGGCCGACAGCTTCTGGCGTGCCAGGTCGACCCGAAGCGTCGCCTCAGAGTAGGCCGCCTTGGCGTTCAGGAATGCGGACTCGGCCGAGATCCGCTTGTCCCAGAGGGCCTGCTGGCGGTCGAAGTTCGTCTTCTCCAGGTCCGCCTTGACCGTCGCGGTGAGGAAGTCGCTCTTGGCCTCGGCCACCTCGCGGCTGTCGAGGACGGCCACGACCTCGCCCTTGGCGACTTCCTCGCCGAGGCGCTTGCGCATCTCGGCCACGGTTCCAACGACCCGCACGGGGACGCGAGCGATCCGGTCGGCGTCCTGGGCGATGGTGCCAGGCACCAAGAGATGGCGCGAGAGGATGCCGCCCTCGACCGTGGCGAGCTTGATGTCCTGCTCCTCGGCCTGCTCGGCCGTCATCTTGATCTTGCCCTCGCCCTCCTCGTCGTGGCCGTCCGCCTCGCCCTCGGAATGCTTGTGGCCGCCGGCAGGTTTAGGTCGTGAACCCATAACG
>NZ_BPQG01000128.1 GCF_022179125.1 Methylobacterium cerastii
GATGGACGTGATCGAGACCCGGCTCGCCGGGGTGATGCGGGTGAAGCCGAATCGCTTCGGCGATGCCCGCGGCTGGTTCTCGGAGACGTTCCGCGTCGACGCGCTGGCGCGGGCCGGCATCACCTGCGCGTTCGTGCAGGACAACCAGTCGTTCTCGGCGCCCAAGGGGACGATCCGCGGCTTGCACTTCCAGGTCGCGCCGCAGCCGCAGGCCAAGCTCGTGCGGGTGCTCTCCGGGGCGATCCTCGACGTGGCGGTCGATCTCCGCCGCGATTCTGCCACCTATGGTCAGCATGTGACGGTGACGTTGGATGCGGAGGGCGGCGAGCAGCTGTTCATCCCGCACGGCTTCGCCCACGGGTTCTGCACCCTGACGCCCGACACCATGGTGGCCTACAAGGTGGACGCGTACTACAGCCCGGCCCACGACCGCGCCCTGGTCTGGAACGACCCCGAGGTCGGCATCGACTGGCCGGTCTCGGCGGCGGAGGCGATCCTGTCGGACAAGGACAAGGCGGCGCCGCGCCTGTCGGACCTCGGACCGGTGTTCTGAGGACCCGGCTTGCGACGACCGTCGACGCATTCAAGGAAAGGCCTGCCATGCGCATTCTGGTGACCGGAGGTTGCGGCTTCATCGGCTCCGCTCTCGTGCTCCATCTCGTGCGCGACCTCGGCCACGACGTGCTGACGCTGGACGCGCTGACCTACGCGGCCAACCCGGTCTCGCTGGACAGCCTCGCCGAGGATTCCCGCCACCGCCTTGTCGAGGCCGACATCTGCGACGCCGACGCGGTGCGCGCGGCCTTCGCAGACTTTGCGCCGGAGGCGGTGATGCACCTGGCGGCGGAAAGCCACGTCGACCGCTCGATCACCGATCCGGGCGCCTTCATCCAGACCAACGTCATCGGCACGCAGGTGATGCTGGATGCCGCGCGCGGCCACTACGAAGCGCTGCCAGCGGAGGCGAAGGCGCGGTTCCGCTTCCTCCACGTCTCGACGGACGAGGTCTACGGCTCGCTGCCGCCGGACGCGTTCTTCACGGAAGGTAGCCGCTACGATCCGCGCTCGCCCTACTCCGCCTCGAAGGCGGCCTCCGACCACCTCGCGCGGGCTTGGCACGAGACTTACGGCCTGCCGGTGCTGGTGACGAACTGCTCGAACAATTACGGGCCGCGCCACTTCCCCGAGAAGCTGATCCCGCTGATGATCCTCAATGCGCTCGAAGGCCGCAAGCTGCCGGTCTACGGCGACGGCCTGAACGAGCGCGACTGGATCCACGTCGAGGATCACGCCCGCGGCCTCGTGGCGGTGCTGGAGCGCGGCCGGGTCGGCGAGACCTATCTGCTCGGCGGCCGCGCGGTACGCAACAACCTCGCCGTGGTGAAGGCGCTCTGCGCCGCCTTCGACCGGCTGCGGCCCGAGGGCGCCCCGCACGAAAACCTGATCAGCTTCGTCGCCGACCGTCCCGGACACGACCGGCGCTACGCGATCGATCCGAGCAAGGCGCAAGCCGAGGTCGGCTGGGCGCCGTCCAAGACCTTCGAGCAGGCGCTTGAGGAGACGGTGCGCTGGTACCTCGACAACGAGGCCTGGTGGCGCCCGATCCGCGAAGGCCGCTACACCGGCGAGCGCCTCGGCCTGGCGCCGAGCGAGGGCGCACCCACGACAGGCAAGGGCGCCTGAATGGACATCCTCGTTCTCGGCGGCGCCGGGCAGGTCGGCACCGAGCTGCAGGCCTACGCCTGGCCGGAAGGCGTCACGGTGCACGCCCCCGACCGCGCCGCCCTCGACATCACCGACGCCGATGCCGTCGCCCGCCTGCTGGCGGTACGTCGCTTCGCGGCGGTGATCAACACGGCCGCCTACACCGCGGTCGACAAGGCCGAATCCGAGCCGGTTGCGGCCTGGCGCCTCAACGCGCTGGCGCCGGCGATCCTGGCCGCCGAGACGGCGCGCCACGCGATTCCGCTGGTGCACGTCTCCACCGACTACGTCTTCGACGGCACGCGCCCCGGCGCCTACCGGCCCGACGACCCGATCGCCCCGCGCAGCGTCTACGGCGCGAGCAAGGCCGGCGGCGAGCTGGCGGTGCGGGCCGGCAACCCGCGCCACGCCATCCTGCGCACCGCCTGGGTGGTGAGCCCGCACCGGGGCAACTTCGTGAAGACGATGCTGCGGCTCGCGGCCGAACGCGACCGGCTCACCGTGGTCGACGACCAGCACGGTTGCCCGACCTCCGCCGCCGACCTCGCCGCGGCGCTCGCCGTGGTCGCCCTGCGCATGGCGGACGACGCGAACGCGGCGACCGGCACCTTCCACTGCGTCAACGCCGGAACCACCACCTGGCACGGCTTTGCGCAAGCCGTCGTCGCCGGCAGCGTGGCACGCGGCGGGCGCGAGGTGCCGGTCGCCGGCATCCCGACCAGCGCCTACCCGACGCCGGCCCGGCGCCCGGCCAATTCCGAACTGTCCACCGAGAGCCTGACAACGGCCTACGGCATCGCGATGCGACCGTGGCAACAGGCTCTCGACACCATCCTCGACCGCCTGATCGGGCCGGTCCCAACGGAGGCGTCCCGATGAAGGGCATCATCCTGGCCGGCGGCTCCGGCACGCGGCTTCACCCGGCCACGCTGTCGATCAACAAGCAGCTGCTGCCGGTCTACGACAAGCCGATGATCTACTATCCGGTCTCGGTGCTGATGCTGGCCGGCATCCGCGAGATCCTGATCATCTCGAGCCCGGAACACCTCGACAACTACAAGCGCCTGTTCGGCACCGGCGAGCAGTTCGGCTTACGCTTCTCCTACGCGGTGCAGCCCAAGCCCGAGGGGCTGGCGCAGGCCTTCATCATCGGCCGCGACTTCGTCGGCGACGACGACGTGGCGCTGATCCTCGGCGACAACCTGTTCTTCGGCGCCGGCATGAGCGACCTGCTGGCGCGCGCCGCCGAGCGCAAGGCCGGCGCGACGGTGTTCGCCTACCACGTCGAGAACCCGCAGGCCTACGGCGTCGTCACCTTGGACGCGGCCGGGCGCCCGTTGCGCCTGGTCGAGAAGCCGACCGAGCCGGAATCGACCTGGGCGGTCACCGGCCTGTACTTCTACGACAACCAGGTGCTCGACATCGCCGCCGCGGTGAAGCCGTCGCCGCGCGGCGAGCTCGAGATCACCTCGGTCAACGAGGCCTACCTCGCGCTCGGCCAGCTCCACGTCGAGAAGATGTCCCGCGGCTACGCCTGGCTCGACACCGGCACCCACGACAGCCTGCTCGAAGCCTCCGAGTTCGTGCGCACGATCCAGAACCGCCAGGGCCTGCAGGTGGCCTGCCTGGAGGAGATCGCGTTCGAGCGCGGCTTCATCGGTCGCGACCAGCTCGTCGCCCGCGGCGAGCTGTTCAAGAAGACCGCCTACGGGCAGAACCTCCTCAGGCTGGCGCGCGAACACGCGGCAGAATGAACCGCCGCCCGGCCGGGCGCTATTTCGGGCTGCAGCCGATGCAGATGCCGCGC
>NZ_BPQG01000129.1 GCF_022179125.1 Methylobacterium cerastii
TTTGTCACCGCCCTACACACCCCAAGACGCGCATCGCCTTCGCGGCACCCACGCACAAGACCGCCGACGACATTCGCGACCGTTTGAACGCCGCCGCGGGCGGGGTCGTCGCGAAGGTCTGGCGCGGTGCGGGTGCTGGCGTTTCAGATCAGGAGGGCGGCGCCATGTGCCGCGTCCCGGCCCTGGTCGCGCGCGTACAGCAGGCCGGCGGTGGCATCCGTGACGTCTGCGGTGGTCCGAAAAGCGGATGGTGTCGTCATCATCCTGCTCGCCCCGGGATCGTTGCAGAGGATGCATGCGCCTACCGCAGCCAGGCGGATGCGCGCATCGCGGTCTGGATCATGCCGCATGCGATGCTGACGAGCGCTCCGCCACCAGAATTGCCCGCCTTCGACATGCTGATCATCGACGAGGCCCCGTGGCTTTCGTCATTCGGCGGCCTCGCATCGCCTGTGCGGATACCGCTGCCCGAGTTGGTGCGACCGCGTATCCTCGGCGGCCCTGAGGGCGTGCACACGCTGCTCTACCGGTCGACGGTCGCGATGCTTGAGCGGGCGCTGGAAGGCCAGGGAGGGCTCTTGAAGCGTGCCGCCCTGGTCGAGGCAGGCCTAACTGTTTGGCGGGCTCGCACCTTTGCCGGTCAGATCTGGTGGGCGAAGAGTGCGCTCCCGATCCATAGGGATCTGCCCGAACAGGACGCCATCGCGGCGATCGATCAGGTCGCGCTCAGCGTCGCACCGGTGGCGATGCTCGCCCGTGCATGGACCCTGCTGGCTGATTTCCTGGACAGCGGCGAGGACGTGGCCCCCCGGACCCTGGAGGTCACACAGAATGAGGCCGGGGAGCGACATCTCCGGTTGCGGTGGCGCGAGCCCTTCCATGATGGGTGGATCGCCGGCCCGGTGATCTGCCTTGATGCGACGCCGGAGGCCGAGGTGAGCCGCCTATGGCTGCCCGACCTTGCGATCCTGACGAACGCGCAGGCGCGTGAGACAGCCGTGCACCGGGTCCAGATCGTCGATCGCCAGAACGGGAAGACCAGTTGGCTCGGGGCGAACGAAGAGCGAGCCGGCGAACGCGCAGTGAAGCTGCGCAGCCTGCGCCGCTTCATCGAGATCCAGGCCTTCCGGCATCGCGGTCGCGGCGCCGGTGGCGGCCCGGACATCGCCGTCGTGACATACAAAGGGTTGGCTCAGAAACTTAGCGCGAGCGCGCCGCCGAACGTCGTCGTCGGGCACTTCAACGCCCTTCGCGGCTTCGACGGGTGGTCTGCCGTCGCGGCGATCATCGTCATCGGACGGCCGCTGCCGCCGCCGCGGGACGTTGCGATCATGGCTGCGGTCGGCTCGGGCAAGCTCGGAACCTATTCGACGGAGACATACAAACGCGATGTACCGGCTGCGATCACCATGCGCGACGGCACGGGTCGGCGGGTTCAGACGCTTGCTCATCCCGATCCGCTCGCGGACGCATTCCGCAGGCAGGTTCTTACCGAAGTCGAGCAAGCCGAAGGCCGCGCCCGCGGCGTCCGGCGCTCGGATGCATCTCCGCTCCTTTCCTATGTCCTCACGGCGCAGCCGACGACACTTGCTGTCGACGAGGCGCTGACGCAGTCGGATGTGCTCGACGATATCGATCTCGTCGCATTGCTTGCAGCACGAGGGATTGTCCCGAACAACGCTGCCGACGCCGGTAGCGTTCTTGGAGACGAAGTCGGCGAAGCGGCTCAAAAAGCCGACAACGTTCGGAAGCGCCTCTCGCGATCGGGGCAGTCGGGCATTCTGGCGCGGCTCGTCACGGGCACTGGACCCGAGCACCGCGAAAGTGTGACCGGTCC
>NZ_BPQG01000130.1 GCF_022179125.1 Methylobacterium cerastii
TGTCACCGCCCTACACACGCGTGTCAGATCCGAGTTTGCGACACGCCCCGGCCCGGCGCCTGTGCTAGTCCTGGCGGTCTCCGGGTGCAGCTCGACGCAATGCAATGGTTAACGCTGACTGTGCGCCTTAATAGATGGTTAAGCACTGCCTGTGTGTAGCCCGGCAGAACTCCTAACGATGTATGAATAGGGCTATCTTCGATGATCGATTTAGGAGATCATTAAGCATCAGAGACGGAGACGAGCGATGCGCGAAGCAGCTGAAGATACTGGATTTATCCTCAAGCTCGCCCTCGTGGTCTTCATAGGCCAGGGCCTGATGATGTTGGTGCATTGATTTGGACGTAGTTCTTAGAAAAGGGGCTCGTCATCGTGAGGTACGTACCGCACATTCTTTAGCGGTATGACGTCTTCCTCAAAATTTTTGTCTGGGATTTCAGCGGCAACCGCTTCAAGAGGCTCTGGGATGGGTGCTTCGACTGTATCTTCTAGGCTCTCCGCCAGATCGTGTCCGATCTTCATCAGCACGTACTGCGACTTGAAGCCTAAATTGTTGATGTCCGACATACGCTTCACCCCCTGATAAGGGTATACAACGTGTGTGAAGCGAAATCGTCGCAACGCCCCACAGGGACCTCAATTTTTATTCGACTGGCGCCTGCGCGGGGTCATCAATCAGAAACTCCCGTTCCTCGGCGTTGGCCTCGATGCGCCGGGGCGCCCGATCTGCCCGTGTTGCTGTCGAATTACAGCCTCCACAGATTGAGCGGATTGCACGGTCGCTACGAGTGGCGATGCGCTGCTCGAATTTGTCCATACGGGCGCGCGCCTGTGCATTCGCTGCTTCACCTGGCGCTGTGCCTGATCCGGAGGGCTCTCGAAGGCTCGCTGTGCTCTCCGCACTCGGCTGCGGATGCGGGGCAGCAAACCGCGTCTGCGCATTAGCGGGCGCAGCGAGGGCAAGGGCGACAGTCAGCAGAAGGAGAGCGGGACGCACGGACAAGGACTCCACGAGACCCGATCGTGTGTCACTCTCAATGCAGGCGAAACCGCGGCTCGCGTGAGTGCGTGGTTGCCGATGAGGCGGCGAACCCCGGCCATGTGCGCGCACGACCGTGTTGCACCACATGTGGCACTCGGGGCTGAGGTATTGTGAGGAGGATCTCCACGAGGTCGAAGCCCTCCCAGCCTTGGCCGACGACGCGGATCGGGTCGTCGACCGGTTCGGTGAGCGTCCGCCAGG
>NZ_BPQG01000132.1 GCF_022179125.1 Methylobacterium cerastii
TGTCACCGCCCTACACAGGCCACAACGCGGCGCGGAAGATGCCTTCGATATACGTTTCGGCGACGGCACTCGGTCGGCTGGCATCATTTGAGCGGAAGCCAAGCGGCACGTTTCATAGTGCGCGGGCGGTAGGCGAGATTAGCGAGATCGGCTCCGCACAGAATTACATCTCCAATCATCTGTAAGCTCGAATTCGGGTTGTGACCCGCCTTCAAAAATTCCTTGACGCCAGCAGAAATCTTTCACCCATCCAATAACACGATGTCCTAGAGAAATTTCGCCTCCGCGTAGGGGGTGCCTTTTGTGCCCGCGAATTTTTAGTTCGGACCCTTGGCGAACACAGAAATTCCGCCTGATTGTCTCATCTGCATTGCATTGCTCTATTTAATAATCAGCCGACAGTAACAGTTCGAGATCGGCCTGCGTCATCGCGAGAGTTGGTGAGCCATCAGGATCAAAAAGCGATTGAGCCAACGCGCTTTTGCGCTCTTTTAGGATCTCCATCTTCTCCTCGATCGTCCCGCTAGCCACGAGCTTGTGCACGAACACAGGCTTGGTCTGACCGATCCGGTAGGCTCGATCGACGGCCTGATCCTCCACTGCGGGGTTCCACCAGGGATCATAGAGAATCACTGTGTCGGCGGCGATCAGGTTCAGCCCCGTCCCTCCGGCCTTCAAGCTGACCAGGAAAACGCTGGCATCCCCATCCTCGAACTGCCGGATCGCTCCCTCTCGGTCACGAGTGGCTCCAGTCAGGAGCGCATAGGCGATGGCTCGCGTCGTGAGCCGCTCCTGAATTAGGCGCAGCATCGAGGTGAATTGCGAGAAGACGAGGATGCGGCGCCCTTCCGCGAGCAGCTCGACCACCATTTCTTCCAGCCGATCGAGCTTGGCCGAGCCGGCATCGCTCGAACGGATCGTCGGCTTGCGGGCCATTGTCCGGCGCGTCGGGTGGGCCTTGTCCTCGCTGCCCGTCGATTGCTTCAGAAGTCGCGGGTCGCAGCAGGCTTGGCGCAGCTTCAGCAGAGCGTCGAGGATGATGATCCGGCTGCGGGCAAAACCCCGCTCTGCAATCGCTGCGCTTACGCGGGCGTGCATCGAGAGGCGGATCCCCTCGTAGACGTCGCGCTGCGAACCCTGGAGATCGATGCGCTCGACGATCTCGGTTTTCGGCGGCAACTCGCGGGCGACCTCCGTCTTGGTCCGGCGCAACAGGAACGGCTTTACGCGACGGGCCAACAGTCGGCTGCGCTCACGGTCGCCCTGCTTCTCAATTGGTCCACGCCAGAGCTTCGCGAAGCTCTGGCGGTCACCGAGCAGGCCGGGACAAGCGAAAGCGAAGAGTGACCACAACTCGTTGAGATTGTTCTCCAGCGGAGTGCCAGTCAGACAGATACGGTGGTGCGCCTCGATCCCAAGCAGCAGCTTCGTCGTCGCAGCATCAGGGTTCTTGATCGTCTGCGCTTCGTCGAGAAGCAGCAGCGGCCAAGTTCGTGCTGCCAGCACGGCGTGGTCGCGGGCGATCAACGGATAGGTCGTCAGCACGAGATCACTGTCGGGGATCGCGCCGAACCGATCCGCGCGATCATGGCCGTGGAGTGTGAGAACGCGCAGATCAGGCGCGAAGCGCTCTGCCTCGCGGCGCCAATTCGCCATCAGGCTAGTCGGGGCGACCACAAGGGCTGGACCGTCGAGCCGACCCTGCGCCTTGTCGATGGCTAGCAGAGCAAGAGCCTGCACCGTTTTGCCGAGACCCATGTCATCCGCGAGCACGCCACCGAAACCGACGTCACGCAGAAAGGCGAGCCACGATACGCCCTCGTGCTGGTATGGTCGCAGCGTGGCGCGAAAATTCGGCGGAAGGACGGCTGACGGTATCCCGCCAGCTGCTCCAAGTCGTCTCCCCATCTCGCGCACGCGCTCGCCGCCGCGCCAGATCGTATCGGGCATTGCCGCCTCGAAAGCTGCGAGACCAGCTGCATCGGCACGGCTGAGGCGTAGACGGCCCTCTCTCGACCCATTGCCAAAGGCAAGATCGCGGATCGCGGCCACAATCGTTTTAAGCCGCGCCGCCGAAAAGGCGAGAACGCGCCCATCGTTTAACGGCAAATAGGAAGCCTCGTCGTCTTCCGCCGCGGTTTCCAGCAACTCAAGATCGAAGCCTGGTGCGGCGATCATGGTGACGATTGGATCAATCAAGTCGATCCGCTCGCCATCGACGATGATGCCGAGGTGGAGTTCGAGCCAATCGATGCCCGACCCCTCATGGACCTCCGCCTCGAAGCTGTCGCCGACACATAGCAGCCGCCCCGGGAAGTTGTCGGAGACTTCGATCTCCCAACCATCCGCCCGAAGCTGGGGCAGGATGTGGAACTGAGCGTCGAGCCAAGCGAGCTCGTCTCCTTCGGGCACTAAGTCATGCGCATGCGTGGCCGGAACCCGAGAGCGACGCTCGGACAACGGGACGAAATCGTTGGCCAGCAGGCTCGCGATGGCACGGCGCTCCGCTTCCGCATCACGATGAACCTCTATCAAGCGTCCGTCTGTCAGCCGCGTCACCACGGGCGCGGCATCGCCGAGAAGAATGTTGACGTATCCGTATCGGAAGGAGAGGCGGCCTAGCCCGACTCGCTCTGGAGCAGGCGGCGTGCCGTAGCCGTAGTAGCCGTATTGCAAGGCTGACTCGGGTGGTAGATCAGCGGCAAACAAGCTCAAGACCGGGATCGGTGTCACGCCTGCCAAACGTTCCCGCTTTGGCTCCGGAACCGCCAAAGCGGCTAGACCAGGTGCACGCTTTGTCAAAGCGGCATTGAACGCTTTCACTGCTGCGCCGGGCACTTTCGGAGCAGCCAGCAGTGTTGCTGCGATACGCGGCGGATAGCTCGTCTCGATAACTCCGATGAGACCCTGCTCGGGGTCGACATAGACCGGCGGTGTAGCGCTGAGAGGGACGCCTTGGCCGTCAAGTTCGAGCCCCGGCACCAGCCCAGCCTCGCCTGCCGTTTGCCAGACGAACCGGCCAGATTGCGGTGGGCCCACTGAAAGGACTGGCCCGTCTAGGCCGAGCCAGCGTGCTCGCCCGGTGGCAATAACTTCGGTGAGGATTGCGGCACCGCCGTCACTCGCGAGGCTGATGGAAGCCCCACCCCCGTAATCGCGTCTGAGTAACGCCACCGCGCGAAGGATCTTGAGATCCGAGGGCCTTAAGAACTTAGCGGGGGTCCCAGAAAGGGCGCCGCTGGCCTCATAGGGGCGGTTGTTCCCCGAGAAACGTCCGTCCTTGAGCAGGCGCGCAGAGATGGGTTGGACGCCGAGCCGTGGAACACCCTCGCCGAGCGGAATCGGGCTAAGAACATAGACGAGACGTTGCGCGATGCTGCTCGGATAGCTTTCCTCGGCCATGGCTTGAGCTCGGTCGAGATCCTCAAGCCACGCAGCCAATCCCGGCACGGTGTCCACGTTATGGGCAGACGATGCCACGGAACGCTGTGCGGGCGAATAGAGGAGCCGGGCAAGGCGGTCCTCCGCCGACGGACGAGTGAGCCGGTTTGCCGACTGGAGCCCAAAGAGGAGCACAGCCGCAACATGCTTGCAGTTGAAGCCGACGGGACAGCTGCATTCTCCAGCGATGCCTACACCACCGCGAATTCCCTCAACTTCGATCGTCTGCTCGTAGGGCCGACGGGCAGTGCCGAGAACCTGCCCGAACACGACCCCATCATCCTGGTCGAAGGCGACAACCCGACCGTCACGCACATACTGCCGAGCAGCCTCGAAGGCTTTCCGTCCAACTTCGGTGAGGATGTCTCTCTCGCTGTAGCGCTCCATAAGATCGTCTGCGGTGCCTTCTTCAATGCTGAGGTTGACGTCATTCGATTGGAGCGGGAGGGCCTTTGTCAATCAGTGCCACGCCGGTCGGGTTCTTAGAATCGACAGTCGGGTTTCCCGCCAGAATCTATTCCCATAACACTGCTGCGCTCAGCCGCACTGTGATCCAGGGCTTCTCTGAGGAGCGGATGAATCAGCTTCGTCATGACGAAGAAAACGTAGTCGGCCACGGCAGGCTCGTCGTGATTGAGTGTCACGAGCTGTCGGTGTCCCTCGAAGCAGGCGTATTCCGGCTCTGCATCCGGGCGGGCGCCGTCGGGCCAGGACAGCTTAAACCATCCAGCGAGTTGGGCCTGCGATCCCTGCTCCAGGACCTCGACGAAGGCGGGATAGGCGCGTCCGACATGGTTGAAGACGCCGTCGAGGAGCACGCGCAGACCCCGTGCATGAGTCGCCTGGATCAGGGCGACGAAATCCGCATCGTCGCAGAGCCGCGGATCGACCGGGAGTGGTCGATCGTGCCGTAGCCGTGGGTCGATGCGGCGAAGACGGGTTCGAGCGCCAGCCCTGTTGCGCCAAGTTCGAGGGTGTAATCGAGCCATGCATGCAGGTGCTCCTGAGGATGCACGACGGGTGCACTCTCTACGAGCTCGGGCGCGGCCCCGACGGAGCCGAGCGGGAAGATTTGCCACCAGATCGTGTGTTCCAGGCAGTCGGGACGACAGCACCTTGTTTCAGGAGCTGGGAGGGAACCCAGCTCGCGGGTCCCTGGTGCCCATCCCAGCGTTGTTCGCCCTTTACGTGTTCGTTGAGGGGCTTGCACGGCACTTCGGACACCAGATGAGGTTCGCATCCAGTGAAGATCCTTGCAAACCACAAGCCCGAAGGCACTCGTCCTTGAAGCTCGCGAGCTACGGACTGATTGAGGCGAACTTCTTCTGCAGCCATGTTATCTCGACGAACTGGTCGAGCGTAAGATGTGAGCAGCAGCACGGTGCCGAAGTCCCACGACCGGAGCGCACCTCTCGAGACGCTCGCAGGCACGATCGAGCGCGTCACCTTCCACAACACCGAGACCGGCTTCTGCGTGCTCAAGGTCCAGGCGCGGGGCAAGCGCGACCTTGTGCCGGTGATCGGACATGCGCCTGCTATTGCCGCCGGCGAGTGGATCACCGCGACCGGGATCTGGTTCACCGACCGGCAGCATGGGCTCCAGTTCAAAGCCGATACGCTCAAGGCCACGCCGCCGACCGGGGTCGAGGGCATCGAGCGCTACCTCGCCTCGGGCTACATGCGCGGCATCGGCCCGGCCATGGCCAAGCGCATCGTGGCGCTGTTCGGGGAAGCCACTTTCGAGATCATCGAAGCCGATCCCGAGCGCTTGAAGGAGGTCTCCGGCATCGGCCCGACGCGGGCGGCTCGTATCGTCTCCGGTTGGGCCGAGCAGAAGGCGGTGCGCGAGATCATGATCTTCCTGCACGCGCACGGCGTCGGCACGGCGCGGGCGGTGCGGATCTTCAAGACCTACGGCCACGAGTCGATCGTGGTGATGAGCGAGGATCCCTATCGCCTCGCTCGCGACATACGTGGAATCGGCTTCCGCACGGCGGATGCGATCGCGATGCGTCTCGGCCTGACCAAGGAAGCCCCGCAGCGGCTCAGGGCCGGCGTATCGTTCGCGCTGCAGACCGCTATGGACGAGGGGCATTGCGGCCTCCCGATCGAGCGGCTGATCGTGCTTGCTCAGAACCTCCTCGAGGTCGATGTCGCTCTTGTCCGCACCGCCGTCGCCGACGAGCTCGTGCGTGGCGAGGAGGTCATCGCCGACACGGTCGACCATGAGCCCTGCGTCTTCCTGAAGGGCCTGCATGCCGCCGAGCGAGCGATCGCCGAGCGGCTCGTCACCCGGGCTCGTGGTTCACCCCCATGGCCCAACATCGACCTCGACAAGGCTCGGCCCTGGGTCGAGGCGAAGACCGGCAAGACGCTCTCGCCCTCTCAAGGAGAGGCCATCCGTCTGATGCTGGCCTCGAAGCTCTGCGTCATCACCGGCGGGCCAGGTGTCGGCAAGACCAGCACCCTCGACTCGCTGCTGCGCATCATGACCGCCAAAGGCGTGAAGGTGCTGCTTGCCGCGCCCACGGGTCGTGCCGCCAAGCGGATGACGGAGCAGACCCGGCTCGAGGCCAAGACCATTCATCGGCTGCTGGAGATCGACCCGAAGCGGGGCGGCTTCTCGCGCAACGAGGAGAACCCGCTCGACTGTGACCTGCTCGTGCTCGACGAGTGCTCGATGATCGACGTGCCGCTGATGAACGCCCTGCTGAAGGCGGTGCCAGAGCGTGCAGGGCTTCTCCTCGTCGGCGACGTCGATCAGCTCCCCTCGGTCGGCCCAGGCCAGGTGCTGGCCGATGTCATCGCCTCAGGCCGCGTGCCGGTAGCGCGGCTAACCGAGGTGTTCCGGCAGGCGGCCGAGAGCCGGATCATCGTCAACGCCCACCGCATCAACCAGGGCCAGATGCCGGAGCGGCCACAGCCGGGTGAGAAGGCCGACTTCTACATGATCGAGATCGACGACCCCGAGGTCGGTGTCGCCAAGCTGATTGAGGTGGTGACCAAGCGCATCCCGCGCTCCTTCGGGCTCGATCCGATCCGGGACGTGCAGGTCCTGACGCCGATGCTGCGCGGCTCGCTCGGCTCGCGCAACCTCAACCATGAACTCCAGCGTGTGCTCAACCCGAACCCGGCTCAGCAGATCGAGCGCTTCGGCTGGCGCTTTGCGCCTGGCGACCGGGTGATGGAGACCCAGAACGACTACGACCGGGACGTCTTCAACGGCGATCTCGGCATGGTGGCGCGCATCGACGAGGAGGAAGGCGCTGTGATCGTCACCTTTGACGGGCGCGAGGTCGTCTACCCCTACGGCGAGCTCGACACGCTGGTGCCGGCCTTCGCCACGACGATCCACAAGAGCCAAGGCTCGGAGTATCCCGCCGTGGTGATCCCGATCGTGACGCAGCATTTCAACATGCTTGCGCGGAACCTCCTCTACACCGGCGTCACACGCGGCAAGCGGCTCGTCGTGCTGATCGGCCAGCGCAAAGCGATCGGCATGGCGGTTCGCGGCGGGAGCGCGAAGCGACGTTGGACGAAGCTGAGCGAATGGCTGACGCAATAACCAGACGGGCCTTCGTCGTGCAGAAGCACGCCGCGCGCCGGCTCCACTACGATTTGCGGCTCGAGCTTGATGGCGTCCTGAAACGTTAAGCGGTCACACCTGGTCCAAGCCTCGTTGCTGGTGAACGGCGGCTGGTCGTGCCGGTCGAGGACCATCGCCTGGACTACATTGGGTTCGAGGGCATCATCCCGGCAGGCTCATACGGAGCCGGAGCGGTCTTGGTGTGGGATCAGGGCCTTTGGGAGACTGACGGAGATCCAATGGCAGATCTCGCGGCTGGCTCGCTCGGCTTCCGCCTGTATGGCGAGAAACTCACAGGTGCCTGGAAACTCGTGCGGATGAAGGCCCGACCAAAGGAGCGGCGGGCATCCTGGCTGCTTATCATCCGCGAGCGTCAGCACGACCTCACCGCGGCATGACCGTTTAATAGCTGTATAACATGGTCCCAAGCTCGGCGGCATCGCTAGAAGTCGCGTGGTTACGCAGGCGAGAAAATCGCCGCCCAACGTGAGAACACTAAGTCCCTTGAAGTATGGGCGCACCAGACCAGCAAAATGCCCCTGCGCATCCCGAGCTACCGAAGGAGGGATCACGTGACTTGCACACTGAAAAGCAGGAGAATTCAAGGAGCAGTTAAGGTAGGATGCTGCTATTGCCGGGCAACGCGGCACTCATTTTTGGAAGAGCACGCATGCCAGCACCAGTCGTAGCCGCTCTAAACATGAAAGGCGGAGTAGGCAAAACTACGCTTGCGGCGCACGTATTTAGGGAAGTATTTGCAACAAAAAGCCTCTCTGTTTTACTGATAGATCTTGACCCACAATACAACTTAAGTCAGCAGCTGCTAACTAAAAGAACTTATGAGTCGTTGGGATCCTCAGGAAAAACCGCCCTCAGATTGTTTGAGCCGGCGCCAACATCGGATTTTTTTGATATAAATACTTCGAAAATGGAGCCAAACAATCCAAAGGAATTTGCGTTTCAATTGATGTATTTAGTAACGAAGCCAAATAAAAACATTTCTCTGATAGCTGGAACGTTTGAGCTAACAAAATACAGCTTTATATCGGATAATTCCAAGCTGAATCACGCGAGAGACCACTTCAAGCACGCAATAAGTAAGGCTAGATCTGAGTATGACTTAATTGTTTTAGACATGAATCCAAGCTCATCGTTTCTTACACTCTGCGGCTTAGCAGTTGCCACCGACGTTTTTTCGCCTGTTCGGCCAGACAAATTTTCGGTCCTCGGGCTTGATCTCGTCAAACGCTTGATCGACCACCCTAGCGTCAGTCCGGCTCCCAATCTCCACATTGTTATGAATGGTGTCCGACGCGGGCACAGTATTACAGACACCGAAAAAGATATACGTGTCGCAGATTTCTTTAAAGATAAAATACTAACTAACAGAATCTACCACTCTGGAGTGTTAGCCGCTAGGTCAGACTATACTGGTTTTGCCTCGGAAAGGAAGGTAGCCAATAAGATTCAAATCTCAGGAGAGCTTAGAAACGTTGGAGTCGAGCTTTGCGGAAGGATGGGGCTATGAGCGAAAACGGTCTGCGAAAAATATTCATGCTGGCGGCCTGTAGCGGAATATCACCGAGTGAGTTTCGTTCTGTAATTGATTCTATTCATAGCCTAGAGATAGACGATTTAGTAAGCTCATACATGCAACTTCGAAATCGCCTCCGCCATTTAGAAAACTCAAACCTTGAGTCTTCAAACCCACGTGTCAGCAGTAAAAGCATCGAACACCTTGAAGCACGTCGCACCGTTATTAGCCTGGCCAAAGATTCTGAATTACTGCCCTCACGGGCTGCAAGGCAGATAGCAAGCCAGCTATTAGAAATGAAGCCAGATGTCGACAACCTTGAAGAAATCCTTGCGTATGAAAAAAAAGAGAGCTTCGCAAGGTGGATCGATAAGATAATTGATTCGATCGGCCCTTCTGCTACTATAAATGCCGCAGTAAAAGCTCTTGATATAAATGATACAAAAGATAAAAATCGCTGGAGGCTTTCAGAGTGACCGAATCTGGCGAGGCAATTTTCGAAAGAGTTAGACAAAATCTTGCAGTCGCCGAAGGTAGTTTGAACGAAATCCAATCCTCACTACCGCGGACCATAAGTTGGATTCAAAGGGAGTGGATGATTGCGAACCAGAATCATGCGAGAGCGCTCTTAACGGGCGCAAAAATATCATTACTTGAAGCTGGAACTGCATGGGCAATTGGATCAAACCGCGGTGCAGCGTCATCACTTAGAGTTTTTACTGAGAACACAATAGCTTGGCTATACTACAAAGATCATCCGGTTGAATACAACATGGTAATCGTCAACGGCGCAGACCTTTTGTTGCCGAAAGCAGTTCAATCATACCTAAAATTAGTCGATCTCGGCTTCGAAAAGAATTACTCCCTTTTGTCTAAATATGCTAAGAGATCTACCGAATATTTTTACACTGCAGTTTCGCAGTTTGTTCATGCACACCCTGCTTTTGCCGCGGATCATTTAAAGTTAGAAGAGTCAGCAATTTCAGTGCCGAGAGATCCTGGGTTTTTGAAATTAGTTGAAATGACTGACGAATTTATATCAGATTGCTATGCAGTAGTTTATCGACACTCCTGGGACGATCTTCCAGTGGCGGCTCGCGCTGACATCGAGCTGCGACTAGGGGCTAAAGTTAGCTCTTTCCTGAATTAAATTATACAGAAATAAATGCAAATCTGACAAGTTAGTATGGTAATTCTGCTCATTCTTGAATGTCTGTGAGGCGCAAAAGACCTCTTGCTGCATTATAAGGTAGCCAAACCGCGGGACGGTCGCGCTTGGATAATTGGTTAGTCTTCGTTGACCGGCATCCTGTTCGTGCTGCGCTTCGGCAAACCTCGGTGGTCGCTCACGAGTTACATAGGCCGCGGCTCGGGTAAGACGTGCTGGCGGCGTCTGTGTAACTCCTAAAAGGCTGGGCGTAGCAAGCTCGAGAGTCGGTGGTCCACTACCATGATCGTGCCGCTGCCGCCCCTAAATTCTTGGCCACAATCGCTGCGGGCAAGTTTCTGATTATGGACACTGTTGTCACTCATGCCATCTCTCCAGATCTACACCAGGAAGGTGGCCGGCGGGTTCGGCACCAGCCCACGCGGCAGTTCCAATGCGCCTTCCAAGAAGTCGTCGGCCGGGCTCGGGAAGCCGGCACACAGCGCCTGCCCGATCACCGGCACCCAAACGACATCCGCGCTGCCGAGGATCAGCTCGTCGACCGCGTAGGGGCTCACGCGGTGTCGCCCGTCAGCGCTAGGGCCGCGCCGGCCCGCACGTAGCCGTGCGAGATCAGCCGGTCGCGCTGCAGGGTCCGGCGCTCGGCATCCGCCAAGTCGGACTGCGCGTCTTCAATCGCCCGGATCAGCGCGGTCCAGGCGTCGCCGCGGGTGGCGCGTTGGTAGGCCAGCGCGATCGTCTCCGCCTCGGTGAGCTAAATCTCCACAGGCGGTTCGTGCGGCTGGGGGTGCATCGCGGCTCCGAGTTTTCCAAGAACATACACGGAACAGACAAAAAGCAGACCGACGGTTCAACCATGGCGACGGCGGCCATGCGCGTTGCGGTGAGATTGTGTGGAGGGCGGGGTAGAAGGCCAATGCCGACACCGCTTTACCGCTTCCACTGCACGGACGGACACGACCTCGTTGTCGATCGGATAAGAAAGCGGCTGCCGACATGGGCGCTGATGCGCGCGCATGCCGAACGGGTCGCTTTGGCCCTAATGCTGGGTAGCGCGCGGCGCGATTGGTCAGCTTGGACGGTGGAGGTCTACGATGCGTCGGGTCGGCATGTGGTATCGAAGACTTTTAGTAAAGTGCTAGGTAATCGCCGACCAGGACGCAGCTGAAGACCTAGGCCCGATCGCGAAAGGCTGTATCGGCGCCACATGCGCCGCTGCCGCTCTGCGATAAGCAGGAGCATGAAAAACATGCTCGCAGCCCTCATCCTGACGACCGCAGCCGCACAGGCAGCCCCACCCGAGAAGTGGGCCGAGAACCCCGGCCCGCACATCATCAAGAACACCCAACCCAGCTGCCAGAACATCTCGGTCCACGACGACCTGGCCGGCAAGATCCTGCTCGCCAAGACGCCGCTCCAGAGACAGGTGTGTAGGGCGGTGACAAA
>NZ_BPQG01000133.1 GCF_022179125.1 Methylobacterium cerastii
TTGTCACCGCCCTACACACTGATCGAAGCGCGCCTCGTGATCTAGCACTCGATCCCCCTGGGCCGAGGAGCTCCTTGTGACTCAGGACGACCACCTCATGCATGTCCTGTGCAATTGATTGCACGAAGGACTGCACGGTGTGGCAGTTCGAGAAGCTAGGGGCCCCCGGGGGTAGGATCGGGCTCGCGTTCGTCCAACATCACTTTGCACCTGCAACGTGACCGCACCCGATCGAACGACGAGGAGGATCCTCTGGAGCTTGGTTCTGTACGATAAAAACGTCATTGGGTTCCCAGCCACCGGTCTGATGCAACAGCGTAGTGCTGCGGCCTTGCCTTCACGATCAGGCGGGGACGGGGGCTCTACCAAGTGCGTCGCTCGCAAGCCGGCGCACGAGGTCCGCGTAGCGAGCCGAAACCCGCAGGAGAGGCGAGCGCCACAGGCCGTAGCCGTCGTCGCACAGCGGATCGTTCACCACGGGACTGCCATCGTCCCCGACGAGGACGTTGCCGATGTTGGGGTCGAGGCTCTGGGGCGACACGGCCCGCAACGCGGCCACATAGGCTTCGTATCCGGGCCACGCGGTCCTGAACGCCTCGCGGATGCCGTCGAAGCTCGGATGGTCTATCCGGGGCTCGTGCGCTGGCCATTCGGTTTTGAACCGATCGCGCACACCCTCGTCCATCGCAATTCCTGGATGGTCCGCGATGACGGCGTGGGCGTAGGCCAGCCACCATGTGTCGTGGGTGGGATTGGACAGTCGCGAGCCTACGGTCATCAGTGCACCGCAGCGGCTGACGTGCATGTCGTGGATACGCGGTGCATGCGGTCCGTTCGAACCAGCGAACCCTCTGCGGAGCAAAGCCGCATAGTCACCGAAGCCATCGGCCTTTCGTGCAAAGCGTACGACAACGTCCGGGTGGTCCTGATGCGCATGGACGGTGCCATGGTACCCGAAGCCGATCTCGGACCAACCAATCGCGATCAGGGCAGCATAGGCCTTTGCCGCCGACCGTTCGGTGATGCCCAGCGCGGTAAGTGAAGGACTGGATGCATCGACCTGGTTTCTGAACCCAAACATCGCATCCACTCCTTCCTGCCAATCCACGATCCGACGCGACGCGCTCCAAGAAGCCGCACAGGTGCAGCGTCGAGGAGGAACCGGACGGGCGTGTCCGGCAAAGGTCGAAGTGACCCTGTCGATGTCGGGAGCAGAGTGACGCGCGTGTCACTCCACTGTCATGGAATGACCTGCGTCCTCGGAAAGTTCAATCCCTAAGCGGGCGTTAAATCGGCGGTTGAGAGATGAGATCCGTTCCGTCCCATCGTTCAGCGAACGACATCCATCCCAGCCAGAAGGCTTCGAGCTTGGGCCATATCCGCTTCGCCTAGGCCGGACTCCGCATTCGGCCGGATGTGCCGACCCACGTGGGCGGGGCCGACCGCGACGTCGTCGAGTACGAGGTAGTCTGAGATACGGTTGCGAGCCGCGTGCTCGGCAATCTCATCGCCACGCCCAGCTCGCTCGGCCGGGAGCATACCGCCGGTCTCGGCATCTCGGCTGGTTGGCAGGATGGCGGTCCGCCAGTCTGGGTGGAAGCAAGCCTCGGGAAGGCCGGCTTTCACCAGGGTCGGACGGCAGTCGTCGACGCGCCAGGTCGATGAGACGACCACTTTGGCATCGAACTCTGTCACCAAGCCGGCCACGAGGGCGACCTGGGTCGGGTTGAGCCTGTCCTTGCCGGCCTGCCGTTGGTAGCCGACCGTCGTCACGACGCCATCGACGTCGAGATAGATCGTCAGCGGTGCCGCGCCTCTATGCTCGTTCAAGAGGCCAACCTCGCCTGGTGCAGCAACCCTGCATCTGTCGCGGACGCCTACAATGCGTTGCTGCTACCGTCCAGCACGCTGCTGAAGGGACAAAGAGCTACGAGCGCGCGACATTAATTGCACCAGAGGCCAGCCACTCCCGCAGCTTCGTCCAGCGCCGCTTCGCGCTCCCACCGCGAACCGCCATACCGATGGCCTTGCGCTGGCCGATCAGCACGACGAGCCGCTTGCCGCGGGTGACGCCGGTGTAGAGCAGGTTCCTGGCCAGCATGTTGAAGTGCTGTGTCACGATCGGGATCACCACGGCGGGATACTCCGAGCCCTGGCTCTTGTGGATCGTCGTGGCGAAGGCCGGCACCAATGTGTCGAGCTCGCCGTAGGGGTAGACGACCTCACGCCTGGTCCGCCCCCATTGAAGTGGTCCGCCCTTTGGTATGGCTTTTGAGCCTGGAGGACGGACGAGATGGCAAAGCACCCGAAGCCCGAGGAGATCGTCGCGAAGCTACGTCAGGCGGACGTGCTGATCTCACAGGGCCAGAGCGTGGCCGATGCAATCCGCGCGCTCGGTGTGAGTTCGGTGACGTACTACCGGTGGCGGCGTGAGTTTGGCGGCCTGAAGTCGGATCAAGTTCGACGGATGAAGAGTCTTGAGACTGAGAATGCTCGGCTTCGAAAGGCAATCGCCGATCTCACCCTCGACAAGCTGATCCTGCAGGAGGCGTCCCGGGGAAACTTCTGAGCCCCGCGCGCCGGCGCGCCTGTGTCGAGCACATC
>NZ_BPQG01000134.1 GCF_022179125.1 Methylobacterium cerastii
GGCCCTCACCGGAGGCGTACGCGGTGGGCGTCAACAGCGACGGTCGTCGTGAGGTGCTGGGCATGGATGTCGGCCCGTCGGAAGCCGAGACCTTCTGGACGGCCTTCCTGCGCAAGCTCGCCCGGCGCGGCCTGCGCGGGGTCAAGCTCGTCATTTCGGACGCTCACGAGGGCATCAAGGCCTCGGTGGCCAAGGTGATGAACGCCATCTGGCAGCGTTGTCGGGTACACTTCATGAGGAATGTGCTCGCCCATGCCGGCCGCAGCGGGCGGCGCGTCGTCTCGGCCTTCATCGCCACCGCCTTCGCCCAGGATGATGCCGAGGCGGCCCGTCAGCAATGGCGGCGGATCGCCGACCAACTCCGCCCCAAGGTGCCCAAGCTCGCCGCCCTGATGGACACGGCCGAGCCCGACGTGCTGGCCTACATGGGCTTCCCGGCCGCCGACCGGGTCAAGCTGCACTCGACCAATCCGTTGGAGCGCCTGAACGGCGAGATCAAGCGCCGGACCGAGGTGGTCGGCATCTTCCCCAACGAGGCTGCCATCACCCGCCTCGTCGGCGCGATCCTGCTCGAACAGAATGACGAATGGGCCGTCCAGCGGTCGCGCTACATGACCCTGGAAAGCATCGCCCCGATCGGCGATGATCCCCTCGTCAGCCTGCCCACTCTGGCAGCCTGATCGTCCCGGCCCAAGCCGGTGATCGTGGTGGTCCTCACCAACCTACACCACGCCCAGGGACACGACCTGCGTCGGTTCTCATAGCGGATCCGCATGCTCTGGCCGCAGGCCGGGCAGAGCCGCCGAGCGGGCTGAAGCACCCGTTCCACATCCGGTGTCCGCGATTGCGTTCGCGACATCCAGCGCCTCCCAAAAGGCGCCCCCACCAGCAAGCCTACGAAACAGCAGACTTTGCCGTCCTTGAAAAAAAGCCCGGCGCCGCACTGATGGCTGCAGCCACCACGTTCACGGGCTATCCGCCCCGATGGGGCATTCCTTATGGCTCTTCGAGCACCCGGTAGACTTGCATGCGTGAACAGCCGAGCGCCTTCGCAATCTCTGTTGGCCCAGCCCCTGCAGCAGCCATTTGCCGTATGCGGTCATAATCGAGCCGGCGCTGACCACCGAGGTACACGCCTGCAGCTTTCGCCTGCGCAATGCCCTCTCGCTGACGCTCCTTGATAAAGCGCCGCTCCATCTGCGCCACCATCCCAAGGACGGTGATCACCACGTGCCCCATTTCCCCGCGCGTCGAGACGTGGGGGTCGAGGACGGTCACCGAAGCACCACGCTGCTCGGCTTCGTGCACGACGTTGAGTACGTCGCGCGTATCTCGCCCGAGGCGATCTAGCCTCGTGACGACCAACTCATCACCGGGGCGCAGGAACTCGAGGATGGTGGCCAACTCTGTTCGCCCTTCGCGACTGCCGCCTGACACCTTCTCCGACCGGATGATCGCGCACCCTTCGGATCTCAGGCGGGTGAGTTGACCGTCGAGGTCCTGATCAACGGTGCTGACGCGGGCGTAACCGATGCGGGGCATGTGTCACCTCAGGCTTTACGCCTGAAGCTACCGCGTCACAAATAGGCATCGTCAACCCGGATGTTACGGGTCACATTGCGTTATCTGTTACGTCACGCAAGGGTATACCCTGATTTTACATAATGTATCGCCAGAGGAGTAGCCGCGTTAGAAATATAAAATTGAAAAGATTATTAGAAAAAATATCTACATCCATATAGCTTGCAACAACACGCTTCTCATGCGCTTTATAGTTGCCTTACCAACTGTATCAATCTTCATAAGATCTGCATCACTTGCGTCCGCCAATTGTCGGATAGTATTAATTCCGGAGTTTCTGAGTTTTATAATTTTGTCTTCGGTTAGTCCGTATGGATAGACCTTAGATTTTGCTAAGTCATTTACCGACTTATTAAAAATACCTAAGTCGCCATCATTCGCGAGGGTTGGAAGATTTATATGACTAAAGGCGGGTGCTGATGAATGAATCTCAGCTAAGTCAGGCCTCGCGTAAATCCATTCCATAATCATCTCAATTGTTAATCTTTTTGTTGGACTTTGTTCCAACAAGCTACAAAGATTGATGGCATATACTGGACCTCTTCCTCCTGACTTCATGCCGCGCGATGCTTCGCGCTTGATCATGAATCCCAAATATTCCAATATTTCGAATATCTTGGAAAACTGTCCGACATATGTTCTATGTATGATTACTCTATCCTGAGGAACATTTTTCATGCTAAAATTTGCAGACCTGATAATATGCTTGATTATAGCCTCAAAAATTTGCGTCGAAGGTTCGATGAGTGGCTCATAAACACCAAGTTTTGGAGCTACTTCCTCCATTAGTGGCCAGTAATAATCCTCTGCCATATTAAGAAAACACGAATTTAAGTCCGGTATGCTAATCTTTGTTCGCCCGTCGAACCGGTTGCATGCCAGAATGAAAGCCCGCATATTTCCAACAACTGCACGGCCAAGGATATTTGCAAATTCGTCCGGGGTTAATCGATCCGAAAAGGCTTTCCGATCAGATAGTGACGGATAGCGCATTCGGATGACGTCACTGAAATAATTATCTTCTTTCGATACGTCCGACCGACCAATATCTATAACTGTCGAGTCATTGAATACGTCAAATCTTACTCCAAATTTCGTAACGCCTGGATATATCGAAGCTTTACAAGACACGGCATTGCTCGACAGCGTTCTAAAAAGATCAAAAAACACCTCGAGCGGTTTCTCTCTTCCAATATGAGCTGCGTCGTCAAAGAGAATCACAATTCTTTTGTCTAATTTGCGCGACAACTTAGCCAGCGACATCTGCAAAGATACTTCATCTTTTGCATGATCAAAGTCACAGTTCATAGAGTTTTTTAGAAGCTCAGAACTTATCTCTTTAGATAAAATATCGCAAAAATGACCAATATATTCATGCCCATCCGATTGAAGTAATGGTAAATAGCGAAGACTCATATAAACCGAAAAAACTGTTCCCTGTGTGATCATCTTTCGGTGGGCTTGTATGAGTAATGCGCTTTTTCCGCTTCCTCTCCCGCCTCGAAGCAATACAGGACCGTGAGCAGATAGCTTTCTTATTATAATGTCGTCGTAACTCGAAAAATGATGATAGCCTTCGAATTTTTCGTCTGGACATTCTTCGGCGGCTAAGATTAAGCCTGAATCCGCGTCATCCATTGAGATTGCTGTCATTGAAATTTGCCTCTGAACTCTAGATACGCGGCAAGAGCTACGTCCTTCTCAAGCGCTCGATATGACGTAGACACAAAATGAGAGAAAAATCCGAGAGTGCCAACCTGAAGAAGGCAGTCACGCAGTGTGTCTTTCAAAGTTCCTTCATCCATAGTCACCGCCGAAGTGAAAAACTCCCAGTGAACTCCTTTTGACAAAGTAGAGTAAATTGCCGCGCAACGACCTTTTGTTTTTCCAATAAATGCCTCAGGATCAGCTTTTTTCAACTCAGTTAGGTCGCCTTCACCCGTATAGGCGGCCAAATAATCTAGCGCGGCTTCTGTTGCCGGACGCCAATAAACGTGATCTACATGGGGTGAAAACAAAGCTCGGCTTATTTTCGCAATATCGTGATCTGCGCTCCATAAATCTTTTGTTGGTTTGTCCTCTGAGAGAACATCCCCAGTCCACTTAAATCCTGATTTTACGGGTTTTCCGTATTCAAACCCGGACTGACTCTGATACTCAGTAAGGTATAAAATACGGAACGGATCGAGTCTTCCTACCAATGCCGCACACGCATTTTCTAATGTGACACGAGCACAAAATGCCCCAAAACTTTCAGCTTCCTCCGAAAATGGATTGTTGAGGTAATTTATTGATTTTTCGGAGAAGCGGGCTATTGAGTTCGATAGATGGTCGAGCGCAGTGTTTGCTACGCAGCTGTCGGTTGCGTCACCACAGATAAGTCGGCTCAAACTCACCGCCACCTCCTTATTGCGATAATGTAGTTACTGATCATCGTGGCAATATTTAATTTTGAAGTTATTGAATAAAACTGCAAATGCATGCTAAAACGCTGTCTGTAGCTCATATAGTAAGTTCCTATCTAAAATTTTAACATTTTGAGATCTTAGATGGTCTGTAGTTATTACAAATCGATGGGCTATAAATCTTCAATGATTGGTATCTAGACTATTTATGGTGACGTAGACTAATATTATTTTTTAATTAGATCGATTCAATGGCGTACTGCAGGATCGCGCTTTCAACCACATGGCCAGCCGAACGGTTGATTAGGTGTAGCAGATTTTTAGGCCGTGCCCACAAGGTCGGACAGAGCGAAAAGTGGCCCTCTATAGTCGGATTATGGGATGTAGTCACATATTTCGCGACGAGCTATGGCCGAGGAATTTCCTCAATTTTCGGGGTTTGTTCGCGCTGAGAATCGATCCCGCGCCGTGATCCGGTCGGTTGGTAGGTCCTGGATCTCACGCTGAAAGATCTCTTCGCTGAGGAAGGTGCACTCGATTTCGAACCTTTCCTCTTCGACATCGATGTACCAGCATCGCCGCCGACCGCTCCAGCGATAGCTGCGTGCCTTCAGCACATCCTTCGTGGCAATGGGTGAACCTGCGGCCCAGATGCGCACCGTGGGCTTGCGAGCGGTTTCAAGCAGGCATGACAACGCGAGGCGGCCAGAGACCCTTAACGGAGCTGCCAGCAGCGCCATAAGGGCATGGCAGTCGTCGATGGCGCGATGCCCGTTATGGAAGAAGCCGTAGTCGGTGAGCAGGTAGCCAAGCTTCATGCCCTCGTGGCCTTCGTCACGCCATGGCACCTGATGGCAGGAACAAGCCCAATTCTTTTCGGCAAAGATTGGCCAGCGGCCTTCGCACATCTGGCGGTCGAAGCTGGCGTTGTGAGCAATCACGACGGCGGCATCGGCGGCCATCGCGCGCACGGCCGCATCATCTATGCGGTGGCCAGCCACGTCGGCGTCGGTGATGCCGGTCAAGCGCGTGACTTCGGACGGGATCGGCTTGCTCGGTTCATGAAGCTGGTTGAGCGTCTCGAGCACCCGGTAGACTCGGCCGCTTGCGCCGTACTCGAACTTGATGATGCCAAGCTCGATCACCTCGTCGCGCGCGTGATCGATGCCTGTGGTCTCTGTGTCGAGGATCAGACCGATGAAAGTCGGCTCGTTCGGCGGATCAACGTACTCGACGAATGGTCGGACACGCCGCAGCACCCGGTACTCACCGGTGCCTTCCAGCACGCTGGCAATGCTGTCGAGGGGTTGCGTCACAGAAACCTTTTCCGACCTAAAGCCTTGCCAATTTTCCGCCGACCAAAACCGCCGTTCGTCTCAGCAGCAGGACACGGTCGTAGTTCCCCAGCCAGACCTATCGGGGCTGGATCCCCAAGGAAATCAGTGCGGCTATGGTTGGTGATACCGACTGCCGAGCAACTGAGCGCCGCTATGGCTTACTTGCGGCCTTTTTTGACGTCTCGACGGGCTTGATGCTTCCTGTCTCGGATACGCGCTCACGAGCCTGATCAAGGCGCTTCTTCGAGGCAGCAAGCTCGCGCTGTGAAATGCCAAGCTGACCCTTGGCCGCATCGCGCGCGGCAACAGCTTGGCCGAGTTCCTCGCGTGAGGAGGCGAGTTTGCCTTGCCACTCACGGACAAGGTCGATGTTTGCCTGCTCCAACTCTCTCTGACTGCTCTCAAACCCGCTTCTTTCGATCTGAAGCAGGCTGACCGCGCCGTGTGAATGGCCGCTTATGGTCGATTGCTCGGTTTGAATTGGCGTTGTGCCGAAAGGCGCCTTGGCGACGAGGGACTGCCTTAAATGATCCGAAGACGTCCGATGCAACCCACCACAAAATGTGGGTGAATTTGAGGGGCGAGAAATCTTGTAATGCGTTTTTTCGCAACCAAAACAAAGACTTAGGCACACCTCTTGGCGGAAGGGGTGGGATTCGAACCCACGGTGGAGTTGCCCCCACGGCGGTTTTCAAGACCGCTGCCTTAAACCACTCGGCCACCCTTCCAAGCCTTTGTGGCAATTTGGTTTTCTGTCGATAGGGCAGGGGGCTGAAAACCGCCTTTGCTACCGCTTTGCTACCAATTCACCCGGCGGTCTTACCTATGGCCGCGCGCAGCGCCGCGTCAACCTTCGCTGCCGCGTCCTCCTGCATCCCCGGCAGGACGTGGGAGTACAGATCCAGCGTGATCGCGATGCTGGAGTGTCCCAGGCGCTCCTGAGCGATCTTCGGGTGGATGCCGCTCGCCAGCATCTGCGTCGCGTGGCTGTGCCGGAGATCGTGAAAGCGGACCCTCGGCAGGTGGGTCGCCTGAGCCAGGATCCGCGTGAATTCGTGCGTGAGGCTGTTCGGCTGCACCGGGGAGCCGTCGGCCTGCGTGTAGACGTAGCCATCGCTGGCCGCGCGCACCCCGAGCTTCAGCAGTTCCTCGGCCTGCCTGATGTGGTGAGCTCGCAATTCCTCGAGTGCGAAGGAGGGGAGGGCGACGCGCCTGCCACGGCCGCTCTTCGTCTCCTTCGACCGGGTGCCCTTCCGAGTCTGCTCGGTGCTCTCAACGATCTCAATGTGGCCGGTCTTCCAATCAACCGAGCGCCACCGGAGCGCGGTAACCTCACCGCGTCGCAGCCCGCACATCGTCCCCAGCACTACAGGGATGAAAACCCGGGTCGGCCGGAAGTGCGCGAACAGGGCCGCAGACTCGGCCGCGTCCAGCGCGCGCATCTTCAGTCGCTCGACTTTCGGAGGGTCGACCGCATCAGCTGGGTTGCGAACGAGGATGCGCCATTTCACGGCTTGGCCCAACGCCTGCCGCAAGATGCGGTGCATATGGTGGACGGTTCGAGGCGCAAGGCCGCCTTTGCCATCCCTACGACCGCTAAGGAGCGCCTTCCCGTAGGCGGCAGAAATCTGCTCCGGCCGAAGCTTGGTGAGCACAACGCTGCCGAGCAGCGGGGCGAGGTTCTTCCGAGCTATCTCGGTGTAGCGCTCGTGGCTGCGAGGCGAGACCTGCGAGCGGATGTGCTCCAGCCAGCGCTCGAAGTATTGCGCCAAGGTCTCCTTCGCCGGCTCAACGTAGTCGCCACCCTGAAGAGTCGTGATGAGGCGGGCGCACTCCTTCTGCGCCTCGCGCTTTGTACCGGTGAAGGTGTGCCACTTCCTCCTACGCTTCCCAGTCTCCGGATCGCGGAGATCCAGCACAACCGCCCACTTGCCGGGCGAGCGCTCGCGAATATGGCCTTTCATCGCGGCGACTTTCTCTTCCCTACTTTCGGGATCACTACGGCGGGATCTGATTTATCGATTTCATCCAATCTTTGTTTTTTCCGGCTGACACTTCGCTCTGCTGATCGCTCAATCATAAGTCCGAGATCGGCCTTGATATTCGATAGTACTTTTTGTCTTTTAGATGCCTTTAATGGAATAGCCGCATCGGCATTTTCGATTTCGTAGAGAATGCCAGCGGGGTGCGACCGCGCCGTTAAGTCTACAAGAGCTTGGTCGTCATCCGAAAGTACGCCAGCCTCACCCTTAGGTCTCATATCTGTAAGAAAAGAATTTATCTTCCGACAGACTTGATCGTATGCCAATGGGTCAGATGTCCAATCACTTTTTAAGTCAGACGGGTTATGCCAATATTCTAAAATCATTGATATGGCCCTCATCAAAGCGTAACTTCTACGACTTCCAAAAGCACTATTAATCGTATCGTCTTCTATGAATGAATTTCTTAATCTTCTCTCTACTTCATTTGATATGGTACTATTCGTTTTTTTTTCCACTTCAGCATGTAGCCTTGCCCGGAGTTCTGGTGTGACTCGTGTCGAAAGTACCGAGGTTTGCCCAACGTACTCACCCTTAGGTGCTGGCCCACGCTTACCCATCGAAACCCTCCAAAACCGTCTTACAAATCGTATGAGTACGCCTTGCGATCGTCAAGGACGAGACGATATCATCTTTCACATCGTAAGATGGTTAGGAGGTTCAAATGTCGACGCACGATCCAGCGGCAACGGAGCGCAGAACTATCAGCGTGGAAGAAGCCGGCCGGCGCCTCGGTGTCAGTCGGAACACCGCCTACGAGGCCGCTGGCCGAGGCGAAATTCCCACGATCCGGATTGGCCGCCGCATGCTCGTGCCGGTGCTCGCCTTTGAGCGCCTGCTGGATCAGCCGCGCGCTCCGCTGCCGGGAGGCGCCTAACGCATGATCCGAAACGACAGAACCCCCGCCGGTGAGGACGAGGGCTCTGGAAAGATGTCAGGTTTGGCGGCCGACACTTTCCAGATAGCACTCGATACCCGCAAAATCCAGACTTCGCGCATTCTCTCGCGCTTCGCCTTCAGCCCCGCGCTCGCTGCGGCTGTGGCGGATTTAGCCTTCGGGCAGGCCGACGGGAGGCGCGCATGAGCGCCCGCCACTCACCCGCCGATCACATCGCCTACGGCTCGCTCGACGCCTACCGCGAATTCATCGCCGAGACCCTGGCCGGCGCCGAGATCCATGCTCGGATCGGTCAGAGCTACGTCGAGGCTGGCAACGATGCCGGGCTCGAATATTCAGTCCGGTGCCTGATCGCGAATGTACGCGCGGCGGCCAGCATCCTCGCCGAGCTGAAGAAGTCCAAGGCCGAGCAGACGGAGCGGCGGACGCCTGCCCCCGATCGCTATCCCGCAACCGACAATCTGGAGGTGCGGGCATGAAGTCCGACCCATTCGCCGACGAGTTGGAACGCCTCGGCCCGCCGACGGCCGACGACTGGCATCATCCGCGTCACGACCCTATTGGCGCCAACGGCACTAACGGCACAGGGGGGCATGGTTCTTGGGGCGAGACGGATCTCAGCCTGCTCGGGACCGGACGCCGCCCGGCTCCGGCCTTTCCGCTTCATTTGCTCGGACCCTGGGCCGGGTGGTGCGAGCGCAAGGCTCGGAGCGCTTCGGCACCGCCGGACTACGTTGCGGTAGCGCTGCTCGCGAGCGTCGGCGCCACGATCGCCAACGTGCGCTGGCCCCAGGCCGGTGCCGCCTGGGCTGAGCCGCCCGTCTTGTGGTGCGGTGAGGTCGGGCCGCCGTCCTCGTCGAAGTCACCGAGCATGGATGCGGCCTTCACGCTGGTGCGCTTCGCCGAGGACCGCATGGCCTACGGCTTCGAAGAGGTGCAGCAGGAGCACGCCACCCTGAAGCAGGCCTGCGACGCGCGGGTCGAGGCTTGGAAGGTCGAGGTCAAAACCGCCGTGAAGAACGGCGACGCAGACGTGCCGCCGATGCCGGACAATGCCCGCGAACCGCCGGCTCCGGTTCGGCCTCGCATCCGCGTTGCTGACGCCACCGTTGAGGCGCTTGGCGCGTTGGCGGCGGGCTTGCCGCGTGGCCTGCTCCTCGTGCGCGACGAGTTGGCCGGCTGGCTCGGTGCCTTCGACAAGTATGGCGGTGGCGGGTCCGATCGGGCCTTCGCGATCGAGATGTACGGCGGAAGATCGTACGTCGTCGATCGGATGAAGAACCCGGAGCCGCTGCATATCCGGCACCTCAGCATCGGCGTGCTCGGCGGCGTGCAGCCCGACAAGCTGGAGATGATCCTCAACGGCCCCGACGACGGCTTGGCCTCGCGTCTGCTCTGGGCCTGGCCGGACACCAAGCCCGAGTTCACGCTCGCGCGCGGCGTTCAGGACGACGGCCCGATGCAGTTGGCCTTCGCGCGGCTCACCGATCTCGCCCAAGGCGTCGACGAGTTCGGCCAGCCGGAGCCAGTGAAGCTGCGCCTGACATCGGAGGCGGAGGATCGGCTGGAGGCGTTCGCCCGCGACATGGTCGAGCGCTGCCATGAAGCCAGCGGATTGCTTGCCGGTACGCTCGGCAAGGCGCGCGGACATGCGCTCCGGCTCTCGGCCGTCCTGGAGCACTTATGGTGGTGCGGCGGAGCGCCGAGTGTGGCGGAGCCGAGGGAGATTTCCCCGGCCGCCGTCACGGCCGCTGCGGATCTCCTGAACGCCTACTTCCTGCCGATGGCCGAGCGCGTGTTCGGCGACGCGTCGATCCCGGTCGTCGAGCGACGCGGCATGCTGCTCGCCCGGCACCTGCGGCAGAACCGGATCGGTGAGTTCAATGCGCGGGATGTCAGGCGCCAGGTCGGCGGCATGTTGCGAGACGCCGCCGATATGGAGGCTGCCTGCAAGCAGCTTCTGGAGGCCAACCTCATCCGGCAGCGCTTCGCCCGAGCCGGCGAGCGGAAAGGGCGAAAGGCGCAGAACTACGAAGTTCATCCGGAGGTGCTTGCCAACCGCCCTTTTGCCGAAACCCCCATCCTTAGAAAGATGGGGCCCCCCGTGCCGATAGTGCCGTTGGCGCCAATAGCGCCAAAAACAGAGCTTTCGGCGCCAAAGGCACAAACGGCACAGGGGGGTAAGATATTTTCAGAAGGGGCTTCGGATCAGGCTTCCGGGGATCACATGGCGGCGGTCTACGACCTTCGCCCTCAACGATGATGATGGAGGTCATGATGACGAAGTCTAACATCGCGGGCGCGATCAACGCGGCTCATGCCGGCGTCGAAGCCGCTAAGCGCGAGGGCGCACGCTACGCCGTCGAATGCGGCCGGCTGCTCGCCCAGGCCAAAGAGACAGTGCCGCACGGCGGCTGGGACGCTTGGCTTCGGCTGAACACCACCATCTCGCCGAGGACGGCGCAGCTCTACATGCGGATCGCCCGGCACGTCGAAGGTGACCCGTCAAAAGCGCAACGCGTTGCGGGTTTGAGCGTGAGGGAAGCGGCAGCCGAGGCGACTGGCCCGAAGCGCGCCACGGTGGCGCGCACGCCTTTGTCGCCAGAAGCCGAGTACGAATTCACCGAACTGATGAGAGTTTGGGACGAGGCCAAGGACAAGCCGAAATGGAAAGAGGATTTCGCCCGCGAGCTTTTCCATCGGGGCGATATCACCAAGCAGCAACGGGACGACATGATCCGTAAGGTTTGGGCAGAGCATTACGCCCACCTGACCGAAGCGGACCGTAAGGCCGCTGGAAAGCGCGCGGCAGAGCTGATCGAGAAGAACCTGCCTCGGGAAAAGCTCCTCGAACTCCTGCCGAAGCTTCAGGACCTGTCGTCCGTCGATATCGCTATTGCTATGGGAGATTTGGAGGAAGCTAAGAAACGCCGGGCTTCACAGGATCAGCCATGACTGCCCCTGAGCGCCAAGCCCTTCAGGATGAGCACTCTGCCTGCATGGCGAGGGCAGCAAACATCGTTGCGACTCTGGCTGCGGCAGCCATACCCTCACTGTCAGCGCCAGCTCGCAACGAGTTCGTATCGCTCAAGACCGCCGCTGCTGCCTCGGGCATCAAAGACGGGGCAGCTCGGAAGCGCGTGAAGTGCATCGCCAGGTCACGGCCCGATCTCGCGACTAAGCAAGGAGCCGGCCGGTGGCGGGTCCATCAAGAGACTTTACAATAATTTTAATCAATTTTTTGTGCATGCTTGTTCTCTAGATCAGTATAAAGCGGCTATAAATATTATTAGTTCATTTTGTATTGATATTATTCGTTGTCGGTCTTGGTAGCATCAAGTCCTCCAACAACTTTTTTCCATCCCTTTTCCTGCAGAAATTTTGTTATACCGCCTGCATGCGTTGCTACGTAGATGGCAACTGCAGCCAATACCAAATATGGCATGATGTTAAACTCCTGTTAGACCAAGTGATTTCCCGTGGCTCTTGCTCTACCTGCAGCGACGCTTACGCTCGCGTCGCTATGTTTCGCCATATTGTTGATTGCAGTTTTAAACTCGCCCGATTTACTGAAAAAATTATGCATCTCCGCATCAAATTTCGGCTTTCCCATAAGCCTTCGCAATGAAGGTGCCACTCCTTTTGCTTGCTCTATAGCCGCCTCAAGCCCTTTTTTATCTATGGAAGAAGCATCAATGCCCATTTTTACTAGGGCCTTTACGCACAGTAAGTAAATATCCGACATGTCCCCCCCCTAGTATTGAGTAAAAAAGCCTGCTTTCAGCATAGGTAAGATATTTTTCAATGCCGATGAACCTATGTTTCCAACCGTCTTGAAAGCGACCCACATTGAGGATCCTAGAGGGCGCCATAGCAAGAGTCACTCCGCGGGCGGCGAATGCGGTTGTATGGCGTCTTGGTAAACCACCTTCATCGCGGTGGCCGAGGAGCCCTCGGATACAGCGGATAGGGCGATATACAGCGCTTTCTGGGTCCTTCCCAAGGGAGCGGTTCATCGGCTCCCGAGTAAGTCGACGCATGCAAGCGTCAACATCGCAGAGTTTACTAAAGTGTGGGGAGGCGTGGCAAGCTGTCGCAGCAAGTCGTCAAAAATCATAACAAAACACAACAGCGGATAACGGCGGATGACGGTCAATGATATGCGCTCAACCTGAGCGTTCGGATGACACTTGCACATAATGATGCAGATTAGCATTGTCGTAGCCATGCAATCGTAATCCCGTGGTGTCGCAATGTCTTTCGTAATTCCCCGTCCCAGTACGCTACGCCTCAAGGTCGAGACCGAACTTGCCAACGCTGTCGACACCGCCGCTCGCCAGCGCGGTCAAACCATGTCGGAGTTCGTCCGTCAGTCCGTCCGGGCTCAGCTCACCGCGCACGGTGTTCGCCTCAGCCCGTCGAGCACCGACGACGGTCCCGGCCCGGCTCCGTCTGCCCCCGCGATGCGGCAGGCCGCCTGATGAGCGCCGGCATTACCATTCCCGTTGTGAACGTGCGCGAGACCCGCACCATTCACCCTGTTGTCACCATCAGATCGCAGCACCGCGATCCGTTCGTTCGGGACGCCGCTCAGCTTGCGCCGCGCACGTCGGCCGAAATTGCAGTTGATCGTGACGCTGCGGTCGCCGAGCGCACTGCGCTGGAGGCTAGCCGCCCCGACCTGATGCTGACTGGCACCGCTGACGACGTGGCCGACCTCGACCATCGCATCGCTGTCGCCAAGGTCCGCATTGATCAGGCCGAGGCGCAGCACGCCGCGGCAGTGATCGCAGAGGTCAAGTCCCAGGCCGACGACGAGGCCGAACAGACCCGCCGCAAGGCGCTGCGCAAGGTCGGCATGAAGGCCAGCGCTGAGGTGGCCAAACTCGCCGATCGGTACATCGTCTTGGCGAAGGAACTGGCTGGCGTGCTCGGCCAGCTTCGTGAGCAGGAAGTGCGGATCGCCGAGGCCAACGCAGCCCTGCCGAAGGACGCAGAGCCGGTGCCCCCGGGTGAGCCGTTCAACGGCACCGAGACCATCCCGATGCGCAGCGAGACCACGCATGACTTGGCCTGGGTCGACGCCCGGACCGGTGGGCCCGCCGGCATCATGGCCGGCAACGATCTCCAGCATCGGGTTAGCAAGACGATCGAGCGCCGGGTCTCCGTGCCGAGCATACCCGGCGAGCCCCACGTCCCGCTCTCGCATCGTGTGACGCTGCCCGGTCTCGGTCGGGATGCCCCGCCGATCTGGCGCAGCCTTCCTCAGCCTCTCAGATCCGACATGGGATACCGCGCATGACCATCACCCGAGAGAACATCGAGGCCAACACGGCGCACTGGCGTCGCGTGCTGGGCAAGGACCGCGCTCCAGCAGCGGGCGAACGCAAGCTCACCCAGGCCGAGCGCTTCGCGGCGTGGTCCGCCTCTGTCCACGCAGCCGAGCGCCAGGCATCCGCGAGCGAGGGGCGCACGGTCGTCGCTACTGCTCGCGCCAGCGTCTTCACCGCCTACCAGGTGGGTGATCAGCGCTACGCCGCCGACGGGACGCTCTGGCGCCGCACGGCCTGACACGAGATTGCGCGGCCCACCCGCAAGGGCCTCCAGCCGCGCCGTTGAGGGCTCCCCGGTCAGCCCAACACCGACAAGCCAGCCTGTCCCTCGCCTGATCCTCAGCCATGGGGCGAGGGATACGAAGGCTGGCAAGACCGCCCGCTCTCCAAGCCAGCGGGACCATCGGAGATCGCGGCGGAAGGGTCACCCCGCTGCGGTCTCCTCACCGGACAGATCGGAGAGCCTTCATGGCCGACACCACACCTATCCCGCCGGCCAAGCTGACGGATGCTCAGCTATTCGCCGTCTACCAGGACCTCAGCGACACGATGCAGAGCGGTGATCCGGGAGATCCGCACGGTGCTGGTTGCCCCGGCTGGCCCGCCATCGACGCCACCAAGCTCATCGACGGCCACACCATGCGTTGGACTGGCCGGAGCTGGTCGCGCGCCGACGCGGTGGCGTGATGATGTCGAGCAGCACCAGCAAGCCAGACCGCTTGCCCCATCCCGGCCGCACCTCTGCTGAGCGCCGCGCGCTTGATCGGATCGGGTGTGGCGAGCCTCCGCGCTGTTCCCCGAGGACGATGAAGGCTCTGCTGGCTGATGGGCTGATCGAAGAGACTGGCGGCGAGGTACGGCGTGACGCTCTCGGCTCCTACCAGATGCCGACCTACGAGATGCCGATCCCCGTGCACATGCAGTGGTGCTCAGCCGTCGCCGCGACCGACGAGGAGATGGCTGCCTTCGAGGCGGAGTTGGACGCCTCAGGCTAGCGGGATGCTTCGGATGGCACCCCGACAGGAGGGGGGCTGTCCACGCGTTCCCAGGGTCCTTACCCAGGGGGCGGAGGGTCGAGGGTCAGCGCGAGTCCAGGCTCTCCGCAGGTCTGAGCTTCCAAAACCCGACAACGGCAACAGCGGCAACAGGCAACGGCAACAGTGGCGACAACGGCAACCAAGGCAGCGTTCGCACGGCGGCACAAGGTCAACCGCTCGACGGTGAACAAGTGGGAGGCCCGCGGCCACCTCGTGATGACGGTCGACGGCCTGGTCAACGTCGAGGCGTCCGACGACCTGCTGACCAAGCGCCCGGTGGCCTATCGTGGCGGGACGGCGAAGGGACCGGTTGCGGCCGAGGTCGCGCGCCAGGCCGCTCCAGATTTGGATCCGCCCCCGCAGACCGATCCGGCCGAGATAGCGATGGCTGCCCTAAGCGCCGTGGTTCGCGAGATCGGTGCCCGTGCCGCACGCCGCGCCGTCGAGTTCGGCGCCTCGCTTCAGGCCGCCTACGCCCTCGACACTGCCGTTTGCGTCGAGGCCGGTGCCATCGGCGAGCGCTTCCTTGCCAGCATCGGCACCCCGCTTGCGGCCTCCTGGAGCCTCGTCGAGGTCGCCGACGTCCATCACGGTGGGATTGTCCCAGCGGATTGGCCGGCGCTGGCGAAGGTCGCAGGCGAACCGCTCGACCTGCCGGCGCTGGAAAGCTGGTTCTACGCCCTCCCGAGCTTCGACACGCCGAAGGATGCCACCCATGGCTGACGATCGCCTGCGCCTAGTCGCAGAAGTCCAAGACGGCTTCACCGGCCCTCTGGCGAAGCTGGAGACGGCCCTCGGCAGGGCGGCCAAGACTGGCATCCAGGCCGGCAAGGATCTGAAGCGAGACTTTGAAGGCTTCAACGGTGCCCTCGGCAAGACCACTGCCGCCCTGCAGGGGATGACACCGGTACTCTCCGGCCTCGGCCTCGTCGGGCTCAGTGCCGGTGTGTCGCTTGGGGCAGTCACGGCAGCCCTCAGCGGGTTCTCTAAGGGCACGCAGCAGCTGGCAATTATGTCGAAGGAGACGGGCCTCGCTGTCGACCAGCTGCGCGCCTTCAGCGCCTTGGGCGAGCGGTTCGGCGTGTCGGCGGAGACCATGCAGGGCGGGGTTCGCAAGTTCGCCGACGAGATGAGCCAGATGCGCAAGCGCTACGGCCAGACCTATCTCGATCTGCAGCAGATGAACCTCGGCGAGCTGGTCGAGAAGATGGTCAGCTCGCCGAACATGAAGGCTGCGCTCGACAGCTTCATGGACTCGGTCTCGCAGATCGGTGACCCGGTGAAGCGCCGGAAGGTCGTCGAGATGATGCTCGGCTCGGACCAGATCGCAGCGGTCGCCGGTCAGCTGACCGGCCGCTACCGGCAGGTCATGGACGAGATCCTGAAGGCGCAGGGTCAGACCACGGATGCCCAGGTAAAGGCGGCCCAGCGGTTCGAGACGGCGCTGAGCCGAGTCCGCGAGAACATGGACGGCCTGCGCACCGAGGCCCTGGCGCCGCTGCTCGAACAGCTGTCGGCCCTCGTCGAGAAGTTCGGCTCCGCCGAGACGATGGCTGCCTTTGGTAAGCAGCTTGAGGAGATCGGCAAGTTCGCCCGCACCACGGTGCAGGAGTTCGAGGCGATCGTTCGCACCTACGAGAAGTTCAAGGAGTTCATCGGCCTCGGCGATCCGTCGAAGAACGTCGAGTTCAAGCCGCTGCTTGGTGGGGGCGGCAGCAAGCCGCTGACCCGCGGCGAACTTGAGGGCAAGCGCGACTCCATTGAGCAGCAGCGCAAGCTTCTCGACGCCAACCCGAACGCACCGGATTACGCCCGCAAGCGCGATCGGATGACGGAGGAGCTTCGGCGCGTCGGCGACGAGCTTGAGAAACTGCGCACCTCCGGTGGTGCGACGGCCCAGCCCTCGGGCTTCTCCGGTGTGGTCGGCGGGGGCAACCCATTGATCCATCGCGCCGGCTACGGCGGCATGGGCGGCGGTGGAAGCCCGGGCAGCTACAGCGGCGTCGGCACCATCCCCCCGCTCGGTCTGCCTCAGCCATTGGCCGGCGGTGGCGGCGGAGCGGCGATCTCGCCTCGGGCTCCGATGCCGTATCGCGGCACCATCGATCGAAGTGGGTCCGGCCGATCAGCGGAAGGCCCGCTCGCGGCCAAGTACCCGGACGGGCTTGCGGCAGGCATCAAGCAGTCGGCCAAGGATCTCGGCATCAGCGCCGAGGACCTGGCGACCGTCATCTCCTACGAGACAGCCGGCAGCTTCGATCCATGGAAGCGGGGTCCGACGACGAAGTGGGGGCAGCACCGTGGCCTGATCCAGTGGGGCCAGCCGCAGCGCGAGAAGTACGGCGTCACGCAGGACATGTCGCCGGGCGAGCAGATGAAGGCGGTCACGCGCTACCTGCGCGACCGCGGCGTCCGCCCCGGCATGGGCATCCACCAAGTCTACGGGGCGATCAACGCGGGCGGCGTGTCGGAGCGGCACCTGCAGATGCGCGATGCGGCGGCCGGCGGAGCGCCCGGCACGGTTCGGGAGAAGGTCGATAACCAGATGGGGCCGCACCGCCGGAAGGGTGTCGCGCTCCTACGGGCCGATGGCTCCGACGGCGGGGCGACGGCTTCTGCTGAAGGCTCGGGCGAGCGCACCGGCGACAGCATGATGCGCCGGTTCTACGGCGACGAGGCTCCGGTCGCGAAGGCACCGCCTCAGGACCACCGGATGACGATCGACCTGAACGGCTTCCCGCCCGGCACGCGGGCGCGCACCTCGATGGGCGACCTGTTCAGAGAGACAACCGTCTCGAAGAAAAGTCAGATGGAGGCGATCTGATGCCGGATCCCGATCTCATTTGCGAGGTGCAAACCGAGGGCGGCACCTACCGTGACTGGGTGCAGGTCCAGGTCGAGCAGAACTTCATGAACGAGGGCTGGATCCGATCCTTCCGCTTGGTCTGCGCCGAGCCGAGCGCGGTGGCGACTATGAGGCTGAAGCCGGGTGACCGCGTCGATATCGCCCTGGCTGGGCAGGTGGTGATCCAGCAGGGCTACATCCGCGACCGCCAAGCCGTGTTCGATGCCAACCGTCATGCCGTCCAGGTCACTGGCTACGGCAAGGCTGGGCTGATCACGGAAGCCAGCATCAACGGCGGAACGGGGCAGTATCGGGGATACAAGCTCGATGCGATCGCGAACTCGGTGCTGAAGCCCTACGGCCTCACCTTCCGCGTCCAGAACGGATCGGACGGGTGGGACATGCCCTTCCCGAACGTCATGGTCCGCTACGGCGAGACGCCGTTCGATCTGATCTCGCGGCTCTGCAAGCAGCGCAACCTGTTCTTCTACGCCGACGCGGCCGGCAACGTGGTGGCTGGGCCAAAGTCCGGCAGCAGCATGGTCGCCTTCGTCGAGGGGCAAAACATCCTCACGGCGAACTGCCAGCTACGGCACCTCGCGGTGGAGTCGCTGGTCTCGAACTCGCAGCAGCCCGGCTCCGACAGCCTGTTCGGCAAAGCGGCCTCCGAGATCCAGGCGAAGGCCACGGTGAAGGGCGGCACGCCCGGGGCGATGCGGAAGGTTCTGGCAGAGATGCCGCTCGACCAGAAGGGCACGCAGCTACGCACGAACTGGGAGGCGGCGGTCCTGCAGAGCATGGCCCTGCAGCTGCAGCTGACCTACCAGGGCTGGCTCAAGCCCGGCGTGGGCGGGCTCTGGGACCCGTCGGACGGCGTCACGGTGAAGTCGTCCATGCTGTTCCCGACGGAGAGCGCGACAGAGACGCTGAAGGTGGCCGGCTACAGCTACCAGCAGGATGCGAACGCGGGGACGACGACGACGCTCGACCTGATCAACACGCTGGCCTGGCAGCAGCGCAAGGGCGACGCCACGAAGAATGATGGGTTCTACGACCTCGGCAACGCGCCTGCGCAGCCAGAGGCGGCTACCTGAATGAAAGCGCGAGCCAACCCGGCTCGCGCTTTTGATCTCAGCCAAAGTGCCCATCGTTAAATGCAGCCCGACCCTCAAGAGCGCCCGCTTGGAGGTAGTGTAACATCGGATCAACGTGAGCGTTGGCCACGTCTTTGTAGGCGGACAAGTACGATTTGACGTCGAAGCTTGGAGATGGATCACGTCCCTCTTTCCAGCCGTTCGCCTCGTAGTGCGCCAGCGGATCAATGTTCGCCGCTTTCACATCACCGTACTTGGCCAGGTAGCCCTTGATGTCGAAGATCGCGTTGGGATTGCGCCCCTCGTGCCAGCCGTTGGCTTCATAGTGGTTGTAAGCGAATGCGAAGCTGTCGCCGCCTGCAGCCAGGGCCGCCTTGGCCACGTCCGTGTTCGACAGGAGGTAGTACTCCGCGTCGAAGCCCGGATGCACAGCAAGATCGCCTGCCTTACCCACCGCTGCGTAAGCCTGCCGGCCTTCGGCCTGTCCGCTAACGAGATAATGGGCAAGCGGATCGATACCGGCCGACTTCACGTCGGGGTTGCGGGCCAGGTACAGCTCGTTGTCGAAGTTG
>NZ_BPQG01000135.1 GCF_022179125.1 Methylobacterium cerastii
CATCGCCGCGATGGCGGCGGCGATGTTCATCTGGTTGCGCCCGGCACCGAGCACCGACCAGCGGTACTGGTCGCCGAACAGCCGGTCGGCGGTGCGCTTCATGTGCATCACGTCGTCCGGGTGCGAGCCGATGCCGCCCTGCAGCCCGAACACCGTCTGGATGAACAGCGGCGCCTTCACCAGCCCGCGGTCGAAGAAGTACTTCAGATTGTAGAGGTGGGCGGTGTCGTAGCACTCGAACTCGAACCGGGTGTCGTTGCCGGCGCAGGTGGTGAGGATGTGCTCGATCTGACCGAACGAGTTGCGGAAGATGATGTCCTTGTTTCCGAGGTACGTCCGCTCCCACGCGTGCTTCAGGTCCGTGAAGCGGTCGAGCATCCCGAACAGCCCGAAGTTCATCGAGCCGAGGTTGAGCGAGGCGACCTCCGGCTTGAAGGTCGCGGCCGGGCGCACGCGCTCCTCGATGGTCATCGTCGGCGCGCCGCCGGTGGTGATGTTCACCACGCAGTTCGAGCGCTGCTTGATGACGGGCAGGAACTTGGCGAAGGCCTCGGGCGTCTGGTCCGGCTCGCCGGTCACCGGGTTGCGGGCGTGCAGGTGGACGATGGCCGCGCCGGCCTCCGCCGCGCCGATCGCCGCGTCGGCGATCTCCTCCGGCGTCACCGGCAGGTACGGCGACATGCTCGGCGTATGGATCGCGCCGGTGACGGCACAGGTGATGATGACTTTTCGCGCGCTCGCCATGGTCGCTCCGTCCCTGCCTGTCCGCCCGCTCCGGGTCGTTCGGTCCGGATTTAGGGCTGCCGGGTGCCGCGGGCAAAGCCCTGGCCGCAGGCTCAGGCCGGGCGCGACCCGGCCGCCGGCCGTCTCAGGCGGCGCCAGCCCATCGCCACGCCGGAGGCCGCGACCACCGAGCCGGCCGCGAGCAGCAGGAGCATGAACCCGTCCCAGGCCGGGCGGTGGCGCACCAGCAGCCCGAGGTCGAAGGTGTGCAGCAGCTCGAAACCCCAGCGCTCGGCCCGGCCCGACCGGTCGAGCCGGCTCAGGATCTCGCCGGTGGCGGGGTCGATGTGGAACCACGTCGCCGCCGGGTCGTCGAAGGTCACGCGGAGCACCGGCAGGCGGCGTCGGCGGTGGTGCGAGGTCCAGTAGAAGTCCTCGCGGTCGAGCCGGATCGCGTCCATCGATCCGGCCTCCGGGACCAGACGTCGGGCAGCCGCCGCGACCCGCCCGGGCGCGACCGTCGGCGTGCCGCAGCAGGGCACCTCCCGGCCGTCGCGGAAGGCGATCGGCGCGAGCGGCGCGCCGCCGAGCCAGGTGAAGCGCACCTCCGCCGCCTCCGCGCAGGCTTGGCCGCGGATCGATGCGAGGTCGAGCCCGGTGCGGGCGCCGGGCGCGTCGGCGTAGCGCTCCAGCATCGCCTGCGTCGGAGCGGACGGGGAGAACCAGCGGTTCGGGTTCATCGAGAGCCAGCCGCTGACGACGAAGCTCAGCAGCGCCAAGCCGCCGACCAGCCCGCCGACATGGTGCCACCGCGCCAGGCCGCGATAGGGCGTCGTCGCGCCGGAGGGATAGCGGCGTGCGAGCCGCAGCCGCACCAGCCCGAGGGCGAACCCGGTGAGGCCCGAGACCACCGCGATCCCGGACACCCACAGGATCACCACGCGCCACAGATCGGCCTTCGCCCGCAGCGGCGTGACGTAGAGCCAGTGCGGGACCGCGCCGAACCAGTTCCAGAACCGCTCGTGCCGCGTGGTGTCGAGCACGACGGCGCCGGTCGGCTCCGAGACGTAGAGCTCGGTGCCCTCCGGGTCGCCGAGCGCGATGCGGTGGAGCGGGCGCGCGGCGTCGTAGCGCTGGTGCACCGTCCACAGGTCGTAGGCGACGGTCTCGCGGAACGCCGGGTGCCGGCTGCGCGGATCGTGCCCCGCGACGGCGAGCGCCTCGTCGGGCGTCGCCGGGCCGATCGGGCGCCCGTCGACCGCCGAGACGGCGCGGCGCGCGCCGTCCCATCCGACGACGCGATAGACCGGCTCGGCGCCCCGCATCGACAGGCTTAAGCCCCGGGGAAAGCGCGCTTCGCCGGCGAGCGCCGCGTCGGGCTCCACCCGGACCGCGTCCCAGGCGATCGCGGGCAGGCCGGCGCGGCGCTCGGGCTCGGTGAGCGCGGGGTAGGCGACGTACATCATCACCGCGCCGCTCGCGAACCACATCGCGAAGAACAGGCCGGTGGCGATGCCGAGCCAGCGGTGGCCGAGATGCAGCCAGCGCTTGCCGGCCTTCGCCAACGCGCGTGCGGAGGACGCCATCTCAGAACGCCGTCGTGAAGGCGACTTCGACCGAGCGCGGGCGCCCGAGCAGCCAGTTCGTGCCGACGCCGTCCACCGCGTTGCCGCTGATCGCGTAGACCTTGTCGAACAGGTTGAAGACGCGGAACGACAGGCGCGAGGCCGGCGTGACCTGATGGTCGAGGCCGAGGTTGACCAGGCCGTAGGCCGGGCGCCGCGCGGTGTTGCCGAAGTCGCTGAACACCTCGCCGACATACTGGAACCCGACCCGCGCCTCCCAGCGCGGCGCGAAGGCGTAGTTGACCCAGAGGTTGGCCACGCGCTCGGGCACGTCGATCGGCTGCTTGCCGGCATAGGACACGGTCGCGCCGTCCACCGTCTGGTCGAAGGCGTCGTACTGCGCCCGCAGCAGGGCGAGGTTGGCGTCGAGCCGCCAGAGCGGCGTCACCTGCAGCGAGAACGCGGCCTCGACGCCGGTGGAGGATTGCCGCCCGACCTGGGTCGCGACGTTCGGCTGGCCCGGCACCGCCGAGATCAGGTTGTCCTTGACGATGCGGTAGCCGGCGAGCGTCCACTCGCCCCGGCCGTCCCAGAACACGCCCTTGGCGCCGACCTCGACCTGTTCGCCGGTGGAGAGCTTGAAGCCGGACAGCGACTGCGACAGTGTGATCAGGCTGTTGACCGGGTCGGTGGCGGTGGCGACCTGCGCGTAGAGCGCGGTGTCCGGCGTCGGGTTGAACACCAGCCCGAAGCGGTAGCCGAGCCCCTGGTAGGCCTTCTCGAACTGCGCGGTGCTCACGAGGTTCTCGCGTTGCAGGTTCGAGGCGTCGAAGCGGACGCCGCTGAGGAACGAGAGCCGGTCCGAGAGGATCAGCCGGTTCTCGGCGAAGACCGAGGCCTGGTCGGTGCTGGTGGCGTAGGCCGGGCTTGCGCGGCCGTTCACCGGAAACAGCCCCGGATCGTAGCCGACCAGCGGCACGCTGGTGACGAGCCCGGACCCCACGGTGGAGAAGTTGTTGGTGTGGCGGAAGTCGACGTGGTTCACGTCGAAGCCGGCCAGGAAGTCGTTGCGGAAGCCGAACAGCGTGCCCTTGAACGCGGCGTCGAACCGGTTCCCGACCTGCTCCTGTTGATGGTAGATCTCGGTGTAGTCGCTCCGGTCGACCAGGCCGGTGGTGCGGTTGAAGGCGTAGGTCTCGACGTCGAACCAGTGGCGCCGGCTCTGCAGCCGGTAGGCGGTGTTGCGGATTGTGACGTCGGCGCTCGGCGTCCACTCGGTCTTGAACTGGGTCCAGTTGTCCGCCCAGGTGATCTTGGAGTCGCGGACGTTGTAGTTGCTGAACCGGATGCGGTCCAAGATGCGCCCCTCGACGAGCGGCGTCCCCCAGTAGCGCGCCGGCTCCTGGTAGCCGAGGTCGTGACTCAGGGTGAAGGCGAGGTCGGGCGTCGCCTGCAGCAGGAGCGCGCCCGAGACCGCGAGGTTGCGGAAGTCGCCCTCCGGGCTCATCCAGCCGCCGGCGCGGTTCCCGCTGACGTTGAGGCGGTAGGCGACCGCGTCGCCGATCGGGCCGCCGGAATCGAGCGCGAGCCGCGCGATGCCGTCCGAGCCGACCCCGGCCCGCACCACGTTGACGGGCGTGAAGGTCGGCTTCTTCGTCACGACGTTGATCACGCCGCCGATCGCCCCGTCGCCGTAGAGCACCGAGGCCGGCCCGCGCAGCACCTCGATGCGCTCGACGTTCCAGGTGTCGAACGGGAAGGTCACGGTGTTGGCGCCGACGAACAGTCGCGTGCCGTCGTAGAGCTGCTGGATCGAGTTCGGCCCCGAGAACCCGCGGCTGGTGAAGGCGCCGTTGCCGTTGCCCGGCGAGGCGATGGTGGTGATGCCGGTGGCGTTCTGCGTCACGGCCTCGGCGACCGTGTCCTGCCCGCGCAGGCGCGCGGTCTCGCCGGAGATGATGTCGACGCTGCCGGGGGTCTCCAGCGGCGTGAGGCCGAGGCGGCTCGCGCCGCGATCGGGCGTGCGCAGGTTGAGGCCGACCGGCGCCGCGCGGGTCGGGCCGACGCCGTCGCCGGACACCGTCAGGGTGTCGAGCAGGACGCTCGACGGCTCGCCCGCGGCCGGCTGTGCGCCGGCCTCCCGGGGAAGGCCGGACGCGGCGAACGCCGTGGCGGCCAGCAGCAGGCGACGGGTCGTGCGCCCGCAGGATCGTGGGGATTTCCGGAAAACGAACATGGATCGGTTGCGGCTCTGACGGCGCGGCGCAACGGCCTGCCTGCCCGGGTATCGACCACAAATGTAACAATGTTACAATCGTGCGGTCGCCGAAACGCGTGGCGGCCGTCGGCGCACGCGTGCCAGGCGGCTGCGTGGGCGTGGGTCGGCGCGGGTCTCGCGGCTGGCAAGGGCATGGACGGGGCGTGCGGACGCGTGTGGTGGCACGTCACCGCGAACGAGGCCGCCCCGCGTCCGCCCGATCGGGCGCACGCGTCTCGACACCCGCCGAGGCACCCCGCCCGACGCGTTTCGCGTGTGACCACGACTGACGGCAGGTCTCCTGGCTCGCGGGTCGCTGCCCCTCATCGTCTTCCCAGGTGCCGTGACCCAGTGACGTGTTGATGGAGGGCTCGCCGCTTACAGTTGCGGGGGCAGCCGCGGCATCAGGCAAGCGCTTTCGCGCCCGGTCCTCACCACGTTCCCTTTTGATCCGCGAAGGGAACCGTCCCGGCCAAGTGGCCGTGGCGGAGGCGCCGAGTCAACGGCTCGAATCACGACACTGTGGGTTGTGGCCCGGCGGCGACACGTGAAGCGCCTCCCGCCATGCGCCCTAAGCCGTGCGATCCGTCCCGCGCCGGCGCCTCGACGACGACGCTCGGCGGCAGCGTCCCGCCGGCGCCGCCCAGCACCGCGCCGAGGTTGCCGGGCGGGGCGGTCTCGGCGTCCGGCGTCGGCTCGCCGCCGGACGCGTGCTCGTCCGCCACCTCCGCCACCGCGCCCGGAGCGATGAGGCCGAGGCCGGCCGCGTGCCGGGCGATGGCGGTGCTGTCGGCGGCGATGACGAGGTGGCTGCCCGCTTCCGCCACCACCTGGGCCAACGCCTCGATCTCGCGGATGCGGTCGGCGTCGCGCGAGACGTTGCGGATGTAGACCGCCTTCACCCGGCCGGGATGGTCGGCGACGATCCGCCCGTACACCTCGGGGTCGTGCTGGCCGCTGTCGCCGATCAGCACGAAGGGCAGGTCGCGATAGAGCGACAGCATGTGGACGATCAGCGCGCGCTTGTGGTCCTCGGCCCGGCGGGGGAGGGGGTGCTTCCACGACAGGCCCCATTCGCGCAGGAACAGGATCGGGCCGACCGGGATGCCGTGGATCTTGAAGAACTCCGACAGCATCTCGTAGAGGCCCCACGGCGCCCGCGAGACGTAGAGCATCGGGTTGGCCTGGGTGCCGTCCGGGCCGACGTAGAGCGCCCGGTAGAGCGCGGCGACGCCGGGGAAGGCGACGCGGTTCTCGGCATCCTCCACGAACAGCCGCCACAGCATCTTCACCTTGTTGGCGACGCCGGTGCGCATCACCGTATCGTCGATGTCGCTGACGACGACGCAGCCGGTGGCGCCCGGCGGCACGAACACCTGGGCCCGCGCCTGCACGGGCGGCTCGGCCTCCAACGTCAGCGCGACCTCGTGCCAGCCCTGGTCGCCCGCGGGCAGGGATCGCGGGTTGAGGTGGACGCGGAAGTAGCCGTCGCGGTCGGTCTCCACCCGCGTCTGCGCGCCGCCGAAGCGCGCGGTGACGGCGGCGCCCTTCAGGGCCCGCCGGGCGATCCGCCGGGCGATGTCGCGCAATTCCGTGCGCAGGCTCTCGTCGCCCGGCGCGGTGTCGGGGTGCGACTGGCGGAAGATGCGGCCGATCAGGAAGATCTCGTCGGGCGAGCCGTAGCCGCGATAGGGCTCGATCACGATGCCGCCGCGCCCCTGCGCGCGGCGCACCGGCCGGGCGACGAGCTTCAGCGCCCGAATCGCGCCCTTCCTCCAACGCCGCACGCCTGCCCCCATCGCTTCCCGTCCGCCTCTGCCGTCCGC
>NZ_BPQG01000136.1 GCF_022179125.1 Methylobacterium cerastii
GGCCAACCTGGAGCGTGTCACCGCTATCGACGTCGCGATCGTTGGTCAGCACATTCCCATCTGCAGTCTTCCGCTGGAGTAGAGCGGTGGTGTCAGCGATTGCCACCGGCGCATCGTTGGTGCCCTTAATCGTGACGGTGATCGCCTGTGCCGTGCCGTCCGCAGTCAGAACCGTGAACGCGTCTGTCAGTGGCGTCGAGGTGGTATTTAATGCTTGAACCACAGTATCGGTGTTGTTGAGGTTGTAGGTCCACACCCCAGCCTTTGTCACCGTGTAGGTACCGTGCGCGGTAGTCTGGGCCGTCGTCACCGGCTGGAAGGTGTCGGCGAGGTTGTCAACGTCCGTTGCGGTGAGCGTTCCCGTTGCGCTGGGCGTGCCCACCATCGGTGCAGTTGCACCGCCGCCGGCCTCCGTTACCGAACCTGTGATCGTGCCAGAGATCGTCGCGGCGTCGTTGGCGCCGTTGATCGTGACAGTGACGGACTGCGCCGTACCATCTGCAGTCAAAACCTTGAACATGTCGGTCAATGGCGTCGATGTGGTGTTAAGCGCCTGCACCGCTGCGTTTGCGTTGTTGAGATTGTAGGTCCACACGCCGCTCGATGTCACCGCGTAGGTGCCATACGTCGCCGCCGCACCTGCTGACACCGCTTGGAAAGTTGCGGCGCTGTCCACGTCCATTGCGGTCAGCGCGCCCGTCGCCGTCGGCGTCCCCGGCATCGCGTTAGCCACACCGCCCGCCTCAACTACTGCGCCAATGGTGTTGCCCGAAATAACCGCCGCGTCGTTGACCCCGATAACCGTAAAAAGGATGCTCTGAGCTACCGGAGCGGCGATACCGTCCGAAACCGCGTATGTGACAGAGACCGTCTGCGTCTCCCCCTGCGCCAGAGTTTGGTATGCAGCGTTGGCCGGATCCAGGACAAAGCTGTGCGTGGCCTCGTCGTAGGTGACGCCGGCCGGAAGGGTGGACGGAATCGACACTACCGATAGGGCGGTATTGTGATCCACGTCCGTGGCGTTCGTTAGCGCGTTGAGCGTGACTTTGGCCCCGTCCTCCGTCCCTGTTCCCGTCACCGCCGCCGACACCACCGGCGCATCGTTGACGCCGGT
>NZ_BPQG01000137.1 GCF_022179125.1 Methylobacterium cerastii
CGCGGCGGTGACCACCCAGCCAGCCGCGCGATCAGCGAGCTTCGAGGGCCGCCTCGTCGAGGCGCTCGATCGAACCGGCGATCTGACGAAGGCGCCATGGCTTCGTGACGAGCATCGCAGGACTGTCGAGCGATACCTGACCCTGAAGTCGCCGAAGGCCATCGCTGTCGAGCCAAAATCAGGCCGCCCGTTCTGGTGGAACTCAGTCAGCTCAATCGCGGTCGCAGAGCAGCTTGCGCTTGAAGGCTGCCAGCAAAGCTACGTGAGTCCCTGCACCCTTGTCGCCTCGGACGAGGCGTTGCTGGCGTCCGATCCGCGCCAAGCGCCTTTGCGGCCTATGGAGCGGCTGTCCTACGCAGGGCGCTTTCAGGCCGATCGGGTCCCGCTCTCCGATCCCAATGGCGCGCACGACGTCGTGCAGAGATATGGTGGTATGAGCGAGCCCAAGGCGATGGCAGTCCGGCCTAACGGCGCCATTTTCACTGCGCGTAACGGCGCTGGCGTCGCGGAGGCTGAGGCAGCGGCCCTCACTGCTTGCAACGCCAAGACCTCGCCGTTTCCCTGTTTCCTCTACGCGGTGAACAACCAGGTCGTCCTGCCGCAGCGCCGCACAGAGCCAACACGGTGATGTCGCGCTGGATCGTCGGGCTGGTCGTCCCCATGGCGCTGTGGCTGCTTCCACCACACGCAGGGCACGCACAAGGCTGGGACCCCGATAATGAAACATCAAGCGTGAAACTCATTCGGGAGGCTCCAGGTCGGGGCGTGCTGCCGCCGCGTTTCGACCTGTCCCCGAGAATGCCGCCTCCACGATCGCAGGGCCCCAGCAATACCTGTGTCTCCTGGGCCGTCACCTATGCGGCCGCATCTCAGCTCCGTCGACGCCTCAAAAACCCGCGCCAGCAGGACCTGACGTTCAGCCCGAGCTTCAGCTATAACTTGGTCTCCAATGAAGCTCACTGCATGGGGTTGTCATCGATAAGCGACACGTTGAATCTACTGCGAGACGTCGGCGCCTTACCGATCGAACAATATGCGTTCGATCCCGGATGGTGTGGTCGCAAACCCACAGCCGATGAACTCGCCAATGCTGCTCAATATCGTATCAAGAGCTGGGCTGCCGTCGATGCGGCCAATCTCGATGTCGTGAAATCCTTGATCGCCAATGACACACCCGTAATCTACGGCATGTCCGTTGGATCGCGGTTCGCGCATCAACGCACGAGTGACACCTTCAATGTGGTCGAGAATGGACCGGGCACGCTGGGCCACGTAATGGTCGTGATCGGCTACGACGACGAGCGACAGGCATTCCGGGTTCAAAATTCTGCCGGTACGATATGGGGTGACAGCGGTCGCTTTTGGCTGTCGTACCAAATTTGGACGCAGCAGGTCCGCCACGCCTACATCATTGAGAACTGACCTTTTTTTCAGCCGTTCGCTGTTGTTCCAGAGAGTAGCCTGTAAGCAGTCGTTCCCAAAGCCTCCTTTGGGTCGCGAACGGGCGTTCCTATCGGGCGCATGCGATCTCACGGCCCGCGGTGCCAGGCGGTCGGGGGTCGTGTCCCTGGGCGTGGTGTAGCTTGGTGAGGGCCACGACGATCACCGGCTTGGGCCGG
>NZ_BPQG01000138.1 GCF_022179125.1 Methylobacterium cerastii
CCCTCTTTCCAGCCGTTCGCCTCGTAGTGCGCGAGCGGATCGATGTTGGCTGCTGCGATGTCCGTATAGGCCGCGAGGTAGCCCCTGACATCGAACACCGCGTTCGGGTTGCGACCCTCGTGCCAGCCGTTGGCCTCGTAGTGGTTGTAGGCGAACGCAAAGCTGTCGCCGCCGGCAGCGATGGCAGCCTTGGCGACGTCCGCGTTCGACAAGAGGTAGTACTCTGAGTCGAAGCCGGAATGGGTACTAAGATCTGCGGCTTTGCCGACCGCGGCATAGGCTTGCCGCCCTTCGGCTTGACCACTGGTAAAATAGTGAGCAAGCGGATCGATGCCGGTTCGGGCCACGTCGGGGTTGTGCGACAGGTAGAGCTCGTTGTCGAAGTTGGCTGACGGATCGCGGCCCTCTTTCCAGCCACTCTGATCGTAATGCGCGAGCGGGTTGACTCCTGCCCGAGAAACATCAGAATTTGCAGCTAAATAGCCCGTCGAGAAAAAGTATTTGTCTGGATTCCGACCCTCGCGCCAACCGTCAGAGTTGTAATGGGTGGCCGGATCAATCCCTGATGCTGCTACGTCAGCATACTGGGCTGTGTAGTACTTCTGATCGACGAGCGATGTCCAAGCGCCAACTACTTTAGAAGGCCCATATAAATATTGTATTCCATCAATATCGGATTGTGTCAGATCAGTAAGAGAACGGTCTACGTTAGAATTCATGATTGAAGGGCTTGCATTGTAATGGTCTAGACCGAGGACGTGGCCGATTTCATGTAAAGCGACATTAAATAAGTTTATACCACTATCCGAGACTACAGATGAACCAGAAATATGCCATTTCTCGTCGATATCAAAATTTACAGTGCCTCTAACGGCCTGTTTAATAGGGTTAGAAGATTGGTAATATGACGAGCCGCCCGTAGCCAAAACGCTATTTAATCCATCTACAGACGACATTGTGAATTTTATTGTAGAGGTAACAGCAGAGCTAACCTGTTGAAATTGAATATTGGCTTTGCTGGTCCAGTCGTTAAAAGATGCTGTTATTACAGAGGTAAAAATGTCTGGAACTGAAGCATCGAGGGCCCAAGTCAAAATTCCGCCAGCTGACCCAGCGCTCACGCTAGTTCCGTACTTATATCCCTTTATATTGTAGTCAGCCACTTATGCCTCCACCTATGCTACGGCTATGATATCGCACATTGAGATAATCACACGTAAACATATCACCGACTGCGGCGTATATTTGTTTATGGCAATTAAATTATTAATGTAGATTATTTAATAAAACTTACACAATAGTATTTTCGACCATCCAATACGACGAAGCGGCCTATTATTTGTTTCACTAAAACATATTAGGTACTATACGTCATTTTCGTGACTAATTCACCATTGTAAAAAGTCGTTTTGTTCAATCGCTAAAGATAGGCGAGACGTTCGGGCTGTAGTGCAAAGCTTTCGTGGAAGGGGCTCTTGCTCTCGGCGCCCCCGGGGGCGCGAGCAGGACCGCGGTGCGCACCATGCTCGCTTACCGGAACGAGAACCCGAGCCCGCCCTTGACCAAGCCTTGTGTCGGTCCGCGGGCATATCCAACGTACGCTAGAGTGCTTTCGTCGATGCGCGCTGAAATCGCGATTGATCCGGCGCCCGCGCCACCATACCCCGCGCCTCCAAAGGATACGGCGAAACGGTCTCCTGGGTTGGGCGGCAAGATGTTGATCGCGCCTGCGAGAGCAATTCCCTCCTCGAGTCGACGCGTGATTCGATCCAATTGACCAGCGATTGCGACGAGTGCAGCCGAGTCCAGCCCTCCGCTCATGCCTGCTGGTCCCTGGATGCCTTGCGGTCCCTGCGGACCCGGAGGCCCGGCTGGACCAGCAGGAAGTCGGGCATAGAGGTCACTTAGTCGAATGAACTGCTCATAAGAGCCGCTACCGCGTCCGGTCGGTACAAGGGTGCGGATGTACGCGTTAGCCGGGTCAACCGCTTGACCATCAAGAGGGCTCGTCGCGCCCGGCGCGACGACGCTCGTTGGCGCGAAGGTCAGACTTTGAGCAAGCACCGGCCCTGCCGAAAGCGTCGCGCACACAGCGATCCAGCGACCTATCATTTCTGACCCTTGTCATCTGTGGCTGCGAACATACCGACGACAACGTTCACCTCGTCGTCGGTGACTGTCTTCGCCTTGAACAGTTCGCTGGTGGTGGGATCGGGCATGGCGCGATCGTAGCGGTGGCTGGTCCGGAACGCCATCGTCCGGTCGGGTGCGGGGCGCACTGAAAATAACCCTTACGACTCAATAGCCCCCCTCACCCTAGGTGCGGGGCAGATAGCTTTGATTTTGAAAGATTATTTGAGAACTGCTCGGGGAGCCATCACCCTTTCAAGTCCTTCCCCTGATCGATCCCGCCGCCTTGAGCTGCCCTACGGCGGCCGGGCGTTGCTGCGCTGGCGCGCCAGCGATCCCCCATCTGGTGGATGACGGCCGGTCCTGATCGGTTCAGGCAGGAGACCCGAGATCACCTTGGCCCGGCCGGAGACATCCGCGCCGGGCTTTCTTGTGATCGCGTCGTCGCGATGGATCGGACCGTCGGCGTAGCCGCCGCGTCGGACGCGACCACGCTTCCACATCCGCGCGTCCTCAGCTTCGTGGGTCGGCCGCCCGCCTTAGGGCGGAGGCGCCGGCGCCGGTCCGGTTCTGGGCCTCGTCCATCACGTCGCCGATCCTGTCGCCGACCGCGATCACGATGGCCGTCGAGGCGGCGCCCTCCGCCGTCTCGGAGTGGAAGCGGCCGAGGGTGTCGGTGAGGCGCTGCTCGATGGTGCCGAGCACGGTGCGGGCGGCCTCGGCGTTCGCGCGCATCATCACGCCGGCGAGGTCGCAATAGGCCTCCCGCAGCAGGTGGAACGCCAACCTGTCGACGGCCTGCGCGTCCTCCGGACTCAGATCCCGCATCTCGCATCCCGTCGGCCCGCCTTCGGCGCGGGCATCGTCTCGAACATGCGCGTCGGGAACGCGACGTACGGCCTTTGGGGGGCCGGCTGCCGCGCCCGACTTCGCCGCCCCCGATCGGTACGCCAGCGGGCCTAGGAAGGGAATGCGGCGGCGCCTTCGCGGCGGAGTTCCGCCGACAGGGCGTCGGAGGCGAGGTTCTTGGACTTCGCCTCGATCTCGAAATCCGCCCACGCCAGGTGGCGCGCGACCAGGGCGTTGAGGGCGCGGTTCCACATCATGTCGGAATGGGCGGCGAGGTCGCGCCAGGAATGCCCGGCCTCGTTGAGCACCACGAAGTCGGGCAGCGCGTCGGGATCGTGCTCCGGCAGCACCGTCTCGCGCGAGACGCTGACATGCGCCACCGGCCGCACCCCGCGCCAGGACTCGCGCACCCGCGCGACGCGCGGATCGTCCGGCGCGATGTACTCGCCCCGGCTCTCGACCCAGTGATGGTGCAGGTCGAGCACCACCGGCACGCTGTCGGCGAGCGCCAGCACCGCCTCGAGCCCGAAGGCGTTCTCGTCGTTCTCGACGGTGATGAGGTCGCGCGCCGTCTGCGACAGGCGCGGCAGCGCGGCGCGGAAGCCCTCGGTGCCGGGATCGCGTGCGCCGACATGGATGTTGATGTGCGCGCCGTGCGGGTGCCAGCCGTCGCCGTAGCCCAGCAGCGCCATCAGCTCGGCGTGGTACTCGAACTCTGCGATGCCGTTCTCGGACGCCGCCGGGTTGCGCGAGGCGATCACGCAGAACGGGCCGGGATGGAAGCTGAGGCGCACGCTGCCTGCGCGGGCGGCCTCGCCGCAGCGGGCGAGGCCCGCCTCCACGAGGCGGCGCATCTCGGGCTCGGCGTAGATGTCCCGCGCCACGGGATGGGTGTAGCCCGGCAGGACGTTGCTCGCCATGCGCAGCAGCCGCTCGATCGGCGGGCGCCCGGCGACCCAGGCGATCTGGCGCTCCAGGGCCCCGAGGTTGTGGCGCACCAGGCCCTCGATCTTCGCGCGGCGCGCCGCCGGCGCCAGCGCCGTCAGGGAGGCCATGGTCGCGTTGGTGAGGTTCATCCGAAGCGTCGCCTCGCGGGCGGCCTTCAGGGTCTTGAAGCCGTCCGGGGGCGGCGTGAGCACGAACTTGCAGCAGAAGCCGAGGCGAGGCGCATCATCGATCATGGGTCGAGAACGCCGGGCGCCGGGTTTCGTCACATCCGATCCGTGCATCGCCGCGGGCGGTCGATGCCGCAGGCGCGCGGGCCGGCCACGACGGAGCCGTTTCGCACGGTGCGGCGTTCCTTGCCGTGGGCCTCGACCGAACGACCATCCTCGAGCCGCCCAAGATCCTCTCATCTGGAAGCCACGATGCGCGCCGCCCTGCTAGCTCTCGTCCTCGCCCTCACCGCCGTCCCGGCCCTCGCGGCCCCCGCCTCGACGCGCGGCAACGCGGACCTGAAGAAGTACTGCACCGGCGACGCGCTGAAACTCTGCGGCGACATCGATCCCGACGATCCGGCGATGGAGGCGTGCTTCAAGAAGAACCGCGACGCGCTGACGGAGAATTGCCGCCGGGCGATCGACGCCTACGCGCAGTCCGGCGGCAAGTAGGGCCTACCGAGGAGAGGACCTCGACGACGGGCGCCCGCGCCCGTCATCCGGCCGTCACGCGCCCCCCTTAAGCGGACGCCCTCGCCGCCCCGGCGGCATCGCGTCCCGATACCATGCCCGAGCATGTCTGCCTCGACCCGCACGACCCCTACGCGCAGCGCGAGGTCCGGGTCGCCTTCGAGCGCATCGGGTCGGGCTTCCGCCTGATCGCGGCGATCGACGCGTGCGACGACGACATCCTGCCCGACCTCGTCGACGCGCAACGCGCCGACCTGATCCGCGAGATCGCCGACGCCGAACGGGCCGCCGACCGCGTCCCCCCGGCCTTCGTCGGCGCCCGGTCCCCGGCGCCGTGCTGAGGCTCGGCCGCCTCGACGACGCGGAGGACGTCGCGGCGTTCCCGGTCTGGGAACGCGGGCGCACGAGCCGGATGCCGTCCTATATCGGCGCGGCCCTCCTCGTCCTCCTCGTCGGCGACCTGCTGATCCAGCTTCTCCCGGCCTGACGGACGTCCGGGCTCGACGGGGCAGGAAGCGTCGTGTGCCGTCGATCTGCGCGCGTTCGGCAAGAGGCGTCGACGACCGGTCGCGTGACGCGCTTTCTTTCGTCCGGTCGGTATCCCGCCGGGCCGAAAGCCCTCTAACAGGCTGCTGCAGAAGT
>NZ_BPQG01000139.1 GCF_022179125.1 Methylobacterium cerastii
GATCCGCAAGTCGATCTCGCCCGATGCCATCATCAGCTTCGAGGACGGCAAGCCCTACAAGGCGCTGCGCCGGCATCTCACGATGAGAGGGCTGTCGCCCGAGGCCTACCGTGCCAAGTGGGGCCTCCCGGTCGACTATCCCTTTGTCTCGCCCAGCTACAGCGCGCGCCGCTCCATGATCTCCCGCACCATCGGGCAGAACCAGCGCTTGCGCTTTCAGCAAGCGGCGGAGTGATCCGAAGACCTGCTCCGCGCTTCCCGCCGACACCGCGCCGGTTTGCACTTGGCCGGCGCGGTGTCGGCAGGGTTTACTGAATCGTTTCGAGGCTGGTCAGCAGCCCGATGAGCCGGGCAAGTGCCAGGAAATCGGCATCGTTAAGCTGTTCCCCGTTTACCAGCTATAGGCCGAGATCATCACCGGTCGGCTCTACCTTCCAGCCCATTGCGCGGATAGCGACACCGGCTTCCTGAAGGAGGACGTCGCTCACGGTGCTTCCGTCGGCCCTAGCAGGATGGCGGTCCGCACCATGCCGCGCCGGAACTTCTCCGTCCGGTCCGGATCGGCCACGGCCGCGCGCGCCGGCTCGTAGGCTTTAACAGAGGCTGCAAGGTCCAGCGTGTGCCCGCTGGCGAACCGGAACAGGCTCACTGTCGCGTCCTTCATGAACACATCGACGGCAGCGTTCACCTCGTCGTCGGTGACGATCTTGACCTTGAGCAGGTCGCTGGTGATCGTGATACTCACTACCACCACTCAGAAGGCGCCATCAGTACTACAAGGCATCTGCGTCACCGTGATCGAAGGATTTCAGGGTTCGATAGGATCTATCGATGGTAGGTCGTAGCGCTCCTTGAGCTCGGCACGCCCGCTTTCGGTGATCCTGTACTCGCTGCAGTTTGTTCTCGGGTCCGTGCGACCGGTGGCGACGACCAGGCCCAGTACCTCCAGACGCCGCATGTAGGCGCTCACCTTGTAGAAGCGTGCGCCTGTCTGGGCCAACGTCTGCAGGCGGTAGAGGCTGCCTGGCGGGAGCTTGTACATCGACCGGTAGCCTTGATGTCAGCGCTGCACCGCTTCGATATCGTCCTCGTAGATCGAGTCCGGCTGGCAAGCGTGCCACTGCTTCTTCTCGTCGCCCTGGCCTTTGCGGCCCCAGCAGTAGCCAACTTGCGCCAGGCGGCCGCTCAAGCGATCGCGGAGCCGGCATTGCTCTCGGGCGACGTCGGCATCCCCTGATCCCTCGCACGCCCGCGAGGCCTTCACTTCTGCCGTCAGCAGCTCTGAAACAGTCGGCATTTGCTGCTGCGCGCCGGCACCTCCGGTGGTGACGACGAGAGCGAGGACGGCGATGGCTATGCGCATCGCGGCAGGATAGCCGCCGAGGTCTGGTTGTCGAGCATCGAAGGCTTGATCCGGCGATCACTGATCCCGAGCCGTGGTCGCCCGATCGCCTTCAAGTGGCCCCCTGGAGCCCGGGACCAAGCCGCTATCGATCAACCAGAGGGCTAGCATCGCGCCGGCGATCAGCGTGGCAAGCGATCCCAGCCTTCCGATATGCCGTCGCGTGACGAACATCACGACCAGGATGGCGAGCAAAGCTAACAGAAGCGCGAGCATCAGCATGGGCGGATCTCATTCATCGGTAGTGCGCTCGCCTACTCGACCGCTTCTGGATGCAGCGAAGGTGTGCCGCAATAACCCCGGGAGATCAGCGGACAACCATCGTGGACGCGGCGATGCATCAGCGTGCGTTTCACAACTGCGGCGTACGATCCGGCGACCGCGACGCGGCCGTGGCATGACGGACAGCGCTTTTCGGCCGTACCGTATGTCCCCTGCGCCTCAATAAGACTGACAACCAACCAGGCGCCGTCGACCTTCACTTCGCAGCGGTTCGCGTTTGGTTTGGTCATGGCCTGATCTGACACGCGGGCGCTCCTTCAACCAGTGCGCAGTGGCCACGGTTGGAAAGGCTTATGTCTGCATAAGCTGTCACACAGTGTCAGCAAGTCGGTTCAGATGACGATGATGGGCAGCGAACAGGGGTCGGCGCCTCGCACCGGTCTTGGGCCTGCGTATTCCCCAACGCGTAGGCGCAGCAGCCAGCCCTTGCAATTGCACCTTTAATTGCAATTCTACCAGAGGTTGCAATTTGGCTTCGGACCAAGGGGTGCCTCGATGTCTTCCATTTGTGCGACGCACGTCGAAAGCAATAAGCTGGACCTGTCGATGCCATTGCTAATGGCAACGGTGATCCCATATTATCTTATCTGTATCCTTTTCGTTATCTGTGCTTCACCATTTCTTCTGCTTTCTGTTCCCGTAGAATATATATTAAAAGAAAAACCAAGAGAGCACGGGAATTGCGTTGTAGCGCTTATGGCAATGTCAGTCCTAAGCACAATAATTGTGCCGACAGTGGCAATTTTCTCTTATGTGTTGTAGTTTTTGTTATAAAACGTAGTAAGTTTTTTTGATACTTATTTTCTATAGCGAGCGTCGCCGGACAGTTTTAGCGTCGCCTTCGGTGCAGCACGCGCTCGATCGAGATGGCAAGCGGTCCCCCGCCCGGCCGGATCAGAGATCTTGGACGGAGGCTGGCGGCTGCATGAACTCGATCGTCGCGCCGTCAGGGCCAACGGCGTAGATCACTCGCGTTCCAGCCCGTGCGCCGCTCGCGATCGACTGCGGAATGCCTTGAGCCTTCCAGCCGTAGGCAGCGATCCGCACCAGGATCGCGTCGATGTCATCGACAACAAGTGCCAGATGAGCGAAGCCAGGGTCGAACGGCTTAGCTGGCACGCTTGGTCGGTCCGGACCCTGATACTCTAGGAGTTCGATTGCCTGGTCCGCTAGCGAAACGATTGCCATCCGCACCTTCGCCCCATGTGCCCCGGTCACTTGACCAAGGAACTCTCCCCCCATCTCGCCTGTCCGCACAAGCCGCGCGCCAAGCCCATCGACCCAGAACCGAAGGGCCTCGTCGAGGAAGGCAACTGCGAAGCCGACATGATCGGCTCGCCGTACGTGGATGCTCATCTGTTCCATCATGAGGTACGACCTACCGGCAAACGGGCCATTCGTCTGCAACGGGTCGTGGCACGTCCTTTGGCTATGTCCGCTTCAAGGCTTCCGCTGCTCGGAAGCGGACCGACACGAAACCACCCAACCCGGCCATAGAGCATCCTCCACCACGCTGCAGTGAAGCGGACATTCCGAGGGTCTGTGAAGGGTCGGAAGCGGCCGCCGAGAATCGGTGAGATTCACCTTCTCAAGGTAAGCGCTGTTTTCAGGCC
>NZ_BPQG01000140.1 GCF_022179125.1 Methylobacterium cerastii
TAGCCCGTCTTATTCATCGGACGCTTGCGGACGGTGGTTTCTGGGCTGACGGCGAGCGGGATTCCGCGTCTGGTCTGACGCGTCTGGATACGGATCGTTTTATCGGCGCTGGAGGGAGGGGCGTGGGTTCGTCGGGGCGTCACAGTCCCGTGGTTCAGGCCGGCGCCGGAGCAAGTACGGTCGCGAGGTGGCGCAGCAGGTCGGCTTCTGGACACGCCGCGGCGAAGGCGAGCCGGACGCGGGCAGTGGTCTCGCGGATCCGAGCGCCGAGCTTGAGCAGCCGGAGGCGGATCGTCGTGAACTCGGCCTTGGCGAGGCGATGCGTGGTCGGGATGGCGTCGCGCACGGTGAGCATCAGCCAGTAGGCGGCGGTGTGCAGGACGAGCCGCATCTGGTTGGCGGCCGGGTGCCGGCAGGAGGTGCGGTCGGAAGCGAGCTGGCCCTTGTGCAGCTTGATCAGGTTCTCGGCCTGGCCGCGGGCGCAGTACAGTTCGGCGTAGAGCCATGTCGGCGTGCCGGTCGCGATGTTCGTGACCACGTAGCGGATGTCGAGGCCGAGGCGGGTGGCCTCTATGCGAGCGGCGACACGGCGTTTCTGCCGCCAGGACTTGGCGGCGTGGGTGGTCTCGGCAAAGCCGCGAACCGCATCCTTGTCGCCGATGGCCCGCACCACCCGGATATGGTCGGCGGTCGGCTCGACCTTGGCGGCGAGCGCTTTGGTGCCGGTCAGGCCGAAGACGTAGCTGACGCCGTTGTCCTCGCACCAGTCCATCGCCTCGGGCCGCCCGTAATGGCCGTCGCCGCGGATGGTGATCGCGGTCGTCGGCCAGTGACGACGGATCGCCCGGACGAGCCGGCGCAGATGGCCGCGGACCTCGCGACCCGAGGGTGTCTTGCCCGGACGGAGGATCATCGCGACGGGACGGCTGGTGGCGGTGTCGTAGACGTGGATCGGCAAAAAGCAGCGCGCGTCGTGGTGGGCGTTGAACAGCGACAGCTGCTGCTGGCCGTGGACCACGTCGCAGGTGTCGTCGATGTCCAGGGTGACGGCGGCTGGCGGCACGGCGTAGCTGGCGCAGTAGAGGTCGATCAGCACTCGCCCGAGGCGAATCAGATCGCGCAGGACGGGGGTGTTCTCCATCCGCGAGACGGTGGGCTGGCTCATCAGGTCCGCACCGCTCTCGGGCAGCCGCCCGCAGGCGAGCTTGAAGGCGGGGTCGGCCCGCAGATGGTCGAGGTCGTCGCCATCCTCGTAACCACAGGCAATCGCCAGGATGCGGGCAAGCAGGATCTCGGGCAGCGGGTGCACGACCCGGCTCGGATCACGTCGATCCGAGATCACCGCAGCAAGCTTCTCAGCGATCCCCGATCGCCGGGCGGCCTGGGCGAGCAGCATGACGCCACCATCCGAGGTCAGGCGTCCGCCATCGAAGGCGGCTGTGAGCTTCTTGCCCCGCACGGATGGAAACGCGAACGGGAGACCCGTAGGATCGGACATGGCGGGCGTGGCGGGCTCGATCTGGTTTGTGGGCTTGGCGTTAGCACCCAATCCCTAAGCTAGATCAATGCTTTACGCTACGCCCGCCACTCCAGATCCACCGTCCTCATGAATAAGACGGGCTAGGC
>NZ_BPQG01000141.1 GCF_022179125.1 Methylobacterium cerastii
CAGTGGCGGCCGGCAGCTTGAACGATGAAGGCGCCCGATCGGGCCCCTTCATCGTTCAAGCTGCCGGCCGCCACTGGCCTGGTTTTACTCCGCCACAGCGGCCTGGAATTGGTCCGCCCTTTACATTGGGGCGATCTCCGATCAGCGATACGATTTCGCGGATCACGGCCTCGGTCTTGCCGATACCAACGCCGGCGCAGATCGCGACACGGGCAGGTCCGTCGAACAGCGCGGCCGCGCCACGGCCGCACGCCCCGACCTTGTGTCGGTCGCTGCCGTCGGCAGATTCGGTGTCGCGATGCACCGCGAAGAAGCTACGCGTGCGCAGAAAGGCCGTGCGAGCCGCGGCACCGAGCTCATGCTGCGCTTCGGCGAGCGTCCGTGTCGGCAGTGGATGGGACGCATGGCACGCCGCGCCGACCGAACCCAGACGCCGCTCGGTCTCCCGCTGCCGGTCACGAATCCATTCCGCCACGCGTGGAAGCGCTGCGATGCGTTCCTCGACCTCGGCACGGCGGACCGGATCTGCGGGACAGACCACCCACGCTACCGACGATAGATCGTCGATCACCGGCGTGGGATCGGTCTCGGCGCCATGCATCGCGATCCACGCGGCAAGCGCGGCCCGCAACGGCAGATGGAAGCCGTCCGCATCGTCGCCGATCCTGCTGCGATGGTAGGCGTAGCCGCTACCTTCGTAGGTCCGATCTGTCGGCGTGGTGCGGGCGTGACCGGTTCGTTCAATAGACGCAGTAAACCGCGCCGTGATCGGCACGGGAGTCTGCACGGCGTCGAGGGGTCCGCGAAGGATGCCGGTCCGCTGCGGGACCGGATCGACGACACCGGCCGCGAGTACCGGCTTGGCGACGTAGATCGGCTGTACATGGCTATAGATGCTGCCATCGACCGGACAGATCTGCGGCCAGCTTTTTCGCGGTTTCCCTGGAATGGGCTCGCGTTCGCAGAGCCACAGCTTCAGGTCCGCGCCGCTGATCGCGACGTCGTGCCAGAAAGCCAGGCGCATCCGCAGGCCGGGCTTGAAACCCTGGCTGCCGGTGAAACTCCACCAGCACGTTGCCTCGTGAAACTGCGGGGGCAGCAGCAACCGAAGAAAATCTGCAGCTGCCGCCGGCTCGGCGCGCCAATTGAGCCAATCCGGACAGGCGACCGCGTCGAAGTCGTGCATCGACCAGCGACGCGGTACGTTTTCGAAGAGCACGCCGAGACGGGCTGTCCGCCGGATGTCGCAGCCAGGTCCAGGCCGCCCACGGATCACGCATGAGAACGGATCGGAGGACGTCCCATCCAGCACCAGCGCAAGATCCGCGACGCATGAGACCGAGTGTTCGACGACTGCGAAATGCTTGGCCTTGTCGTACCCGGCGCCGATCGGAACGCCGTTTGGATCGAGGCTCCACCGCTTCGCCAGGACGAGCCCGAGGCTGCGCAACTGCGTGATGCTGTCCACCTGCTGGTTCTTCAGCAGCGGCCGGCCGGTTCGGACATCCCGAGCCACACCCCGGGAAGCGTGGTGACGGAGACGAAGAAGCGGCCACTGGTGATGCCGGTCGAGCGGGTGTCGCCTACGATGGCAATGATGGGCACACCGTCCGTCATGCCGACCAGGCGATCGAACGTGCGGTCGTCGAGGACGTGGGCAGCCAGCGAGCAAAAATTGTCGTGCCGGATCTCCGGCGTCTCTTTTGGCGCTAAAGCATGCAGCGTCGGACGACAGATGTGCCCTCGGCTGAGCGCCCGCGCGACGGTGTTCGCCTTCGCGATTCTGGGGCTTGGGCCGTTGGCAGCCGCTCGATGGTTGGCGATGTCAGAGATGCTGAGATGCGCACCGGAATAGCCACGCCGAGGATGAGCGTCCGCAAAAACGATGAGGGCCTCGCCCTCGGTGACGTTGTCGGCAAGCGTGCCGCCGATCCATAGCGGCGCTTTCGGCTTCGCTTCAGGGTTCAGGAACAGCGCGTCGCAACAAAAGGCGACGCTATGAAGAGCGGCGCTGACCGACAGCAGTTCCTTCGGCGTGAGCTGGCACGCGATGGAGTCGGCGACGAAGCGGCCGCCGGTCGCGAGATACTCGTGCTGCAGAAGCGGACGGAGTGAGACCTTCATCACGCGACCGCCGCGGCGCGGGCGAGGAACGCGTCGGCATCAATCCGGCGGATGACCGTACGGCCGCCGATCCGAGTACGTGCGAGCGAACCCTTCTTGAGCAGCCGCCAAACAGACGCGCGGGAAATGCGGAAGAAAGCGGCCAACTCGTCAACCGAAAAGGCGGCCGGTGCTGCAAGCGCAGACTGTTCGGGAGCGAAGAGGACGCCAAGCGTCTGACCGTTTTCCATGTCGGAACCCCGCGATCAGCGCAGCGACAGGCGGGCGACTTGGGCCCGCTTCGCCCGAGCGGCAGCCCCACGTTGAGAGGCTGTCCACGGCTCTGCGCGGCTGATGAATGAGATCAGGCTTACCGTATCAACGAGGGTACGGCCTGCGAGCCTTACGAACGTAAGCAGCCCGTCCTTCTCGGCTTTGTAGAGAGCCGCTTCGGATACCTGAGCAATTTCGCTGGCAATCGCGAGTTGCTGATGAGGGCGGTCCTGCCAGCGCATCTGAACGGTCGATGTCGAAGCGCCCGTACCCCGAAGTCGCTGAGCGCTGGGCAGACGACGAGAACGCGTAGCGGAGCTACTGCCGTGTAACTTTTCGATTTGCATGATAATCTCCCGTAGCAATGTGCTAGGAGAGATAGGTGAGACGCCTTCTACCAAAAAGCCGAGATAATTAGACCGACCTAAGTCATTATAAAATATGATTTTATTCGGTAATGTCGGCGATGCGTCGAGGGAGCGAAATTTTAACCAGCGATCGAGCTTTCCTAGCCTTGGTCTGAGCTCTGACAGAAGTTAATTTGCGTTTTACGCCCTCGGCCTTCATGGCGTGATTGCCCTTTGCTGCCTGCATTTGAACTGCAAGTTCTTCAGCATAGCCGGGGCGATTTTCACCATCGATAGATCTAATTATCCAAAGGGTTTCCTCGCTCATGGTTGCGACCGGCCGCCCTTTTGATTTCTTGATGTCCTCATATATTGGTTTAGGAGGCCCAAATACGGCAATATAGACTCCATCGACAAGCCTGGAGCGCGGCGGTGCTTGCCCCACAAGGCGCCGCGTCACTTTGAGGCTAGGATCTTTTACAATAAGGTCCGCTCGTGTCCTCGGCGGGCGCCCCATGATCCGACCAGCTTTCGTCAACTTTGTTCGAGCAGCAGGCTGAGTCTTCACGCGGCCACCTCGGCGATCGGGCACAGCCGTGTCGGCTCGGCGGGCGCCAGTGGAACCAAGGTCGGGCGAACGAGATCCTCGGTCGCATCGACGATGTATGCCGAGTAGTGGGCCTCGATCATTCCGACGCTTGTATCGTGCAGCGCCGCGACGAGACGGACTGGGAGCCGTGCGCAGAGCCCGCGGACGATCGAGCTATGGCGAAAAGCGTACATGACGACGTCGGCGGGCAGGCCAGCGTACGCTCGTGCTCTGGCCCAATCGTGTCGTGCAGTTGGAGACTCAGTCCAAGGGCCGCGTTCGGTCTTAATCCATTCGCGAGGCCCGACCTGCTTCTTCGTCCAGCGCATGAGAAGAGGTTCATGTCCCAAGCGACTAGCGAGGGCAGGCTGCAGCCCAGCGATGATGTCGGCGCCGACCGGCACGGCAATCGGAACCGACGTCTTACCGGGCCGTCCTTTCCTAGCCGGCGGGACCATGATCCGCATCCGTTCCACCTGGACGTCCGCAACCCTGATGCGTGCAACCTGAGAGAACCGTGCGCCAGTTGCCGCAAGGCACAGAATCATGCGGCCGAAATCGCCGGTCTCGTCGACGTGGAAGGCGCCGGCCACCAGCCGTCGAATGTCTGCGTCGGCCAGGATCTGTTTCCGAGCGTTCGCCTCACTCGGGACGGACTTGGTGCCGGCCTTGATCTCAGTTGGCAGGTTTGGCGGCAGCACTCGGCGGTGCTGATCGGCAGCTTGGTTGAGAGCGGCGCGCGTGACGGTCAAGATCCAGTTGACCGACCGGCCAGAGAGGTTGGGTGCGAGCCGCTTGCGCCAAGCAATAATCTTTTCCGACGTGAGCTTCGCCAACGGTGTCTCGGCGAACGCGGCATCAGATAGCACGTGCTTCTTGAGCAAGCCGGCCATGTAGTTCCGCGGCGTCTTCTTCCGTGCCGCGTAGGCATCAACATAGGCATCAAGCGCAGTGGCGACCGTGATGGGCGCCGACGGTTGCGCAGGGGCGTCGTCGACCCCCTCAATCTTTCGAAGCTCGCCGCGCGCCCACTCCATCGCTGCCGTAACAGCCGCCGGGTAAGGGAGGGCGCCATCGGCGGACCCTGCATCATCCGCCTGCGCAAGCCTCGCCTCCCGGCGATGGCCGTCGAGAACGAGCTTCGCGGTCCAAGTCCCTGACCCGCGCTGCGGCTTACGATAGCCGAGTGATACGCCTTTCCGGGAGCCTGCGATCCCCTGCCAATAGGGGTTCTTTGCAGCCGGCAGCCGCGCACGCTTTGCGGGACTGTCGACGATTGATACTTGCGCCATGACCCGTCTCACACTCAGCTCACACAGAGGTACAAACGAGGTATGATAGAGGTGACGCGAAAAACCTAGTGGCTGCAGGACGAAAGGTTTGTCATGGATCTCACGAACGAGGAATCATTCGCCTTCCAAGCTGAATACCCGGGTTCGATTCCCGGTACCCGCTCCATACCTCCCAAATCCCATTAATCGATCGCAGTCGCGGCGTCGCCTCTATCGTGCGACCGCCGCGAAGTGGTCGATCAATCGCGGGCCGTCCCAGATCTCGATCGCGCGACCTTCGGCCAGGGCGAGGGCATGGGCGATGGCCTCGTCGTCGCCGTAGGCCGGGAGTGCGTGCAGGCTCTTCGCGCCGTCGGCGCCGGTGACGATGGCGTGGTAGCGCGGCCCTTGCGCCGGCACCTTTCGGGCGCGAGCGGTGTCGGCGCCCGGCTGCAAAACTTCGTCGCGGATGGGCTCGGCGTCGTTCGCGACCGCATCCCGCTTCTCGGCCATCCGGTGAGGTCTCATCCAGGCGGGGCGGAGGAGACATCCTGGCCATCCGCGCATCGCCAAGCGATCCACGGCGTCGACTCGAAGAGACTTCGGCGAAGAGGCAGGACGCGCCGGACCGTCACGTGCCCGATGGATGATCCGCGCAAGTTGTAGGCTAGGTGCGCGGTCGCAGCACAGCACCAACATATGTTAGGTGAGCGGTACCGGGCGTGTGGCGTCACCCTGCGACCGAAACGCCGCTTTCGGCTCGATCAACGTCCGCTGAGAGCCGTCACCCGCATCGTCGCCTGCGGGGATACGCCCAATGCTCGATGACCCATTCGGGGGGCCGGGATCGCCCGTCGCCTCACGCTTGGAGGCGACGGGCGTTCGTTGAGGTCAGGCGGCGGCGATGGTCGCCTTGACGATCTTGTCGGGGGAGCGCGGCGGCTCGCCCTTGTTGATCGTGTCGACCACGTCCATGCCTTCGGTCACCTTGCCCCAGACGGTGTACTGCTTGTCCAGAAAGCGCGCGTCGTCGAAGCAGATGAAGAACTGCGAGTTCGCCGAGTGCGGGAAGTTGGTGCGGGCCATCGAGCAGGTGCCGCGGGTGTGCGGCTCGGCGTTGAACTCGGCGTTCAGGTCGGGCAGGTCGGAGCCGCCCGAGCCGGTGCCGGTCGGGTCGCCGGTCTGGGCCATGAAGCCGTCGATCACGCGGTGGAACGGCACGCCGTCATAGAAGCCCTGGCCGGCCAGCGTCTTGATGCGCTCGACGTGGTTCGGTGCGAGGTCGGAGCGCAGCGCGACGACGACGCGGCCCTTGGTGGTCTCGAGGACGAGGTTTTCGGTGTCGGCCATGTCGGTCTCCGGGTTGGTCGGGGAAGGGGCGCTGCGCCGGTCGGCGGCGCGGCGGGGTGTTCGGGTGCCGTCATCCGGGTCGGTTCGCGTCGACCTTCCGGTAGACGAAACGTAGGGCGACGGGTCGCCCGGCGATCGCTCGGCCGAGGCCGGGCGTGATGCGCGCCGGCAGGCAACGGCTCAGGCCGTCGAGGGTCGCATGCACCAGGGTCGGGCGCGTCTTGGGCCCGACGCCCCTCGCATACGTGATCCGCGGCGGCCCGATCAAGCTCCCGTCCCGCCGGAGCGACAGGCGGGCGGTGATCTCGATGTCGGGCGCGTCCTCGAGCGAGGCCGGAGGGCGCCAGCACGCCGCGAGCGCCGGATAGAACTCGGCCAGCGTGTTCGCGCGGGGGACGGGGCGTGCCGCCAGCGGCACCACGATCGTCGCCCGCAGGGTCTGCGGGAGGCTCAGCGGGTAGCCGGGCCCCTCGCCGTCGAGGGCGTAGCCGTAGAACGGCTGGCCGTCCCACGCACCCGCCGAAGCGGGCGCGAGGGCGGCCAGCAGCGCCGCCGCCGCACCCCGCCCTCGCATCGCGGCTTACTTCGCCTTCTCGGCCAGCTGCATCTTGACGATCTTGTCCGGGTTCTGGACCGCGCCGCCGGCCGCGCCGGGGGCGGCCCTCTTGATCTTGTCGACGACGTCCATGCCGTCGGAGACGAGGCCGACCACGGTGTACTGCCCGTTCAGGAACGACGCATCGCCGAGGCAGATGAAGAACTGCGAGTTGGCCGAGTTCGGGTCCGACGAGCGGGCCATGCCGACGGTGCCGCGGCGGAACTGCGCCGAGGAGAACTCGGCCGGGATGTCGGGCAGGCTCGATCCGCCGGTGCCGTTGCCCTTCGGGTCGCCGGTCTGCGCCATGAAGCCGTCCATGACCCGGTGGAACTTAAGGCCGTTGTAGAAGCCCTGAGCGATCAGCGTCTTGAGCTGCTTGACGTGCTTGGGCGCGATGTCGGGGCGCAGCTCGATGGTGACGCGGCCGTCCTTCGTGTCGAGGAAGACGGTGTTGGCATCCGCCGCGCGGGCGGCGGAGGTGCCCATCGCGAGGGAGATCGCGAGCGCGAAAAATGCGGTGCGGCGGTTCATGGGGAATCGTCTCCTTGGAAGGGGTGGTGGCCTAGCTTCGGCTTGCGAAGCGGGCCGCGAGGCGTTCGGCCACCTGGTGCGGCACGAAGGGCGACACGTCGCCGCCCATGGCCGCGATCTGGCGGACGAGCGTCGCGGTGATCGGGCGGACCTGGATCGAGGCCGGCAGGAACACGGTCTGGATTTCGGGGGCCATCGCGCCGTTCATGCCGGCGAGCTGCATCTCGTAGTCGAGGTCGGTGCCGTCGCGCAGCCCGCGGATGAACAGGCTAGCCTTGCAGCGGCGGGCCGCGCTCACCGCGAGGTCGTCGAAGGTGGCGATCTCAAGCTCCGTCCCCTCGGCCTCGGCCAGGGGCCGGCAGGTCTCGCTCAGCAGCTCGGCTCGTTCTTCGGCAGTGAAGAGCGGCGCCTTGCCGGGGTGGACGCCGATCGCGATGACGAGGCGCGGCACAAGCCGGCAGGCCTGGCGGACGACGTCGAGATGGCCGTTTGTGACCGGATCGAAGGAGCCGGCATAGAGCGCGATGCGGTTCATGCCCGCAACGCCCTAGAGGATTTTCATGACGAACGGAACCGCCGCTCCGGCCGAATGGGCCGGGAGCCCGAAACGCGAGAAGGGCGGAAGCTTCCGCCTCCGCCCTCCTCGCGTGTTCCGATCGATGCAGGCGCCTGGGCGCTTGGCGGTAGATCCTAGTAGGTGCCGAACTTGTAGTTGATGCCGGCGCGAGCGAGGCTGCCCTCGGTCGAGACGCGCGAGATGTAGCCGATCCCCGGGGTGCCGGCCGGGCCGACGTTGGCGACGACGAGGTTGCGGCTTCCGAGGTCGTAGCGGATGTACTCGCCCTTGATCGTCACGGCGCTGGTGCGGAAGAAGTTCAGGAACGACTCCGTCGGCAGCGCGTACTCGATGCCGCCGCCGTAGGCGTAGCCGGTCTCCATGCTGGAGCGGCGGGCGGCG
>NZ_BPQG01000142.1 GCF_022179125.1 Methylobacterium cerastii
TGGAACCGGGGGAGGATCAGTCATCGGTTGCCCCCTTTTCGCGGGCGGCATCGAGCGCGAGGTTCCACTTGGCCTCAAGCCCTTCACCAAGCCTCTCCAAGGCCTCCCCAACGGCGAACGCCGCGCCGGGATGGATGTAGTTGTCGCTACATCCCATAGAGATCAGCGCACGCGCCCAGCGCCCTACGTTGACTACATCGGTCTCCATTTCGGCGATCGCGTGCCAGGTAGCGACCGGGGCACTCATGCGAACACCACATCGTTGAAGGCGCCGTGGCCATGCTGCTCAAGCGAGCCGTCGAGGTCGGCGCAGCCGTTGTCACCATCCTCGTCGTCCGTGGACCGGCCGAGTATGACGATGGTGCCTCCGGGCCCGCGCTCCGGCGAGGCGTAGTCAGCTTCGAGATCCTGATCGCCGTCAAGCACGTCGAGCAAGGCAAGGTCAGCCTCAATGCGGTCGGCGACGCGCTGACGAAGCGCTTGAAGCCGGTGCCAGGCTGTCTCGGAGAAATGGCGATCCAAGCCCTGGCGAATAGCCTCGATGGCGTCGTGAGCTGCCTTGTCGGGATCGGCTGCCTGCATGGCGCGGAGGGCCAGCGTGACAGGGCCAGGCTGCCTGCCGGCCCCGCGGGGTAATAAGGCCGATTGAGTGCCAGCCTGGGGCGCTACAGACGTGCGTGTGCTATGGGCGTGGTTAGCCATGCCGCTCTCCTCAACCGAGTGGTGGGGTTAGAGCCGTGGCAAGGGTTCCAGCCTTGTCCCGGCTCGTCATTCACGCTAGCGTCAAATTATGGGCTCGTCAATTAGCGCTAGCGCGAAAAAACGCGGACGTCCGGCCACGACAGGCACGGGCCACACGATTGGCGTTCGAATGCTTCCGGATCAGCTCCGCCCGCTCGACGCCTGGATTGCCGATCAGCCCGACCCTAAGCCGACGCGAACAGCCGCCATCCGTAAAGCTGTAGATGACTGGCTCACCGGTCAGGGCTACGTTCGGCACCACGAGGATCCTGAGGGTGCGAACTGAAATGACACCCCGCGCCCGGCAAGGCGGTGGAGTTTCATCGTGCGCTTTCCACTTACATTGCCTGACGTTTAGCCTTGCCGATGGCGCGCGCGAGATTTGCTCATTTCTGGACGGCTCATCGCTCATCAAGACGCCACAAATTTCCACTTTCTTTGTTCGACGATTTGCGCAGAATAGCGTCGGAAACCCGGACGACTAAAGCCGGCCAAACGAAAAGACCCACAGATAAGATATAATTTTATTTGATATAGGGCTGGACAAGTTAAAATGAGATCGATTTTTCGGAACTTTATTGGTAATTTGATATCGAAAAGACAAGGAACCCATTTTTCCGAAAAAATATATTTACGTCAATCTATAGATCTTCAAGTTGGCCTAGCTGGTTCTGGGCCTAATTCTGGTTATGAACACTTTATCCGTTATGGCGAGACAGAAGGACGACCTCACACTTTTCGCCGGCTACGCCCGGGGCAAACATTTATATTTGACATGGCCTTACCCAAAAAAGCACTAACCGGATTTGAGATCTACTTAGGCAACGAGAAAGCCGAAGCCTCGGATTTCTTTGAATTATCCTTATTTGATAACGGGAATGCATTTTACAAAACTAAGTTACCTTACGGGGCCATTGCCCTAAACCATAGTACGTATATTTTAACTGGTTCAATTACCGGATTGAGCGAAGGTGTTCAAGTTGCGCTATCAATTCCTAAAACAGCCAAAAACGATATTTGGCTGCTGACAAAAGGTATTTCCGGTCATTCAGCTGCAGAATTTAAAGGCGTTGCCTTTTTTGACGACCCAAACACGCCGAACTCTGGAGCCATTGCGATAAGCTTATCTCCCGTCAGCCAATGCAATCAAAATTGCCCGCACTGTATTTCAAAGTTTTCTCGTCAGTCGTTTAATAAATTGAGCGAAAAATCCCAGAACGAAATTCGTGGATTAGCTCAAAGTGGCCGAATTAGCCACATTTCTGTCGATTACAGTGGAGACCCCTTCTTTACAAATGCGCGTTATTTCCCGTTATTTGATTTCATTGATGAGCTTAAATGTCCTTTTCGGATTGATACGAACGGAGCTTACGTCGACGAAGAAAATATGCGGCGAGTTGCGCGCAGTCGCCTGTTCGCAATTAATTTCTCGCTAGATGCCGCCACCGGTGAAACCCATCGTCGGCTAAGGCCAGGAAAGATATCTTTTGAGACGATCATTGAAAATATCCGGCTGTCAATTAAAATTCTTCAAGAAACTGGCCGTGACGACGTGATGACGTCGGCAAATTTTTCTATAATGAGATCAAATGTTGATGAAGTTTTTGATTTTGTTACGCTTTGCCAGCAGCTAAACCTAAAAAATGTAAATTTTTCCCATGTTCATGTATACCAAGACGACACTAATTCCGAAAGTCTTTCAAATTTTCCTGAAATATATAATGAAGTCTATAATAAACTTCTAGCTCAGCTGCTTGCTTCCGGACTAACGTTCCACATACCCCCCCCGTATCTACAAGGGCTCGAAACCCATGGCCGCAGGAGGTGCTTCACCCCTTGGGAGAGCGCCGTCATATTGAGCAATGGCGATGTTCAGGCATGTTGTGTGCCCGGCACTAAAATCGGCAACCTTCATACAAGTTCTTTTGACCAAATTTGGTCATCAAAGGAGGCTCAAAAATTTCGTCAGCAGGCCACTTCGCCTGATGGGGCAATCTGTAGTCAGTGTGCCTTTTTTGCACACCGCGGTATCTCAGAAATAACGTCATCGCGTTAGATATATTTGCAGAACGCGATCTGAATATGCTTATTTGGCCACGCAATCTGAATTGCGCCGGGGCGAGCGTTAAGACGTTGATGGGGTCGCCGCGCCTGGTGGCCCGGACGGTCCGATCCCTGCGCCCGCACTTGGTCGCGCGCTGGCCGATCGCACAATCGACCGCGCAGATATATTTCGAGCCCCGGCCGGGGCCTCCTGTACTCTCGAGAGTGCCGGCGCCCTGATCGTAGGCCGGCCCGAGCCAAAGCCCTCACGTCCCGAAGCGATCAGACACGCCCTGACGAACTGGCTCACAGGCCAGGGCTACGTCCGGCACCGTGACGATAATCAGGGGGCGAATTGCCCCTCCAAGCAGCCTTCAACTCCAGGAAAGTATACGATTACTATATCTTAACGAAAATCTGAAGCAGACTGGAGCAAATATTGCCAACAATTGTACCTAGGCAACTCATATGCCTGACACTTTGATTTTGACAGACCTTCTACATAAGCTCGATTTGACATCAATTTGTGCGTCTAGCTGAAGCTTCAGCCTAATGAAATATGCAAATTTCGACGAAATAGACTCACAGAGATATTCCAACTTAAATACCTGATATATAAAGATATTTCCTAAATTCGATCTAATAACAATAAATATAGAATACCTTCTATTTTGACTGAATTAGTTTTGTACTTCTTGGGCCTAATTTTGATATCCGCGCCCGATTTAGATACTAATTTTTATGCAAAGATCAACACCACCTGCGAAAACGACTTACTCTGGGTGCAGTAGCGATTTTGCAACACCATAAATAATTTCAAAAGTAGCACTTTAACTTTTTGCAGACTCATCTTATGGAAAAAGTGAGCAAGAGTAGATTGCCAGCTGCTGTGAGCATGAAAACTCGGCAATTCAATTTATTTTCCGAGAAGCGCAATGACCATTTATAATTATGCACTTTACTACGGCACTGCCCCAGGGTGGCAGAATTATACCGTGGGCGGTGTTAGTCCTAGCGGTCAAATTTATGGTGATTACTTCGATGGCACAGTCCATGGCGGATATATTAATATTAATGGCTCCATAAGCACAATTAACCCACTCGGAGGAACTAACATTCATGTAAGCGGCGTGAATTCATCAGGCCAAATAGCCGGAAGATATTTTGACGGGTCTTACTATAATGGCTTTGTATCTTTAAATAATAGTACTACGAAAATTGCTCCGGTGGGATCTATTAATACATATATATATGGAATTAGTGACGCCGGACAAGTCGCTGGTTCTTACCAAGATACCTCAATGAAAACCCATTCTTTCATATATAGCAATGGAACTTCAACTGAATTTAATTTGTCAGGCGCAACAAGCACATCAATACTCGGAATAAATGCCGCTGGCAAAATCTATGGGTATTATTACGACTCCTCTAGCAAATTTCATAGCTATGTTTATGCCAACGGATCTTACACTAGCTACGACACATCGAACTCAACGGTCACCTTCATAAATGGGGTTAGCGCTGCCGGACAAGTGTATGGCAGTTATTATGACTCCAATAATAAACAGCATGGATTTGTAAATACGAACGGTATCACAGGGATTGTTGATGCTCCGGGCGGAACTTCAACCACTGTTACTGGTATCACATCATCGGGTCAAATTATTGGAACGTATAGTGACTCGAACAATAAGCAACATGTATTTATAGATGATACTGGATCATTTACAGCTATTGATTACCCAGGCTCTTCGTCGAGCTATCTTCCTATTGTTTATAAAGGCAATCAAATACTTGCTGTCTATTCATCAGGTGCGTCTTCGTTAGTTTACACGGCCTCCATCGCGCAGCCATCTGTGTTGGCCGGTAACGGTCTCGTGGTCAAAGGCGGGACTGTGACTGGCACAAAAGGCCAATCGGGCACTGGCGTTCTCAAAGGGGATACTGACCCGAACGGCTATTCTTTAGTAATCTCGAATGTAGTCGGTGGGTCGGTTGGACAATCGATATCTGGAGCGTATGGGCACGCCACTATTAATACAGATGGATCGTACTCATATAGCGCAGATAACTACGGTGCAATTTCTGCCGCACAAGCATCAATAGTCCACGACATATTTAGTTTCACAGTCAGCAATGGTCATGGTGGGGAGGCGACATCAAGTATCGATTTTACTGTAGAAGCAAAAGCTCCATCTATACTCATAGGTACGCAGTCTATAAGTTTAAATCCGAATGGTAGTTTTGATGGGTATTTGACGGGGAAAGTGGATGTCGCATCAGACATGAATGTTCGCGTCTTCGATGGCGCCAAGGATTTGGGCACAGCGGTTGTCCTGGGATCGTTTTGGTTTGCGACTACTGTCGGCACATCTGGTACTCATAATTTTCATGTAATAGCTACTGATGGAGCTGGTAGTACAGACGTTATTGCGCCAGCTTCGATAAGCAATGACAGCATTACTTTTCATTTTAATCTTAGTGATGCCGCGGTGTCATCCGTAAGTGATGCCACGACTATGACTCTGGCAAGTGGTACTAAGGTTGACTTTATTGGCGGAGCTCATTTTATCTTTAACGATATAACAATAAACCAAAATACTGGATCAGCAGCTCTTGTAGATAATTTATTTTACTACACGCACAACCGCGATATTTTCAATCTACGTGTTGACTCGACAGCACATTACAACGCTTCAGGCTGGCATGAAGGCCGCGACCCCAACGCTTACTTCTCAACCAATGGATATTTAGCGTCCAATGCCGATGTGCGCGCCGCGGGGGTCAATCCGCTAAATCATTATGACACCAGTGGTTGGCATGAGGGGCGCGATCCCTCCGCCTACTTCGACAATGAACTTTACCTCGCTCGCAACACAGATGTGGCACGAGCCGGTATCGATCCGCTGACTCACTATCTCACCAGCGGTCAAGCCGAAGGACGCCAAGCCTTCGCCGCGGTCGGCCGTGCAGCCGATCTCAACACGCATCCGGGCTTCGATGCGGAATACTACCTCCTGTCGAACGCGGACGTGGCCAAGGCGGCCATCGCGGCTGGCGGCGATAGCTTCGCCTTCGCCTACAACCACTACGCGGCTAACGGCTGGCACGAAGGCCGCAACCCGAACGCAGTGTTCGACGTCAAGGGCTACCTGGCGACCTATGCAGACGTGAAGGCTGCCAACTTCGATCCTTTGGCGCATTACGAAGCGAACGGCTGGAAAGAGGGACGTGATCCGTCTTCGAGCTTCGACGTGAAGGCTTACGAGAGCCACTACACGGACGTCGCCAACGCTCACATCGACCCGATGCTGCATTACCTCCAGTCCGGTGCCTTGGAGGGCAGAGCCGCCTTCAACGACAGCCATTTCGGCTAATCTAATAAGCGCGAGCCGACCTGGCTCGCGCTTTCACTCACGTCGCAGCCTCCGGCTGCGCGGGCGCATTCCCGAGATCGTAAAACCCATCGTTCTTGGTCGCGTCGCCCGTGCGCTGCTGCCAGGCCAGCGTGTTGATCTGAGTTGCCGGCCCCGGACGAAGGGGGGCGCCCGGAGCCGGCGTTCCGGTCATTTGAGGCACGCCATCCGGTAGGCGCGACACGGCAATGGAGGGCGCCGTGCTAGTCGCGTTGCTGATTGGCCCGGCCCTGTCCCGGGGTCAGACTCACGCGGCGTTCGGGAGCGGTGCATCGGGATCGAAGCCCAGGCTGTGAATGGCCGCCTTCCACTCGGCGTAGGCCGGTGTTGGGAACGTCACCCCCGATCCAAGCGAAAGGATCGGCTGTCGAATGCGATTGGCCGCGTCCAGCAGCTTCCGGCGCGGATCGTCGGCCGACATGAAGCCGGGGCTGCGCTCGGTAATGAGGTCGATCGCCTGGGCGTACTCAGCAAGCTCCTGCCTCAACGGCATCGAGGCCGCCACAAGTGCCGGAAGGGCCTCCCAGAGCACCGCCGTCCGGCATTCGCGCAGATGGACCTGTGCGGCTGCGACCTTGGCTTCCTCGTCGCTCAAAGCGCCGCTGAGGTCATCACGCGCCGCACGGTAGGCAGCAAGCCGCCGTTCGGCTTCGGCCTTGCGTTCCTCGGCCTGCACCAGCCGACTGTTGCCCGGCGTGTCGTCGCCCCGCATGACGGATGCCATGATCTCGTCGCGCTGCGTTGCCCGCGCGTCGCGGATCTCGGTCTCGGCGGTCTCTACGTCGAGGAAAGCCGTCGTGATGAGGTCGCTCGCCCGATCGCTCGCCTCGCAGACCTTGGCGAGGCCGGCTTCCTGTGCGGACACGTCCGCGATGGCTTCAGCGAGCGCGGCGCGGGACGGATCGCGCGACGTCACAACGTTCAGTGCGGGGCGGCCCATCTCAGTAGCCCGTCACGCGCGAGGGCTTGCCGGTGACGAACGACATGCTGGGCTCGCGCATCCGATCCATGTGCGGGAACAGCGCGGCGGTCGCCGCTCGGTCTGCAGCGAGCGGTGTCCGCATGCGCGCAGGCGCGGCCACCTGGTCCCCGCCAAGCCGGCCCACGTGCGGGAACTGCGCTTCGAGGCGTGAGTGATCCGATGCGAGAGGTTGGCCCGTGCCGCGGATGACGAGGGGGCATCCGCTCCGACCAGCCATGGCGCGGCCACGTATGATCGGGCTGTGCTCAGCGCTGTCGTAGGCCAGCATGTTCTTAGTGTTCATGGTCGTCTCCGTTCGTTCAAAGGTAAGCGGTGTCTGGACGGC
>NZ_BPQG01000143.1 GCF_022179125.1 Methylobacterium cerastii
GGACCGGTCACACTTTCGCGGCGACGACGGCGAACTCGCACCGGAAGCGTTCAAAACCTTCCGCTGCTATCGCTATCAGCGCCGCGATTGCAGAAAATCCGGTTTCGCTCTCGTTGACATACAAACGCATCGCGACCCGCGCGCAGCCTTGGCGGCAGCATTCGGTGAGCTCGTTTCCTGCGAACGGACCGCGGCGCCGGCTTGGCTGGTTGACGTCAAAGGCCCACCCGAGCGGGTGCATCCCGAACGGATGATGAAGCGCATGCCGTCGGTGGTCGAGACGATCCTGGGCACCGATCACCGTACGCGAGGCGATGCGCCGGGCTTCCTGCCTGTCGCAACTGATGTGCTTTCGATCCAGTGGCGGCGTCGGCCGGTGACGCTGCACGTCTACGCTGCGGCGTCCGGTTCTCCGGTGCTCCTGATGCGGCGTCCTGGTGCCTCGTGGCCGCCTAACAGGCCAGCCTGCACCACCTATTACCTGAACGAGGGCGGATAGCACTCACATGCGCACCAGCCGCATTTTCCGCAGGTCAGGTGTTCTTCTGCTCAGGGCTAGTGACGAACTCCCAGGTCAACTGAAATTGGCAAATGCTGATTATTGCGGGAACATGTAAATTGGATTAACATTCTGGCTGGACGGGAACTTAGGGAGGTAGCGGTTATGCCGGCCAAGGACGGCGACTGGACGCGCCAGGAGCGGATCTTCGCTCGCGAGATGGCGAAGACGGCCGACGCCGTGAACGCGGCTAAAGTTGCGGGCTACGCTCACCCGGCGGTGGCGGCCTCGAAGCTCCAACGGCGCGAAGCGGTCATGCAGACGGTTTGGCAGCAGATCGCGACCCGGATCGAGACCACGCTGGTGCCGATGGCCCTCGCAACCTTTGAAGAGGTGCTCCGACCCGAGAACGCCGAAAAGTTTCCGGCCCGCGTCCGGGTCGACGCCGCGGACAAGGTGCTGAAGCACTACCGGTCGACCAGGCCGGAAGACGAGGGGGAGAAGGAGCTTCACGAGTTGACCGCTGCCGAGCACCGGGCACGATACGAAGCCGAGCGGCTGAAGCTGAAGGCGTTCGAGGCGCTGCTCGTCGAGGCCGAGAACACCATCGAGCACGACCTACCCTCCCCTGCTGAGGGGGAAGAGGCCGACATTTTCGACTGACGTTTGAGAGGCCTTTCTGGGCCGCGGATGGACTATGAAGCAGCGGCGTTGCCAGCGTTTCTTCGCGTCTGAGGCCTCGGCACAATCTGTGATAGACTTACCCGGGAAACTTGCCAGCTGCCTGCCCCGTAAGCAGCTCCATGACGCTAACTGACCCTCCTGAACCGAAGCCCTCTTCCGCGAAAGAGGACTCCCTCGACGACATGTCGGAGCGGGAGTTTTTGGATGCGTGGAAGGCGATCGTTGGAGAACCGCCGGCCATCATGCTCAGCAGCCGCGCCGAGATGGTGAGAGTCCTGGCCGAGAGCGTGCCGGTCGCGACGCCCGGTCCTGCAGACAGGGCTGAGACGGATCAACAAGAAGCCAAATCCGCGAAGCCATAAAGAGCGACCCGGCCCGAAGGCACTTGGCGGCACAGGCCTGCGCGTCGGCAAGTTCCGGCGTGTTCGCCGTCAGGCTGCTTTCGGGTTTAGAGCGCGATGCACCGATCCCTTGCCGATGCCGAGTCTGACGGCGATGGCGGCCATGCTCAGACCCTCTGCCGACAATGCTTCGATCTGCGCTGTCTTGGCCCGCGCGGTGGGCTTACGACCCTTGTAGGCGCCTTCGCCCTTGGCCTTGGCGATGCCTTCGCGCTGCCGCTCCAGCATCATCTCCCGCTCGAACTGCGCGACGCCACCGAGGACGTTGAGCATCAGCTTGCCGGTCGGAGTCGCGGTATCCACGCCGAGATTGACGATACGTAGCGCTACGCCTTTCGCCTCCAGCGCGGCGATGATGTTGCCCAGATGCGTGACCGATCGGGCCAGCCGATCGAGCTTGGTCACCACCAGCGTGTCGCCCGCGCGAGCGAACTCCAGAGCGCCATCGAGGACCTTGCGCGGGGCGACGGAGGAGACCTGCTCTCGGAACAGCTTCTCGCACCCGAGTGCGGTCAAGTCTCGGATCTGCGCCTCGAGCCCAGCTTCCTGTTCCAACGTCGAGGTGCGGGCATAGCCAATCAGCATGACGGTCTCCGAGGCAGAGCGTTCCAATAGGACCTAAAACATAGAGTCTCGGTGCGTTCCGAAACGCAAGACCTATCTTTTGGAACTGCTATGGATGCCGCTTGGGACGTTCCACAGGGGCAAGCCCTATTGGAACGCGGCAACTCGGATGGTTGGACTGAGCGTGCTCGACGCAGAGTCCGCTATCGCACATTGCCACTGAAATTTAGGGGGAACTGAGGTAGCTTCGAGCAACGTAGCTGCAATCGTAGGTCGGCTTCCATGAGCTTGAGCTACGGCCTGGGTCGGGTCGATTCACCCCCCGGGGTAGTTCGGATGCTCGAACAAAACACGCCGGATAGCCCCGTAGGAAAACGCGGGTCATAAACGCAAACTGACATACAAACCTTCAATGCGAATTAGTTCGAGTTTGACGTTTAATTGAGACACGTCCGCAACGGGTGGAAAACGGACCCCAACCCTTGACCCTGAAGCGGCCGTTCCGTCTCCGACCCACGACAGACGCAGCCAGAGGCGAAACTGAGATCTTCAATGCTTGGCTGGCCGTTCGAGTGCATCAGCCGAACGCTTCTTCCGCTTGCGCTTGCTGGCCTTCAAAATCACGTCGGCACCCTCGTCGGCGCCACGCTCGGTCAAAGCAAAGTGGTGCAGGTCCGCCAACGCTTCCGTACCTGCGACTGGTGCCTCCGTCAGCGCGTAGAAGGCGGCGCGGACGATGTCCTTCTTGCTGGCTTCCGGATGCTTCTCTCGGATCGCGGAGCGGATCTCCTTCGGCTTCATTCCCGGCGTCACGATGCTGCGCATCGTTGCCGCGATCCCCTCAATGGAGGTCATTTCTATTCTCCCTCACGCAACAAAACGATCTGCGCCATGCCCTCGCTTTAACCTAAGTGACATACCCATGACACGGTCACACCGCTGGTATATCGCCGACCACGCCTTGCTCGTACGAGTGTAAGATCATATCCGACCCTCGTTCCTTCACGAGACCGGAACCAACTCGGGGCGCACCTCTGCGAAGGGGGGCGCCTTTTTCGTTGAGCAGTTAGGTCATTGCCTCACCGAGCAGCCTGCAAGCGGACGTTCCCAGCTTCCACAGAGGGTGGGGAGCGGACCCTGACCCTGCGCCCTTGAGCGGACGTTCCGCCCCCGACCCAACTCGGCCGCACGACACGACATCGTCGTTGCCGGAAAGCGGACGTAAGCCTCCGCTCTTTGGGACGGCAGGTAATCGCCGAAAGCCCGTGGCTTGGTTTCGGTAGTGTCATGCGCCAAGCCTGATTGAGGCTTGGCGTCCTCACCCACACCTCTGCCGTAAGCAGCAGTAGGCCCCCAAGCCGATGAGATGGGGCGTCAGGCTGAGGCCGTTCCTACAACCGCTAATTGCAGGTTTGAAGGTCGAGGCCGAGGCTCGCAAGAGGTGCCTAAACCCACGCTTATACAGGCAAAATGGCGGCGTCTCGATCCTCACGGTATCCCATTGCAGCCGGGATGAGCCCGTTAATCAATTCTAAGTAGATCGCATCCATCAATCAACTCGCGCAGA
>NZ_BPQG01000144.1 GCF_022179125.1 Methylobacterium cerastii
CTTCTGCAGCAGCCTGCTAGAGCCCTTGCCGGTCATGTTGGGTCGAAGGCATCATATCCAGCAGCGGCGACGTAGTTTCGGCATTCGTACGGGCGGAAGGCCTTGAAGGCTTCTCGGATGGCGGCCCAGAGGTCTGGGACGGTGCGCGCGGCGGCCGTTCGCAGGAGCGCCTTCAGCTTGGCGAAGGCTTGCTCGATCGGGTTGAAGTCCGGGCTATAGGCCGGGAGGTAGAGCGAGCGTGCGCCGGCCGCCTCGATGGCTGCCCTCACCCCGGTGACCTTGTGTGGCCTTCCCCCTGGAAAGTGGCTCTTCGCCAAGTTTGGTGGATTGGGTCGGCTTGGGGTGCTGGGAGGTAGCTCCTGGCTGAACCGGGCAGGGATTCTCAGATCAGGGCATGACCCTTCTCTGGTACATCCCCGGTTGTCGCGTTCTCCACGTGACGCGTGCGGAGAGCACGGCCCTTCGCATGACCGCTCAAGCGAAGCGCGATCATGCCCGTTGCCCAGGTTGTCGTACGGTCAGCCGGTCAGTGCATAGTCGCTATCACCGGCGTCCCGCCGACCTACCGACGAGCGGTCGGGCGGTGCGTCCGACCCTGACGATCCGGCGCTTCTACTGCCACGATCCTGCTTGCGCGCGTCGGACCTTCGCCGAGCGTCTGCCCCGCCTTCTCGACCGCTACGCTCAGAGGACCTGCCGGCTGGCCGAGGCCCAGGTTCGGACCGCGCTGGCGCTCGGTGCCACGCCCGCCGCATGGCTGCTGCCGCACCTGGCCAAGGCTGCGGCCGCACCTGGCGATGCCGACCCGTGCCACGACGCTGCTGCGTGACATCCGCAAATGGCCGCTGCCGACCCGATCCAAACCGATCATCGTCGGTGTCGACGATGGGGGCCTGCGCAAGGGGCGAACCTATGGCACCATCCTGGTCGACCTCGAACGCCGCCGTCCCATCGACCTGCTGCCGGATCGTTCGGCCGCGAGTACGCCTCCGGTGAGGGCC
>NZ_BPQG01000145.1 GCF_022179125.1 Methylobacterium cerastii
CCATTGGCCACGGCATATTTATGCGGAATCCACAGAGAGTTAGTCAGGCGGCTAAAAGCCGTTCTGACCCCGAACATTCACACTCTGTTTGACATGTCGGCGGAGGACTTTGATGCCATCATAGCGGCACATTTTCAACCGGGAGATGCTGTACTGGAGACAGATATCGCATCCTTCGATAAGAGCCAAGACGACTCCTTAGCGCTAACGGCGCTAATGCTTCTGGAAGACCTCGGGGTCGACCAAGAACTGCTGGACCTTATCGAAGCTGCGTTTGGTGAGATCACGAGTGTGCATCTACCTACCGGTACAAGATTTAAATTCGGTGCTATGATGAAGTCAGGAATGTTTCTTACACTCTTCATCAACACGCTGCTGAACATTGTCATAGCGTGCCGCGTCTTACGCGACAAATTATCGTCCTCGGCGTGCGCCGCCTTCATAGGTGATGACAACATAGTGCACGGCGTGAGGTCAGACCCGCTAATGGCAGAAAGGTGTGCGAGTTGGGTCAACATGGAAGTAAAGATCATCGATGCCACAATGTGTGAGAAACCACCGTACTTTTGTGGAGGATTCATCCTGTACGACAGTGTCGCCGGTACAGCGTGTAGGGTTGCAGACCCGTTAAAGAGGCTGTTCAAACTCGGGAAACCGCTCCCAGCGGACGACAACCAGGATGAAGACAGAAGAAGGGCACTAAAAGACGAAACAGTTAAGTGGTCCCGCATAGGATTGAGAGAAGAATTAGACGTGGCACTGAGCTCAAGATACCAAGTCAGTGGCGTCGGGAACATCACTAGAGCGATGTCCACGCTGTCTAAGAATTTGAAGTCTTTTAGGAAAATAAGAGGTCCCATTATACATCTGTACGGCGGTCCTAAATAGATGCAGGATTACACTACATCTAAAGACCACGTATTACAGACACCATGAATTACATCCCAACTCAAACCTTTTACGGACGCCGTTGGCGACCACGCCCGGCGTTCCGTCCATGGCGGGTGCCGATGCAGCCGGCCCCACCCATGATTCCAGAGCTGCAAACTCCGATCGTCCAGGCCCAACAGATGCAGCAGCTAATCAGTGCAGTTTCTGCCCTGACGACTAAGCAAAATGGCAAAGCACC
>NZ_BPQG01000146.1 GCF_022179125.1 Methylobacterium cerastii
ATCACGAAGCGGTCCATTGGCACCTCCTGGAGCGGCACCAGGTTATGCGTCTTGGCAAAAAGGGCAGCAGCCTTTGGACCCTTGAGTTTAGCCACGTACGTCGTTATGTTTTCGGTGGTGATCCGTATAGGATTGTCTTTAAATTCTTGCCAATATTCGCCGGTACAGGCGTATTTTTTGAAGCTTTCTACGTTAAACACCGCAGAGTCCATGGTTGGTAATTCTCTCATTTGGGTGACATTACAATTTCTTTTAGTGGCCGCGGCTAGCACGTTTTGTAACGTGTTTTGGAAAGGGGAAGGTACTGCGCTCCTGATTTGTGGTTGGTGGTATGCGTGGTGCTTAGGGTAACATCTTAGTTTGGCCGGGCAGAACGTAGCTCTGTCGAGGCAGCTTTCAGAGCCGTCGACCAAGTCCAGATAAGCATCATACTCATCGGTTATCTGGTAGTTCGCCACGGTCGGATAATTCTCCTCTAAGAAAGAGTTACAGGCGGCCACAGCCACTTCCGGATCGCTCAGGCTGTCATCCACCGATGGTGAGTACACAGGTCTAGGGTACTTGCTGGTGTACGTGGGTACTTTGTCGGTTTGCTCATGGAGGTACATCTTTGCTCCTTCGCGTAGTCTTTCTACAATTAATGCCTTCATGTTCTCTACTTTCCTCGACTGGTACCTGCTCTTATTCGCTTCTGTCGGGGCCATCTGCATCTTTGCCTGGAGTACCTTCTCTTTCTCTCCGTCAAATGCCGGCGGGTATATGCGTTCGTCTTCATGGGCATACAGAGTCTCGCATGGCAATTCATGTTGCCTTACGGACTTCTGCTGTAGGTGACCCGGGCCAGTGTCAGACGAAAAGATATACGCGCCAGCCCTGCCTAGTCAGGACTGGTTAAAGTCGATGTCACCGAACTGTATTCCTGTGCTGACATCTCGGTCCCTGGTGTTCCGGCGGCGTGGCTCCAAGTCACCGAATTGGATGTCTAGGTCTTCCGGCTCCCACGGTAACTCAACCGGTACCCTGGGAACGAAATCCTCGGGGTTATGCGGAGGTGTGGTGCCAGTGGTTCTTCTCTTTCTTGGTGCCGGGATAGGAGCTTCCGGTTCTAATGGAGGTTCGGTAGCGACCTTACGAACACTGGGGACCGAGATGTCAGCACAGGAATACAGTTCGGTG
>NZ_BPQG01000147.1 GCF_022179125.1 Methylobacterium cerastii
GACATAATGTATATATATAAGCATCATAGTTTTAATAAAGCATATAAATAATCAAGTAGATCAAAGCGTTACTGGCCCTTTGAACTAATGTTTTTGTATTTTGCGTTTTGTTACTATTCAGGGGTTAGGTAGCCCTTTGATCTACTTGATTATTTATATGCTTTATTAAAACTATGATGCTTATATATATACATTATGTCAAGCCTCCCGGTTAGCGGCGCATAGTCACACACGTCACCAGTATAAGTACTGCCACAGCGGCGAGTGTTAGCCCGCCGAATCCGCCAGCTACCCGCTGCACCCATGTCATTGCCGTGCCAGACATGTCAGGAAAAACTTGGTTGTTATGGCTCGCCCCATAAGGGACGATGTGATCCTTCGGCGGCTCACACGCTGCCATGCATGTCGTTTTGGCACTGCACACAGATACCTTGAATGCCGGGGATGCTGATGCTGTAGAGAAATGCAGGGTTATCTTGCCATCTGTTTTGATGTCCACAGCTGCCTCCTGTATGGTGGCTACGTTCGAATGAGAATGGACAGCACATTTTCCGGGTTTGTCGGTTTTGAAAGTCAGAGTCGCAATCCCGCCGAAGTCCGATGAGTGCGTGCAGACCGCCACTTGGCACTCCAGGTTTGTGACGGCAGGTGCATCAATCACGCGCGTAAACGCGGAGTCCGGGATGTCCATGGAGACTGGGATGTTGCCAACGGCGCAATTTTCTGCTCTAACTGGGTTGGTCTTGATTACGCATCCAAAGGGAGCCTTGTCATTCAGCGACGTGCCTCTCTCTTTTATCCAGTACTTAAAGCCAGAAGGGGTCTGTGTGTAAGGCACGTGAACAGTACCGGACGAAGGTCTTGACAACTTGAGGGCGGTGTTGGCATACAGGTCCTTGCTCTCTACCGTCCTGCTCTGGATGTCTCCAAACCTTCCTGGTTGTCCTGACCCGTAGGGTGGGAAGTCCAGGTTGTAGACGTCGTTCTTATAGACGACAATCTTGTTGTCGAAAGGCGTCCAGGCAGTGGAGATTGGACCAAAAGTAAACCTGCTGCCTCCGACGGTCACTGTGTGCTCCCCGTTGACGAACGCCGTTGTTGTCTGATTGAGGTTCCCGTAGCTTATTCGGATGGTGGCTTTCATTGCCGCAGTATGCGCCTTGTAGGCCGCGGCATGGTCGTGCTTGCATACGTCCGATCTGTCAACGTATGCTTCACTCAGCTGGGTGTTCTCAGTGTCGCAGAAGCAGTATGCGCCGCCCCACATAAATGGGTACACTCCTGTGTAGACCTGGCATTGATAGTCGGGGCGCTCCATGGATCTGCATTCTGATGTCCCGCAGCACTTGATATAAGGTGACGGCACGACTGTCTTGTATTCACAGGTTATGTACTCTAAGTTTAGTGTGGGTTCCAAGCTGGTTCCAAGTACCTCAAGCTGTAGGGTCATCGGGGAGAAGCCGTTCCTCTCAATGTGAGCCTTATACGGGAATCCCACCACATTCGGGATCGTTGCGGTGTGTTCGTAAGATTTTACGACGGGAGTTCCCAGGCTCACCAACACTAAAAAAGATAGCGGTTTGCAGCAGCAAAGCAGGTTCTTCAGGCAGCATACAAGTATGATTATGGCAGCGAGCGGCGTTGCAAGCTCCAGCCAAAACAGGGTTTGATTCTCATCCCATAGATACGCCATAGATTCCGCAAACGACGCGGCATGCGCTCGTGGTGCGCAGCATAGTACTCCTAGTGTTACCGGGACGACGGCTCCGGGGGTCAGGGCGTATGGGGTCAGGCACTTGCGGCGTGCAGTGGCGAACATGTAACATGACGCCAGCAGCGATAGTACGACTGCGAGACACGCGGCTGAGACAGCGACGATGGTGGCTGCTGGGTATAGCCCATAGTAATAGAGTATGATCTCGTGCGGCCACCCATGGGGTTTGCCTTCAGTTGTCAGCTGGGCCCACAAGCGCACGGGTGGGTTGTTTCCCCATCTGTACTCTATCCCATCTTCGGTCACCGGTATGGTCCGTTCGACGTATCGGTCTATCCACTCCTCATACGGACGCGGATCTGCTCCTAGACTCCGGTACGTCAACAGCGTGGGATGATCTGGATGCAGTTTCACTGTCAGTTCTCTCTTTCCGTATGTGACACCTGGTGCACGTGCAAGGGGCACCCTGCATGTGGAGTTGGTCAGAGGGAAGGGTACGTGCACTTTACCTTTGCGAGACAACTGGTCGGCTCTAGGGACAAACGAGGAGGTGTACTGCCACTTATCGTGGTTAGTCACCGCAGCGTGGCACTGTGCTATTTTGCACGAATTGATAGTCTTGTCGCTACTGGTGGTGCCCACGTTGCCACTACCACACGTGCAGTTGTATCTGATGGTTTTTCCTCCTGCTGTGATCTTTACGTTACCTGACCGCTGCGACAGCAACGTTATGTCTGGGATATCCGGTGGGGTATGCATGTAGATCTCTTCCTCCGTCGGTGCGGTAGTCAGCTGGTACGTTGTGCATGGCACTTCGATACCGAAGTGGGGCCTGACGGTGAATTTTTCTCTGCCTACTGGGGCCGGAGCGTGTTTGTACTGCACTTTGCAGGCCTGTGTGTGCGATTCTGCATCTTGGAACTGGACCTTTAGTTCGCCCCCTGGAGGGCAGTAGGCCACGATGAAGTGGCCCATCGTGCCTCGAATAGCGCACACACCGGAAGTATGCACTTGTAAAGAATCCCGGTTTGCCTCTTTCATGTCATGCCCGGCGATGTACCTGATTTTGCTGTGTTCGTGTGTTCCTCCTTTGTTGATGCCAATTTGCGCTGCGACCTGGATCTTTATCATGCCATCGGAAGCCTCATCCCTAATTTTTTCTATAGCCACCGGGCTGTAACAGAACTGCCCGTCTCCGCAGTCCGCGCAATACGCTAGGTACGGTTTCGTGGCCTTGTAGACATT
>NZ_BPQG01000148.1 GCF_022179125.1 Methylobacterium cerastii
CAGTGGCGGCCGGCAGCTTGAACGATGAAGGCGCCCGATCGGGCCCCTTCATCGTTCAAGCTGCCGGCCGCCACTGGCCTGGTTTTACTCCGCCACAGCGGCCTGGAATTGGTCCGCCCTTTACATTCGGGAGATCATTCTGGATGGGCAGATCAAGGCCGGCATGGCTCTGCCTCCGAGCCGCCTTCTGGCGGAGCGACTCCGGGTGTCCCGCAACACCGTGATGTTGGCCTACGAACGCCTTGCGGCGGAAGGCTACGTCCGGGCGCGCGGCACGGCGGGCTTGTTCGTTGAGCCGATCTCGCCGGACAGCCTCCTACTGATCCAACAGGGAAGTCGGTCCCTCACGAACGGCCCGGTGCCGGACGCGTCGAGCGAGCCCCTGCTCTGCTTCGCGGGCTCGCCCGGTGGCGGAGGGGACCGCCCGGAACTCGACTTCTGGGTCGGGCGGTCCGATCCGGCGGGGTTCCCCCTGGCCATCTGGCGCCGGATCGTGACGCGCCTCCTTGCGCGGGAGACAACATACCTGACCGATTACTGCGATCCGGCCGGCCTCCCGGAGTTGCGCAGGGCCATCAGCACGCACCTACGTCGGGCCAGAGCGGTGGCGGTGACCGAGGATCAGGTCATCGTGACCACGGGCGGGCAGGACGCCCTCAACCTCGTGTTCAATCTGCTGAAGGGACATACCCGACAGCTCTGCATCGAGAACCCCTGCTACCTCGGAGCCTCGCTGATCTTCAGGAACGCCGACCTGGAGATCCATCCGGTGCCGGTCGACGGCGAGGGGCTGCGAACGGACCTTCTGCCGCCGGCCAAGGGCAGCCTGCTCTACGTCACGCCCTCGCATCAGTTCCCCGCCGGGGCCACCATGCCGCTGGCGCGGCGCCTGGCCTTACTGCGATGGGCGGAGGAGACCGACAGCTACATCGTCGAGGACGATTACGACAGCGACTTCCGGTACGACGGGCCGCCATTGACGGCCCTGGCCGGTCTCGACGGAGGTCGGCGCGTCTTCTATGCCGGGACGTTCTCCAAGTCCGTGGGCGCTGGCCTGCGCATCGGTTTCGCCACGGTCCCGCGCATGTTCTGAGACGAGGCGCGGATGCTGAAAGCACGGATGAGCAACGGCCAGGCCTGGCTTGAGCAGGCTGCGCTCGCCGCCTTCATCGACGAAGGGCACTTCGACCGGCACCTGCGCCGCCTGAGGCAGGTCTACAAGGCGCGCCGTGACTGTCTGGTTGGAGCACTGCGCAGGACGTTCGACGGGGCCGTCGTCCTCGGCGGCGAGAGTGGCCTGCATCTGGTCTGGCGCCTTCCACCCGGCTTTCCGCCCGCCCGGCAGATCCAGCTTCTCGCACGCGAGCAGGGCATAGGGGTCTACGCCCTTTCGAGCGGGGCTGCCTACGATTTCAACCCCGGGGCACGGGACGACATGTTGGTCTTCGGATACTCGTCGCTCAACGAAACGCAGATCGAGACAGCGGTCGGCCAGTTGCAGCAGATATTGCTTGAGCAAGCAGACCGCGGCGAAGGCACGGGTTAGGTCTGCTTCAGAGCACCCGACGAAATGGTTTCTTCGGCGTAGTTGGGTCGGATGCGGAACGTCCGCTTATGGACGCAAGGCCGGGGTCCGCTTCCCACACGATGCGGACCTTCCGGGGGGTACCAAGTGTTAGATTGCCCTGCTTTTGTGGGTCGCCGCCATGTCGTGGATGGGCTCCCGGACGGGCGGTCATCGTACCGCCTCGACCGCCTCCCGGGCGTCGCGGTGGTCCTCCTTCGAGGCTTCGGGCGCATCCTGCAGCATGGGCGCCCGCGGAGCCCGGCACAGGCTAACGGAGATCGGGAAATGATCC
>NZ_BPQG01000149.1 GCF_022179125.1 Methylobacterium cerastii
TCACAAGCTATCAGCAGTGCCGTGGGGAGAGGGTAGAGTGGTTGCTGAAAAAGATTCCAGGTCACCAAATGTTACTTGTAAGTGAGTACAACCTGGTGATACCTCACAAAAGAGTCTTCTGGATTGCACCTCCGCGGGTGTCAGGCGCGGACCGCACGTACGACATGGACCTAGGGTTACCTATGGATGCAGGCCGTTACGATCTGGTATTCGTCAACATCCATACTGAGTACCGGCAACACCACTACCAACAATGCGTCGACCATTCAATGCGTCTGCAGATGCTGGGAGGGGATTCACTACACCTGCTTAGACCAGGAGGCTCGCTGCTGATGAGAGCATATGGTTACGCAGACAGAGTCAGCGAGATGGTGGTGACAGCCCTGGCTAGGAAATTCTCGGCGTTCCGTGTCCTGAGACCGGCGTGTGTGACGAGCAACACAGAAGTGTTCCTGCTGTTTTCTAACTTTGATAACGGCAGAAGAGCGGTAACCTTGCACCAAGCTAACCAGAAACTTAGCTCAATGTATGCCTGCAACGGACTGCACACTGCTGGCTGTGCACCGTCATACAGGGTCCGCCGCGCAGATATATCAGGACACGGTGAGGAAGCAGTCGTAAATGCTGCCAATGCCAAGGGTACCGTGAGCGATGGAGTGTGCAGGGCGGTCGCTAAGAAGTGGCCATCATCTTTCAAAGGGGCTGCAACTCCAGTCGGCACAGCCAAGATGATCCGCGCAGATGGCATGACCGTAATCCACGCAGTGGGACCGAACTTCTCCACCGTAACAGAAGCCGAAGGGGACAGAGAGCTAGCGGCCGCGTACCGAGCTGTGGCTAGCATAATTAGTACCAACAACATAAAGAGCGTCGCAGTACCGCTGCTATCCACAGGCACCTTTTCCGGCGGTAAGGACAGAGTGATGCAGTCCTTGAACCACTTATTCACGGCATTGGATGCCACCGATGCAGACGTGGTTATCTACTGCAGAGATAAAAACTGGGAAAAGAAGATTCAGGAAGCCATCGACAGGCGGACGGCAATAGAGCTCGTATCCGAAGACGTGACCTTGGAAACCGATCTGGTTAGGGTACACCCGGACAGTTGCTTAGTCGGCAGAAATGGTTACAGTGCAACTGACGGTAAACTGTACTCTTACCTTGAGGGCACGAGGTTCCACCAGACGGCGGTCGACATGGCTGAAATATCAACTTTATGGCCAAGACTCCAAGATGCTAACGAGCAGATCTGCCTGTACGCCCTAGGGGAGACGATGGACAGCATACGCACTAAATGCCCAGTAGAGGACGCCGATTCGTCTACGCCGCCGAAAACGGTACCGTGTCTATGTCGGTACGCGATGACCGCGGAGCGGGTTGCCAGACTTAGGATGAATAACACCAAAAACATCATCGTGTGCTCCTCCTTTCCATTGCCGAAGTACAGGATAGAAGGCGTGCAGAAGGTGAAGTGTGACCGAGTGCTAATTTTTGACCAGACCGTCCCGTCACTAGTAAGTCCCAGAAAGTACATACAGCAGCCGCCGGAACAGCTGGATAATGTGAGCCTGACTTCTACGACGTCGACGGGATCCGCATGGTCATTTCCATCGGAAACGACCTACGAAACCCTGGAAGTCGTAGCCGAGGTACACACCGAACCTCCGATCCCTCCGCCTCGCCGACGTAGAGCAGCCGTCGCCCAACTTAGACAGGATCTGGAAGTCACCGAGGAGATCGAGCCGTACGTGATACAGCAAGCAGAG
>NZ_BPQG01000150.1 GCF_022179125.1 Methylobacterium cerastii
GACCCACTCTGGAAGATCCGGCAGATACCCAGTCGACAAGTACGACGGACGGGTATTGATCCCAACAGGAGCGGCCATCCCAGTGAGTGAGTTCCAGGCACTCAGCGAGAGCGCAACCATGGTGTACAATGAGAGGGAATTTATAAATCGCAAGCTACACCACATAGCGCTATACGGGCCAGCCTTGAATACCGACGAGGAAAGCTACGAAAAAGTGAGAGCTGAGAGGGCAGAGACAGAGTATGTGTTTGACGTGGACAAGAAGGCATGTATCAAGAAGGAGGAGGCATCAGGCCTTGTGTTAACAGGGGACCTAATCAATCCACCTTTCCACGAATTCGCATACGAAGGACTCAAGATCCGCCCAGCAGCCCCGTACCACACGACGATCATTGGTGTGTTTGGCGTTCCAGGTTCGGGCAAGTCGGCTATCATTAAGAACATGGTGACGACTCGCGATCTGGTGGCCAGTGGAAAGAAGGAGAACTGCCAAGAGATCATGAATGATGTAAAGAGGCAACGCGGGTTGGACGTGACCGCTAGGACCGTCGACTCAATCTTATTGAATGGGTGCAAGAAAGGCGTAGAAAACCTTTACGTCGATGAGGCGTTCGCGTGTCACTCGGGCACTTTGCTAGCGCTCATCGCGCTGGTGAGACCGTCAGGTAAGGTAGTACTGTGCGGCGACCCCAAGCAGTGTGGTTTCTTCAATTTGATGCAACTGAAGGTGCACTATAACCACAACATTTGTACAAGGGTGCTCCATAAGAGCATCTCCAGAAGATGCACTCTACCTGTTACGGCGATCGTGTCCACCTTGCACTACCAAGGGAAGATGAGAACGACGAACCGATGCAACACCCCCATTCAGATTGACACCACCGGTTCTTCCAAACCAGCCTCAGGAGATATCGTGTTAACGTGCTTCCGCGGCTGGGTGAAGCAACTGCAAATCGACTATCGTGGACACGAGGTGATGACCGCAGCTGCTTCCCAGGGTCTGACAAGGAAAGGCGTGTACGCCGTGAGACAGAAAGTGAACGAAAACCCACTGTACTCACCACTGTCGGAGCACGTCAATGTGCTGTTGACCCGAACTGAAAACCGACTGGTGTGGAAGACACTGTCGGGTGACCCGTGGATAAAGGTGTTAACCAATGTTCCACGTGGGGATTTCAGTGCAACTTTGGAGGAATGGCAAGAAGAACATGACGGTATCATGAGAGTGTTGAACGAGCGACCGGCGGAGGTTGATCCATTCCAAAACAAGGCCAAAGTGTGCTGGGCAAAATGTCTGGTGCAAGTTCTTGAGACGGCCGGAATACGTATGACGGCAGATGAATGGAACACCATCTTGGCTTTCAGAGAGGACAGAGCGTACTCACCAGAAGTCGCTCTCAACGAGATTTGCACTCGTTACTACGGCGTTGACCTAGACAGCGGCCTATTCTCAGCGCAGTCAGTTTCCCTCTTTTATGAGAACAACCACTGGGACAACAGGCCCGGAGGACGCATGTACGGGTCCAACCATGAAGTAGCCAGGAAATATGCAGCCAGGTTTCCATTTCTACGTGGCAACATGAACTCGGGGCTACAACTAAACGTCCCTGAGAGGAAGCTCCAACCTTTTAGCGCTGAATGCAATATAGTCCCATCCAATCGTCGGTTACCGCATGCTCTAGTCACAAGCTATCAGCAGTGCCGTGGGGA